>NZ_JBSGIP010000045.1:206-46444 GCF_053605105.1 Nocardia sp. NPDC003963
CTTTGGCGGACGGGTGTGGTTCCTCCCGTTGGCGGACGGGTGTGGTTCCTCCCGTTGGCGGACGGGTGTGGTTCCTCCCGTTGGCGGACGGGTGTGGTTCCTCCCGTTGGCGGACGGGTGTGGGCCCTCGCGTTGGCGGACGGGGCGGTCTCGCCGCACGCCCGGTCAGCGCCGCACCGAAAGCTCCCCCCGTTCGATCCTGTAGCCACGGATCCGTCTCCCGGAAATCACTGCGCCCCACCAGTTCCAGCGCCATCTCGTCGCAGTCGGTGAAGGACCAGCGCACAAAATCCCCCACCCCGTGCGTCTCACAGGCAATCTCGCCTCCCACCGACCTCCACCGGCTGGATCACCCACCGCCTCCATCGGTGGTCCACCACCGCGATCCACCCGCAGACCCTTCCCGTGTCCGCGCAGCTCGTGACGTCGGCCCCCGAACAGAAGAACGCCGCCGGGAATCTCCCCGGCGGCGTTCGTCATTCCAGCTTCGCGGGGCTCACCCCACCGGTGCGATCAGATATCGCCGTTCAGCTTGTTCAACCGTTCGCAGGCCGTCACGTACTCGTCGACCAGCCGGCTCATGACCTCGCCCGAACGTTCCATCTTGTTCATCATCCCGACCACCTGGCCGACCGGGTTGAAGTTCACGTCCTTGGCTGCTTCGGGGTAGCGGTGGCCGCGCTTCACACCGTCGAGGGCCACCATCATCTGCAGCGGCATGGGGAGCGGGTCCGGGGTGTCCGCCGATTCCCAGGCATCGGTCCAGTCGTTGCGCAGCATACGAGCCGGTTTGCCGGTCCAGGCGCGGGAGCGGATGGTGTCGTGGCTGGTGGCGTCGATGTAGGTCTTCATCTGGGCGGGCGGCACATTGGCCTCTTCCACCGTGAGCCAGATCGATCCGGTCCACGCACCCGCGGCGCCCATCGCCATCGCGGCCGCGACCTGGCGGCCGTCGCCGATACCGCCGGCCGCGAGTACCGGCAGATCGCCCACCGCGTCGATGACCTGCGGCCACAGCACCAGCGAGGAGACCTCGCCGCAGTGGCCGCCGCCCTCGGTGCCCTGGCAGACCACGAAGTCGAGGCCGGCGTCCTTGTGGTTCATGGCGTGCTTCACCGAACCGCAGAGTGCGCCGATCAGCCGGCCGGATTCCTGGATCTGGGAGACGAATTCCGGCGGGGGCGTGCCGAGCGCGTTGGCGACCAGCTTCGCCTTCGGATGCCGCAGGATCACCTCGACCTGGGGTGCGGCGGTGGTGGCCGTCCAGCCGAGCAGCTGCGGGTGGACCTCTTCTTCGGGGAGTTTCGGTACGCCGTGGTCGGCGAGGATCTTCTCGGCGAAGTCGCGATGGCCCTGGGGGACGTGTTTGACGAGTTCGGCTTCGAGCTGTTCGGGGGAGAGTCCGTCGATGCCCTTGCCCTCGTATTTGGAGGGGATCACCAGGTCGACACCGTAGGGGTTGTCGCCGACGTGCTCGTCCAGCCAGGCCAGCTCGACCTCGAGCTGTTCGGCGGTGAATCCGACCGCGCCGAGGACGCCGAGACCGCCGGCGTTGCTGACCGCGGCCGCCACATCGCGGCAGTGGGTGAAGGCGAAGATGGGGAACTCGATCCCCAGCCGGTCGCAGATATCGGTACGCATGGCGGTGCTGGTCTCCCTATGCCTGGAACAAGTTACATAATTGCCGCGCGGCGGCTGATCCGGCCGCTGTCACCCGACGACCGCGAATACGCCGGGTACCTCCTACAACGATGCCCGGCGCAACCCGATCCGACTGGTGCCATACTTTGAATGTAACACGTTCTAGTTTTATTGGAACCGCTTCAGCCGTGTGTCCTCGGCACGTCCTCGCGAATCAGGTCCGCCGGCTCCGGGTCCGCGCCCCTGAACGTCCGCGTTGCCCGCACCGGGACCTTCAGGAACAGCCAGAACAGCAGCACCAGCAGCGTGGCCCGCCCCCAGACGCCGAACCGGACCACCGCCTCCGTGAGTTCGACCGAATGCCCGGTGCCCATGGTGTAGAAGTAGCGGAAGACACCGACGCCGATCGCTATATCGGCGACCAGGTAGCTCCACACCACCGGCCACGGAACCGCGAGCAGCACCAGGAACGGAATCAGCCACAGCGTGTACTGCGGCGAATGGACCTTGTGGAACACCAGGAACCCACACAGCATCGCCCCGCTCACGCCGAGCCACGGATACACACCCGTTTCGGCATACCGCCGCCATCCCGTCCACAGCGCGACGACGAACGACACGATGATCAGCGTCGGTGAGGCGATCGAGACCGTTTCGCTGAAGGCGGCGCTGCTCAGTGGATCCGAGCCGAACAGTGGTCGCAGACCCCAATACCAGATCGAGTTCGTGGTGATATCGGCTTCGCGCTGCTGCTGGAACTCGATCGAGGCCCGCCAGCCGTCGTAGCCGGCGAGGGCGAACGGCAAGTTGATCACCACCACCGTGGCGACGGCGGCCGCCGCGGTCATCAGCGCTCCGGCGATATCCGAGCGGTGGCGTTGCCCGGGCCCGGCGCGTTCCCGCTCCCCGCCGGTCAGTACATACAGCACCAGCGGGATCACGAAAATCGCCGGATAGATCTTGAAACAGAAACCCAGCGCCAGCAGTATCGCGGCCAGCGCTCCGCGTACGCGCAACGGATACCGGGTCGCGGCCATCACCGCGGCGGCCGCCACGGTCGTGCACACCACCGGCAGTTCCCAGTTGTGGAACGCGTACAGCACCAGCGGCGGTCCCGCCGCCCACAGCAGCGCGGCCCGGCCTGCCATCCGGGCCAGCAGCCAGGCCGTGACCAGGGCGAACGGTGCCAACAGCAATGCCGAGCGGAGGAGGAATGCCGCGTCGTTGTGCGCGCCCAGCGCGCCGAGCCACATCAGCAGACCGCTCAGCACCGGGTATTCCACAGCGCCGCCGGTCAGGGTGCCGTCGGCGGTGATACCGCCGTGTATGTAAGGGAAAATATGCTGATCGATATCGCGGCCCAGCCAGAGGAACTGGATATCGGAATAGCAGACGCGGGCGTCCTTGACGTAATCGAAAGCGGCACTGCGGCCGTCGGCGCGGAAAGGCGCTCCGGCGCAGCGTGCCTTGTTGAGGAATGCCACCACCAGAGTGGCACCGCACAGCAGCACTACCGCGAGAACGGCGGTGCGCCGGGCCACGCGATCGGCCCCGAGCACACCCGCGGCCGGTCCGATCGACATACCGACACCCTAGTGGGCTACACCACGGTCCGCTGTTCGATCGGATGGTCCCCGGCCTGCTATATCGCCGGGGTACCGCCTGGTCACGCCCGGTGCGCGGAATACGGAAATACGCCGCCCCGCGATTGTGGGAATTCATTTCGCGCTCGCGGCCACAACGCGATCACCGCGTCGAAGATCGATTTCGCCGCGGGCAGTCCACTCAGGTACTCTTGCCCGGTTGCTGACGCGACGACCTCCTGCCACGGACCGTCCGTGGCCGACCCCAGACCACAGGAGGTGATTGGTTCGTGCGTCATTACGAAGTGATGGTCATCCTCGATCCGAGCATGGACGAGCGTACTGTCGGACCGTCTTTGGAAAATATGCTCGGCGTTGTCCGCACCGAGGGCGGCAAAATCGACAAGGTCGATATCTGGGGCCGTAAGCGCCTCGCCTACGAGATTCGTAAACAGGCCGAAGGCATCTACGCGGTGGTCGATCTGACCGCGGAGCCCGCCACCGTGAACGAACTCGACCGCCAGCTGGGCCTCAACGAGCAGGTCCTGCGCACCAAGGTTCTGCGCAACGACAAGTAGTTCCGGCGCTACCGCCGTTTCGTCGGAGCCTGTCTCTAGGCTCTAGCGCAACAGGCGAGTGCACCCGGACTGCACACCGAGCAGGAGGAACCCCCATGGCAGCTGGCGATACGGTAATAACGGTCATCGGAAATCTGACGGCCGATCCCGAGCTTCGATTCACGCCCGCGGGCGCGGCGGTGGCGAATTTCACCGTGGCCTCCACGCCCCGCATCTTCGACCGTAATACCAACGAGTGGAAAGACGGCGAGGCGCTGTTCCTGCGCTGCAATATCTGGCGCGAGGCCGCGGAGAACGTTGCCGAAAGCCTGACCAGGGGATCCCGCGTGATCGTCAGCGGACGACTCAAGCAGCGCTCTTTCGAAACCCGCGAGGGCGAGAAGCGCACGGTCGTCGAGCTCGAGGTCGACGAGGTCGGCCCCTCGCTGCGGTACGCCACGGCCAAGGTCAACAAGACCAGTCGTGGCGGCGGCGGTGGCGGCGGTGGATTCGGTTCCAACAGCGGCGGTGGTGGTAACTACAACGCCGGCAACGGTGGCGGTGGACGGTCCGAACAGGGCGCTGCGGAAGACCCGTGGGGTAGCGCGCCCGCGGCCGGCTCCTTCGGGGGCGGCCGGACGGATGATGAACCGCCGTTCTGAGACGGCCCGCATCGGCCCGCGACGGCGGGCCACCAAGAAGACGGAGTGAACGAAAATGGCCAAGGCACCGGCGCGCGAAAAGGTGCTCAAGAAGAAGGCTTGCACTTTCTGCAAAGAGAGCAAGACCGGAATCGTCGACATCGACTACAAGGACGTGCCGCTGCTGCGCAAGTACGTCAGTGAGCGCGGCAAGATCCGTGCTCGCCGGGTCACCGGCAACTGCGTACAGCACCAGCGTGATGTCGCCATCGCGGTGAAGAACTCGCGTGAGATGGCGCTGCTGCCCTACGTCTCGACGGCTCGCTGAGAAAGGTCGGTCAAGCAAATGAAGCTCATTCTGACTGCCGATGTGGACAACCTCGGCGCTCCCGGCGATACCGTCGAGGTCAAGGACGGCTACGGTCGTAACTTCCTCCTGCCCCGGGGTCTGGCGATCGTTGCCAGCCGCGGTGCGCAGAAGCAGGTCGAGGGAATCCGCCGGGCTCAGGAGTCCCGCCGGGTGCGCGATCTCGGCCATGCCAATGAACTGAAGCAGGCCATCGAGGGCCTGGAGTCGGTCTCGCTGTCGGTCAAGACCGCGGGCACCGGCAAGCTCTTCGGTTCGGTCACCCAGTCCGATGTCGCTGCCGCGATCAAATCGGCCGGGGGCCCGGTTCTGGACAAGCGCAGTATCGAACTGCCGAAGTCGCATATCAAGGCCACCGGTAAGCACCAGGTGACCGTCCACCTGCACCCGGACGTCGCCGCGAAGTTCGCGCTGGAGGTCGTGGCCGCCGGCTGAGCCGGTTCGCCACAGATACCCGAAACCGGGGATCACGTCCGCTCTGTGAAGGGTGGACGCGATCCCCGGTCGGTTGTGCTCTGCCACAGCAACAGTAGATTAGCCGCCAGTTTGCGGTGGTCCATGTGACGGCGGTTGCCTGCCCACTCGTCGATGGCATCCGTTCGTTCTGTATGTGTCTTATCCACAAGATGTGAGTCCTGTGGATCGATCACAAAACCAACCGGACGTAATGTGACCCAGGTCATATCTGTTCGCCTATCCGTTAACTCAACACGCCCGGCTGTTCAACATCTCCGACACGCCGATACTTTATTTATCCACACTGTGTGGGGCGCGAAAATCTGGATCTAGCTGGGTATTTTCTGCGGCTGACCTGCGTTTTCCCCAAGTTGTCCACAAGTTGTGCACAACCAGAGGTTAACTATCCCCAGGTTATCCACAGGTCTGTGCACAGCCCCGGTTGGCATGTGGATAGAACCTCGCTTAGGTTCATCGCAGCACCATTGGCGACACACGGCCGCGATGTGGCGTATCGGCTCGATCTGGGTGATAGCTGGTACGTCTGACCACTGGTCACCGGCATGCCGGACCTCGGCGAACCTGTCGGACCCGTGGGGTAGAACCGGTCGTCGAAGGGTGGCGTCCGGTCTGAAGGAGAGGACGGTCGAGTCGGATGGCAGTCGTCGATGACCGCGGGCACACGGATTTCCCGCCGGAGCCCCCGGGCGAGGATTTCGGGCGCCAGCCGCCACACGATATGGCGGCCGAACAGTCGGTGCTCGGCGGCATGCTCCTCAGCAAGGACGCCATCGCCGATGTGGTCGAAGTGCTGCGTTCCGGCGATTTCTACCGACCGGCTCACCAGGCCGTCTACGACGCCATCCTCGATCTGTACGGTCGCGGCGAACCCGCCGACCCGGTCACCGTCGCCGCCGGCCTGGACCGCAGCGGCGAGCTGAAACGGATCGGCGGCGCCCCGTATCTGGTCACCCTGACGCAGACCGTCCCCACCGCGGCCAACGCCGGTTTCTACGCCGAGATCGTGGCCGAGAAGGCGATCCTGCGGCGGTTGGTGGAAGCCGGGACCCGCATTGTGCAGTACGGCTACGCCGGTGCCGACGGTCAAGATGTCGCCGAAGTGGTCGACCGCGCCCAGGCCGAGGTCTACGAGGTCACCGAACGCCGGAGCACCGAGGACTACCTCCCGCTCGAAGAACTGCTCCAGCCCACCATGGACGAGATCGACTCCATCGCCTCCCGCGGCGGTATCTCGCTCGGTGTACCGACCGGATTCTCCGAACTCGACGAGCTCACCAACGGTCTGCACCCCGGTCAGATGATCATCGTCGCGGCGCGCCCGGGTGTCGGTAAGGCGCTTGCGCTGGATACGCCGCTGCCCACGCCGGACGGCTGGACCACGATGGGTGAGGTGCGGGTCGGGGACCATCTCCTCGGTGCCGACGGCGAACCCACCCGGGTCGTCGGGGCTACCGAGGTGTTGGCGGACCGTCCGTGCTACGAGGTCGAATTCTCCGACGGCACAGTCATCGTCGCCGATGAGCAGCACCAGTGGCTGACCGAGACCAGGGCTTCGGGGCGAGTCGCGCAAGAGGCCGCCACCGGGTACCGGCGTCATCGTGAACAGGGGAGTTCCGCCGCCGTGCGCACCACCGGCGAAATCGCGGCGACCTTGCGCTGCGCCACCGCGGATCGCCGGATCAACCATTCGGTGACGAATGCGCGGCCGCTACGACTGCCCGCACGTGATCTGCTCGTCCCGCCTTATACCCTCGGTGCCTGGTTGGGCGGCGGGACGGCTGCGGCCGCCCGGATCACCTCTGCCGACCCGGAGATCATCGCCTGTATCGAAGGCGAGGGAATCGTCGCTGTCCCTTCCGGCTCGGCGCGGCCGCGCTATCAGTTGCGGTTGCCGGACGACGAGCCGGTGACCGAGCGGCTGTGCGCAGTATGCGGTCCGCCGTTGACGCCGTTCACCGGTGCGGTGCGGACCTGCGGCCGATCCTGCGGCGGGCGCGCGAGGTTCCTATCCCCGCCGCAATCCGCCCCGGCCTGCCCGCGCTGTGGCGAGCGGTCGATCGGCCTGCGGATGTGCCAGACCTGCCGTAACGAATTCGGCAGCGTGCAGGCGCGGCTGCGCACCATCGGTGTGCTCGGGAACAAACACATTCCCGTCGAATACCTGCGTGCCTCGGAAGTGCAGCGCCGTGCTCTGCTCGCCGGGCTGCTCGATACCGACGGCACCGTCAGCGGCGGCGGCTCGGTGCAGTTCTCGGTCACCGACGAGCGTCTGTTCGCGGATGTTCGCGAACTCGTGGTCGGCCTGGGCTACCAGTGCGGTGTGTCGACCAAGGCAGTGCGGGGGCGTACGCGGGAACGATCGATCGCGTACACGCTCACCTTCGCCACCGACGACGAAGTCTTCGGCCTCTTCCGCAAGGCGATCCTGCACAAGGAGCGGCGCGCGGCCCGCAATACGAGCAGGTCGTGTTCACGGTTCATCGTCGATATCCGGCGGATCGAGTCCGTACCGGTCCGCTGCGTGGAGGTCGACAACAGCGCCCATATGTACCTCGCCGGCCGCTCGATGGTGCCGACTCATAATTCCACGCTCGGTATGGATTTCATGCGCAGTGCCTCTATCCGGCACGGACTGACGAGCGCGATCTTCTCACTGGAAATGAGCCGGACCGAGATCGTCATGCGCCTGCTGTCGGCCGAGGCGAAGATCAAACTCGGGGATATGCGGGCCGGGCGGATGAGCGATGACGACTGGACCAAGCTGGCGCGGCGGATGAGCGAGATCAGCGAAGCGCCACTGTTCGTGGACGATTCGCCGAACCTCACCATGATGGAGATCCGGGCCAAGGCGCGGCGATTGAAACAGCGCCACGACCTGAAATTGGTCGTGGTGGACTACCTCCAGCTGATGACCTCCGGTAAGAAGGTCGAATCACGGCAGCAGGAGGTTTCGGAATTCTCGCGAAACCTGAAGCTGCTGGCCAAGGAGCTGGAAGTCCCCGTCATCGCGATCAGTCAGCTGAACCGTGGGCCGGAACAGCGCACCGATAAACGTCCACAGGTATCCGACCTGCGTGAATCCGGTTCGCTCGAGCAGGACGCGGATATGGTCATCCTGCTGCACCGGCCGGACGCGTTCGAACGCGACGATCCGCGCGGCGGCGAAGCGGACCTGATCGTCGGCAAGCACCGAAACGGGCCGACGGCGACCATTACCGTCGCCCACCAGCTGCATCTGTCGCGCTTCGTCGATATGGCCCGCGGCTGAGCACCGTAGCGTAGACCCCGAGATCCCGGCGCCCTCGTGTGCTGCAGTTCGTGCGCGGCGTTCATCTCCCGATCGGCCGCGGACGGTGGGTTCGCCTCGACCTACCTGCGCGAAACCGGTCGGGGTACGCGCCGCGTTGTCCTCGCCGGCTCGTCTTCCTGACGGTCGACGCCGACGGGCAGGTGGTGAGTGGCCGTCATATCCGGCCGGGTGGCTGCCGGGCCGGAAGGGCGGGCCTCGGTGGTCGGGTGTATGTCCTGCTCGCCGCGAGTGGCCTGTACCTGCGGTTGGGACCGGTCGAGTCGGTGTAGCGCGAAGGCCGACAGTGCGCCGATGAGGCCGAGTCCGGCCCATACCGCCCAGTCCGCGCCGGCGGCTCGGGCGGCGCCGACAACGGCGCCGGTGGCGAGGTTGCCGGCCAGGATGCCGATGCCGACGATCGTGTTGTAGAAGCCGTAGTGGGTGGCGACCAGTTTCCCGCCCGCCAGGGAGATGACGGTGTCCATTTCGAAGGGGAAGACCGCCGCGGTGCCGACCGCGAGCACTGCCGTGGAAAGCAGTAGCGCGGCGACGGCGGCCGCGATGCCGAATCGTCCGGGTCCGGGGACAGCGAGTAGTGGGAGGAACGCGGCGGCCAGGATCGCCATGCCCACCGCGAGGCTGCGTCCGGTTCCCCAGCGCGCGGCGAACCATCCGGTGATCCGCAGCTGTCCGGCCACGGCGACGATTCCGGAGACCACGAACAGTGCCGAGACCAGCAGCTGGGTGTGGGTGCCGACCAGGTATTCGGCTTGCAGCGGCAGGGCCAGATACACCTGGAACGACAGCACATAGGAGCCGATCATCGTCAGCGAGAACCACAGGAACCGGCGGTTGGCCGCTATGGTGCGCCAATCCTGCAGCACCGACGCCGGTTCCGCGGCTATCCGGTCGCGGTGGGCCGGGAGGGCGAACAGTTGTGCCACGGTCAGGACCGCGAACACGACTGCCGCGGCGGCGGCGGTGACGCGGAAGTCGAGGAGCATCAGGGCCAGGCCCACCAGCGGCCCGGCCAGGATGCCGGCTTGGTAGAAGATGTTGAACACCGCGAACGCCTCGACGCGGCGTTCGCCGGTGTCGGCGGCCAGATAGGCGCGCACGGCCGGGTTGAACAACGCGCCGGCGAACCCGGTTGCGGCGGAGGCGATCAGCAGCCAGGGCAGGGAGGTCGCGAAAACCAGCAGCGCGAATCCGCCGGTGCGCAGCAGACAGCCCGCGACGATCAGCGGTTTGTAGCCGAGCCGGTCGGCCAGTGTGCCGCCGATGAGGAACATGCCCTGCTGCGAGAAATTACGGACCCCGAGTACCAGCCCGACTGCCCACGCGGCCAGCCCCAGGGGCCCGGCGAGGTAGCCGGCCAGGTACGGCATCAGCATGTAGAAGCCGAGATTGATGCCGAACTGGTTGATCATCAGCAGCCGCGCGGCCGGATCGAAGCCGCGGAAGCTCCTCAGTACGGTCACGATGCGCCCTCTCCTGCCGGGTCGGAAGGGTGTGGATCGATTACGGTGGTGCAGCGCGTCCACGACCGCACCACCTGCCGGCCCGGGTGTGCGATCACGTTCGGTTCGATCGGCGGAGCAGCGTCGAGCAGTCCGTGCTCGCGGCAGTAGTCGTCGTTGTAGACGGTGTCGAAATAGCGTTCTGGACCATCCGGGAACACTGCCGCGATCCGGGTTTCGGCCGGGAAGGAGCGCGCGGCCCACCCGGCGACCAGCGCGACTGCCCCTACACTCCAGCCGCCGGTCGCGTAATGGGTACCGGCCAGGGCGCGGCAGGCCCAGACGGCTTCCGCCGGTGCCACCCAGTGCACTTCGTGGAAGGCCGGGTAGTCGACGTTGCGGGGGAAGATGCTGGAGCCGAGCCCACGCATGACGCGCGGGCCGGCGGGCTGGCCGAAGATCGTGGAGGCGACCGTGTCCACGCCGATCAGCTTCAGGTCGGGATTGTTCCGGCGCAGTACTCGCGCCACACCGGCCGAGTGACCGCCGGTGCCGACGGCACACACCAGCACGTCGACTCCGCCCAATTGTTGCGTCAACTCCAGACCGAGGGATTCGTATCCGTCCACGTTGTCGGGGTTGTTGTACTGATCGGGGCACCATGCGCCGGGATCGGCCGCCAATAGTTCATCGACACGGTCGCGGCGGGACTGCTGCCAGCCTCCGATCGGGTGCGGCTCGGCCACCGACTCGACGCGTGCTCCGTAGGAAGCGAGCATGCGCGCCACGATCGGTTCCAAGCCCGGGTCGGTGACCACGGTGACGGGATGGTGGAACACCGCGCCCGCCAGTGCCAGCCCCAGTCCCAGCGTGCCGCTGGTGGATTCGATGATGCGGGCCCCCGGCGCCAGGTCACCGCGCTGTTTCGCGCGCCGGACCATGTGCAGGGCGGGGCGATCCTTGATCCCGCCGGGGTTGAATCCCTCCAATTTCGCCCAGAACCCGCGGCCGGTGGGCGCCAGTGGCGCCCCCACCCACAGAACCGGGGTATTGCCGACCAGCGAACTCGACTCCCGCACCGGAGCAGGCGGGGTGAGCGCAGTCGCAGACCTGGCGGACTTGCCGGACACGACGTTGTTCATGATTCGTCGCTTTCTGTATCCGAACCGCCACACAGGGCGGTCGAGACGGTGAGCG
Source organism: Nocardia sp. NPDC003963 (assembly GCF_053605105.1). Taxonomy (NCBI): domain Bacteria; kingdom Bacillati; phylum Actinomycetota; class Actinomycetes; order Mycobacteriales; family Nocardiaceae; genus Nocardia; species Nocardia sp. NPDC003963. The sequence continues at coordinate 11,419 of NZ_JBSGIP010000045.1, forward strand.
GGTAGCGAACACCGGCCGACGGCACAGGACGGCCTGGCGCTGACCTGTCAGCGTCGGGAGATACAGAAATTCGTGAGGATGGCTTGCCCGTTCAACGCGGGTGAACCGGGACGCGGCGGCCCACGGATCCCCTGGGCACTGCCGGTGACCATCACGATCACCGTGGCCACGGTGATCACACCGATCAGCGTCATCCACAGCAACGGAGCCACGGTCGCGCCACCGGAGGGCAGCAGCGACTTCTCGACGCAGAGGATCATGTGCTGATCACCGTGGTGACCGGCAGGGCCACTCGTTCCGTCCAGATGATCGATCTGGGAGCTACCGACGGACAGCGCGGCCACCGCACCGGTGGAGTGGACGTGAGTGTGCTCGTCGACCCGGTCCAGGGTGCAGTGCACGATCGGGGCGATCAGCAGCACCGCCATCAACAGCAGCGCCACCGACGTACGTCGTAGACCGCGGGAGGTGTTCACCGCGGACCACTCGGATCCGGGCACCGCAGGTGGTCGCGGGCAAGCGCGCCGCTCACCGCAGGTGGCGCACCGGCGTCGCCACGCCGGACACCGGCTGCGCGTCCGCGTGCTACAGCGGCAGGTGCGAACATCCCGCTCACCTGCACCACCTCCTTGTCTTCATTGTTCTCGCCGTGCCGCGGGATCTGCGCCGCAACACCGCAACGGTCGTGACACGACACAGTTGTCATCGCGGTCTTCCCTCGCCCTCCTGTTACCGGGCCGCCGATTGCACCGGCCATGGGAGACACGAACGGGGGTATGGCGTCTCATCGGCGCACCGTCCGGCGGGGCGGAACCAGGCGGTGCGCCGACGACCGGGCCCGGGTTACGACTGTGTCCAGGGCTCGGCACTCAGGTGACGACTCGGTAGCCGGCGGCCTCCACCGCAGTGCTGATGGCATCGGGGTCGACCGTCTCACCGGATTCGACGGTGACACGGCCGGTGGACGGATCGGCTTCGACGCCGGTGACACCGGCGAGGGCGCCGAGCTCGGCGCGGACCTTGGAAGCGCAACCGCCGCAGGTCATTCCCGCGACGGTGATGATCGAGGTGCTCATATCGGTTCCTGTCGATCGAGTAAGGGCCCGCGGATCACCGGATTCGTGATCACCGGCCGCGGGAGAAGCACTTCTATCTATACATTACCCCCCTAGGGTATTCAAGCGTGGCGTCGGTGGCCGCAGCGTGAACACCGGACCAGGCGCCCCGGTGAGTGAGCGCCTGGTCCACGGTGCCGAGGTCGGCCCCGTACCGTCCGAGCGGCGTTCGGTCAGCGGGTTGTGGAGACGCTGACGCCGGGAGTGTTCGCCACCGGTTGATCGATCACCACCGACAGTGTGGAACCGGGGGTTCGGGCTGCCCGGGCGGCGAACCGGGAGATGTTGTCGGCGAGAGCCTGTTCGGCTTGCGGGGTGAAACCGGGAGGCAGCGCACCCAGGGCAGGGCCCAGATCGAGTGCGGTGATCGCTGCGGCCTCGGCCTGCGTCAGTTTCACAGTGACCGTGGTGTCGGAGGGCGTCACCGATACCGCCGCCGCCGGCGCGCTCGTCATCAGGAGACAGCCGAGAGGGGCGGTGAGAACGGTGAGTGGAACGAAGAGTTTCACAGTATTCCTTTGCTGTGATGGTCGAACAGGATGGATCGCGGTGCGCTGGGCACCGGCGAGTCGATCGATCAGACCGGTGCGGGCTCCGGCCGGGTGTGTTGCGCGGGTCGGGACCGGTCGAGGCGGTGTAGGGCCAGGGCGGAGACCGCGCCGATGGCCGCGAGTCCGACCCAGACGAGGACTTCGGCATCTGCTTCTCGTGCGGCGCCCAGGACGGCTCCGGTGGCCAGGTTCCCGAGCAGGATCCCGACACCGACGATGGTGTTGTAGAAGCCGTAATGGGTAGCGACGAGCCGGTCTCCGGCCAACGAGACCACGCTGTCCATTTCGAACGGGAACACCGTGGCCGTGCCGACGGCCAGCAACGCCGCCGAGATCAGCAGGGCGGCGCAGGCGGCGACCACGCCGAAAGTGCCGGTACCCGGCACGATGGCCAGCGGTAGGAACGCGAAGGTGAGAACGCACATCCCGATCACCAGGGAGCGCCCGTTTCCGAAGCGGTCGGCGAAGAACGCGGTGATACGCAGTTGTCCGGCGATCGCCACGATCGCGGACACGACGAACACGGCGGAAACCAGAATCTGGGCACGATCGCCCGCGATGGCCTCGGCCTGCAGCGGTAGTGCCAGATAGGTCTGGAACGACAGCACATAGGACCCGATCATCGCGACGGAGAACCAGACGAAGCGGCGATTGCCCGCGACGGTCCGCCAGTCGTGGAGCACGGAGGTCTTCTCCCGAGTCTCCGGGGCCTGCCGGGTGGGCAGAGCGCATAGTTGCGCCACGGTGAGTGCGGCGAAGACTACGGCCGCGGCGCCGGCGGTGACGCGGAAGTCCAGGGCCATCAGCGCCAGCCCGACCAGGGGGCCTGCCAGGATTCCGGCCTGGTAGAACACGTTGAATACGGCGAAGGCCTCGACGCGGCGTTCGCCGGTATCGGCGGCGAGGTAGGCCCGGACCGCCGGGTTGAACAGCGCGCCCGCGAAACCGGTCGCCGCCGAGGCGATCAGTATCGCCGGTAGCGATGTCGCGAAGACGAGTAGCGCGAAACCGCCGGTGCGCAGCAGGCATCCGGCGACGATGAGCGGTTTGTAGCCGAGCCGGTCGGCGAGGGTGCCGCCGATGAGGAACATGCCCTGCTGGGAGAAGTTGCGGACGCCCAGCACCAGGCCCACTGCCCAGGCGGCGAGACCGAGGGGTCCGGCCAGGTACCCGGCGAGGTAGGGCATGAGCATGTAGAAGCCGAGATTGATGCCGAACTGGTTGATCATCAGCAGCCGTGCCGGCAGGTCGAAGCTGCGGAACTTTCCCAGCAGGGTCATCGCGTCACCTCGGAGTAGACCGAGAGGGCGCGCGGGTCGATCACGGTGGTGCACCGGGTCCAGGTCTGCACCACCCGTTGCCCAGGATGATCGACGACTTCCGGATCGAGTGGCGGTTCGGCGTCGAGTAGTCCGTGCTCAGCACAGTAGGTGTCATTGTAGACGGTGTCGAAATAACGGTGCGGTCCATCGGGGAACACCGCGGCGATCCGGGAACCGGCCTCGTGCGTGCGTGCCACCCATCCGGCCACCAGTGCCGCCGCTCCCACACTCCAGCCGCCACTGGCGTAATGGGTCGAGGCCAGAGCGCGGCAGGCCCAGACCGCGTCGGCCGGGCCGACCCAGTGCACTTCGTCGAAGGCGCCGTAGTCGACGTTGGCCGGGTAGATGCTCGAACCCAGACCACGCATCAGGCGAGGTTGCGCCGGTTGGCCGAAGATGGTGGAGCCGATGGTGTCCACCCCGATGAGCTTCATTTCCGGCTGGAACCGGCGTAGCACTCGTGCCACGCCCGCGGAGTGGCCGCCGGTGCCGACCGCGCAGACCAGCACGTCGACTCCACCGACCTGGTTCATCAGCTCCAGTGCCAGCGATTCGTAACCGGCGACATTGTCGGGATTGGTGTACTGGTCCGGGCACCACGAGCCGGGCTCGCCCGCCAGCAATTCCTCGACCCGGTCCCGGCGGGCCTGCTGCCAGCCGCCGGCCGGATGCGGTTCGGTCACCAGATCGACCTGTGCGCCGTAGGCGGCCAGCATTCGGGAGACGATCGGTTCTAGTCCGGGGTCGGTCACCACGGTGGTCGGATGTCCGGTGACGATTCCCGCGAGGGCCAGGCCGAGGCCCAGGGTTCCGCTGCTGGATTCGATGATCCGTGCTCCGGGCGCCAGATCGCCGCGTATCTCGGCCTGCCGCACCATATGGAGGGCGGGTCGGTCCTTCATACCGCCCGGGTTCGCGCCTTCGAGTTTCGCCCAGAAGCCCCGGTCCGGAGGTGCCAGGGGCGCCCCGATCCATTGCACCGGGGTGTTACCGATCAGTTCGTGGGGAGAGCGGGCGCGGCGTAGCGCTTCGCCCCACGGCTCGGCGAGGTCCGCGAGAGCTCCGGATACGACGATATCGTCCATGGGTATCGCTTTCTGTATGTGCGCCGCTGCGGCGCAGACGTTTTCGGGCAGCGGACACCGGCCGCGCGACCCCTGTGGGTCGTCGGCCTGGCGCTGGCCTGTCAGCGTCTGGAGATACAGAAACGGGTCAAGATGGCACGGCCACCCGAAGCGGTGGGCGGGCCGGTGGCGAGTGGAAAGGCGGCGGGTGTGAGTGCGTCCTCGACCGCCGCGTGCCCGCTCTGCTCGGGTGCGGTACGCGCTTTCGGAGTATCCGATCCGGTGGCAGCGAACTCGTCGGAGGCGATGTGGCGGGCGTGTGGTTGCTCGTCGGGCCTACCGGCCGGGGCGCAGAACTCGGCTTCCGCGGGGCCGAAAGCCGCGGCGCCGGAGGCGGAGGTGGTCGTCTGGTGGAGATAGTCGCGTTCGCCGTCGCAGCCGGCCAGTGAGAACACCAGAACCAAGATCGCGGTAACCCACGTCACGGCAAGGCGGCGGTACGACCGTTGTCGACCGCTCGCCCGAGTCTCCGCCCGATATTTCATCGCTACCGGGTGACGAGCTGTTCTGTCCGCAGGTGTACCGCCGCGCCGGATCTGCCGGCTCGACGCCTCGCCCCCGGTGCGGGAAGCGGATTGCGCCCGGGTCGTCGCGCCGGTCCCCGCGCCGCGCCGCGATGCGCGAAGCAGTCGTGTACCTCGTTCGCTGCGCGGCAGGTCGTGCAGGCCCGGTCGAAGCGGGCCTTCGATATCGCCGGAGCCCGGAGTGCACAGAATGTGCCGGATGAACCGGTGCGGGTGTCGAGCACGGGAGAACCATAGATCCCCTTGCTCCCGCATCCTGTGTCCGCGATCACCTTGTACGACCATTCTCAGAAACTTCTCAGTCATGTGTCCGTAACACGATTCGTGTATCGGCGAGGTGATCGTGATATTGCCGAATCGAAATGGGCAAAAGGTGTTTCGGCGTTGCCATCGGACGCTGAACCTGCCCGGTCTTCGGGGAGAACGGCGGCGAGCTCGCGTTGATCATGGGATCGTCGGGCGTCGATATCTCGAGGTCGGCGAGGCGGATGGCCGGTTCGGGAACGGTGATCGCGATGACCTCTGTCCCCCGCGGTTGCCACGACAGGCGCCACAGCACCCTCGGTGTCGAGGCGGCGTCCGCGCGCGGGAGACTCGATGCCGGCCGGCCGGCATCGACCGGTAACACGCGCCGCGAGGCGGTCATGGCAACCCCCTTTCGATCTCTTCGGCGTGCGGATCGGAGCATCCGGGCCGTGGCCGTACCGGGGACGCTGTTGCCCGGGGCCGTGGTCCCGCACGCCTCATATCGGTGGCTGCGGGTACCGAGGGCCGACCGGGTTGTAGCGGCTCCACGAAGCTGTGACTCGGCAATTATCGGCATGAGTATCCATACCCGTTGACGTGTATGCAATTTCGCGAAATGTCCGTCGCCCAACCACCGGTCTCGAAGTACCCACCAGGAATTGACTGTGCCGAAACGGCTCGGTTTCTGCTGAAGGTGTCGGCGCGGCAGAACCGGACCTGGGATGTCGCCACGCACCCGGCCTTCGGGCCGGAGCTGTCGAGGGAGTGAATTTCGGATGGGTTACGGGTCGGCACTCGGGTTCGGGATCCTCGCCGCCGGATTCCTCGTTGCCGCAGGGGTTTCGGCGCCGGTGGTCGCTCCTGGTGCCACGCCTTCGTCTCCAGGAGTCCCGTTGTCGGTCCCGACCGGCGATGTCGATCTCTATACCGCGACGAACGCCGGTATCCGGACCCGGCGCGCTTCGATATCCCCCGTCGCGCCGCGGACCACCTCGCCTTCGGGTGGGGTGAACACGTCTGCGTCGGAATGCATCTCGCTCGGCTGGAAATGAACGCACTGCTGGAAACGCCGGCCGACCGAGTGGCCCGCTTCGGAATCCTCGATCGCCGGCCATTGATCGACAACGGGTTGCGCGGCCCGGACCGCCTGGACGTGGCGATCGAACCTGCGACCGAGAGGTATGCCCGCACCATCCCCGGCACTCCGGCTCGACCTGGTCGGCAACGGGCCCCCCTCGGACGCTTGCGCGGTTCCGGTGGCGGGGGCTTGTCGCAACTCATGGGTTGCGATAGGTTATAGCAACCCATTGGTTGCTATAAATGCGAGGTTGCCGTGCCCATACCCGATCGCATCGAGCGTGAGCTCGAACTCCGCCACCCGCCCGAGCGAGTGTGGAACGCCCTGACCACGCCGGAAGGTCTCGGAGCTTGGTTCGGCTCCCGAGCCGAACTGGAAGACCTGCGCCCCGGCGGCACGGTGCGGGTGTGGTGGGACGAGGACGGACCGCATACGCTGTGGATCCGGATCGTCGAGCCGCCCCGCAAGTTTGCGTTCAGCTGGGCGATCGAAGGGCTACCGGCGGGTGATCCACGCCGGACGGACGTGGAGTTCTCGCTGGTGCCGACGCCGGCCGGTACCCGGCTCACGGTTGTCGAGACCGGCTTCGCCCAACTGCCCGACCACCTGACCGCCGCCTACGAAGGCAACGTGAAAGGGTGGGCGGCGGAGCTGACCGAACTGGCCGAGTACCTCGATGCCGCGGCCTGACGATCGCGATACCGAACTGATCGCCCAGACGGTGTTCACCGCGCTGGCGGACCCGACCCGCCGTGCCCTCCTCGCCGAACTCGCCGCGCACGGCCCGGCGACCGCGACCGAACTGGCGGACCGGCTGCCGATCTCACGACAGGGGATCGCCAAACACCTCGGCCTCCTGGCCGATGCCGGACTCGTCCGAGCCGAACCCGGAGAACGGCGCCGGATCCGCTATCGCCTGCGAACCCAGCCGATGGCCGTGGCCCAGTCGTACCTCGCCGTCCTCGCGCATACCTGGGACCGCCGCCTGAGCGCACTGCGCGATCACCTCGATCAGGCATAGGAGAACTGGAACATGACCCCCACCTTCCGCGGCGGACACAATATCGCCATGAAACTCCCCCTGGCGCAGTTCGATCGGACCGTCGCCTTCTATCGTGACGTCCTGGGCCTGGAAGTGACCGAGGACAGCGGCGCAGCTGTCGCCGAGGGAGTGATCCAGAGCGCCGCTGTCCGGTTCGGGCCCGTCACGCTGTGGCTCGACCGTATCGACAACTACGCACGCGCCGACCTCTGGCTCGAACTGTTCACCGATGATGTCGAGCGGGCGACCGAACACCTGGCCGCCCACGGTATCCCCGCGCAGGACGAACTGGAACCATTCCCTTCGGGCATGAACGCCCACTGGATCAGCAATCCGGTCGGCGTCCCGCATATCGTCCGCCTGGCCGACAACGACTGAATCGGCACTCGAATCCGGCGGTGACGGCATCGTGACCGCACGGGGTCCGGGCAGATCGGGCCGGATCCTGTTGCGTGATCGGATCCGGTTCGTCAGTTCGGTTGGAAGAACTCCAGCATTCTGCGGGCCGCGTCCGGCGACATCAGCAGTTCCTGTATATCCGCGGACATCCGGGCGGCAGCGCCGGTGCGTTCGAACATCTCGCGTTCGTATTCCGCTACGGCGGTGGGAAAGTCGCCCGGGTGCGCGGCCAGTGCGCGGCCGAGCAGGGCGCCGTCGAGCAGTGCCATATTGGCGCCCTCGCCCACCGGCGGCATCAGGTGCGCGGCATCCCCGAGCAGTGTGACGCCCGGTGTCGTCGGCCAGGTGAGTCCGGCCGGGAGCGCGGTGATCGAGCGCGCCACGACCGTATCGTCGCAGGCCGCGATCAGCGCGGTGAACCGGGTATCCCAGCCGGCGAGCAGTTCGATCAGTCGCGCCCGGGCGGCGGGCGGGTTTGCCAACGGTATTCCGCTGGTGGCGAACCAGTCCGCGGCGGTGTTGTAGAAGCTGAGGCCGATACGAACGCGGCCGTCGCCGTTGCGCTGCGCTGCCAGGGACAGCCCGTCGCCGAGCACCCAGTAGTTGCCGCGCCCGACCATCGCCGCGAGGTCGGGATGCGTGCGGTCGATATCGGGAATGCCGACCTCGATTGTGTTCTGCCCGATATGCGCCGGGCTGGCGTCGGTGAGCAGCGCGCGGACCCGGGACTGCGCACCGTCCGCGCCGACCAGCAGGTCGTAGGCCGTGCTGCTGCCGCCGACGAAGCGCAGCCGGCCCCCGGCCGCGGATTCGAACGCGTATCCCCAGCGCACGATGCCTTCGGGGAGGGAATCCAGGAGCAGGTCGCGCAGATCGGCGCGGTCTACCTCGGGTCGCGCGAGCGGGGCATCGTCGGGTGTGTCCTCCTGGAGCAGGAGGGTGCCGTCCGGCTGCAGCAGGCGCATGTCCTGTCCTTCGCTACGGGCGATCGCGTGGAACTCGTCGATCAGGCCGGCCTCGCGCAGCGCGCGCTGCCCGGAATGTATATCGAGCATGCCGCCCTGGCCACGTGCGTCGCGTGCGGATTCACGTTCGTACACGACGGCATCGATGCCGTTGAGGTGCAAGACCCTGGCGAGGGTCAGGCCGCCGAGTCCGGCTCCGATGATGGTGATGGTCATGATCGCCCCTCCGATACGCTGAATTGCTCGATACAGTGTATCGGAGGATGCGATGTATCGTCGGCCGCATGTTGGTGTGGGAGCGGCCGGAGCCGCCGGATCGACCGACGCCGGCACGGCTGAGCCGAGAGCGGATCGTGGACGCGGCGATCGGGCTGGCCGATGCGGACGGACTCGCGGCGGTATCGCTGCGCAAGGTCGCCGCCGCACTGGATGTCGGGCCGATGCGGCTGTACGGATATATCGCCACCAAGGAGGAACTGCTCGATCTAATGGTCGATGCGGTCTATGCCGAGATCCGGCCGCTCGGCGACGGTTGGCGAGAGGTGCTGCGTTCCCTTGCCGAAACCACCCGGCAGGCCGCTCATCGGCACGAATGGCTGGCCGATCTGATCGGTGGGCGGCCCCAGCTCGGCCCGCACGCGCTGGCCAGGGGAGAGGCGGTGGTGGCCGCGATGGGCGGTATCGGCGTGGACGCCGTCATGCCGGTGGTCGACGCGGTCAACGCGTACGTGATCGGCGCGGTGCGCCGGGAGATCACCGAACAGCGCGCCGAACGGTCCACCGGGCTGGATCAGAACCAGTGGCAGGCCGCCCACGGCCCCTATCTGCAGCGGACCTTCGCCACCGGCCGCTTCCCGGCGCTGTCCACGGTTATTCGCGACGCCGCCCATCTGGACGCCGACCAGACCTTTCGTATCGGTCTCGACTTCCTGCTCGACGGCATCGAAGCCCGCGTCTCGGGATAGCTTCGATCAGTCGAGCACGGCGAACGCCTCGACTTCGACGAGCACATCGGGCTCGAACAAATAGTCGACGCCGATCGCCGACAGGGGTGGTAGCGGCCGCGGTATCCCGAGTTCTGTCACGACGCGATCGATTCCCGCGACGAAGTCGTGGTACTTGTCCGGGGTCCACTTCGTGACGAAGAACCGGAGGCGTACGACGTCGGCGAAGCTCGCTCCGGCGCCGGCCAGACCGCGCGCCGTATTGCGGAGCGCGTGCGCTACCTGGCCGGCGAGATCACCGGTCGCGACGGGATTTCCGTCGGCGTCGCGCGCGATCTGCCCGGCCACGTGGACCTGGCGAGTGCCGGTGCTGATCGAAACATGGTGGTACGGAACGGGAGCGAACATGCCCTCGGGGGTCAGTAACTGAACCGGCACGGGATATCCCTTCACTGTCGGAGTAGGTATCTGATGTCTACCTGGTGCCCCGAGGGAACTTCAACGAGACTAGGTGTCATGACGGAAACCGCCTCCCCGCGGCCGGGCAGCCCGCAGCTCACCGAGCGACACCGCGAGTTGCTCGACCAAGTGCTCGACAAGTGGTCGCTCCAGGTGCTCGACGCGCTGTGCGCGGAGCCGTTGCGGTTCAACGAGCTCCGTCGGGCGATTCCCGTTGTTACGCAGAAATCGCTCACTGCCGCGCTGCGGCGCCTGGAGCGCAACGGGATGGTCGAGCGCGTCATCGTGAATACGCGACCGATCGCCGTCGAGTACCGCATCACAGCGGTCGGGCGGTCGCTGCAGGATCTCATAGACGCACTGCTGCACTGGGCCACTGCCACATTGCCCGAGGTCGAGTCCGCCCGCGCGGGCTTCGACGACAGGGCCGGCACCGGAGAAGTGCCGCCGGGTTGAGACCGGAAGCGCGGCGCAAGTGTGCGACCGCGCCGTACAGCGCCTCTGGCTGGGATACGAATCGGGCAGCGAGGCCCGGTGGGGCGGACTGGGCGGGTTTACGTCAGTCACCGCGTGAGAGGCGTGCGACGGTGTGGATCACCTCGTCGACGAGGCGATCGAACAGTTCCTCGGTGTCGTAGGGGGTTTCGCGCTGCACTCGGTGCAGCAGCGGAAGATCGAGGTCGGGGTGGCCGTCCAGCCAGGCCTGCGGGACCGTGCCGGTGGGTTCGCCGGTATCGGTCCGGTAGTCGATGAAGAGGACGAATCCGTAGATGCGGACCATGAGGTCGCTGTGGACGAACAGCGCGTCCCGCAGATCGAGCCCGATCGCGACCAGGAATTCCAGGAACAGTTCCGGGGTGGTGAGGCGCTGTGCGGGTATGCGGGCGTCACCCACACGCTCGTCCAGCGAGACCAGTAGCGCGCGTGGGTGGCGGCGGGCGGTCGTGCGGAGTTCACGGCAGTAGTCGCGTAGTCCGGTACGCCAGGCGGCGGGGTCGAGTCGCGGCACGGGCCAGCGGGAAAGCCACAATTCGACTGCCCGGTCGACGACCTCTTCCCGGTCCCGCACATGCCGGTACAGGGCACGGACGGTGACGCCCAGGTCCGCGGCGAGATCCTGCATCGTGACCGATCCGAACCCGCGGCGCCCCGCCAGTTCGAGCATGGCGGTGGCGATCGAATCCGCGGTCAGCGTCGGGCGGCCGCCGCGCGTCGCCGGGCTGCGGCGCCGGCGGCCCGGGGGCAGCGGTTGGGACACCTTCGACACATTGGGGTTAGATCTGCGCGAAGGCGATGTGCGGGTATCCCTGTGCGATCTGGACGGCCCGGTCGATCTCGCGTTGATCGATATCTGGCCGGCCGTGGCCCGTCCCGCGCTGGAAGCGATCGTGCCGAAACTGCGGTCCGGCGGTGTGGTGCTGATCGACAACACCGAGAACCACCCGGAGATCTACCGGGATGCTTTCGACTATATCGACGACCCGGCCAATGGGTTGCTCACCCAGACTCTGCCTTTTCCGGGCGGTCTGGAAATGGTGATCAAGGCGTGAACACCGGATCGGTTCGGGTGGCGCCGACAGCCGCGATTTCGGCGACCAGTGTCCGGACGATGTCCGGGGGCCGGACGGTGCTCTACAGGTCCCGGATGACCCGGCACGGATTACCGGCGGCGAATACCCGGGGCGGGATGTCCCGGGTGACCACGCTGCCCGCACCGATCACCGTGTTCTCACCGATCGCGACCCCAGCGCAGACAATGACCCCACCGCCCAGCCAGGCATTGTCGCCGATCGTGATGGGCGCGGCGGATTCCCAGCGGGCGCGGCGGAGTTCGTGATCTTCCATGGGGTGCAGCGGGGTGAGGATCTGCGCGCGGGGACCGATCGAGACATCGTTGCCGATGGTGACCGGGGCACAGTCGAGGATCACGGCGTCGTAGTTGAGGAAGGTGTTGCTGCCGATCGTGGTCGGATAGCCGTAGTCGCAGCGGAAGGGCGGCATGATCACAGTGTCGGCGCCGCATGCGCCGAGCAGGCGGCCGAGGATCTCCTGCCGTTCGGTATCGGCTTCGGGTGCCGTGTCGTTGTAGCGGGCGACCGATATACGGCAGGCCAGGCGTTCGGCGAGGAGTTCGGGGTCGTTGTCGCGATAGAGATCGCCACGCAGCATACGTTCCTTATCGGTCGCCATGGCCTCGATCCTGCCGGATCGCCGGTCCGGGCGCAGCGACCCGTTGCCCGTGGGCCGATGGGCTGTGGTCCGCGGATACGGGCCGGGCAGCGCGGACGGATCGCTGTGCCGTACAGCCGCGAGATCGCGCGTTCCCCGGAGCGGCGGTTCTGTCCCGATTCCGGTCCTGGTAGGTGTTTTCCCAGTTCATGGACGTAGTCTGGAGAGATCAGCGTCCGCTCGCCGAGGAGGACGGCCATGACCGGGAGTCCGCGATCGATCGCCGGAATCGAACCTGCTCTGCCCTCCGGCGCGCAGGCGGAGCGATTCGCGGGGTACGGCGTGATGGGCCAGCCGTTCGTGAGTGGTCACTATCTGGCCTTCCGGCATTTCGCCGCCAGTTCGGTGGGGCCCGGATACGAATCGGTATGGCACCGGAACCCGGACCGGGAATGGGTCATCTACAGCAGTGTCGCGCCGGAGATGAGCTGTGCCCGCTACTACGGATCCGCGCTCGTGTCGGCCCGGGTCGAGAACATCTCGGTGACCTGGACCGGACCTTACGCGTTGACGGTGGAAGTGCCCGGGGAACTGGTATGGGATATCGAGCTGCGCCGGTCGCCGGCGACGACGGCGATGACGCGGCTCGGCGGCGTCATGCCCTCGGCCCTGTGGCGGAACCCGGCCGTGCTGTCGGCCATGTCGCGGATCGCGGGACCGGCCCTGGGTGTCGGCCGCGTGCGCTTGCACGGCACCACGCCGAACGGGCAGTGGTTCTCGACCAACCCACGGATGCTGTGGGTGGTCGATCGCACTACGGCCCGGATCGACGGCATCGATATCGGACCGGCCGGACCGCTGGACGAACAGACGGGACTGGGAGATTTCTGGTTGCCCCAGCGCGGCATGTTCGCGGTGGGGCAGGCGTACTTCGGGTCTTCCGGCGGATGAAACGACAACGGGAGCGGACCGTCGAGGTCCGCTCCCGCGCTGGTGAGTCAGGCTGTATCAGGCCACCGGTGTCGGTTCCGATGCCTCGGTGGGCTTCGGATCGTCTTCCTTGTTGTTGCGCCGGATGCTGGAGAGCACGGCGGCGCCGATGAACGCGATACCGATCAGGCCGGTGATGAGCTCGTTGACGTGCACGCCGATCGAGACCAGCAGGATCAGCGCCAGGGCGCCGATGGCCCAGTGGGCGCCGTGTTCCAGGTACACGTATTCCGACAGCGTGCCCTTGCGCACCAGATAGACGGTGATGGACCGGACGAACATGGCACCGATCAGGCCGAGGCCCAGCGCGATGATGATCGGGTCCGAGGTGATGGCGAACGCGCCGATGACTCCGTCGAAGGAGAACGAGGCGTCCAGGACCTCGAGGTAGAGGAACAGGAAGAACCCGGCCTTACCCGTCGCCTTCGCCAGCTTCGACGGACCGCCGGCGGCTTCTTCGGCGTGCTCCTCGGCGTTGAACATCGAGCCGAGACCGTCGACGGCGATATAGACGACCATGCCGAGCAGGCCGGCCAGCAGTACGGTGGACCGGGCGTCCTCGTCGGCGAGGAATTCCGCGGCCAGGATGAGTCCGATACCGGCGATGACCACCGAGACCATATCCAGCTTGCCGGCCTTGGCCAGCGGCCGCTCCAGCCAGGTCAGCCAGGTGATCTCGCGTTCGGCGAGGATGAAGTTGAGGAACAGCATCGCCAGGAACATGCCGCCGAACGCGGCGATCTGCGGATGCGCGTCGGTGAGCAGGGTCTCGTAGCTGGGGCTGCCGTCGGGGAAGTAGGCGGCGTCGTCCGCGGGCGGGTTCAACGCCAGGTCGAAGGCCTGGACCGGGTTCAGCCCCGCGCTGACCCACACGATGGCCAGCGGGAAGACCAGACGCATACCGAAGACGGCGATCAGGATGCCGATGGTGAGGAAGATCTTCTGCCAGAACTCACTCATCTTCTCCAAGATGGTGGCGTTGATGACGGCGTTGTCGAAGGACAGCGAGACCTCGAGAATGCCGAGGATCAGGCAGAGCGCCAGGGCGGTCGGGCCGCCGTAGAGGAACGCCACCCCCAGCGACAGCACCGTGACTACTAGGGATAAGCCGAATATGCGCAGGACCACGCTGGGACCTTTCGTGTGCGGTGGCCGGACTGCGGTCGGTATCCCGGCCTGTACGAGAAACCTGATCGGCGGTATCGACGACCAGTCACCAGCGTTGCCGTCGACCGCCTATTTGTCCAATTTGTCCCCTGGCGCCCCGGTAGGCAGGGACGAGGGGGCCCGTCACCGGACCCCCTCACGCTACCCGGAGGTGTGGATCGTCAGACGTTCACACCGTAGTCGCGCGCGATCCCGGCCAGGCCGGACGCGTAACCCTGGCCGATGGCACGGAACTTCCACTCGTCTCCGTTGCGGTACAGCTCACCGAAGACCATGGCGGTTTCGGTCGAGGCGTCCTCGGAGAGGTCGTAGCGGGCGAGCTCCTCGCCGTTGGCCCGGTTCACCACGCGGATGTAGGCGTTGCGCACCTGGCCGAACGACTGCGAGCGGCCGTCCGCCTCGTAGATCGAGACCGGGAAGAAGATGCTCTCGATGGTGGGCGGGGTGTTGGCGAGGTCGACATTGATGACCTCGTCGTCGCCCTCGCCCTCACCGGTGGTGTTGTCACCGGCGTGCTCGATGGCGCCCTCGGGGGACTTGAGGTTGTTGAAGAACACGAAGTGCTGGTCGGAGACGACTTTCTTGTCGGCACCGGTGGCGATCGCGCTGGCGTCCAGATCGAAATCGGTGCCCGTGGTGGTACGCACATCCCAGCCCAGGCCGACGGCGACCGCAGTGAGGCCCGGAGCCGCCTTGCTCAGCGAGACGTTACCGCCCTTGGACAAACTGACACCCATGCGGGATTCCCTTTCGTAGTCGTCTGTGATTCCCAGCATGTCGGTAACCGCCGGGTACGAAATACGACAGTAGTGGTTTTCGGTGAACTTGCGTACAAACTCGGGTAAGCCGCTCACCGGCCCGGTGGCGGCGCGGTGCCCGGATGTTCTGGTAGCGAGGGCTTTCGGAGCATCCGGATACATGCTCTGTCCACTGCTGTCGCGTTCGACGGGACGAGGGTGGACCGGGCGGTCCGCCCTGTGGCGGCGCGCGGACGGTGGGATCTCATACCATCGGGTCTGTGGCAGGCCGTAGACGTGGATGGTTCCGGTCGGGGGAGGATCCGTGGTTCGAACAGGCACGGTCGGCGTTGACGACGGCGTTCCTGGATATGGACCGGCGGCAATCGGCCGCGGAGGCGGCCGCTGTCGCCGCGGAGGAGATGTTCCCGGAGCGGGAGGTGGGCCGCCGCTGGGCAACGGTACGTGAGGGCTGCTATACGGCGGCGGGCGCGTACCTCCAGCTCACCGGTGAGCTGGAGCAGGAGGAGCAGGCCGGTACCCGCCGGGCGGACCGGCAGCAGCGGGTGGACGCGGTGGTGCGGCAGCTGGGGAGCGCCGCGCAGCAGGTCGATCGGTTCTATCACGGTGATCGGGCCGCGCTCGAGGAAGCGATCGCGGTGCGGCGGGCGGTACCGGAACTGGTCGAGCGGGTCACCGCCGACGCGGCACGGGTGCGCAGGCAGGCAGCCGAATCGGAGTACGCCGAGTACCCCTCGGTGCGTGATGGGGCCGCGGCCGTGGATGAGGCAATGGTCACATCGGCGGCGATCCCGTCCGACCAGCTGGGGCGGGCACGTGCGGCGGCGAATCGGCTGGCATCGGCAACGGCCGATTTGTCGGAATCGTTGGCCCAGGCCCCATCTCGGGCCGGAGCCGCGCGTAACGCGATCGCGTCGGTCACCACCAGGCTCGACGCGGTCCGCACCCGGGCCGAGGGGATCGGGCCCGCGCACTCCGCGCTGCTGCGTGAGTTCAATGCTGCGAGTTCGGCCGATCTGGCAGACAATGAGCGCACCAGCGAGCGTCATACGGCCGCCGCGGCACAGGCCCTCGCCGGGGCCCGCGCCGCCGCGGCCGAGAACACCCCGGAGCAGGCCCTTGAACTGACCACCATCGCGCGCGGCCATCTCGCCGACGCCGAACAACTGGTCGACGCCGTCACCAAACGGCTGGCCGAGTTGCGGGCGGTCCGCGACGATCCGCGACAACGGGCCGAGACCGTACGATTCCGGCTCCGGGATGCCCAGATGCTCGCGGTGTCACGGGGACTGGTGCCGGAATGGGGGTCGGTGCTGGATGCTCAGGTCGAACGCCTGGACCGGGTCGCCGCATCCCTCACCGGACGGCACCCCGACTATTGGGCGTATGTAAACGAACTCGACACCATCACCGAATTCATTGCCGGGATCGTCGAGCGGATGCGCAAACAATCTCCACCGGGACAACGACGAGGATGAGACGGGGGCTCGATGACCGTAGGCATGGCCGTCCGGCAGGAAATTTCCCTGCACAAACGGATACCGCGCCGACATTTCAGGCAATTACAGGGTCCGGACGCCAGAGCGCTGTTCCACCGGCAACCCGAGCCGTTCGATGATCTCGCCGATCGGGAGATACTGGGGATGGCGCTGGGCGCCACCCTGTACGTACCGGCCACCCGCACCGATCTGACGGCGACGATCGTGCGCCGGGCCGATCGTGGGGTGTGTTCGATGGTGATCGACCTCGAGGATGCCGTCGCCGACCACGAGGTCGAGTTCGCGAAGTTGCAGACCGTCCGCACGCTCGACGAGCTCGCGGCCCGTCCCGATCCGAGCCCGATGCTGTTCGTCCGGGTCCGCGATGCCGATACGGTGCCCGAACTACTCGACCGGCTGGGCGCCGGTGCGCAGGTGCTGACCGGTTTCGTCTTCCCCAAATTCGACAGTTCCTCGGCACCCGAATACCTCGCCGCGCTCACCGCGGCCGGCGCCCGCACGCAGCGTCCGCTCTACGGGATGCCGGTACTCGAATCGGCCGCGCTGGTACATCGGCAGACCCGGGACAGCGAACTCACGCAGATCGCGGCATGCCTGGCCGAACACCGGGAACGGATCCTGGCGGTGCGGGTCGGCGCCACCGATATGTGCTCGACCTTCGGGATCCGCCGCGACCGTGACCTGACCATCTACGATGTGCGGGTCATCGCGGACGTGATCGCCGATATCGTCAACTACCTGGGGCGGGCCGACGATACCGGTTTCGTGATCACCGGGCCGGTGTGGGAGTACTTCGCCGATCACGAGCGGATGTTCCGCCCGCTGTTGCGTACCGCGCCGTTCGAGGAATCCGACGCGGTGCCGTTCCGCAGCTATCTGGTGAGCCGGGACCTCGACGGTCTGCTGCGTGAGATAACCCTCGACCGCGCCAACGGTATCCAGGGCAAAACGGTTATCCACCCCTCGCATGTGGCGGCCGTGCACGCGCTGTCGGTGGTCACCCACGAGGAGTACACGGACGCACTGGACATCCTCCAGGTCGAGGTCGGCGGAGTCGCCGCGTCCGGCTACCGCAACAAGATGAACGAGATGCGCCCCCATCGAAGCTGGGCGCGCAACACCCTGACCCGGGCCCGGGTCTTCGGGGTGGCCAAGAAAGGGGTGTCCTTCGTGGATCTGCTATCGGCGCTGGTCACGGTATGAGTTCGCGGATCGGCGAGTCGTATTGGGCGACCCGCGCGCTGGGTATCGAACTACAGCACGGGAACGCGTTCCGGCACGGTGACACCCCGGACAGCCTGCCGCCCGCCCCGGAGATCACCGATCTGCTGCAACCCGCACTGCGCAGGAATCCGCGGCGCGCGCATCTGCTGGTATCCACGGTACTGGGCAAACATCTGCCGACCGACCCGCTGCGGGTCCGGGATGCCGGCCACCGGCTCGGCGATCTGGTGCGCGGGGTGCTCGGCGAACAGGACGCGGTGGTGCTCGGATTCGCCGAGACCGCCACGGGGCTGGGGCACTGCGTCGCGGCACGGATCGATGCCGCGTGCTATCTGCATTCGACGCGCCGCGTGGTGCCGGGGGCGGTGACGCTCACCGGGTTCGAGGAGGGACATTCGCACGCGACCTCGCATCTGCTGCAGCCGATGCCCGGGGACGTGTTCACCGCGGGGCTGCCGCTGGTGCTGGTGGACGACGAGATCTCCACGGGCAATACCGCGTTGGATGCCATCGAGGCGCTGCACGAATTCGCGCCGCGGACCCACTATGTGCTGGCCACGCTGGTGGATATGCGTACCGACGCCGACCGCGACCGGTTCGCCGCGGCGGCCGCGGCCCTGGGGGCGCGTATCGATACGGTATGCCTGGCTTCGGGTAGCGCGGTCCTGCCGGAGGGACTGGTGGCGACGGTCGCGGAGTTGCCCGCGGCCGAACTGAACCCGGTGGCCGGCCGCCGCGGTGCGTCGGCGCGACTGGAACTGCCCTGGCCGCACGATGTGCCCGAAGGCGGACGGCACGGATTCCTGCGTGCCGATCGCGCGGGTTTCGAACAGGCCGTGAGCGCCGCGGCCAAAATGCTGCGGGACCAGCTGGTCACCGAGTACACCGGCCGCCCGGTGGTCGTACTCGCCCACGAAGAGCTGATGTATCTCCCGCTGTGCCTGGCGGTCCTGCTCGCCGAGTCCGGGACAGCGGTGCGGTACCAGACCACCACTCGATCACCGGCTCATGTCCAGGACGAGCCGGGTTATCCACTACGGCGCGGCTTCCGGTTCCCGGCTCCCGAGCCGGGCGAGGAGCAGCCACGCTACCTCTACAACGCGTCCTGGCCCGACGATCCGAACGCGGATCCGGTACTGGTCTTCGTGGCCGATTCACCCGCCGACAGCGAAGTGCTCGTGGCCCCGGGCGGTTTGGTGGATGTGCTCACCGCCGCCGGTTCCGATGTACTGGTGGCGGTGGTCCGGGGTGCGGACCCACGTACCCTGGCCGCCGCGCGAACGGGTACTTTCGCCGGGCCGGAACCGCTGTACGGTCCCGGATTCGGTTCCTACGACCGCGCCGATGTGGCCTGGCTGTTGAAGGATCTGTCCGGCGCCGATCTGGAGGCCGATACCGCCTCGCGGGAGCAGCGGATCCAGGCCGGGCTCGCGCACTATTCCGAATCGCTGCCCATCGAATACCAGCCCGACGCCGCGTATCGGGAACTGTTCGACCGGGTACTGGCCGAGAGCGCCGAACGGCTGGCCCTGGCGGTGGGTACGGTGGCCGAACTCGTGGCCGCCGAACGCGGTACCGATATCGTGCTGGCGTCGCTGGCCCGGGCGGGCACCCCGGTCGGGATCCTCATCCGCCGCTGGCTGGCCGACCGGCACGAGGACCGCCCCGCGCTCGATATCCCGCACTACGCGCTGTCGATCGTGCGCGATCGCGGGATCGACCCGGTGGCACTGGACTACCTGGCCCATCGGCACGACCCGGATTCGGTGGTGTTCGTGGACGGCTGGACCGGAAAGGGCGCGATCGCCCGGGAACTGACCGCGGCACTGGCCGAGTACCACCGCGTCGGTGGTGCCCGGTTCGACGACGATCTGGCTGTCCTGGCCGACCCGGGGCATTGCGTCCGCACCTACGGCACCCGCGACGATTTCCTGATCGCCTCGGCCTGTCTGAACTCCACTGTCTCGGGTCTGGTCTCGCGCACTGTGCTCAATCGGGACCTCATCGGGCCGCGGGATTTCCACGGCGCCAAGTTCTACGCCGAACTGGCTGCAGACGATGTGTCGGCGCGCCTGATCGATACGGTCACCGCGGCGTTCGGCAGTGTCCGGCCGCAGGTATCCGCGCAGGTAGCCGCGGTGCGATCCGGTGACCGCGCACCCACCTGGGCCGGTTGGGCCTCGGTGGAACAGGTACGCGCCGAGTACGGGATCGATACCGTGAACTTCGTGAAACCGGGTGTCGGAGAGACCACCAGGGTGTTGCTGCGCCGGGTGCCCTGGCGGGTACTGGTCCGGGAACCGGATGCGCCCGAGCACGCGCATATCCGGTTGCTGGCGCGGGCTCGGGCGGTGCCGGTGGAGGTCGTGGGGGATCTGGCGTATTCGTGCATGGGTCTGATCAAGGATGTGCAGCGGTAGATGACCGTCTCGAAACCACTGCTGGTGGCCACCGATCTGGATCGCACCATGATCTATTCGAGCGCCGCCGCCGGAGACGCGGGCGCGGCGACGGTCTGCGTCGAACACCTGGACGGTGCTCCACTGTCCTATATGACGGCTGTGGCCGCGGAGCGGATGCGGGAACTGGCGGCCGCGGCGGTGGTACTACCCACCACCACCCGGACCATGGAGCAATTCGCGCGGATCGGGCTTCCGGGTGCGCCCTGGCCGTACGCGGTCACCAGCAACGGGGGGAATATCCTGGTCGACGGTGTGCCCGACCCCCGGTGGCGCAGCGGGATCGAGGCGGCGGTCCGGGCGGGAGGCGCCGGGCTCGCCGAGATCGAAACCGCGCTGCGGGCCCGGATAGATGATTCCTGGGTGCTGAAATTCCGCGGCGCCGACGACCTCTTCTGCTATCTGGTGGTGGATCTCGCCGCCACCCCACCGGAATTCCTCGCCGACTGGGATGCCTGGTGCCGTCCGCGCGGCTGGTCGGCATCCCGGCAGGGGCGCAAGATCTACACGATGCCGATGGCGGTGTGCAAGAGCCGGGCGGTCGCCGAGGTCCGGACCCGGCTGGTGGCGTCGGGCCGGTTGGACACGGCCGCACCCACACTGGCCGCCGGCGACGGCGCGCTGGACGCGGAAATGCTCGTCGCCGCCGATCACGCGATCCGGCCCCGCCACGGTGAGCTCGAAGAACTCGGCTGGAACCGCCCCGGTCTCACCGTCACCGCGGCCTCGGGAATCGTTGCGGGAGAGGAGATCCTGGACTGGCTCACCGCCGCACTCACCGATCCGGTCGCCGCGGGGGCAGGGGGCTCGGGGGTAGGGGGCTAGAGCATGCGCCGCTTCGCCCGCGCCTCGGCGCGCGGGCGGCGGGGCGAGACCCGGGACCAGACGAGGTCCTGCAGGGCCAGCGTCGCCCATCCCGCTATCGCCATCCCGGCCAGGTTCATCACCAATTGCAGGGTGCTGCCCCAGATGGCCGAACCCACGCCGAAGGCGAGACCGAGCGCTATATTGCCTGCCGCCGGAACGGTGGTCACGGAGATGAACACCCCGACCAGCGCACCCGATTTGGACGAGGTCAGCGAGAGGACCCCGGCCGCGGCGGCGATCAACGCCACGATGAACGACCATTTGTCCGGTGTGTAGACGAAGGCGGTCTCGGGCCTGTCCCCGGTGACCGCGTCGACGGTGATCCAGCCGAGCAGCCGGCCCATCACCACGAGCACGAGCGTGATCGCGATCCCCGCGGCGAACCCCGTCACGAGAGTGGCCAGCGCGCGTCCGAACAGGGCGAGTCGCCGCCGCACCAGCGCGACCCCGAGCGCGGCGATCGCGCCGAACTCCGGGCCCAGCACCATCGCTCCGATGATCAGGATCTGCGAATCCACCACGATCGCGATACCGGCCAGCACCGTCGCCAGGGTCATGAAACTCAGGTAGGTCCAGTTGAGTTCGGTCTCCTCATAGGACCGCTGGGTCACATCGGCCCAGATCACCGCGTCCGCACTGTATCCGGGGGTGCGCAGTTCGGTGAGGAAACCCGAGAGCGACAGCCAGGTGTGCACCGGCTGCAGTTCGATACTTCCCCGGTGGTGCAGCCCGGTCGCCCGCAACCGTTCGAGAACCTCGTTGGCGGCTTCCCTGGCCAGATCGGCCAGCACCACATCGCCTTCCGGGCGCAGCGCGCTGCCGCGCAGTACCGCGAGGCCGCTGACGGCCGGGTCGGATTCCAGGATCTCGACCACCTCGCCGGTCAGCGCGGTGGGCGACATTATCCGCAGATGCAGCATGGGCCAAGTCTGCCTGTGCGGCAGTGGGGTTCCCAGTCCGTACGACCCGGTCGTGTCGGATGGGCCCGGCCCTCAGTACCCCTGCTGCCCCGCGAGCTGCTGTCCGATGACCCCCTGCAGACGTTGCAGGCCCGGCACCGTGATCCCGCTCTGCAACTGCCCCTCGATGGTGCGGATGAGAGCGTGGTCGCTGAGCACCTTCTCACTCGACTGGATGAGTACCGTCCCGGCGCCGGTGAAATCGAACTGCCGTTCCTCACCCGAGTTCACCCCGAACGCGGCAGCGCCGGCGGCCAGGAAACCCGATACCCAGCGCTGGTCGTAGTGGTGGCTCGGTGACGGGCAGTCCGCCCAGCCCACCAAGGATTCCGGATCCACCCGCAACGGTGGTTCGGCGAAGATCACCGGCCCGTTCGAGGACGCCAGGAATTTCCCGGTACCGATCAGCGTCAGGAAGCCGGGCACGATCGACTGGTTCAACGACAGACCCGGTTCGAACGCGAGCAGATTGGCCGCGCGGATGGTGAGGTTGCCGTCGTCGAGGTCGTAGGAGTTGATGTCGTAGCCGCGGTCGCCGATCAGCAGTTTGCCCTGTCCCTCGGCGACCACGTAGTCCCCGGTGAACAGCGGCGCGGAGAACTGATGCGCCACCATGTGCAACAGCTGACCCTGCAAACCGTGGGTGAGGGCCTGGAAACGCATCTGCCCGTAGTAGGCGATCATCGCGCCCTTGCGCATGAACCACGGTTTCGTGAGGTCGATGCAGAACGCGTAGCTGTTGCCGGGGATGTTGTCGCTTTCCCCGAGCGTCAGCGGGCTGAGGATCTCGCTCACAGTTTCTCCTCCGATGCCTGCACGTACACCAGCCCCTGGCCCGCGCACTGCAGTTGCATGGCCTCTCCGGATCCGCGGCCGACGGCATCGCGCCAGCTCACTGCGGCTTTCAGTTCGGTACGCACATTTCCGTAGGAGGCGATGAAGGCCTGCGGGTCCACCACCACCGGATTCGGTCCGCCCACCTGCAGTTCCAGGAAGCCGCCGTGCGCCAGCAGAACCGCGCTGCCCTGACCGGAGAGCTGCGTGGTGAACATGCCCTGACCGGTCAGCGCGCCGGAGGCCGCACCGCGCAGCGCGCCCATCAGACCGCCGCCGCCTCCGCCCCCGGAACTCGCGACCGATACCACCGAGGTCTGCAACCCGGCGGTGTAGGCCAGCAGGCGAGAAGCCTCCACCTGCAGCACCGCGCCCGGTTGTACCTGGACCACCTGCACTTCCAGGCCCGCGAACCCGTAGTGCACCCGGCCGTTGCCCTGCGCGATCATGGTGCGCTGGTGTTCGCCGGCCATCATCCGGCCGGCCATTCGCACCAGACCGCCGCCACCCATACCCGCGCCGCCCGGGATCTCGTGCGGCGCGAAGGACACATCGCCGGTGTAGAAGAGCATGCCGCCGGTACGGGCGACCACGCCGCCCGCCCTACCGGTATCGACCGCCACGACCTTGGAATTGATCTGCTCGAACATGTCCTACCGTTCCGCCGGTTGGATCGAGACCACGCCCTGCCCGTCCCAGCGCAGCGAGAAGGCCTCGCCGCCGTCGTGTCCCATCATCGAACGCCACGAGACATCGGTGACGAAGGACTGGTTGAGGTTGCCGCGGGCGGCGACGAACGCGTCGGGGTCCACCACCAGCGGGAACTGCGGTGACACCTCGAGGTGGATGAGCGGCCCGCCCGCGGACAGCAGCGCGACCTGACCCTGACCGCTGACCGTGGTGGTGAAGAGCCCCTGCCCGCTGGAAGCCCCACGCACCCCGGCGAATCGCACATCGGTGCGCAGGTTCCCGGCGAAGGCCAGCAACTGCTGCGATTCGACCTGCAGGGTCTCGTTGTTCAGATTCACCACCGAGACGTACTGGCCGTTGACCGCCAGGAAGACCCGGCCCTGTCCGCCGCATTCCATCAGCGAGAGTTTCTCGCCGGTGGCGCGCCGCTTCATCCCGGCCAGGACACCGTCACCGCCGCCGAACCCGGCCGATTTGAACTGCACGGCCCCCTCGTAGGCGACCATCGAACCGGAGATGGCGCGAATACTGGTG
This sequence comes from Nocardia sp. NPDC003963, assembly GCF_053605105.1. Lineage (NCBI taxonomy): Bacteria > Bacillati > Actinomycetota > Actinomycetes > Mycobacteriales > Nocardiaceae > Nocardia > Nocardia sp. NPDC003963. The sequence goes on from NZ_JBSGIP010000045.1 coordinate 35,338, forward strand.
TTCGCCAGGTGTACCTCGATCACCTTCTTCGATTGTTCGAAGAGTTGTGCCATGGATAATCGCCTGTCCTCACCGCCCCGAGCACCGCGCACTGTGCCGGTGCTCATCCGTCGCGCACACCTTAATCGGCGCAGGTCGATCCAGTCCATCGGTTCGAGTTACGCTGGTCCGTTCACCTCCCGGTGTCAACAGAATTCGTGCCCGCCCCCTATCTCGTAGAGTGGCACCAATACGCACCGACAAGCGAAGGGTCTGACTTGTCCGCAACACTCGCAAAGGGCCAGAACGGTCCACTGGCCACGAACGACGTGGTGGTCTCCATCCAGTTGGCGGCTCCGGCCGATCTGTCCGCCCTACTGGTCACCGAGCAGGGCAAAGTCCGGACCGACGCGGATTTCGTCTTCTACAACCAGCCCAGCGGTCCGGGCGTGAACCTGCGTCCCGGGCCGGCCGGGCAGCCCGCCTCGCTGACGGTGAACCTCGGCGCCGTCCCCGCCGATATCGCACAGGTGCGTGCGGTCATCACCCTCGACGACCCGAATACGAATTTCGGGCAGTTCGCCCCCCCGGTGGCCTACGTATCGGATCAGTCCGGCGCGCAATTGTTCGAATACCGGATCGACGGCCTCGCCACCGAGTCCATCGTGATCGCGCTCGAACTGTACCGGCGCCAGGGCGCGTGGAAGGTGCGTGCGGTCGGGCAGGGCTACGCGGGCGGTTTCGCCGCGCTGGTCACCGACCACGGTGTCACGGTGGACGATTCCCCGGCCGAGACACAGGCCGCCCCGGCTGCCGCGCCGCCACCTCCGCCGCCGCCCGTGCAGCAGACCGCGCCGGTGCCGCCGCCCACCCAGCAGGCCTACCCCGCCCAGCAGCCGCCGCCGGCCCCGCCCTACCCGCCGCAGGGCGGGGGCTATCCGCCCCAGGGTGGTGGTTTTCCGCCGCCCGGTGGGGGCTATCCGCCGCCGCCGGGACCCGGCTATCCGCAGCAGCCCCCGCCGCAGGCACCCACCCAGCAGCAGCCGGGCGAGATCAGCCTGAGCAAAACCGGCCCGGTGAGCCTGCAGAAAGGTCAGCGGGTCAGCCTCCGCAAGGAGGACGGTGCCGCGCTCACCTTCGTCAAGATGGGGCTGGGCTGGGATCCGGTGCAGCAGCGCGGCATGTTCGGTAGCCGCACCGTGGATATCGACCTCGACGCCTCGGTGGTCATGTTCGCCGATATGAATCCGGTCGATGTCGCCTATTACGGGCAGCTGACCTCCAAGGACGGATCGATCCGGCACCAGGGCGACAACCTGACCGGTGAGGGCGCGGGCGACGACGAGGTGATCCTGGTCGACCTGACGCGGATCCCGGCCCATGTCAACAACTTGATCTTCGTCGTGACCTCCTACAAGGGTCATACCTTCGGCCAGGTGCAGAACGCGTTCTGCCGGTTGATCGACGGCGCCAGCAACGCGGAACTGGCCCGGTATTCGCTCACCGGCGGTACCCCCACCACCGCGATGGCCATGGCGAAACTCTTCCGCGTCGGCGCCGACTGGAAGATGCAGGCCATCGGCGAAGGTCTCAACGCCAAACATCCGGGCGAGGCGATTCCGCAGTTGGGCCGGTTCCTGCCGGCATGAACAGCGCCGGGGGACAGGATATGAAGCAGTTGCAGGCGGGGCAGAACATCGCGCTCAGCGGTGGGATCGTCGGATTCCGGGTGAACGCGGCAGTGCCGCTGACGGTTTCGGCGCTGGTGGTGGGCACCGATCTGCGGGTCGGCTCGGCTGCCGATGTGCTGGTGTCCGAACGTCCGGCGGGGCCCGGGATCCGGGTCGACGAGGCGGCCGCGGCCGTCGTCGTCACGCCGGCGGAGGTACGTGCGGATGCCCAGGCGGTACTTCTGGTCGTCGCCGCGCAGAGCGGGCTCGGCGTGGTCACCGCGACGTTGTCGGAGAACGACACTCCGGCAGTCGAGTTCGTGATCGCTCCGCAGGCCGGGGAAGCGGCGTTGATCTGCTTCGAGCTGTACCGGCGTGGCGCGGGCTGGAAAGTGCGCGCGGTGGGCCAGGGCTACGCGGGCGGTATCGCGGAACTGCTGCGGATACACGGCGCGGATGGTTACGTCACCGCCGCGCCGGCCGCGGCCGCCATGGCACCCACGGTGCTCGACGCGACCGTCGTAGCTCCCACCGCGGCTCCCGCGCCGGCCGATATGCCGCCCCTCGAGGTCGGGCACGGACTGGAACGGCTGTGGATGATCTTCGAGGATGCCGCGCGTTCGGCAGCCGCGCTGGAATCGGCGCGCGGCTACGCGGCCGAACGGCTCGACCAGGAGCTCTCGGCCGCGGTCTCCGATCCCACCACCCGTAACACCCCCGCCGCCGAAGCCGCGCGGGCGGCCGCCCAGCGGCGTCACGACGAGCTCGCGAATACCGCCGAGAGCAATCACCAGCGCGACAGCGCCCAGCTGCAGCGCGAACTGCGCGAAGCGGACGCGGCACTCCCGGCCGCGCTGGCCTCGTGGAATTCACCCGCCTGGGATCGCCCGGCCGCGCCGGCCGACGGAATCCGGCTCGGCGAGCTCTACGCATTCGACCGGGGCGCGCTGCGGGTCCCGTACTGTGTCCCGGTTCCGTTGAACCGGCCGCTGTGGGTCGATACCGAATCCTCGGCGGCCGCCGCGCCGGTGATCGGTGCGCTGCTGGCCCGGCTGCTGCGGGCCGCCCCGGGCCGCCGGACCCTGGTCGACATCATCGATCTCACCGGCGCTTTCGGCGGTTTCACCGGTATGCTCGCGCCCGTACTGGCCGGCCCGCCGATCACCGATCATGCCGATATCTCCCCGCGACTGCAGCAACTGGTAGACGCCGCCGAACTTGCGGAGATGGCCTACAACGCCGGGCAGGCCAGCCCACCGGCCGAGCACCGTATCCTGCTCGCCGCGGATTTCCCGCACGGCTACCAGGCCGCCGACGCACAGCGACTGGTCGCGCTGCTGGCGCGTGGTGAACTGATCGGACTGTCGACCGTGATCGTCGGCAGCAACGAATCCGATTCGAGCGACAGCACAGTGGCCGGCCTCTCGCGGGCCTGCCGCCACCTGCCGACGGCGACCGGAACACCGCTGTTCGACCCGTGGACCGGTAATGCCTGGCAACTGGATCTGGATCTGCTACCGCAGGAACCCGAACAGCGAGCGCGGATCCTGCGGGCCGGCTGAGGCGGACCGCGGGTGTCGGGCCCGGCGCCGGATCGGTAAGTGGATATACCGGCAGCCGGGTGTCAGCTCAGATGCGCGGGTGGCCGCGCGGCGGGGGCCGGCTCCCGCGCTGTCCGGACAGCAGCCGTCGCGGTGGCGGGATCCCCCGAACGGGTGCGGTTCGCGGCCGCGGCGCCGGTCCAATGGGTATCGCGGGAGATCCTGGGCCGCAATGCCTCCGGTAGCCACGGCAGCAGTGGGTCCGGAGCGTTGTCGACCACCCCGCCGACCGGGTCGTCCAGATAGTCCCGGCGCACCAGATCCTGCTCGGGCCGGTAGATCTGCCGGATGATCAGCGCGCACAGCCCGATCACCGCGAGGTCGCGCAGCAGCACTGTCGCGGTGAACCACTGCTCCGGCAACCCCTTGCGGTCCACGCCGAGGTAGTAGAACATGCGCGGCACCCAGACCAGGGCGTCGATCGTCATCCAGGCCAGCAGCACCCGCCGATGCGGTAGCGCGAGTACCGCGATCGGCACCAGCCACAGCGAATACTGTGGACTCCACACTTTGTTCGTCAAGAGGAACGCCGCGATCACCAGAAAACACAGCTGTGCCAGCCGGGGGCGGCGCGGCGCGGTCAGGCCGATATAGGCGATACCCAGACAGGCCGCCACGAACAGCAGCAGCGACACCAGATTGAGGACGGTGGGCGGTTCCCCGTGCTGCAGCACACCGTCGAAACCGGACCAGTCGGTGAACGACATCACCACGTTGTAGAGCGAATCCGGATCGGCGTGCCGGGTGGTGTTGAGCCGGAAGAACTCCCGCCAGCCCTGCGGGTACAGCAGGGCGATCGGCAGATTTACGGCCGCCCAGGTGACCAGTGCGCCACCGGCGGTCAGACCCGCCGCGCCCAGCGGGCGAGTGCCCAGCAACCGGGTCCGCGCGGGGATCTCCTCGAGCCAGGTGCGCAGCGCCGCAGCACTGTCGATATCGCGTAGGCGTGTCGCCTGGTGCGCCCGCGGGGTGCGATGCATCGGATCGGCGCGTAGACACAGCACCAGGATCGGGCCGAGCAGCAGCAGTGGATACAGCTTCGCCGCGCCACCCAGGCCCAACAGGACCCCGGCCAGCAACGGCCGCCGCCGCGCCCACGCGAGCAGGCCCAGCGCGGCGAAGGCGGTCGCCAGGAAGTCGAAATTGGTGAAGGCGTGCACGATCACCAGCGGTGAACACGCCACCAGCGCCGCATCCCAGATCCGGCGCCCGGCCAGCAGCGCCGTCGCCCAGATGGTGGCGAGCCAGGCCACCGCCAGCCCCAGTGCCACCACATTGAAGTACAGGACCACCTGCAGCGCACCCGGAAGCGGGCTGGCATCCCAGCTCTTGGCCACCAGCATGGAGACGTACTGGTACATGCCCGACAGCACCGGATACTCCATATGCCGGACCTCGGTATCCCCGCCGGGAGTCTCCTCCACCCAGGATTTCTTGTACGGGAACGCCCCCTCGTTCAGCCTTTCGGCGCCGTAGAGCGGGACGGTATCGGAATAACACATGGCCGTGTACTGGCGGCCGTTGTTCCAGTCGAGGGTGAGCAGCCCGCCCGAGGTGGTGGTCTGCTGGATACATCCGGCCTTCGCGAACCAGCCGAAGGCCAGGAAGATCACCGTGAACGCCAGCAGCACCCGCATCGGGGTCCAGAACCGGGTACGTCCGATCAGCGCGTGGTCGCCGACCGGACCGCCCACAACCGTGCACAGCTGGGCGGTCATCGAATCGTTGCGGCTCGGCTTATCGCGCGCGTCGGCCGAGCGGAGATCGTGGGCGAGCGGGGCCGGCGAGTCGTACGCGGCTGTGGTGGGCCGGTCGGTTCGCCCGTTTCCGGGATCCATACCGTCGTCCGGCCCACCCACCAGTCGCTGCTCGCTCACGGCACCCGACGTTACCTGTTACCGGGGTCCCGGCCCGGACCGAGCCGGACCCCCGGACAGAGTTGCGGGTTATCCGCCGCCGTCCGGACGGCTGCTGTCGCTGCTGTCGCCGCCGCTGTCACCACCATCGCCGGAATCGGTTCCACCGCCGGCGCTCGGCGACTGGGTGACCGTCGGGGCCGTACTCGTCTGCCCGGCGGTCGGCTGACCGGGCATCGGCCCTTCGCCGTTGCCCTGCGGCTGGCTCTGCGGTTGCTGCTGGCTCCGCGGATTGGGCTGCATACCGGGCACCGGAATGGTGATACCGGGCAGGATCTCCACCTGGCTCGGCTGGATCACCACCGGCGGCTCGAAGGTCGGATTCGTGGTCGACGGCGCCGTATAGGGAGCTGTCCACTTCGGCACCCCGGCCTGACCCTTGATCGGCGCCGGTTTGGGGAACTTCTCGTTGGGGGTGCCCTCGAGGGCGCCGTCCATGGTGCCCTTCCAGATATCCGACGCCAGGCCGGAACCGTAGATCATCGCGCCGCCGTAGTTGCGCAGCGGCGAGTTGTCGGTGCTGCCCACCCAGACGGCGGTGGACAGCGACGGTGTGTAGCCCACCATCCACACGTCCTTGTTCTCCCCGGTGTCACCCAGCTGCGCGGTACCGGTCTTGGCGGCCGAGGCCCGGCCGCCGGCCAGCCCGTGGTTGCGGGAGTACCCGGCGATCGGTTCCATGGCCGCCGTGACGTTGTCGGCGACAGCTTCGGAGACTCGCCGCTCACCCGCCACGTCACCACGATCGAGCAGTACCGTACCGTCCGCGGATACGACCTTGGTCACGAAATGCGGCTTGTGGTACATACCCGATGCCGCCAGCGTCGCGTAGGCCGACGCCATATCCAGCGGGCGGGCCTGGTACTGGCCGAGCACGATTCCGTTGTTCGGGCCGGCGCCGCCGGGCTCCGTCAGCGTGGGGCCGACGCCGGGAAGCTCCTCGGGAATGCCCAGTTTGTGACCCATATCGGCGATCTTCTGCGGACCGTTCTGCATATCCAGCTGCATCCGGTAGAAGCTGGTGTTCAGCGAGCGCTTGAGCGCTTCGGCGATGGTGCAGACCCCGCACTGCTCACCCTCGACGTTGGTGATCTCGATACCATTCACCGTGATCGGCGAGCTGTCGTACATCTGTGACAGCGGGACACCGTTCTCCAGGTTCTGGGCCAGGCCGACCACCTTGAACGAGGAGCCGGTCTGCAGCGCGGCGTTCGCGAAGTCGTATCCGTAACCGTCCTCGCCACCGTAATAGGCGCGCACTGCGCCTGTTTTCGGGTCGATGGAAGTCACCGCGGTCCGCAATTTGTCGGGCTCGCCCTCCATGTTCTTGCGCGCGGAGTCCACCGCCGCCGCCTGTGCTTTCGCGTCGATGGTCGTGGTGATCTCCAGGCCCGCCGTGTTCAGCTGCTGTTCGCTGATCCCGGCCTCGGAGAGTTCGCGCAGCACCTGCGCTTTGATATGCCCCTCCGGCCCGGTCGAATCGGTCTTCTGACCGGCCGCCGCGGACGACACCACCTGGGGATAGGTCATGCCCGCGCGTTCGGTGCGGTCCAGATTTCCGCCGGCGACCATACCGTCGAGCACGTAGTTCCAGCGGGTCTCGGCACCCTCGGGATTGGATTCCGGATCCAGCAGCGACGGCAGCTGGATCGTGGCGGCGAGTACCGCGCCCTCGGCGGGGCTCAGCTCGGCCACCGGCTTGGCGAAGTACGCCTTGGCCGCGGCATCGATACCGTAGGCGCCGCGCCCGAAATAGATGGTGTTCAGGTAGGCGGTGAGGATCTCGTCCTTACTCCACTGCCGGGCCATCTTCGCCGAGATGACCAGCTCGTGCAGCTTACGGGTGAGGCTGCGTTCGTCACCGACGAGCGCGTTCTTCACATACTGCTGGGTGATCGTCGAACCACCACCGGCGCTTTCGCGCCCGAGCACATTGTCGCGGGCGGCGCGGGCGAAACCGGAGATCGAGAAACCGGGGTTGCTGTAGAAGTCCCGGTCCTCGGCGGCGATCACCGCGTTGCGCACATGGGGCGGAATCTGATCGATCGTCACATCGGTGCGGTTGCCCTGCGGCGGAACCACCCGGGTGATCTCGGTCTCCCCGTCGGCGGCGAGAATCGTTGCGACCTGGTTGTTCTGGATATCGCCCGGTTCGGGCACCGAAACCGTCGAGTAGGCGACCAGGAACACCGTGCTGGGCACCACGATGGCGAGCGCGACCAGCACGTATGCCGTCCGTCGCGCGATCTTCCACCAGTTCCTGCGTTTCTGCCCCGGACCGCGTCCGTCCGGACCGCCGGGGCCGCCGGAACGGCCACCCGGGCGCCGCGGCGGCGGACCGCCCGCGGCACCGGACCGGGTCGGCCGGCCGTCGGGGCCGACGGCCCGGCGCTCACCGGTGTTCGGGCCGGGCCTTCCGGTCACCGGTCGCGGACCGGTCGCGGTGCGTTCACGGCGGGTGGTTTCGGCGGGCGCACCGGGTTGCGCCATCTTCGCGGTGCCCTGCTCGCCGCGCGGCGCACCCGGCTCCCCGGGACGGCCCATGCGTTGCGTGGGTTGATTGGGCGGCTGACCCGGTGCGGGCCGGCCGGGCGGTGGGCCGCCGGGGCGCTGCGGCGGCTGCTGACCCCGCGGTGCGCCGGGCATCCCACCGGTGTTCGGACCCGGGCGGCGGCCGTCGGGGCCGGGGCGCGGTCCGGGTGCCTGCGGGCGCCCCGCGCCGTTCGGTCCGGGGCGCGGCCCGTTCGGCCCCGGACGTGGTCCGTTCGCGGCGGGTCGTGGACCTGTCACCGGGCCCGGTCGCGGCCCACCCGGGCCCGGACGCGGCCCGCCGGGTGTCGGTGGCCGCCCGCCCGGTCCGGGGCGCGGCGCGTTCGCGTTCGGTGCGGGACCCCGGTTGGGCACCCCCGGTCGCTGCTGCGGCTCTCGACCCGGAAGCGGTCCGCGCTGGGTGCGACCACCGCGCGGGTCATCGCCGGGTGGGGGCTCGTAGGGCGAAGTCACTGACAAGGTCTCCAAAGCTCGTATCGGTCTGATGGGCTCGCTCCGCGGCGCCCCGGGGGGCACGGCGCGTGCACCATCGTCGGGCCGGACGGGGTCATTCCGCGGCGGTGCGCCGGTTCACCCGGGAACCGGAACGCCGGCCCTGCGGCGTCTTCCCGAGCACATAGGACTGCACCAGATGATTCCAGCTGCATGTCCGGCACACCTCGACCACGTGAACCGAGAATTCCTCTCGGGTCTCGGCCAGGCGTACCAGCTCTTCCGGGCTGCGCGCGGAACCCGCGACCGGCCCCAGGCCGTCGCCGTAGACCCAGGATACGAGGGTGAGTTGTTCCTTCCGGCAGATAGGGCATGTGACCTCGCTCCCCCGGCCGTGAAATTTGGCCGCACGCAGCAGGTAGGGATTGGCGTCACATACCTCGGCGACATCGACACGGCCCGCATAGACGTCAGCCAGCAGCGACTTGCGCCGGAGCGCATAGTCGACCACTTGCCGCTGAATTCGCACGCTCCCAGAGTAGCGGTGTTGTATTTGCGCCGCCCGCGGCTGCATTGGATCCGTTCGCCCGAACTCCGTGCCGGGGGCCGGTCGCGTGGGTCCGGCCGGACTTCCCGGGGTCCGAGGCATATTCGCACCACGCGGGTTTTTCCGGTCACCGCGGCCGGGTGTTTTCGACTCGTGGGCTGCCGGCGGTTCCCGGTCGCAGGCGGAAGCAGGCCACCGATTGGCGCACTTGGGCCATCGGAGCGCCGGTTTCCAGGTGGCCGCGGGCGTGTGAACAGCTGACGGAGGCGACCTACCGGCACCGCCCGACCCGTACGATCCGAAGGTGTCCACCGCAGTACCCGCCGATGCCATCCGCGCCCGGGATATCGATCGCGCCGAGACGTCCACCCTGCTGGACGCCGCATACGCGGAGGGACAGCTCGGAGCCGGCGAATACCACGACCGGGTGGCGCAGGCCCGGACCGCGAAAACCCTCGGTGACCTGCGTGTCCTGGTGGCCGACCTGCAACCGCCCGCCGGTACGGATGCGCCGCCGCCGGGGGCGGCCCGCCGGACCGGGCCCGCGATACGCCGGATCGGATCGGGTACGGACTACCCGCCGCGCACGAAAGCCCGCGACTCCGACCGGGCGAACGCCGGTGAGCTGATCGATGCCGGCCGGCGCGACGGCCAGCTGTCCGAGGAAGAACATCGAGTCCTGACCGAACTCCTGGGTTCGGCGCGTACGCTCGGCGAGCTGTCGGATCTGGTGTCCGACCTGCAGGGCAGCAGGTCGGTACGAACCCGTCCGGTATCCGCCACCCGTCCGGGTTCGGGGCCGTTCGCGGCACTGATGGTCGCGCTGGGACTGGTGGCCGCCTTCGTGGGGTTCGCGGTGACGAGCCCCGGCTCGGATCCACCCGCACCGGAAGCCGCGGCGGGGCCGGCACCGGACCGGTACGAGGTGGCCCCCGTGGTGATCGCGACACCCGACCTCCTGACCGGCGAAGGTATGGCGCACTTCCTGGACCGATACCGGGCGAAGTTCGGGGATACGGCAGCGGACTCCGTCGATTTCTACTCCGAATTCGCCTCGATCGACCGGGCGGTCCCGGGGGCGCCGAACCGGCAGATCGATTACGACTTCCGTGGTGGTTTCACGCAGTCCGGTTCGGTGACCACCCGCCGCGCCGATACGGTGGCGCTGGATCTGGGGCAACTGGACCCGGCCGCTGTCGCCGCGGTGGCGGCCACCGCGGTCCGGACCACCCGGGTCCCCGAGGGCGCGGTCTCCATGATCAGCATCGAGGTCGAGACCTCCGGTGATCTCGCGGGCCGGCCGATCGTCCGGATCCTGGTGGACAACGAGTTCCACGAATCGGGCTCGATATACACCGATCCGGCCGGCGCGGTTCTGCGCGTCCGGGCTTTCGAAGGGTAGAGCGCGTGGCGACGAACCGGCTCCGGGCACGCGACAGCGACCGTGCCGATATCTGCGGACTGCTCGATACCGCGCTGGCCGAAGGCCAGCTCACCGCGGGCGAACACGAGCAGCGAACCGCGGCCGCGATGCAGGCGAAGACATTCGGTGACCTCGATACGCTGATCGACGATCTGCAGATACCCGGCGATCTGGCGAAGGTGCCGGTGCTGCGCGGGCAGCGACGATCCCGGCGATGGGCGATCGTCGCGGCGGTGACCGCCGCCGCGCTGGTGCTCGGCGGGGCGGCCGGTCTCACGGATCGGGAGACCTCCGGATTCGCGAGACCGGAGCTGCCGGATACGACGACGGCCGCCGGTATCGCCGGTTTCGTGGCGACCTACGGTGCCGAATTCGGCGATACGATCGCCGACAAGGTCTCGTTCTATCCCGAACATGTATCCATCGAGCGGTACGACGCCACGACCCGGGTGAAGACCTCCTACACCTACCGGGACGGGAAGTTCGACGGCTGGACCACCAGCACTACCCGCCGGCCCGAGGAACCCACGCTGGACCTGGGGAAAATAGATCTGATCGCGCTGGCCGGACTGCTCGCCGGGGCGGCCGCGACGGCGAACGCCCCGGGTGGGGCGATCGGCCATATCTCGGCCGAATACGAGACCTCCTCGTACGGCGAACCGGCCCCGAAGCTGAGGATCTTCGTGGAGAACGAAGCGAAATCGGACAGCGGCTTTTTCGAGGTCGGGTTCGACGGGGAGCCGTTGACGGTGCACCCGATCGATTGACGGTCGGCCGGTTCGCCGGGGGTATGGGTCGGGGCGGGCGGTGGCATCGGTCGGTGAGATGGGTTTCGGGTCGGATGGCGGAACCGGCCTCGCCGATGGGGGCGACCTGATCGCTGTGTTTTTGGCGCCGCCTTCGGCGTCGCGGGGGTTGAGGCCCCCTGGTGTCCCGCCGTTCGGGCCTCGAGACTCGCGCCTTCGGCGCATGCGCTTCGAGGCCTGAAC
>NZ_JBSGIP010000046.1:0-44907 GCF_053605105.1 Nocardia sp. NPDC003963
GGGCCTCGAGACTCGCGCCTTCGGCGCATGCGCTTCGAGGCCTGAACGGCGGGACGGGCCTCAACCCTTTGTGGTGTCTCGTAAGACTCGACTCGGGTGGGTTGCGGGGGGCATCGACGGCCGGGTCGGCATGCGGAGTGCGGTGGCATTCGAATGTTCTGGTCGGCCTGTGGGGCGTTGTCGGCCAGGCTGGTATGCGGGTTGCGGGGGTACTCGACGGACTGTCGGCATGCGCGTTGTGGGGGCGTGCCAGGTCGGCATGCGGGTTGTGGGGTGTTGTCGGCCTGGTCGGGATGCGGTTGTGGGGCGTTTACGGCCACATCGGCATGCCGGGTGTGGAGCATTGACGACTTGGTCGGCATAGAGACCAGATTTGTCGTGCGGGCTCATCTGTGGCGTTCGTGGTGTGGGCTTCCGTTCGTGGTGTGGGCTCTGTGGAATTCGGGCTGGGGAGGGGCGTTCCGGGAGATCGGCTAGCGCGCGCCGTGGCTTTCGGGAACGGTCTCGGCGGGAATCGGTGGGGGTGGGGGTGTGCCGTCGCCGAAGGGGCGTCCGCCGAGGGTTTCGCGGCTGTGGGGGGTGAGCCAGTTGGCGAGGTCGGGGCCCTTGGGGACTACCTGGGTGGGGTTGATGTCGGTGTGGACCTTGTAGTAATGGTCTTTGATCTGCGCGAAGTCGATGGTGTCGCCGAAACCGGGGGTCTGGAACAGGTCTCGCGCGTAGGCCCACAGGACGGGCATCTCGCTGAGTTTGCTCCGGTTGCATTTGAAGTGGCCGTGGTAGACCGGGTCGAACCGGGCCAGGGTGGTGAACAGCCGGATATCGGCTTCGGTGATGGTGTCGCCGACGAGATACCGCTGTCCGGCCAGCCGGTCCGACAGCCAGTCCAGGGCGGTGAACAGTCGGTCGTAGGCGGCATCGTAGGCGTCCTGGGCGCCGGCGAAACCGCACCGGTAGACGCCGTTGTTGACCTCGCGGAAGACGCGGGCGTTCACCTCGTCGATCTCGGCGCGCAGGGCTTCGGGGTAGAGCTCGGGCGCTCCTTCGCGGTGGTACTCGGTCCATTCGAGGGAGAAATCGATGGTGATCTGCGGGTAGCAGTTGGTGACGACTTGTCCGGTCGGTACATCCACGATCGCGGGGACGGTGATGCCGCGCGGATAGTCGGGGAAGCGGGCCAGGTAGGCGTCACGCAGGCGGGGGATCTGCAGGACCGGGTCCACGCCGCCCGGGTCCAGGTCGAAGGTCCAGCTGAGTTTGTCGTGGGTGGGTCCACACAGACCCAGCGATATCGCCGATTCCAGGCCGAGCAGGCGGCGCGCGATCAGGGTGCGGTTGGCCCACGGGCAGGCACGGGCGGCGACCAGCCGGTACCTGTCCGGTTCGACCGGATAGCCGTCGCGGCCGTCGGCGGTGATCCGGGTGGTGATGTAGTTGGTGTCGCGTTTGAATTCGCCCGGTTCGACGTAGGTGCCCTGTGCGGTTTCCGAGTCGGTCATGGCACCAGTCTTGCAGGGCCGGCCCATAAGCTGACGGTATGAGCGGGTCAGGCCCGGAGGCGGTAGCGGAGCGTAGCCATGGAGGGCCCCCGCTCATACCTGATAATCACGGTATGAGCGCAACCGAACGCACCCGACTGGAACGTACGGTCACCGACGGCGGTGCCGAAGTCGCCACCCTCACGCTGGCGAGCCCGCCGCTGAACCTGTTCGACCGGGCCATGTTCGACGCGCTGGTCGCCGATATCGCCGAGTTGACGGCGCGGCCGCCGCGGGCGCTGCTGATCCGGGCGGAGGGCAAGGTGGTCTCGGGTGGTGTGGATGTGCACACTTTCGACGGCCTCACCGCCGCGCAGGGTGCGCGGCTGTGGCAGGACCTGTTCGACCGGATCGGCCATCCGATCGAGGCGCTGCCGTGCCCGGTGATCTTCGCCGCGCACGGGCTCACCCTCACCGCCGCGTTCGAGATCGCGCTGGCCTGTGACCTGATCCTCGCCGCACCGAAGGCGAAGTTCGGACTGGTGGAGATCGTGGTGGGACTGACCCCGTCGATGGGCGGGCCGCAGCGGCTGGCCGAACGAGCCGGTTCCGGGCGGGCGCGTGAACTGGTGATGACCGGCGATCTGTACGACGCCGAGACCATGCGCGAATGGGGTGTGGTCAACCGGATCCACGAGGATCTCGACACCGCGGCGGTCGCGCTGACCCACCGGCTGGCCGAGGGTCCGACCCGCGCGCACGCCGCTACCAAACGGATCGTCGAAGCGTGGCGGTCGGGTGGGGTGGCGCACGCGGATTCGGTGACCCCGCAGGTGTCCGGCGAATTGTTCGGTACCGAGGATCTGCCGCGGGCAGTGCGCAGTTTCCTGGAGCTGGGCCCGGGCAAGGCGACTTTCCGGGGGCGCTGATACGACGTGGCCGCCGTTCGGCGGATCGGGTATCAGTGGGTCCGCGGGCGACCGGCCGGTCTGCCGGGATGACGATTCGATAATCGATTCCGGCGATTCGCCGACTCCGCACCCGGTTTTGTGATCTGCGTCATATAGTCACAGGTGCCTGACTGTTCGACTGTGCGGAGGTCCGATGCAAGCCGGTACGACCACGACCATCGGGCCTGCGACCGGTCCTGCCACGGCCGGGGAGCGGACGGGTGGTCCGCCCGCCGCCCGGCCGGATCTGGTGGAGTTCCATATCGTCGACGCCGGTACCGCGGCTCCGCTGTCCCGAGGCGCGGACGGGATCCTGCGTTACGGCAACCTCAGTCCCGCCCTCACCGAACTGCTCGATCTGCAGGTGCACGCCTTCTCCAACCGGGAGGCGGTGGTCGAGGTCGGGGGTGGCCGGCTCACCTACCGGGAGCTGTGGCATTCGGCGTCGCGGGTGGCCGGGGGGCTGCAGGAACACGGGATCGGCTACGGGGACCGGGTCGCCGTGCATATGCCGCCCGGTGTGCGCTGGGTCCAGGCATTCCTCGGGGCGTTGCTCAGCGGCGCGGTACCGGTGCTGGTGCACCACGGGTTACCGGGTGGACTGGCCGACCGGGTGATCGCCGACAGTGACGCCGATTTCGTATTGGGCGCGCTCGACCGTGGCTGCGGTGCCACTCGCAGTGGTGCCCACCGCGCCGCCGATCTGCCGGACGGCGCCGCGTTCATCGACGACGGCGCGGCACTCGACGATCTCGGCCTGCTCTGCTACACCAGCGGCGCCGGGGCGAACGGTATCCCCACCGGGGTCGAACTCACCAACGAGAATCTGCTCTCGGCCATCCGGTCCATGGTGGCCGCCCTGGATCTGCCCACCGACGGTCTGCGGAATCTGGTGTTGCAGCCGCTGGCATATGCCAGCGGCTGCGTGGACCAGCTGTTGCCGACCTTCGCGGTCGGCGGCACCGTCGTTCTGGCGCAGGAGCCGGCCGGGGTCGCGGCGGCGATCGCCACCGAGGGCGTGGACACCCTCGCCGCCAGTACCCGCATCCTCGGCGGTCTGCTGCCGGAGCTGGCCGCGAGCCGGTCCGCGGGGTTGTGTACCGAGCGGGTGATCCGGATCAGCACGGCGGGTCACCGCCCCGATACCGGCGATCCGGTCCCGGCCGATCTCGGCGAGGTCTTTCCGTCCGCCCGCCAGTGGTCGGTATGGGGTGCCACCGAGACCAGCGGTATCGGACTCGCCCTGGGGCCCACGGCCGGGCCGGCCGCGGACAGTGACGGCGCGGTGCTGGGGTTCCCGTTCGGCGGTACCGAGCTCGCGCTGTGCGGGCCGCGTGCCGCCGCGGGCCACGGTGAGCTGTTGTGCCGCGGCCCCAATGTGACCAGGCGCTATTGGAACGATCCGCAGCGCACCGCCGATCGTTTCACCGGCAGCTGGTTCCATACCGGCGATCATGTGAGCATCGGCGCCGACGGTCTGGTCCGGCGCAGCGCCTGAGAATCAGGCGAGCAGACGTTGCCGCAATCCCTCGCGCAGGTCGGGGGTCAGTCCGATTGCGGCCAGATACGCCTCGAAGTCGCCGTGCAGTTCGATACCGGACGCCACGCCGGCCCGCAGGTACTCCTCACGCACTTCGAGGACGGCCTGGGGCAGATCCGCGCCCAGTTCGTCCTTCAGCGATGTGCGCAGTTCGGCCACGGCCTCGTTGCTCAGCAGGTAGTCGCCCAGGATCTCGGACTCGGTGACCCCGACCGCCCGCAGCAGCGTGGCGATGGTCCAACCGGTGCGATCCTTGCCGGCGGCGCAGTGTACGAGGACCGCACCGCGATCGGCGACGATCGCCTCGGCGAGCGCGGTGATGGCGGCATGGGCCTCGGGCCGGGCCGGGAAGTTGCGGTACACATCCATCATGTAGGCGAGCGCGGCACCCGGGGCGTCCTGCCGGTCGGCGCCGGCCTCGTGCGGCGGGGCGGTGACCGTCCCGTCGTCGAAGGGGGTGATGCTCAGGCGGATCTCCGAGGGCAACCGGTCGGCGCCGGCGCGCTCGATCTCCCGGTGTCCGCGCAGATCGTGGACCGCGCCGACCCCGAGTTCCCGGAGTGTGCTGTGGCCGGCGTCGTCGAGCCTGCTGAGCTGGGCCGAACGGAGCAGGACCCCGGACCTGGTCGTCCCGCCGCCGCTGGTGCGCAATCCGCCGAGATCCCGAAAGTTGAATGTGCCGCTGATCCGCAGATGCCCGGCGATGGGAGAGCTTGTCACCGCATCAGGCTAACCGGCGCCGGACGGCGGCCGTTGTGTGATGCCGCACAGCAGCCGAAGATCGGTGGGAGGTGGTCGTAGACTATCCGATGGTCTCTGTCATGAGGCGCCAGGGCGGTGCGGGTAAGCTCGCCGGGCCCGGCCCAGGGTGGGCCGGGAGTGCGCGCACCGAGGTTGCGGGTATGCGGTGGCGGCCCGTTGGGGGCCGTAAAAACAGTCTTCGGGTATGAGTTTCCCGTCAGAACTGTTCTCAAACCCTGAAAACCTTCTAATATCGAGAAGACGGATTGTTTAGGCTGCCAGTTCCCGACCAATGCCTACTCGATCCGGCCGGCCGCTTCGGTGCCGAGTAATCGGCCCGGTGTGTGCGAGTTGTTTGCCGAGGGAGCTTGCGTTGGGCGTACGTGGAGAAATAGCGGAGGTCCGGATTCGATCGGCCGTGCGTGAGGCGGTCGATCATGCAGATGCGGTACTGGATATCACCGGATTACGGGCGTTGCGGGTGATGCTGCACGCCGGGGTGAGCGCCTACTGGCCGCTGGTCAAAGCGACGCCGGTGCAGCAGATCCATGCGTATTCGAAGACCGTGCAGTCACTGTGCCGGCACTGGGATTCCGGTCCCGACTACGAGCCCGACCCGGTCATCTCCGCACGGCAGAAGGCTCAGCAGCGCGATGTGATCGAGTGGCTGGAGCTGTGCGCCGCTCGGTCCGGTACCCGCTGGATCGAGCCGGTCGAATCGGTGGCGTCCTACGTGATCATGGTGGTTCAGGGGTCGGTGCTGCGGTGGCTGGCCGATTGTGACGACGAAGTGGTCCTGGTCGCCTTCGACGATCTGGTATCCAATCTGGTCACCCGCGCGGTCGACGCCTGAAACCCGCGCCGTAGAGCTGGACGTCTGACCAGTTCAATGGTTGAGTGGTCGGGGTGAGCGCGACCTCGCCGATTGCCCCCCTGCACGCGGCCACCGCCGATCTCGATCCGCCCCTGGCCGCCGTGGATCTGCCGGTCCTGCGCGCCAATGCGGCCGACCTGGTCCGCCGGGCCGCCGGGCGCCCCATCCGAGTGGCCAGTAAATCGGTGCGTTGCCGCGCCGTGCTCGAAGAAGTGCTCGGCTCCGGGCTGACCGCCGCGGGTGGTTTCGCCGGCCTCATGTCGTATTCGCTCGCCGAGGCGATCTGGCTGGTCGGCCGGGGCGCTCGCGACGTACTGCTCGGATATCCCACCGCCGATCGCGCGGCACTGGCCGAACTGGGCGCCGATCCCGTACTGCTCGACGCGATCACCCTGATGGTCGACGACAGTGATCAGCTCGATCTGATCCGGGCCGCGCTCGGTAGCGCCACCGTCCAGCCGCGGATCTGCGTGGACGTGGACGCGTCGCTGCGAATCGGGCCCGTGCACCTCGGCGTGCGCCGGTCGCCGATCCGGACGCCCGAACAGGCCGCCGAACTGGCCCGGACAGCGCGCGCCCGGGGCTTCCGGGTGGTCGGGCTGATGACCTACGAGGCGCAGATCGCCGGGCTCCCGGATGCTTCGCTGCCGGTGCGGCTGGTGAAGAAGGCATCCGCCCGGGAGATCGGCCGGCGCCGGAGCGCGGTGCTGGACGCGGTACGGTCGGTGACCGGGCCGCTGGAAATCGTCAACAGCGGGGGTACCGGCTCCGTCGAATTATCCGCCGCGGCCGAAGGTGTCACCGAGATCACCGCGGGATCGGGTCTGTACGTGCCGACGCTCTTCGACGATTACCGATCGTTCCGGCCCAGTCCCGCACTGTATTTCGCGCTACCCGTACTCCGGCGGCCCGCATCCGGAATAGCCACGGTATTCGCCGGAGGATATATCGCGTCCGGTCCGGCCGGGGCTTCTCGCGTACCGAAACCGGTGTGGCCGAAGGGATTGCGCCTGCTGGGTACCGAGGGGGCCGGCGAGGTGCAGACGCCGCTGTCCGGCGCCGCCGGACTGCAGGTCGGCGACCGGGTCTGGTTCCGGCACGCCAAGGCGGGCGAACTGTGCGAACGGTTCGACCGGCTGTATCTGGTGGACGGTGACGGTACACGGACGGCGGTACCGACATATCGCGGCGAAGGTAAATGTTTCGGGTGAACTCCGGCCGAATTCGGTTCTGCCGTGCCGCATGATCGCTTTCCCTTTCCGGCATACGAATCCTATTCCGGCGGCCGAATACGAACTGTCTCGGCGAGTGCGAAATATGTGAAAATCAGTCAATTGTTTCCCAGGCGGATGAAACGGGAGATATTCGCCGATTCTTCCAGTGTTTCCGGGAGGAATTCGGTCAGCAGCACCGAACGTACGATCACCGTCCGGCGGCGGGCCCGCCCCACCGAATCGTGCACCAGGGCGGGGGACAGCAGTGCGCCGACGGGCACCGGAGAATCCTCGGGACTCGACGCCGCGAGCGAGACCAGCACCACCGCGGCCTCACGCCCGCGCAGCAACTCCGGCGTGCCCACCAGCACTTCCTCGAACCGGGCGCGCGCCAACAGCGTTCGGATCCTGCCCACCTGCGCTCGATGCGGTGAGACCACGACGATATCGTGCGGCTGAAGCGGCCGGGATCCGCTGCCGTCGTGGCGATACTGTCCCAGCAGGTCCCGGATCTGTTGCAGGACCTCGCGGGCTTCGGCTTCGGCGGCAGTGCTGTTCCCGTGATGATCCACCAGCACCGCGACGATCCCGGGCGGTACGGCATCGGCGGGCCCGGCCGGTTCGGGCGCCGCACGCAACCGATCCTCGAAGTAGAGCTGTGCGAGCGTATCGCTCACCAGTGGATGCAGGCGCCGGGTGAGCCCCAGGAAGTAGCCGTGGTCCGGGGGCAGGGTGGGCCGGCCGCCGGCGAACCAGGTGAGGGCCGGCATGTGCACCGGCTCCGGGTGCGGACCCGGATCGGGGTCGTGACGGGCGGTCGGATCACCGGTGAGCAGCAGGTTGCGGGTGCTCACCGAAACGGCCGCGGTGGTGGCCAGCGGAACGGCGTTCGCGTCCGCGATCACCAGCAGGTCCAGCGAATCGCGGGGAATACGTGCCGGATCGCTGAAATCGGCGGGTGTACCGCCCACCACACAGCCGCGGATGGCGTTCGCCAGGAATCGGGGATAACGCCCGGGCTCGAGCACCAGCCATTCGGGGGCCACGGCCACCGCTTCGCTCTTGGCGACCAGCTCGGGCAGGACACCTGCCCGCACCACCGCGTCGAGCAGGTTCTCGACCGGCGCGGGAGTGGGCGCGACGATCCCGATACGCCAATTGTCCTCGGTGACCAGTGCGGCGAGGACATCGGCGAGGATGGCGTTGCGGCCGGTACCGGTCGGTGCCTGCACCGCGAGACAGGACCGGTCCAGCGCGCGCAGTGCCGCGGTGATCGCTGTCCGTGGATCGTCACCGGAACGCGGCAACTCGGGGCCGGTGCGGAGTCGCGGCGGGCGGCGGGCGAGCAGGTCGAACAGAGCGGTGGCGGGAATCGACGGCAGGGTGACCAGTAGCTGCCTGCCGATATCCTCCATCGCGTCCGCGGCGCCGGCCGGCGGATCCGGGAGCGCGGGGACCAGTGCGACCGGTAGTTCGCTGTGCGGTTCGGCTCCGGGAGCCAGGGTCTCCTCCAGCCGGACGATATCGGCGTGATCCGCGTCCACCGAACAACCTAGGACGGTGGCGGTTCCGCAGGTCCGGATGGCCCGGGGCGCACGGACCGCCGGTTCGTAGACGATCCGGACCGCGGTACCCGGTGCCGGACTCGGACCGGCCAGGCGCCCGGTGAGCCGGAGAAACCGCCGCACAGTATCACCGGGGCCGATATGCCATTTCGTATCCACCGCCGCGGAATCGGCCACCATGACCCGCGGCTCGGCGGTCCACTCGGCGAGCGGATGGGTCAACCGGTCGATATGCGCCCACCACGCCGACTGCTGTGCGCGGCGGTGGAAACCGAGCAGCGCGGCGGTCAGCTCCGCGACGCGGTACGGCCGCACCGGAGCCGCGGGATCCGCGGTCTCCTGCCGGGCCGCGAACTCGGCCAGCGCGGCCTCGGTGGAAGAAGGTTGTGCCGGGGGAGTTTCGCGTAGCAGCCGGTCGAGCGTCTCGACCGGCCCGGTGGGCGGAACGCTCGCCGGGGCGCCCTGCTGGTCACGCAACCTGTCCGCGAGCCGGAGCACAGTGAGGGCGTCGGACCCGCCCGGCCGGTCGCCCGTCACCGCGGCGATCGCCGGTAGTGCGTAGGTCTGTGCACCGGCGACGAAGGCGCCCCGGAAGATCGGATACAGATCCACCAGCGTGCCCGTCCGCAGCAGTACGTCCACGGTCTCCTCACCGGAGCCGAGGCGGGCGGCGGTGTGCAGCAGGAAGGTACGGGCGGCGGCGGTGTAGTGGTAGATGTGCAGATCGGGGTCGGCCAGCAGCGGTTCGGTGAGCGCGGCGAGGATATCGGTGAAGGCGCGGCGCCCGGCGGCGCGCAGCTCGCGCCGCTGTGCGGGAGCGAGCCGCTCGGATGTCGATTCGCGCGGGATCTCGCGGGTCAGGCGGACCGCCCCGCGGGCGGCGATCTCGATCCGTACCCGGCCGGACGGTATCTCGTGCACCTGGAGAGCGAGATCGCCGGGTGTGGCGGGCGGCAGCATATCGAGTGCGCGGGGATCGGCCGCGACGTACTCACCGCGGCCGGAATGCTCCTGCCGGAGTTGGACGACGGCCTGGGTACGCAGCCGCGCCAGGACCCGCGGTGGTATCTCCGGTGCGGCCACGGTGCGGGTCGTGAGCCGGTCGATGGTGGTGACGCCGACGGCACGCAATGCCGCTCGGGTGGGCAGATCCATGCCGGCGACGAGCAGCAGATCCCGCGCCTCGGCCCGCGCTGCGAGACAGACGGCGCATCGGTAGCAGGCGCGGAAGCGCGGATCACCCCACTGCACCGGAAGCAGTTCGCTGGAATGTTCGTCCAGGATCCGCGTGGTCCGCCGCCGCCGGGCTCGGTACAGCGGCAGCGTATCGGCGAGCGCGACGGTGTGGGTCCCGGTATCCGAGTAGACCGAGAGCAGCGGGTCGATCCGCACCGACCGTTCCGCCAGCAGTGCGGCGGCGACGGTCATCCGCAATGCTGTCGCGACCGCTTCCGGTCCGCCCACTCCGTGCAGCCGGAATCCGTCGGCGGTCCGGGTCAGTAGTTCGGTGTGCGCGAATACTTCCCCGTCGAAGACCGAGGGATCCACCATCGCCGGGGGGTCGGTGGTGAGCGCGGCGAGGGTTTCGGTGTGCGCCCCGGACAGGGCGGGGAGCTCGCCGGAACCGGTTCCGGGCCGGGCGATCTCGATCAGAGTGCCCGCGTACCGTTCCCGGACGGCGTCGCGCACCCGCTCGAATTCCGGCGCGCCGCGGATATCTCGACCGGAAGCGGCCGTGTCGCACCCGTCGTCGTCGGGTAGCGGGGCCACGGTGCCCAATTCGGCGTCGAGGGCGCGGAGCAGCGCGAATTCGCAGCGCGCGGCACGCACCAGATCCGTGGCGCCGTACACCACCCGATCACCGACAACGAACACCCACGGCCCTCCTACGCCCAGTGATACACCGCCCGACGCAGCCTGCGGACCGGACGACACCGGCCGGTGCTCGCCTGCGGACCGGACGGGCCCACTGTAACCACCGGGCCCGACCTGGTGGATCAGACCGTGGATTCAGGAACGCGGTTTCCGGCGATCCTGCCGTTTCGGACCCTCGCGCCGGGGGCCGCGGCCGATCGGGCGATGTCCGGGCGGGCCCTGGTCGAGCTGCAGTTGGATCAGTACGCCGCTGATCCGGGTGCGGCGCAGGGCCTCCAGGGTCTCCGGCGGCAGCTGGGCGGGCAGTTCCACCAGGCTGTGGTCGGGCCGGATACTGATATGCCCGAAATCGCTGCGTCGCAAGCCGCCTTCGTTGGCGATGGCGCCGACGATCGCACCGGGCACCACCCGATGCCGTTTGCCCACCGCGATGCGATAGGTGGCCAGTTCGGCATCGGTGGTGCGCTGCCGGGACGGACCGCGGCGCTCGTCGAAACCGCCCTCCTCGAAACGACGGGGCGTCCGTTCGCGGCGCGGCCGCTCCACCGGCTCCGGTTCGGGTTCGAGGAAGAAGCTCTCGCCGTCCTGCGCGGCCACCGCGAGCGCGGCCGCGATATCGGCCAGCGGGGTGTTGTGCTCCTGCTCGTAGTCCTCGATCAGCTTGCGGAACAGCGCGAGATTGTCCGAGCTGAGATTCTCGGTGATGGCGTCGCCGAATTTCGCGACCCGCTGCGCGTTCACATCGTCGACGCTGGGCAGCTGCATCTCGGTGAGCGGATGCCGGGTCGCGCGTTCGATGGATTTGAGCAGATGCCGTTCCCGGGGCGCGACGAACAGCAGGGCCTCACCGCTGCGGCCCGCGCGGCCGGTGCGGCCGATCCGGTGCACATAGGACTCGGTGTCGTGCGGGATGTCGTAGTTCACCACATGCGAGATCCGGTCCACGTCCAGACCGCGGGCCGCGACATCGGTGGCGACCAGGATATCGAGGGTGCCCGCTTTCAGCTGGCCGATGGTGCGCTCACGCTGGGCCTGGGCGATATCGCCGTTGATGGCAGCCGCCGAGAAGCCGCGGGCGCGCAGTTTCTCGGCCAGCTCCTCGGTGGCCTGTTTGGTGCGGACGAAGATGATCATGGCCTCGAAGGACTCCACCTCGAGGATCCGGGTGAGCGCGTCGAGTTTGCGCTGATGGGAGACGAGCACCCAGCGCTGGGCGATATTGGTGGCCGTACTGGTCTTGGCCTTGACCGTGATCTCGACCGGCTCGCGCAGGTACTGCTTGGAGATCTTGCGGATCGCCGCGGGCATGGTCGCGGAGAACAGGGCCACCTGTTTATCGGCCGGGGTATCGGCGAGGATGCGCTCGACATCCTCCTGGAACCCCATCTTGAGCATCTCGTCGGCCTCGTCGAGCACCAGATAGCGCAGCTGCGACAGATCCAGCGTGCCCTTCTCCAGGTGATCGATCACGCGGCCGGGCGTCCCCACCACGACCTGCGCACCACGCCGGAGACCGGACAGCTGCACACCGTAGCTCTGGCCGCCGTAGATCGGCAGCACATGAGTGCCCGGCATATGCGTCGCGTAGCGGCCGAACGCCTCGGCGACCTGGATCGCCAGTTCCCGGGTCGGCGCGAGCACCAGCGCGGCGGGCTGTTTACCGGTGGGACGTTCCTGCAGCAGTCCCATCAGGATCGGGATGGCGAAGGCCGCCGTCTTACCGGTACCGGTCTGTGCCAGGCCCACCACATCCGCGCCTTCCAGCAGCGGAGGGATGGTCGCGGCCTGGATGGGGGAGGGCGATTCGTAGCCGACATCGGCGATGGCCGAGAGGATGCGGTCATCGATACCGAGATCTGCGAAGGACGGTCCGGCGGTTTCGGGTTCGGTCTCGCCAGGGTTCTCGCCGAGGCTGTCGTCGCCCTCATTGGTGCTCATTGACCAGGAGTTTACTGGTACGGCCTGGTTGTCCGGCCCACCGGGCCATACGGTGTCAGCATGAACGCCGACCCCGCCGACCTCTCCGACCCCCCACCAGACGGCGCCACAGTTCTCGCGGTTGTGCAGTTCGCACCGCATAACGATATCGATGCCAATCTCGCCGCACTCGCCACTCAGGTGCGTGCCGCGGCGAAGCAGGGGGCGCGGATCGTGGTGGCTCCCGAGTACTCGATGTTCGCCCTCGGCCGGCTCGACGAGCGGGCCCTGACGGCCGCGCAGCCGCTCGACGGTCCGTTCGTCACCGCGCTGGCCGAACTGGCCGCCGAGACCGGGGTGTTTCTGGTGGCGGGGGTCGTGGAGACGGCCCCACCGGGAGACGAACGGATCCACAACACACTGGTGGTGCTGGGTCCCGACGGATCGCTGCGCGCCCGCTATCGCAAAGTGCATCTCTACGACGCCTTCGGTCAGCGGGAATCGGAGGTCGTCGCGCCGGGTCCGCTCGACGAAACGCCACTGTTCACCGCGGACGGCCTCACCTTCGGTCTGCAGACCTGTTTCGATCTCCGGTTCCCGGAGGGTTTCCGCCGGCTGGCCGCCGCGGGTGCGCAGGTCCTGCTGCTGCCCGCGCAGTGGATCCCCGGGCCGGGCAAGGTCGATCAGTGGACCACACTGCTGCGGGCACGGGCCATCGAGAACACCGTCTACCTGGCCGCGGCCGATCAGTGCGGTCCGCGCGGTGCCGGGGCCTCGATGATCGTCGACCCGGCGGGCCGGGTGCTGAGCGAACTCGCCGAAGCACCCGGTATCGCCCTCGCGGAGCTGGACTCCGGTTCGGTGCACCGGACCCGGCGCACCAATCCGAGCCTCGCCCTGCGCAGATTCACCGTCGCGGCGCCGGAGGCGAGTAGCGTCGAGAGGTAATGCTCTACGCCGACCGTGTCACCGCCGGGCGCGCGCTGGGAAGCGAACTGACGCACCTGCGTGCGGAGCATCCCCTGGTGCTCGGACTGCCGCGCGGCGGGGTTCCGGTGGCGGCGGCCGTCCACGAGATCATCGGCGGCGATCTCGATATCCTGCTGGTCCGTAAGCTCGGCGTGCCCTGGCAGCCCGAACTGGCGGCGGGCGCGATCGGCGAGGGCGGGGTGCGGGTGGTCAATGCCGATGTTCTGCGCCAGACCGGGCTGGACCGCAAGCGGCTGGACACGATCGAGGCGGCCGAACGCGCCGAACTGGACCGGCGTCGCACCCTGTGGCGTGGTGACCGGGCACCGGTGCCGCTGCGTGATCGGACCGTGGTGATCGTCGACGACGGGGTGGCCACCGGTGCGACCGTGGTGGTGGCCTGCCGGGTGGCCCGCGCCCGGCAGCCCCGGCGGATCGTGGTCGCGGTACCGGTCTCGGCGCCCGAGGCACTCGACCGGATCGGTGCCGAAGCCGACGAGGTGGTGTGCCCGCTGGCGCCCTCGGCGCTGGCGGGCGTGGGCGGGGCCTACCGCGATTTCCACCAGCTCGCGGATTCCGAGGTGTCCGGCCTGCTCCGGCCGGACGCCCGGTGAGCCGTACCGGGGGTCCGGGGCCGGAGCGGCCGGCCGGGGCTCAGAGCTCCGGTAGCGCGTAGTCCGCGACCTGCGCCGTCAGTATCCGCAGATGTTCGAGCGAGCTACCGAGGGTGCGTTCGATGGCGGTGAGCCGGGCCACGTAGTGACTGACCGGGTATTCGGAGGTTACGCCGATACCGCCGTGCATCTGGATCGATTCCTGGCCGATATGCCGTGCCGACCGGCTGATCTGCAATCGGGCCCGGGACGCGATCACCGGATCGCCGGCGTCCACCAGCGAGGCGGTGAGATAGAGGCTCATACTGCGGGCCAGTTCCAGCGAGACGTACATGTTCGCGGCCCGCTGGGTCAGGGTCTGGAACTTCGACAGCGTGACGCCGAACTGTTTGCGCGTTTTCAGATAGTCCGTGGTCAGGCGCAGCGATTCCTCCATCGCCCCGACCGATTCCGCGCACAACGCGGCCTGGGCCCGGGTCAGGACCTCGTGCACGGCGCCGGTGGCGTCTCCGCCGGTGCCGAGCAGTTCGGCCGGTGCGCTGTCCAGGACCACCTGGGCGCCGCGCAGGCCGTCGACCGTCGCGAACGTGGTGCGGTTCACTCCGGTGGCGTCGGCGGCGACCAGGAAGAGCCCGAGTCCGCCGTCGGGCAGGGTCGCGCTGACGACCAGGTCGTCGGCGCAGTCGCCGTGCGGTACGGGATTCTTGGTTCCGCTGAGGGTGTAGCCCGCACCCTGGGCGGTCGCCGTCGTGGCGACGGCATGGTCGGGCCAGCGGGTACCCGGCTCGCCGTGGGCGAAGGCCAGCAGTTTCGACCCCGCGGCGACCTCGGGCAGGATGCGCCGGCGCTGCTCGGGGGTACCGACCGCGCTGATCAGCCCACCCGGGACCAGGACCGCGTCGAGCAGCGGCTCCG
Organism: Nocardia sp. NPDC003963; assembly: GCF_053605105.1. NCBI lineage: Bacteria > Bacillati > Actinomycetota > Actinomycetes > Mycobacteriales > Nocardiaceae > Nocardia > Nocardia sp. NPDC003963. The sequence goes on from NZ_JBSGIP010000046.1 coordinate 14,653, forward strand.
GCGCCAGGCGGCGGCCGATCTCCTCGAGCACCAGCATGGTCTCCACCGGGCCGGCCTCCATACCGCCGTCGTCCTCGGTGAAGCTCAGTCCGAGCACGCCGAGTTCGGCGAGCTGACCCCAGACCTTCCGGCTCCAGCCCAGTTCGGTGCCGATGGCCTCGAGCCGGGATTCGGGGTTGTAGTGGCGGTTGAGCAGGTCGCGCACCGTATCGCGGAGTAGGGCCTGTTCATCGGTGAGATCGAAATCCATTACCTGACCTCACAATCCGAGGATCGAGGAGGCGATGATGGTGCGCTGCACCTCGCTGGAACCTCCGTAGATGGTTGTTTTGCGGTAGTTGAGATAGCTCGGGCCGGTGCGTTGTGCCCATTCCGGTGAGGCGATATCGGCGGCGTGGACCGGCAGGGCGTCGGGGCCGGCGATATCCAGCAGCAGTTCGGTGGCCGCCTGCTGGAGCTCCGAACCGCGCATCTTCAGCACCGACGACGCGGGATTCGGTTTGCCCTCGGAAGAGTTCGAGACCACCCGCAGCTGAGTGAGCTCGAGCGCGAGCAGTTCGTTCTCCAGTTCCGCGATCCGGGCCGCGAACAGCGGGTCTTCCAGCAGAGTGCCGGTACCGGATCGGGTGGCGGCCGCGTATTCCTTGGCCACACCGAGCCGCACCTTGGTGCGCCCGACCCCGGTGATACCGGTGCGCTCGTTGCCGAGCAGGAACTTGGCGTAGGTCCAGCCCATGTTCTCCTCGCCGACCAGCTGATCGGCCGGGACCCGGACGTTCTCGAAGAAGACCTCGTTGACCTCGTAGCCGCCGTCGATCAGTTTGATCGGCCGGATGGTGACGCCGGGCGATTTCACATCGAACAGGAGGAACGAGATACCGGCCTGTTTCTTCGGGGCGTTCGGGTCGGTGCGGACCAGGCAGAAGATCCAGTCCGCCCACTGGGCGAGGGTGGTCCAGATCTTCTGGCCGTTGACGATGTAGGAGTCACCGTCGCGGACGGCGGTGGTGCGCAGCGAGGCGAGGTCCGAGCCCGCGTCGGGCTCGGAGAAGCCCTGGCACCACCAGATGTCCAGGTTGGCGGTGGGCGGCAGGAACCGCTTCTTCAGTTCCTCGGAGCCGAACTGCGCGATGACCGGGCCGACCATGGTGGCGTTGAAGGTCAGCGGGTCCGGCACGCTGGCCAGCTGCATCTCGTCCTGCCACAGATGCCGCTGCATCGGGGTCCAGTCCTTGCCGCCCCAGGCCACCGGCCAGTTCGGTACGGCCAGGCCGTGCTCGTTGAGCGCTCGGTGGGATGTCACGACGTCCTCGCGGGACAGTTCGTGACCGTATTTCACGCGCTCCCGGATCTCGGCCGGGATCGCGGTGGTGTAGATCTTCCGCAACTCGTCACGGAAGGCGACCTCGTCGGGAGACAGAGTTAATTTCATACACATCTCCAAATATGTCTCGATTGTCCCGCATAGAATTTACACCCCTGGCCAATCCTGCCGTGTCGAGTGCATCACATGTGGTGAGGGCACCTGGGCGAGCACGGCGGGCGAGAGCAGAGTGTGACCGGGCGGCAACCCGAGGGGCCTGGTACTTTGCAGCGTGGGCGGGGGGTCGCCGGCCGGGTCCGGCGCCGTCGCCCCGATCGGATATAGGGAGTCAGCAGCAGTGGACAACAAAATCGTCGCGCGCACCGCGGCCACGGCAGCCGCCCTCGGTATCAGTGCAGCGCTGACCTTCACCCCGGCCGCGGCCGCCCCCGCGCCCACCCCGGCCGAAACGGCGATGCAGGCGCTCACCGAGCAGACCGCCGACCGGCCCGAGAACCGGGCCGGTGTGCAGGCGCTGGGTGACTACACCGACTACGTGGCCGACCACGTCAGCACCATCGGCCTGTACACCCCTTTCGTCTACGCGGCCCCCACCTTCGGCTGCGGCAGCAACGGACCGATCACCACCATCGTCGCGGCCGGTACCGCCAACGGTCCCAGCGCCAATATCTCCGGCCGGCCCGGCACACTGACCTTCCACGCCACCCCCGGGCACCCCGGTATCCCGCAGGCCTCCGGCCTGGTGGTCGCCTGGATCAATATCAACAACGGGCGCAGCGGTATCGCGATGCTCGACGATAAGACCGAATTCGGCACCCCGTCGCTGTCCAAGACGGTGGACAGCGGTCCCGGCACCGTTCTCGCATCCATGTGGGGCACCATCGACTACCCCGGCGCGCTCTGTGTGATGACCCCCACGGTCGGCATGTTCCCGGTACCCGAGCAGCCCGCCCCGGCGCCCGAACCCACACCGCAGTCGGCGCCCGCGGGACCCGGTGCCCCGGCGCCCGCACCTGCGCCCGCGCCGAATACGGAGCCGGCCCCCGCGCCCGCTCCCGCCTGATCCGATCGCCGGGCGGTGACCCGCCGCGCTGCCCCCGTCCGGCGCTCCGGCACCGTGGCGCCCCACCGGGCGGGGAATCTTTGCCAGAATCCGGGCATGGGTTTCTTCGACGGCGTTCGTGGTCGCCTGCACTATCGGGACCGGCCGGTCGAGGGAGCCACGGCCGGTCTGGTGCTGCTCCCCGGCTCGGGTCAGCACAGTGGGCACTACCACGAGTTCGCCCGGCAGCTGAACGAAGCCGGTATCGCCGTCTGGGTGCTGGACCCCGCCGGCCAGGGCCTCAGTGAAGGCGATCCCGCCGCGCGCCCGGTGCTGGCCGATCTCGTCGCCGACGCGGCCGGATTCTTCGTTCTCGCCCGCGCCCGGGAACCGCGACTCCCGTTGACGCTGATGGGCCATTCGCTGGGGGCGATCACCGCCCTCGCCGCGCTGGGCGCCGCCCCGCCCGCCCTCGACCCGGCTGTCCCGGCGGATCCAGCGCTGCCGCCGGATCTCCCGGCCGGTCTGGTGCTGTGCGGTACGCCGTCGCGAGCGCTCGACGACCGTTCCGGTGCCGCCGCGCCGCGGTTGCCCCCGGTGCTGGCCGTACACGGGGCCGACGACCGCCGCGCGCCTATCGATCCGGTCCGTACCTGGGCGCGCGGGCGCGACTCGGTGGAACTGCGCGAATACGCCGATGCCGGGCACGATCTGCTGCACGAGCGCGTGCGCGCCCGGGTGACGGCGGATATCGTGCAGTGGACGCAGGAGATCGTCGCGGGGCCGGTGCGACGACCGTGAAATACGCTGTGTGACAGCGGAGCAGGAGAGGGGGACGCGATGCAGCCGAATACGATCACCACGCTCGATTCCGCCGTCGAAGACGGGCAGCTGTGGATCGACGGAGTACTCGTGGCCGAGGGCGCGCCGGAGCGGTGCGCACTGCGCTACGAACAACTCGCCGACCAGGTGGACGCGCAGATCGAAACACTCACCGCCGCGGTATCGCTGCCCGGTTTCGGGGGATTCGATTCGGGCGCGGCGTTGCGGGCCGGGTTCGAGGGCAAGGCCACCGACGCGATCGCGGCGCTGCGCCGGTACTCCGCGGCGGCCCGGCAGTTCGCACATACCTTCCGAACCGCCGCGGCGGCCTATCACGAGGCCGATACCGGCGTGGCCGCGACCCTGGGCGCCGCTACCGAACCGGCGGGGGTACCCGGTGCGTGAACTACCCCGGGTAGGGGGACGCGGTGTCCACTACCGCGTCGACCCCGAATACGCCCCCACCGTCGAGGTCTTCGACAACCTCACCCATCAGCAGATCCATGCCGGTGTGGCCGCGCTGAATCCGTCGGTGCTGCAGACCGGCGGTCAGACCTGGCAGGATGCCGCGACCGGTCTCACCGATGCGGTGGCGCAGGCACATACCGAGATCCGCGGTGCCATCGCCGACGGCTGGCGCGGTTCGGCGGCGGGTCTGGCCACCGCGGCGGTCCGCGATTTCGAGGCCGCCGGGCGCCACCTCGCCGATGTGCTCGCGACGGTCGGGCAGCGACTGGGCCGGGCCGGAGACGCCGCGGAAACACTGCGTGCGGCGGTTCCCGAACCCGTCGGCACCGAGCCGGATCTCGCCGCGGCGCTACTGGATCCGCACGCGGCCACCGGCAATATCGCGGTCCAGCGGCAGGTCGACGACGATCGCGCCGATGTGGTCCGGGTGATGGACAGCGTCTACACAGGTGCCTTCATCCCCACCGGCACCCAGGTTCCGGCCTTCCCCGACCTGCCGGATTCGGTACCCGGCAGCGACCTTCCGGCCGGGACCGTACCGGTGGCGCCCGCGGCTGCCGATCCGGAAGGTGTGGTGGGGCAGCGCCCCGTCGTCGCCGTACCCGCCGCCCCGACCACGGCGGGAGAGCAGCCGGCGCCGTCCGGCCCCGATGATCCGGCGGCCCCGGCGGAACCGAGCCGCCCGGTGGTCGCGTACACCGCTGCCGGACCCGACTCCCCGGGCGTCACCCCGGACGGTGTGCCGGCGGAGACCACGGCCGCCGCGGCCGCCACCCCGCCGGCCACAATGCCCGCCGCCCCGGCCGCCCCGGCCCCGATTCCGTCCGGGAGCCCCCCGACGGTGGTCGCGACGGTGGCGGGCGTCCCCCCGCTCACCGCTCCGGTGCGCCCGGCGGGGGCGAACAGCGATCAGGAACGTTCCCGCGACGAGCAGCAGCGCCATTCGGGTGGTGAGGCCGTCACCGGGATGGGCGCGGGGGCGATCGGCGGCATGATGGGCGGCGCCATGGCGGCGGATACCGTCCGGTCGAGCACCCCGGTCGCGCCGCGCCTGCAGCGTTCCGAACCGGTCGAGGACGATCTCCATTTCGTCGACGACGATCTCACCTATCTGGAGCCCGGTGAACCGGCCGGGCAGTTGATCGGCGCCCTGGACCCCACCACCCCGCCGGTTCTGGGTGAGTGGACCGAAGAGGAGTGAACTGGATCCTGACCCCGGATCAGTTCGCCCTCGCCTGGCAACAGACCGTCGGCGACCGTATTCCCTATCCGCTGGCGGTACGTCTGTCGGCTCGTGATTCCGCCGAGCGGGCCGCGCAGTTGCCCGCCCTGCGGCAGTGGTGCGACAGCACCCTCGACGCCGACCTGGAAGCCGCGCTGCGCGTACTGGCCGGTCCCGAGGTGAGCGTGGCCGTGTTCGGGCAGGACGGCGGCGGCGCTCCGGCTGTACGGGTGCTCGGTGCCTCGACGGGCCGGATCGGGGTGGTCGCCACCCAACGTCCGGGCGAGTGTCCGGATCGGGGCGGGGAACTGCGGATCGTCGCGGGTGCCGGCACATCCCTGCCGGTACGCGTGATCGCGGCACTACCGGCCGCGCCCGCCGGTACCGGCGAACGGTTGCGCGCCCCACGGTCCGAGGTCGTCGAGGACGGCCGGGACCGGGTCACCGTCCCCGTGTCCGGGCCCGCGGTGCCGACTCGTATCCGCAAGCGGCTCAGGCAACCGCGCGACGGTATCGGCCAGATCGTGGTATCGGTGCACCGTGCCACCGGTCCGGCGCCGTTCGGTGTGCTGTGCTGGGTGGATATCTCCGCGGACGGCCGCTACGTGATCCATACGGGCAAGGACGTCGAGATCGCGGCGGTGGGTGCCGAGGGTTTCACCAACGCGCTGCGGCCGATGATCGCCGCCGCCCAGCGGTCGGTCGTCTACGCCGAGCGCTGAAGGTTCACCGGCCGCCGTACCGGTTTACGGGTCGTCACCGGATACGGCTACCGGGTGGAAGGGTGATGGTGGGCACCGGGACCTCCGGGCCGGATTCCGGGGTGGCCTCCGGTGTGGTCGATTCCGTGGCCGGCCCGGCTGCCCGGGGCGCGGCGGACACCTCGGGTAGCGGCGTGGGCGAGGGCTCGGCCGAGGTGCTCTCGGCAGGACCGGTTTCCGGTGCCGCCCGATCGTCCGGTGCCGCCTGCGGTTCGGCCGCGGGAGGTGTCGCCGCGGCGGGTTCGACGGGTGCGGGTTCGACGGGTTCGGGACCGGCCGGTGCCGGAGCACCGGGTTCCATCGGGTCCGGGGCGACGATCACACTCGTCGGAACCGGTGCGGGGACCGGTGATTCGGTATGCGCCGGCTCGATCGGCGGGCTCGGCAGCGAGGCGGTGGTCCAGCCGGGCTCGGCCGGGGCGGACGGATCCGGGGTCGCCGACAGGGTGACCCGCCGGGTGGTTTCGCCGGTCGTGGGCTCGGATCCGGGACCGGTGGAGGCGGTGACCGAGATCTGGTACTCCGGCGGAAGAGTGCGCCGCGGCGGCGGTTCGGGGGCCATCCGCCAGGTCGGTGACGGCGGTATCAGAACCTTCGCGACGCTGGTGGAGGGTTCACCGGTGAACTGCGCCGGTTCGGCGGCCTGCGGGCCCGAGCGGATCGGCGGTGGTGGCACGTAGGTGTCCTCCTGGCCGATACCGCACGCGCCGATGAGCACCAGCCCGAGGGAAACCGCCCCGGCGGCCGCCAGCGGCCCGGCGACCTTCGTTTTGCTCTCCATCGGTGACGCTCCTGTGATATGTCAGTGGCCCAACCTTAATTGAGCGTGCCGGTGAGAACTAGCCCCACGTCGGCGGATCGTGCTGGTTACCGGGTGTAGAACGGCGCGGAAGGGGTACGTATCAGGTATCGAATTGATATCAGCCGCGTGTCGTGGGCTTGTGTCGCGTAACAATCTTCGAGTTGTGGTCGTAGCGTATGTTGCCGAAGTGACGCATGAGGCATCGAGTGTTCTCGGTGACTATGCACTGAAGTGGTAGGCGCGAAACGATTTCCGGATCGGCGCCATCGAGGAGTAGATGATGGGAGACCAGACCACCACCGACCTGCCGGACGTGGCGGAGGGGTCCGCCGCAGCGGCGGCCCCGGAGCCGGCGGCGGATCCTGTATCGGGTGGTGCGGGTGTGACCGTGGGCAGAGTGCTGGGCTGGCTGGTCTTCGCCGGCGGGCTGGGCGCGGCGGCTTTCGGTATCGGCACCCTTCATGTGGTGATCAGTGTGATCGGTCTCATCCTGGCGTGTACCGCGGGGTTGACGCTGCTCAAGTTGCGGGCCGACGGGCCCGGACCCGAACCCGAACCGGGTATCGCCGGCTGATCCGGCGCGCTGTCGTTTTTCCGCTCGCGGAACTCTCGAATCACGCGGTCGCGTGGCTCGCGGGGTTCCGTTGCGCACTGAGTGGGACACGTGTCTGGTCAGTTTTACGGACACGTGGTTACCCGATTTCCGGTGTCCTGCCGGGGCGGTCGGCGGCCGCTGTTGCGGTAATCGATCGTTTGCCCGTCTCCTTCTTCGTCGGTACCTTGGCGCCGGTCGGGACGGATGAGAAAGAAGAGAAGAAATGATCGAAGCCGGTTCCGCGGCCCTGAATCTGGCGAATGTCGTCACTTCCATCGCCGCCAATGTGACCTATCTGCTGCAGGCCTGGGGAGTTCTCTGAGAGTTTGCCGACAGTGTGGCGGCGCACCCGGTGGGTGCGCCGCCACACTGCGTCCGGGCCGCTGGTTCGTTGCTGATCGCCGCCCCGAGCGCGCGGGGCACTGCCCGGGGCGCCGCTCGGACGGATAACGTATGCGGTATCGCGCATTACCGCATTACCGCCCGAGAGGAGATGCTGTGCCACAGCAGGTTCGAGGTGTCATCGCCCGCAGTTCCGGTGCCCCGGTCGAGTTGGTCCCGATCGTCGTTCCGGATCCGGGGCCCAGGGACGTGGTGGTGAAGATCCAGGCGTGCGGGGTCTGCCACACCGATCTGACCTACCGCGAGGGCGGGATCAACGACGAGTTCCCGTTCCTGCTCGGACACGAGGCCGCGGGTGTGGTGGAAACAGTGGGCCCGGCGGTCACCCATGTCGAACCGGGCGATTTCGTGATCCTGAACTGGCGCGCGGTATGCGGCCGGTGCCGCGCGTGTAAGCGCGGCCGCCCCTGGTACTGCTTCGACACTTTCAACGCCAGTGTGCCGATGACCCTCGAGGACGGCACCGAACTCACCCCAGCGCTCGGAATCGGCGCCTTCGCCGATAAGACCCTGGTCCACGAGGGCCAGTGCACGAAGGTCGACCCGGAGACCGATCCGGCCGTGGCCGGACTGCTCGGCTGCGGCGTGATGGCCGGTCTCGGCGCGGCGGTGAACACCGGAAACGTCGGCCGTGGCGATTCGGTGGCGGTGCTCGGCTGCGGCGGTGTCGGTGATGCCGCGATCGCCGGCGCCCGGCTGGCCGGGGCAGGCACCATCATCGCGGTGGATACCGACGCCCGGAAACTCGATTGGGCGCGTGAACTCGGCGCGACCCATATCGTCGACGCATCCGCCACCGACGCGGTCACCGCGATCCAGGATCTCACCGACGGCTTCGGTGCCGATGTGGTGATCGACGCGGTCGGCCGCCCGGAAACCTGGAAGCGGGCCTTCTACGCACGTGATCTGGCGGGCACCGTGGTGCTGGTCGGGGTGCCGACTCCCGATATGACACTGGAGATGCCGCTGATCGATTTCTTCAGCCGCGGTGGCTCGCTGAAATCGTCCTGGTACGGGGACTGCCTGCCGGAGCGGGATTTCCCGATGCTGATCGACCTGTACCGGCAGGGCCGGTTGCCGCTGGACAAATTCGTGACCGAGCGGATCGGCCTGGACGCGGTGGAACAGGCGTTCCACACCATGCACGGCGGACAGGTACTGCGTTCGGTGGTGGTGCTGTGAGCGCCCGGGTCGAACGGATCGTCACCGAGGGGCAGTTCTGCCTCGACGGCGGCTGCTGGGATGTGGCGAACAATATCTGGCTCGTCGGTGACGACAGCGAAGTGCTGATCATCGACGCCGCGCACGATGCCGGGCCGATACTCGACGCAGTCGCCGGCCGGCGGGTGACCGCTGTCGTGTGCACGCACGCGCACAACGATCACGTGACCGTGGCGCCGACGCTGTCGGCGGCGACGGGTGCGCCGATCTTCCTGCATCCCGACGACGATGTGCTCTGGCAGCAGACCCATCCCGGTGTCGAATACCGCCCGCTCACCGACGGCGAGGTGTTCCGGGTCGGTGGTGCGGAGTTGCGGGTCCTGCACACACCGGGACATTCGCCGGGATCGTGCTGCCTCTATCTGGCCGAGAACGGCGAGGTGTTCAGCGGCGATACGTTGTTCGAGGGTGGCCCGGGCGCCACCGGCCGGTCCTATTCCGACTACCCGACCATCCTCGCCTCCATCAACGAGCGGCTGTTCGGACTGCCGGAGGAGACCGTGGTGCACACGGGTCACGGATCCGACACCACCGTGGGTGCCGAACGGGCCAACGTCCCCGTGCAGCCCTGAGACAGCAACGCGCGAAAGCCGATAGGCGGTCACCTCGATCCAGGTGATCGCCTATCGGCTTCTCGGAATGCGTTCCCGATCCCCGACCCTGAGGTGGTGGGTGTCCGAGTGGGCCTCGTCCTATGGCCTGTGCCCTGCCCACACAGGCTGCCGCACCGGCGCGCGGCCGGACCCCGGAACTGTCAGAGGGTGCGCGGGACCAGCACGAATATCGGGATCCGGCGGTCGGTCCACGACTGGTAGTTGTCGAAATCCGCGTACAGTTCCAGCAGTTTCGGCCACAGCCGGTCGCGTTCGGCATCGTCGGCGAGGCGGGCACGCACCGGGATCCGGTCCTTGCCGATCTGCACGGTGGTGTCCGGCTGCGCGACGAGGTTGTAGTACCACTGGGGGTTCTTCGGCAGCCCGCCCTGCGAGGCGACCACGACGATATTCGCGTCGTCGCGCAGATACAGCAGCGGCGCCGTGAACTGCTTACCCGATTTGCGGCCGGTGTGGTCGAGCAGCAGGGTGGGTACCGGTTTGCGCAGGCCCGCCCCGACGCGCCAGGTGCCGCCGAGCCGCCCCCCGGTTTTCCGGTAGGCCCAGGTGTTGACCTTGGACATGTACTTGATGACAGTCGGCACCAGCGACGAATCGAGTTGCTTGGGGCGGTTGTTCATCATTGTTCGAAGCTTCTTTCCGGTGCTCAGCGCAGAATCAACAGCGCGGATTTCTCGATGAGATCGGCGATATCGGCGTAGGAGGCATAACCCATACCGGCCCGGACCAGCGCGCCCGCGTAGACGAGCTCGAGCGATACCACCACTTCGGGATCCGGATCGGGTCCCAGGGCGCGTTCGATCCGGGTCCGGATCTCCAGGCCGATCCGGGCGCGCAGATGCGCCACATCGGGGTCGCGGCCGAGCATGGCGCTGGTGACCGCCCCGGATACCTCTTGGTCGTCGGCGACCAGCATCGCGATGGATCGCAGTTCGGCCACCACCCGGATGATGGGATCGGGGTCCTCGCTGACCGGGGAATGCGCCGCCACCAGGCGCCGCCAGAAGATCTCGGCGACCAGATGCTCTTTCGACGAGAAATAGGTGTAGGCGGTGGCGGTCCCGACACCGGCCGCGGCGGCGACCATCCGGATGGTCATCCCGGCGAACCCCTCGCGGGTGAGCACCTCCACCGCGGCCTTCGTCAGTTTGTCGACCGTATCGGCCTGTTTCGCGGACAGGCGCCGGCGAGTCGCTTCGACGACGAGGGGTTCACCTTCGGACATGTGTCTGAATGTACCGTTTCAGTTCTTCGCGGCCGCAATCCCGGCCCGGCGGCCGTAGAAACTGCCGTCGCCCAGCGAGGTCCCGCTGGCGTAACCGCCCGCGCAGACGCCGGAGGTGCACCGGCCCGCCGCGAACAGTCCGGGGATGGGCTCCCCGCTCACGTGCAGCACCCGCGAATCCAGATCCGTGCGCAGACCACCGAGGGTGAACCCCGCGGTGAATCCGCGCATATCGAAGGCCGCGAACGGACCTTCCAGCGGTTTGGTCCACTCCTGTTTCTTGCCCAGCAGCGGATCTCTGCCGTCGACCGCGTGCTTGTTGTACAGCTCGACGGTGCTCTGCAGAGCGAGTTCGGGCAGGCCCATATCGGATTCGAGTTCGGCGACGGTCTCCGCGGCCCAGGTCGGCGGCTGCCGGAAGAACGGGGTCGAGGTCTCGGTGGTCAGCGATTCCTCGTACGCGGCCTCGCCGATGATCAGATACGCCTGGTTCTCCTGGTGGAACAGGGTCATCTGCCCGATCCGGCCGGGATAGGTGTCCTCCGGGACGTAACGCTGACCGCGTCCGTTGACGAGGATGCCGCGCGCCATCATCTGCGGATCGCCGAAGAACGCGACCTCGGTGGCGTCCATATGGGCCAGATCCGCGCCGAGCGCCTGCGCCACCCGGATGGCGATACCGTCGTGTTCCTCGATCGCGGCGCCCGGGCGGCCGATGAGCCGGGGCGCGAACCCCTCGATCATCTGGTCGTGATAGGCGAAACTGCCCGTGGCCAGCACGACTCCGCGTTCGGCGCGAATGGTCAGCTCTTTGCCGTATTGCTTGGCGACCACCCCGACCACCCGGTCACCGTCGACGACGAGGCGCTGGATGCGGATATCGTATTCGGCTGTGACACCCAGTTTCTCGGCGGTTTCGGCGAGCGGTTTCATCAGCATGTAGCCGCCACCCTTGGAACCGGTGCGCTTGTTGCTCATCTGCGGGACGTGCCCGCGCGGTGCCGGATCGGCGACGGTGTTGAAGGGGGCGGCGTTCTCGCCACCGGAATACATCAGGCCCTCGTCGTGCGGGGGCTCCCAGCCGGGCTCACCCCAGAACTCCGCTTTGAAGGGCACACCGTTGGCGACCAGCCACTCGTAGTGTTCGACACTGCCCCGGCAGTAGTCGGCGATCTTGGCCGCGTCCGCACCGGGGCCCAGCGCGGTGAGCATGAACTTCTCCATGTTCTCCGGGCTGTCCTCGAAACCGAGCGCCTTCTGCAACGGGGTGCCGCCACCGAGATAGATGAAACCACCGGCCAGCGCCGCCGCCCCGCCCCAGCCGCTGGTGCGTTCCAGGATCAGCACCTGCGAGCCCGCCCGCGCGGCCTCGATGGCGGCGCAGACCCCGGCGATCCCGTAACCGGCCACCACCACATCGGCGGTGCGGTCCCAGGTACCGACCTCGGCGGCGGGAAGTGGGCGGAGAGTAGTGGCGTCGGCCATTATTCGTCTTCCTTACTGTCGATCTGCGCGACGGCTCCCGGGGGTGTCGCAGCGGTGACATCGCGCCGCCCGGCGATGGTGCCACGGGCCGTCCCGCCCGGGGCGGAAGGCTCCCGCTCAGCGGCAGTAACACTGTCCTGCCCGGTGGCGGCCTCATCGTCCCGCTCGGCGGGTGTGACACTGTCGCGCGCGGCCGCGACCGCACCCTGGCCGACGCCGAGTCCCTCCCCGAACCGGGGTAGCGCCAGTGCGGCCAGCGGTAGCTCGGCACCCACCCGGCCGCCCAGATCCAGGGCGAGCGACAGATCCTTCTCGCCGAGTTCGCGGACATGGGTGAGGATCGACAGCCAGAAATCGCCCGCCTCGATCGGGGCCGTCGTATCGCGCAGCATGATCGACCCGGCTCCGCCGGTCACCGCGTCGGAGTGGCGGACCACCTTGCCCAGCACGGTGATATCGAGCCCGGCGGCCTCGGCCAGCCGCTGCGCCTCGGTGGCGGCGGTGAAGGAGATGAAATGCAGCAGATTACGCGCGAGCTTCATCCGGGTACCGGCCCCGACCTCGCCGGCGTGTACGACCATATCGGCGAAACAGCCGAAGGGCTCGCGTACCGCGTCGACCGCCGCGGCACTGCCGCCGATCATCACCGCCAGCCGTCCACTGTCCGCGCCCGCCGCGCCGCCGCTCACCGGTGCGTCGATCAGATCCACTCCGCGTTCGGCGCAGAGCCGCGCGAATTCCACGGCCGATTCGTCGCCGATGGTGGAGTGCACGGCCACCACGGTGCCGGGCGCGGCGGTGCTCAGCACCCCGTTCTCCCCGCTCAGCACGGCCCGGACCTGCTGATCGTTGACCACCGCGATACAGACGATCCCGCATTTCGCGGCCACTTCGGCCGCGGTCTCGGCCGCCTCCGCGCCGGCCGAGGTGAACGGTTCCAGGACTTCGGCCCGGGTATCGCAGACGGTGAGCCCGCCGCGCCAGTCCAGCAGTTTCTTGGCCATCGGCGCGCCCATCGACCCCAGGCCGATGAAACCCACCCGAGTGCCGGCGCCGGAGTCGGCGCTCATCAGCGGATCACCTGGCCGCCGTCGACGCAGAAGATCTGCCCGGTGACCCAGGACGCCTCGTCGGAGAGCAGGTAGAGCAGCGCGCCGGCCATATCGTCGGGAGTGCCCATCCGCTTGAGCGGCAGCCGGTTCACCATATCCTTGACCATGCTCTCCGGCGTGGTGGTCTTGGTGGCCTCGGTATCGGTGGGTCCCGGCGCGATCGCGTTGACCCGGATATTGGAGCCGCCGAGTTCGGTGGCCAGCTGCTGGGTGAGGCCGTTGACGCCGACCTTGGCCAGACCGTAGAAGCCGGAGTACACCCAGGCCGCCGTGGAGGACTGGTTGACGATCGAACCGCCACCGTTCGCGGCCATGTTCTCCCAGACCGCGCGGGTCATCACCAGCGCGCCGTCGAGGTTCACCGACATGAACTTCTTGTAGTAGTCCCAGGGCACGGTGAGCAGCAGATCGAGTTTCATGCCGCCGTAGATGGCGGCGTTGTTCACGAGGTGATCGATCTTGCCGTACTTCTCGACGGTGAAATCGGCCAACGCCTCGGCCGAATCCGGATCCGAGACGTCGACGGTGTGGAACGAGGCGGTTCCGCCGTCGGCCACGATCTTCTCGGCGACGGCCGTGCCGCCCTCTTCGTTCAGGTCGGCGACGACGACCGACGCGCCCTCGGCGGCCAGCGCCTGCGCGTAGACCTCGCCGATACCGCGGGCGGCGCCGGTGACGATGGCGGTCCTGCCGGTGAAACGAGCCATGGGGTGTGCTCCTCGCTGATCGGGAAAGCTTGTTCGGAAGGGGATTTCGCGTTCACGGTGCGGTGGGGCGCCGCGGCGTACGGCGCGGCTCCGCACCTATTGCGCAGTGGCGACGAGTTTGGTCTCGAGGTACTCCTCGAAGCCGGCGACACCCATTTCCCGGCCGATGCCTGACTGTTTGTATCCGCCGAACGGTGCGTCGGCGCTGTACCACATACCGCCGTTGACACCGAGGGTTCCGGTGCGCACCCGGTCGGTGACCCGGCGGATCCGCTCGGGATCCTTGCCCCAGACCGCACCGGACAGGCCGTACGGGGAATCGTTGGCGATCCGGATGGCGTCGTCGTCGCCGTCGTAGGGCAGGACCACCAGCACCGGGCCGAAGATCTCCTCCTGGGCGGCCTTGGCGCTGTTGTCCAGATCGGCGATGACGGTGGGTTCGACGTAGAAACCGCGGTCGTGTTCGGCCGGGCGGCCGCCGCCGGCCACGATCCGGCCGCCGTCGGCTCGGGCACTGTCGATATAGCCGAGCACCCGGGTGCGCTGGCGGTCGGAGATCACCGGACCGCAGACGGTGCCGGGGTTCGTGGGATCGCCGGGGCGGATACCGCGCATGGTGTTCGCGGCGGCCTCGAGTGCCTCGTCGTATTTGTTCCGCGGCACCAGCAGGCGGGTGGACAGCGCGCAGCCCTGGCCGGCGTGCACACACAGTGAGAACCCGGCGTAGCTCACCGCGGTGGGGAGGTCGGCGTCGTCGAGCACGATGAAGGCCGATTTCCCGCCGAGCTCCAGGAAGGTTTTCTTGAGGTTGGCCGCGGCCGAGGCCATCACGGCGCGGCCGGTGTTGGTGGATCCGGTGAAACTGATCAGGTCCACACGCGGGTCGCCGGACAGTTGCGCGCCCAGGCCGTGATCGGAGGAGGTGACGATATTGACCACGCCGGGCGGTATATCGGTTTCCTCGGTGATGATGGACGCCAGCGCCGCCGCGCACCACGGGGTATCGGGGGCGGGTTTGAGGACGATCGTATTGCCGGCGGCCAGTGCCGGACCCAGCTTCGCGAAGTTGATCTGGTGCGGGAAGTTCCACGGTGTGATCGCCCCGACCACACCGATCGCTTCGCGCCGCAGTGCCCGATGGGTACTGATACCCATCGGCGCGGCAACGCCCAGTTCGGTTTCCCATTCGTAGTTCGCGGCGAGCCGGGTGGCGAAGCTCAGATCCTCGACGGGCCCCTCGAGCTGGGGGCCGCTGGTGAACATGATCGGCGCGCCCACTTCGGCGACGGTGATCTCGCGCAGTTCCTCGGCGTGGGCCTTCAAGCCCGCCTGCAGTTGTTCGAGGCAGCGCACCCGGAAGGCGTGATCGCGGGACCAGTCGGTGTCGTCGAAGGCGGTCCGGGCGGCGGCGATCGCGGCATTCATATCGGCCGCGTCCGCATCGGCCGCGGTGCCGATGATCTCCTCGGTCGCCGGGTTCACATTGTCGAACACGCCGCTGCCGCCGGGCACGAGGCTGCCGCCGATCAGCAGTCGAGAACTGTCGCCGGGCAGAAGACTGTTCATGAAAGACCCCAATACTGTCTGGACAGGTGTATGGAATATAGTCCGGACTGATTCTCGAGTGCAAGAACGGGTTCTATAGTTCGTGCTCCGTGCTGATCGTGCCCGAAAGCTCGGCCGGATGGGGACGCTAGCCGGTACCGATATCGGGATTCGGCCGACTACCCGCTTCTGAGCAGTCAATTCCCGTACGATCATTGTCGCGGGGGCGTGCCGCTGGTACCGTCCAGACACATGTCCAGCTATGTGTCTCTCCCCGGCGGCCGATCGGTCGCGTCCGGCGAGAACTCGTTATCGAAACAGAGGTGGGTCCGATGACGGCCGCATCGTTGGAGCCGGTGACGTTCGATCCGTACGATTACGTCTTCCACGAAGACCCGTACCCGATCTACGCCCGGCTGCGCGCGGAGGCACCGCTCTACTACAACGCCGAACTCGACTTCTACGCGCTCTCCCGGCACGCCGATGTCACCGCGGGGTTCCGCAACGCCGCCCAGCTGTCGAACGCCAACGGGGTATCGCTCGACCCCGCGGCCTGGGGCCCGCATGCGCACAAGACCATGTCGTTCCTCGCCATGGACGATCCCCGGCATATGCGGATGCGCAAACTGGTGTTCAAGGGTTTCACCCCCAAGCGGGTGGCCGATATGGAGACCCGGATCCGGGAGCTCACCCTCGAATACCTGGAACCGGCACTCGAACGCGGCGAATTCGACTGGATCCAGGAATTCGCGGGCAAGCTGCCGATGGATGTCATCTCCGAGCTGATGGGCGTACCGGTCGCCGACCGCGACGAGATCCGCCATATGGCCGATATGGTCATGCACCGCGAGGACGGCGTGACCGATGTTCCGGATACGGCGATCGAGGCATCGCTGAACCTGGTGGTCTACTACGCCGATATGGTGGCCGAACGCCGGAAGAAACCGGCCGACGACCTCACCTCCGCACTGCTCGGGGCGGAGATCGACGGTGACCGGCTCACCGACGACGAGATCATCGGCTTCATGTTCCTGATGGTCGTCGCGGGGAACGAGACCACCACCAAACTGCTGGGCAACGCCCTGTACTGGGCCGGCCGCAATCCGGCGGAATACGCGAAGGTCACCGCCGATCCGGACCGGGTCCCGGACTGGGTCGAGGAGACGCTGCGCTACGACACCTCCAGCCAGATCGTCGCGCGGACCGCGACCGAGGACCTGGAGTACCACGGCCGGGTGATCCCGGCGGGTTCGAAGGTACTGCTGCTGATCGGATCGGCCAACCGGGACAGCGATGTCTTCGACGACGGCGACGTCTACGACCTCGACCGTGCCGAGAAGGGCAATCTGGCCAGTTTCGGCGCCGGTGTGCATTTCTGCCTCGGCGCTCATCTGGCCCGGCTGGAAACCACTGTCGCGCTGCACGAATTCGCGGCGCGCGTGCAGTCCTACCGAGTGCGCGAAGACGAATTCGTCCGCGTGCACTCGTCCAATGTCCGGGGCTTCGCCGAGCTCCCGGTCTCTGTGGAGGTGCGGTAAATGCCCCGGTTCGACCCCCATCCCGAGAAACGGCCGACCATCGTGGCCGGTGCGTCGTCGGGTATCGGTGCCGCCACCGCGGTGGAACTGGCCGCCCAGGGCCATCCGGTGGCGCTCGGCGCGCGCCGGGTGGAGATCCTGGAGGAACTGGCCGGCAAGATCCGGGCCGACGGCGGCACCGCGTTCGCGTACCGGCTCGATGTCACCGATCAGGCCTCGGTCGACGAATTCGTGGCCGCGGCCGAGGCGGCCATCGGACCCACCGAGATCCTGGTCTCCGGGGCTGGTGATATCGAATTCGGGCTCATCCAGGACATGGATCCCGCCGATTTCGCGCATCAGGTACAGATCCACCTGATCGGTGCGCACCGGATGGCCCATGCGGTGCTGCCCGGCATGCTGGCCCGGCGGCGCGGCGATCTGGTGCTGATCAGTTCCGACTGCGCGCCGCTGCCCCGCCCGTGGAACGGCGCCTACAGCGCCGCGAAGGCCGGCGTCGAGGCGATGGTCCAGCAGTTGCGGATGGAACTCGAGGGCACCGGCATCCGGGCATCGCTGGTACGGCCCGGGCCCACCGTCACCGGGATGGGGATGAACGCCTCGCCCGAGGTGGTGGGGCCGCTGCTGGAGTCCTGGCAGTCCTGGGGTCTGGCGCGGCATCCGTACATGCTGCGCGCCGGTGATCTGGCGCGGGCGGTCTCCGCGGTCGTCGGCACCCCGCGTGGTGCCCATCTCGTACTGGTCGAGGTGCAACCGGAAGCGCCGCTGCGACCGCTCCCGGAAGAAGGAAAGGACTCCTGATGACAACCGCACTGCCTCCCGGTTTCGATTTCACCGACCCCGCGCTGTGGGCCGATCGCAGCCCGGTGGAGGAGTTCGCGCTACTACGGCGAACGGCCCCGGTCTGGTGGAACGCCCAATCCGACGAGACCTCGGGCGGTTTCAACGACGGCGGCTACTGGGTGGTCAGCACGCTGGAAGACGTCAAGGAACTCTCCCGAAACCCGGAGCTGTACTCGTCCCAGCAGAAGGGGTCCATCGTCCGGCTGCCCGGCGATATCACCCCCGACCAGATGCAGCTCACCGAGGCGCTGCTGGTGAACATGGATCCGCCGAAACATTCGAAAGTGCGGCGGATCGTCGCCAAGGGCTTCACGCCCCGGGCGGTGGAGGGTCTGCGGGACGCGCTCACCGAGCGCGCGCACCGGATCGTGCACGAGGCCAAGAAGGCCGGCGGCGGTGATTTCGTCACCCAGGTCGCCTGCGAACTGCCCCTGCAGGCGATCGCCGAACTGCTCGGGGTCCCGCAGGAGGACCGCCGCAAGGTGTTCGACTGGTCGAACCAGATGCTCAACTACGACGATCCCGAATACGGCGATCCGACCGTCGCCTCGGCGGAGATCCTCGGTTACGCCTGGAACATGGCCGAACAGCGCCGGTCGTGTCCGGCCGACGATATCGTCACCCAGCTGGTCAACGCCGATGTCGACGGTGACGGGCTGGCCTCCGACGAGTTCGGTTTCTTCGTCATCCTGCTCGCGGTCGCGGGTAACGAGACCACTCGTAACGCCATCACCCACGGGATGAAGGCGTTCGTGGACAATCCGCAGCAGTGGGAGCTGTACCGGGAGCAGCGGCCGCGCACCGCACCCGACGAGATCGTGCGCTGGGCTACGCCGGTGACCGCGTTCCAGCGCACCGCCACCGCCGATCACGTGCTGGGCGGGCAGGAGATCGAGAAGGGCCAGCGGCTCGGATTGTTCTACAGCTCGGCCAATTTCGACCAAGCGGGGTTCGACGAACCGTTCCGCTTCGATATCCTGCGCGATCCGAATCCACATGTCGGATTCGGTGGCACCGGCACCCACTACTGTGTGGGCGCGAACCTCGCCCGGCTGGAAATCGACCTGATGTTCAACGCGATCGCCGACGCCATGCCCGGCCTGGAATCCGTTTCGGATCCGGTACGGTTGCGGTCGGGG
This sequence comes from Nocardia sp. NPDC003963, assembly GCF_053605105.1. Lineage (NCBI taxonomy): Bacteria > Bacillati > Actinomycetota > Actinomycetes > Mycobacteriales > Nocardiaceae > Nocardia > Nocardia sp. NPDC003963. The sequence goes on from NZ_JBSGIP010000046.1 coordinate 33,520, forward strand.
TGGATCAACGGAATCAAGAGTTGGCAGGTGCGCTACGAATGAACGTCCGAGAAATTCCGGTGAACACACTGTCCGGTTCGGCTTCCACGCTCGGTGAGCTGGTCGGCGACCGGGTGGTCCTGCTGGTCAATGTCGCGTCGAAATGCGGGTTGACACCGCAGTACACCGGGTTGGTCGAATTGCAGAAGGCCTACGGCGACCGCGGTTTCAGTGTGGTCGGGGTCCCGTGCAACCAGTTCATGGGCCAGGAGCCGGGCAGTGCCGAGGAGATCCAGCAGTTCTGCTCGACCACCTACGGGGTGGACTTTCCCCTGTTGGAGAAGGTCGAGGTGAACGGCGACGGCCGGCATCCGCTCTACCGGGAGATCATCGATACCCCGGACGCCGAGGGCGCGGCCGGGGATGTGCAGTGGAATTTCGAGAAGTTCCTGATCGACCGGGACGGGGCCGTGGCCGGGCGATTCCGGCCCACCACCACGCCGGATGCGGACACGCTGGTCGCGGCGATCGAGAAAGCGCTGTAGCCCCTGCCGTAACGGCTTATGATCGAGGCCCGCTCACCCGATGGTGAGCGGGCCTTTTCACTTTCTACCTGCGAAAACAGTGTGATGCGGCGAAATCCGGACGTGATCGGTGAAAACCGCCCGCCGGGATTGAATCAGCCATAACATGGACAACTGTCTGGACATAAATCCGGCTCAGTTCGGCACGCCGGGGTGCCGAACGGTTCGAGGCAGGTGAGTGGTGGTATCGATACACGACCGGTCCGATCGGCAGACGACTGCGCGCAAGGTCTGGGCCGCGGTGCAGTACAAGCTCGCGGCACTGGGGATGGTGCTGGTCGTCGTCCTCGCCGTGGTCTTCTCGCTGGTCATGTTCTTCGGTGGTTTCACATCCAAGGAACCGGTGGCCGTCGTAGTGCCCCGTAGCGGCTTGGTGATGGACCCCGACGCCAAGGTGAAATTCCGCGGCGCGGAGGTCGGCCGGGTCGGCAAGATCGAATCCGGGAACGGGGAGGTACGCCTCGAACTGGATATGAACCCCGATCTGATGCGGCTGGTGCCGGCGAACGCGCAGGTCGATATCCGCTCCACCACGGTATTCGGCGCCAAGTACGTGAATTTCCTGGAGCCCGCCCAGCCCGCCGGCCGGCTGCAACCCGGCCAGGTACTCCGCGGCGAATCGGTGACCGTCGAATTCAACACACTGTTCGAACGGCTGACCGAAGTGCTGAACATGGTGCAGCCGGAGAAACTCAACGCCACGCTCACCGCGCTCGGCACCGCACTCCAGGGTCGCGGCGAACAACTCGGCGATCTGCTGGTGAACGCGGATCGGTTGATCCGTGAGCTCAATCCGAGCCTGCCCGCGCTACAGCGCGATTTCCAGTCGACCGCCGCGGTGACCAACCTCTACGCCGACACCGCACCGGACCTGCTGCGCACCGTCGACAACGCCACCGCGCTCAGCCATACCCTCACCGAGAACGAACAGAGCTTCGACGCTCTGCTGCTCGATACGATCGGCCTGGCCGACACCACGGGCGCGGTGCTGAACGAGAACGAGCAGAGCCTGGTCACCGCCCTGGATCTGCTACGGCCCACAACCGAACTGCTGAACACCTACAAACCCACCCTGACCTGCGTCATCAGCGGTCTCGCCAAGGCGATGCCGCTGGCCGAGGACCTGTTCGGCGGACGTAACCCGGGCGCCTCGTTCAACGCGAGCTTCATGTACGGCGCGGAGGCCTATCAGTACCCCAACGACCTGCCCAAGGTGAACGCGACCGGCGGGCCGCGTTGCGAGGGGGTACTGGACCGGATCCCGGGCAGCCACGCGGACTATCTGGTCACCGATACCTCGGAGGTCAACCCGTTCATCCCGTCCACCCGGATCTATCAGAACCATCCCACGGTGTTCGAGTTCCTCTTCGCCGGAATGCCCGGTATGCGCTGAGCTCCGCCCGGGGTGGTGTCAGGAGCCGCTCTCGGGCTGTCCGGGCCCGGGTCGGACACACATCACCCCGCCGCAGGGTTTATCCGTGAGTCCGGCGGGGTTCGGATGGACGGTCGGGCGCCGGTGGGCGGGCGCGCGCAGTTCGTAACGGCTGCGGCTACGGGGGCCGCGGGCAGTGCGACGTCGTTTCACCGGGCGGCTCCCGGTGCGCCCCCGAGCGCAGCGGTCCGCACCCGGCCCCGGGGGTGATTCCGGGTACGGCCGGAATCACCCGGGAAGGCCCCGGTAACGCCCGGTGCCGCATGGGGCGAACCTGTCGGTGACCAGTAGTTCATGGCCCCCAGTCTGGCGGATGCCCCCTCGGGCGGTCGCAACGGGGGTTTACCCGGCGGACCTGCGGCACGCCCGGTCGCGGAGACCGACCGGCTCAGGAGGCCAGCCGCCGCGGCGCCTCGACCACCGAGTAGTGCGCGGCGTCACCGGTGAGCACGGTGCTCGGCCGACCGTCGACACCCACCGGAATATCGCCGGCCAGGGTGATCCGGGTCAACCGGCGGGGCTGCCCGTCGTAGTCGTTCACCGCGTAGTGCTGGGTGGCACGGTTGTCCCAGATCGCGATATCGCCGAGCTGCCAATCCCAGCGGACCGTGTTCTCCAGCCGGGTCACCCGATCCTGGAAGAGCCGGAACAGCGTCTGCGATTCGGTGGTCGAGAAACCGACGAAGTTCCGCACGAAATGGCCGAGCAGCAGCGCCCGCTCCCCGCTCTCCGGATGCACTCGCACCACGGGGTGCTCGGTCTCGTACAGCGAGGACTCGAATTCGGCCCGGTGCTCACGGGTCTTCGCGTCGGGGCTCTCCCCGTGCCGGCCCACATAGTCGTAGACATTGGTGTGTACAGCCCGCAGGTTCTCGGCCAGCAACCGCAACGGCTCGGGCAGCGAATCGTAGGCCGCCACGGTGGACGCCCAGGTGGTGGTGCCACCGTAGGGCGGCAGCGTGACCGCCCGCAGGATCGATGCCTTCGGGATCCGGTCCACGAAGGTCACATCGGTATGCCAGCTGTTGGCGCTGCCGTACTCCGAATCGATCGCCAGCGTCTTCTCGCCGTGCGAGGTGACCGTCGGATGCGGGGTGGTCGGGCTGCCCAGCAGTTCGGCGAACTCGTACTGCCCGTCCTCGGTGAGCTGATCCTGACCGCGGAAGAAGATGACCTTGTGTTCCACCAGCGCTTTGCGAATGGTCTCGACGGCCGCCGGGCCGAGGTCACCGCCCAGTCGCACCCCGTCGATCCGCGCCCCGATCCTGGACCCGAGCTTGACCACGGTGGGGAGGGTGGCGGGGGTGGTGTTTTCGGATGTCATGGGCACCTCACGGATCGAGAGCGGAATCGTTCGCTCTCCGAGCACACCACCGGCCCCGGGCACCGAACAGGGTTGCGGTCGTACTGATCACAACGGTGCGCTCGCGCGTACGGGCCGCCGGCCGTCCAGGCAGCCGCCGACCGGATCTTCGCGCCGTCAGCCGAGGTGTTCGCGCAGATAGGCCAGATCTTCGGCCAGACCCTCGGCGGGGGTTTCCAGCACCACCGGTGCGGCCGCGGTCCGGCACACTTCGGTGAGCAGGTCCGGATCGATGGTGCCGTCGGCGAAATTGGCGTGCCGGTCGGCACCCGAATCGAATGCGTCACGCGAGGAATTGAGATGCACCAGATCGATCCGGCCGGTGATGGCCCGGATCCGATCCACCACGCCCACCAGCTCCTCGCCACCCGCCCACGCGTGACAGGTATCGAGGCAGAAACCGGCGTCGTACTCGCCGACGGCATCCCACAGCCGGGCGATATTGTCGAAATACCGGGCCATGGCGTGGTTTCCACCGGCGGTGTTCTCGATCAGGATCGGGACCGCGAAACCGCCCTTGTCCTGCTGGCGTTCGAATAGCTTGCGCCAGTTGTCGAACCCGGTCTCCATTTCGGCGTCGGATCGCACATGGCCGCCGTGCACGACCAGCCCGAACGCGCCGAGATCGGCGGCCGCCCGCGCCTGCTGGGCCACCGCGTTGCGCGAGGGCATCCGCAGGCGGTTGTTGGTGCTGGCGACATTGATCTGATAGGAGGAGTGGACCACCACATCGATCGGGCTGGCCAGGATCTGCTCGGTCGCCGGATGCGGTGCGGGTTTGTCCCAGCTCTGCGGATCCACCACGAACAGTTGCACTACATCGGCGCCGAGTCGCTCGCCGTACCCGATCGGGTCGCCGTCCGTGCGGACGTGTGCTCCAATGCGCATACCGTCAGACTATCGGCCCGAACCGACAGGCCTCGTGTTGCGCCCGGCCGGTGCGGGAAGATACACCGGAAGATACGCGTACGACCCGACGAGGGGGAATCGGCCATGCTCGAGCCCGGTGACGACTTCGCGGGCTATGCCATCCGGCGGCGGCTGGGCGTCGGAGGTATGGGCATGGTGTTCCTCGCCCGGCATCCACGGCTCCCGCGGCTGGTGGCGTTGAAACTGCTCAACCCGGACCTGTACTCGGACAGGGAGATCCGCCTGCGCTTCGAACGCGAATCCGAACTCGCGGGCCGGCTCGAGCACCCGAATATCGTCACCGTCTACGACCGCGGCGCGGAGGGCGAACAGCTCTGGATCTCGATGCAGTACGTACCGGGTTCGGACGCCTCCCTGGTGGATCTGCACGTCCTCGATCCGCGCCGGGCGGTGCAGATCGTCGCCGATACCGGGATCGCCCTCGATTTCGCCCATGCCAACGGGGTGCTGCACCGAGACGTGAAACCGGGCAACATCCTGCTCGCGAAACCACCCATCGGACAGCCGGAACGGGTGCTGCTCACCGATTTCGGTATCGCGGGGGTGCGCGACGCCGAAACGACCATCGCCGCGGCGGACACCATCACCGCGACCCTGGCCTACGCCGCGCCCGAACAGCTCACCGGCGCGAAACTCGATCAGCGTGGTGACCAGTACTCCCTGGCCTGCACGCTGTTCTGGCTGCTCACCGGGGCCGGGCCGTATCGGGGCAACAATCCGGCCGAGCTCATCCAGGCGCATCTGACGGCGCCGGTACCCAGGGTCAGCCGGATCCGGGCCGGGCTGCCGCCGGCGCTCGACGAGGTACTCGCGCGGGCGCTGGCGAAGAATCCCACCGAACGGTTCCTGAGCTGTAGTGAATTCACCGCGGCCGCCGCGCAGACACTGCGCCCGTCCGGACCGCGCGGTGGGCAGCCGGGCGGGGTCAGGTTGCGGCCCGATCCCCGGCATCCGGCGCCCACCGGGTGGCAACCGGGGTACGGGTCGGGCGAATTCCGGCAATCACCGCCGCGGGGTGTGCCACCGCATCCTTCCACCGGGTATCGTCGGCCCGGTCCGGCGCCGCGGCATCCGTCCACCGAGTTCGGACAGCCCACCGCCGGCCCGCCCTACCGATCCGCGGAATACCGGCAGCCCGGTCCCGGTGGTCCGCCGCAGCTACCCGGTGATCACCGGCCGCCCGGCGGCCCACGACACGGTTCGGCGGAGTTCCGGCAGCCGGATCCCGGCGCCCGTCCGACGCCCGGGCCCGGATCCCCGGCCGACCAGCGGGTCACCCGCCCCGACCGTCCGCATCGTTCGAACCCGGCCGAATCGGCGATGATCGAACTGCCCGGTTTCCGCAACCGGCCCGGCGGGACACCACCACCGCCCGCACCCCAGCGGCCCCCCGCGGATCCCGGCGGATCGCCGTAGCGGTCGGGCCGGCGGGGCCCGAGGCGGAGTGTCGTACCCGTAGCGGCCGTGTTGCGGCTGCGTATGTGTACCGATGAGAGCCCTCGGCGCCTTCTCGACTGCTGCTATGGTTTCGATGATTTCGCGTGCCCGGACCCGTGCGGTCCGGACACGCTTTTCGTCTACGCCTGTGTACCGGTGGGTCCCGGTCCCGCAGGCGGGAATTGGAGCAGACATGCTGGCCAACGGCGATGTTTTCGCCGGCTATGTCATCGACCGGCAACTCGGCCGGGGTGGGATGGGCTCGGTCTACCTTGCGAAACATCCGCGCCTGCCGCGGATGACAGCGCTGAAGCTGCTGAATCGGGAGATGTTCTTCGACAAGGAGGTGCGCGCCAGATTCGAACGGGAGGCCGATCTGGTCGCCCGGCTGGACCACCCCAATATCGTCACGGTCTACGACCGCGGTCTCGAGGACGAACAGCTGTGGATCTCGATGCAGTTCATCGACGGTATCGATGCCGCCTCGGTGGATCCACAGAAACTGCCGCCCGAACGGGCCGTCCAGATCATCGCCGAAACCGCGTCCGCGCTCGACTACGCGCACGGGATGGGCGTGATGCACCGGGACGTGAAACCGGCCAATATCCTGCTGGCCCGCTCCACCGGCGGCCGCGGTGAACGTGTCTATCTGACCGATTTCGGTATCGCGCGGCTGCGCGACGACACCGGGCACCTCACCCAGACCGGGACGTTCACCGCCACGCTGGCCTACGCCTCACCCGAACAGCTCACCGGCGCGGATCTCGATCACCGCTCGGACCAGTATTCGCTGGCCTGCTCGCTGTACTGGTTGCTCACCGGCAGCGGACCGTTCACCTCCACCAACCCGGCGGGGGTCATCCAGGGGCATCTGCAAGCGCCGCCGCCGTCGCTGAGCGCGGCTCGGCCGGAGTTGCCGCCCGCACTGGACGCGGTGCTGGCCAAGGCGATGGCGAAACGTCCCGACGACCGGTTCACCTCGTGCAGCGAATTCGCCGAAGCCGCCAAACACGTTCTGTCCTCGCCCAGTTCGCCGGGGATCCCGCAGGCCGTACCGCCCACCGCGATCAACCCGCTGCACCAGCCCGGCCCGTACAGCAGTGGCGCGAACCAGTACCCGAGCACTGCCGCGCCCCAGCCCTATGCCAGCGGCACCCAGCCGCAGCCCTATGCGAGCGGCGTGCAGGCCCAGCCGTACGGCAGTGGCGTCCAGGGCCAGCCCTACGCCGGTGCTCCGCAGGGGCAGCAGCAGTACGCGAGCGGATTCCAGCAGAGCCCCGGCGACCCGCAGCAGCCCTACGGCGGCGTACCCGGGTACCCCGGCCAGGCCGGCCAGTCGTTCGGCGGCGGTACGCCGGGCGGGTACACCCAGCCGACCAGTTACCCGCAGCCGATGGCGCAGGTCCAGCAGGGGCCGCGGCCGCCCAAATCGAATACCGGGCTGATCGCCGCCATCTGTATCGGGCTCGTGGTACTGATCGGTGTCGTCATCGGTGTGGTGGCCATGGCCACCAGTGACGGTGGCGGCGGAACCGACCCCACGGCCGCCGGGACCAGCACTCGGACCACTGTGGCGCCGGTACCCGCCACCGCGGATTCCATCAGCAAGGAGTTCCCACGGCTGGTGCCGAAGTCGACCTCGGAAGAGACCGGCTACAACAACGCGAAATGCTGGGAAACCGACAGCAGCTACACCCCCAGCCCCGATGACGGCGAACCCGATCTCGGCAAATGGGCCTGGCAGTGGCGTTGCTACGGCGGTAACGACAACGACGATCCGTTCTACCGGATCTACGCCTACGCCTCGGCGGCCGATGTGGAATCGGTGATCAAGGGGCTGCCCGCGACCTCGGAGAAGTCCAGCGACACCAGCGGTGGCCGGACCTACACCAACTACAAATGGGACAGCGACGGCCCGAAGATGGTCACGGTGTTCACCAACCATCCGGAACGGGCCCAGTATCTGATGTACACCGACGGTATCGTCGGCACCATCGACGAGATGCTGACCTGGTGGAAGTCGGCACCGCTGAACTGAGCTGTGCCCCGGCGACGGCGGGCCCGCGTGCGCGGGCCCGCCGTCGCCGTCCCCGGGTCCGGCCACGACCGCCGTCATCCCACCCGCGTATCGCGGGGTACGCGAGGGTGTACAGGTAGTCAGGGCGATCCCGGATGGCGCGGTTCGCGGTGGCCCGACACACTGGACCCATGACTGCTCACGCTGTCGACGTGGACCCGGCCGAGCCGGGCGCCACGTCCACTGTCGCCGCCGGCGCCATCGAACTGACCAAGGTCTACGGGACCGGGGATACGCGGGTCACCGCGCTGGACGCCGTATCGGTCGATTTCGCGCGGGGAGAGTTCACCGCCATCATGGGGCCCTCCGGCTCCGGGAAATCGACCCTCATGCACTGCCTGGCGGGGCTGGACGAGGCCAGCTCGGGCCGGGTGCGCATCGGGGATACCGAGCTCACCGATCTCTCCGACAAACAGATGACCGCCCTGCGGCGGGATCGCGTCGGCTTCGTGTTCCAGGCGTTCAACCTGGTCCCGACCCTGACCGCGCTGGAGAACATCACTCTGCCGCTCGATATCGCCGGGCGCACCCCGGACCACGAATGGGTCGCCACGGTACTGAAGCGGCTCGGGCTGGAGGACCGGCTCGGGCACCGGCCCAGCGAACTGTCCGGTGGCCAGCAGCAGCGGGTCGCCTGCGCCCGGGCGCTGGCGGGCAAACCGCAGATCATCTTCGGCGACGAACCGACCGGCAACCTGGACTCCCGGTCGTCCGGTGAGGTGCTGTCCATCCTGCGGGCGGCGGTGGACGAATTCGGCCAGACGGTCGTCATCGTCACCCACGAGCCCACCGCCGCGGCCTACGCGGACCGGGTCGTGTTCCTGGCGGACGGCCGGATCGTGGACGAGATGCGCGATCCGACCGCCGACTCGGTACTGGACCGGATGAAAGCACTGGAGGTCCGGTGACCCACCGCGACCTGCGGAGCATCGGATCCGCGCTGCCGGGCCGATCGGTGGAGGTGGTCCGGTAGTGGCCGCCCATCCCATGCGCAGAGTGGCCCTGCGCAATCTCGCCGCGCACAAGGTGCGGTTGGTGCTGACCCTGCTCTCGGTCGTACTCGGGACGGCCTTCATCGCGGGCTCGTTCGTCTTCACCGATACGTTGCAGCGCACCTTCGACGGTATCTTCGCGAGCGAGGCCAAGGGCGTCGATGTCCGGATCAGTCCGGAGGAGCGGCAGTCCGCGGGGATCCCCCAGGACGTTGTCGACCGCGTGGCCGCGATGGACGGGGTCCGTACGGTGGCTCCCGGTATCGAGGGCTCGGTGGTGCTGCTCGATCCGACCGGGAAGAAGGCAGTGCAGACCGGCGGTGCCCCCAGCTGGGGACAGGCCTATATCCCGCCGCAGCGGGCGGTCGCCGAACCCGATCCGTTCGTCGAGGGTGTACCGCCGGCCGGGCCCGGGCAGGTAGCGCTCAATACCGGCGCCGCCGAACGGGCCGGCCTGAAAGTGGGGGATCACACGAAGGTCCTCGTCCCCTCGCACGGCGCGCCCATCGACGTGACGCTCACCGGTACCTACGCCCCGCCCTCGGATACCGGCGGTTTCATCGGATTGCAGTTCACCGAGGCCCAGGCCCGGGAACTGTTCACCGACGGGACCCATGTCGCCTATCTGGATATCGCGGCCGAAGGTATCCCGGGTGACACCCTGCGCGACCGATTGTCCATGCTGTACCCGGACTACAAAGTGCAGAACGGTGATCAGGTACGCGCCGATATGAAGGCGCAGATCTCCGAGGCGCTGAACTTCCTGAACTATTTCCTGCTGGCCTTCGGCGCCATCGCGCTGATCGTGGGCACCTTCATCATCTACAACACCTTCTCGATGCTGGTGGCGCAGCGGCTCCGGGAACTCGCGCTGCTGCGGGCCGTCGGCGCGAGCCGCGGGCAGGTGGGGCGCTCGGTGGTCGGGGAGGCGCTGGTCGTGGGTGTGCTCGGCAGTCTGCTCGGACTGCTGGCCGGTATCGGGCTCGCCTACGGTCTGGCCGGTCTGCTGAACGCCTTCGACCTGGGCTTGCCGACCGGCCGGATGGCCGTCCTGCCCCGAACCGTGGCGGTGGCCTTCGTGGTGGGCCTGCTGGTCACAGTGGTGAGTGCGTACGCGCCGGCCCGCCGTGCCTCCCGTATCCCGCCGGTCCAGGCCATGCGTGAGGAATTCGCCTCCGCCGGTGATTCGCTGCGCGCGCGGACGGTGACCGGTGCGGTGCTGGCGGTGGTGGGTATCGTGCTCGTCATCCTGGGCGCCCGGTACACCGGCGGTGGGGCGGCAGCGGTGGTCGGTGTCGGTGCGCTCGGCCTGATCCTGGCCGTACTGTTCGCCTCGCCCGCGATCTCACGTCCGGTATTGGCCGGGCTGGGCTGGCTGATCCGGCCGTTCGGGTCGATCGGGCGGATGGCGCGCAACAACGCCATCCGCAATCCGCGCCGCACCGCCGCCACCGCCTTCGCGCTGACCCTGGGCCTGATGCTGGTCACGGCGATCGGGATGCTGGGCGAATCGGCGAAGGTCAGTATCTCCCGTCTGGTGGACCAGGGCATCGAAGCCGACTACGTCCTCACCGGACCACAGATGATGGGTGTGCCGACCGGTGCCGCCGACGCGGTGCGGGCGAAGGTACCCGAGGCGGCCCAGACCGTGGGGCTGCGCGGGGTCGCGCTGAAGATCGATGACGACAACGAGTTCGGCACCGCACCCGACGGCGCGCTGGATCAGGTCGTGAATCTGGATATGCTGAGCGGCGCACCGACACTCGGGGATTCGGAAATCCTGCTCGGTCAGGACGAAGCCGAACAGCACGGGGTGACGGCCGGTGACCCTCTCACGGTGACAACCCTCGACGGTTCGGAGATACCGCTGACCGTCTCCGGGGTCTATGTGGACTCGCAGGTCCTGGGCCCGCTGATCGTGCCGCCCACGGTCTACGAGCGCGCGGTGCCGGTCGCCATGCGGGCCGACGCCGCGGTACTGATCAAGGCTCGGCCCGGCACCGATCTCGCGTCCATGCGCACCGATCTGGAGCGCGCCACCGAGGAATTCGTGATCGTGCAGGTCCAGGATCGCGAGGAGTTCAAGGGCGAGAACGCCAAACAGATCAACAATCTGCTGGCCATCCTGTACGGACTGCTCGCGCTGGCGGTTGTGATCGCGGTACTCGGTATCGTCAACACCCTGGCCCTGTCGGTGGTGGAGCGACGCCGCGAGATCGGAATGCTGCGCGCGGTGGGTACCCAGCGTGCGCAGGTCCGGCGGACGATCTACCTGGAATCGATGTTGATCGCGGTATTCGGTGCGCTGGTCGGTGCGGTTCTGGGGCTGGGGCTCGGTGTCGGATTCCTGCGCACCCTGCGCGATCTCGGCCTGGACCAGATCGCGGTGCCATGGGATCAGCTGGTGTACATGCTGATCGGTTCGGCCGTCGTGGGTGTGCTGGCCGCACTCTGGCCCGCGATCCGTGCTGCCCGCACCCCACCGCTGGCCGCGATCGCCGACGTATAGGTTCCGCCGCGGTGGGGGCGGGCGCCAGCAACGGCGCGCGCCCCACCCACAAAAAAAAAAACCGCGCCGCCGGCGAGAGGAACAA
>NZ_JBSGIP010000047.1:0-42134 GCF_053605105.1 Nocardia sp. NPDC003963
AGGCCTCGAGACTCGCGCCTTCGGCGCATGCGCTTCGAGGCCTGAACGGCGGGACGGGCCTCAACCCTTCGCGGTGTCTCGTAAGACTCGACTCGGGGGGTTGCGGAGGCATTGACGGCCTGGTCGGCATGCGGGCTCAGCGGGGTGGCGTGGGTTTTGCCTCGGTCGATCGCTCCCTGTGGCTGCGGTCAGCGGCCTTTGTATTCGGGGGTTCGCTTCTCGAAGACTGCCTGGATGGCTTCTGTGAGGTCTTCCGAGGGGAGGAACGCGGCGTTCCAGGCCGAGACGTAGCGCAGGCCCTCGGTCACCGCGGCGGCGTCGCGCCGGCCCAGTACGTCCTTCACGCCCTGGACCACCAGCGGTGGGTTGGCGGCGATCTCGCGGGCGGTCGCGTGGGCGGCTTCCAGCACGGCTTCCTGGTCGGCGAAGACATCGTTGACCAGGCCGATCTTCTCCGCGCGCGCGGCGTCGATGTCCTTGGCCGTGTAGGCCAACTCCCGCAGATGGCCCTCCGAGATGATTCCGGGCAGCCGCTGTAGCGAGCCCACGTCCGCCACGATGGCGACCTTCGCCTCGCGCAGGCTGAACTTCGCTTCCGCGCTGGCATAGCGGATATCGGCGGCGGCGATCAGGTCGAGTCCGCCGCCGATGCACCAGCCGGAGACCGCGGCGATCACCGGTTTGCGGCATTCGGCGACCGCGGTGATCGAGGCCTGCAGGCGGCGGATATCGGCGAGGAAATCGGTGCGCGGCGCGGCCAGTGCCCGGTCGGCCATCAGCGGGCCGAAGGTGCCGCTCATCGCGGGCAGATCCAGACCGTAGGAGAAGTGCTTCCCGGACCCGGTGAGAACGATCGCCCGGATCGCGGGATCGGCATCGAGGCCGCGGAAGATCTCCGGCAGTTCCCGCCAGAAATCCGGGCCCATCGCATTACCTTTACCCGGCCCGGTGAGCGTCACCCGGGCGACGTGGTCATCGGTTTCGACGGTGAAAGCCTGCCAATCTGTCATCTGCCCAGCCTAATGGGGACGGGATCGGCGGCGACCGCACTGCACCCGGGCCGCGCGCGGTACACCCGCAGCGGCGCCGGGAAAAAGTGCCTTGTCCGATCAGTGGGTAATCGGGCGCGGGATACCGCGGATCGCTCTACCCTGTGGCCATGCGCAGGTCGCTTCCATCGATAACCTGCCGGGTCTCGGATACTTTGATCGCCCGTGGTCACCACGGGTTGATCGTCACCGCGCCGGAATCGGCGATCGGTCCGGTGGCGACCGCCGAGGCATTGGAGGTGGAAGTCGGGGCGCTGGTGCACGCACAGGTGTTCCTGCTGGGGGACGAGCCGATCCTGCTGCTGGTATCGGCGGCGCACCGGGTGGATCCGGAACGTACCGGCGCCCGGCTGGAAGGGCCGCTGATCCCGGCACCGCCTCATCTGGTGGTGCGCTACACCGGGCAACTACCGGGCAGTGTCGCGCCCGTCGGCCATCCGGCGAACGTGCCCACCTGGGTCGATTCGGGACTCGCCGAGCACCGGGAACTGTGGGCCGCGGGTGGTAGCCCGGGGACCGTTTTCCGCACCTCGTATCCGGAACTGCTGCGGATCACCGCGGGCCTTTCGCTCGACCTGGACTGACCCCTACCGCCGCCTCCCGGCCAGTGGACCGGCTCGCCCCGGCACCCCGATCCGGGCGTAGCGTCGGCGAAGTGACCGAAGTACCACGGCCCGATACCGGAATCCGGATTCCCGACGACCTCAGCGGTATCACCGCCGAGCAGTATCGCGCCTCGATGCGCCACTACCCGTCCGGCGTCACCGTCGTGACCCTCGATTCGGCCACCGGACCGGTCGGATTCACGGCGACCTCGTTCGCCTCGCTCTCGCTGGACCCGCCGCTCGTCTCGTTCAACATCAGCGATACCTCGTCGAGCCTCACGGCCCTGACCGCCGCCGACTCCGTCGTCATCCACTTCCTGGGTGAGCACCAGCGTCATCTGGCGCAACGTTTCGCCCGGACCGCCGCGCACCGGTTCAGCGATACCGCCCTGTGGAGCGCCCTGGATACCGGCGAACCGGTGTTGCACGGCACCCCGCTCTGGTTGCGCACGACGGTGGAGCAGCTCATCCCCATCGGCGACCACACATTCGTGGTTGGCCGGGTGGTCCGGGTGCACGACGACACCGGCGAGGAAGCCTCCGCCGCTCCCCTGCTCTACTACAACGGCCGGTACTACCGGCCCACTCCGCTGCCCGACGATATGGACTAGGCGTACCTCCGCATCCGCTCCGGCCGTGCGCGTTGTGCGTACCTCCGCATCCGCTCCGGCCGTGCGCGTTGTGCGTACCTCCGCATCCGCTCCGGCCGTGCGCGTCCATCCCGCGGACAGGCCGACTCATCGTCCCGAACCTCGCCTGCCGCCTGCCCCGCTGACATCGAGTGTTACGAATCGCCGAGTAGTCTGTTCACCCGGTCGACCGCTGTTTGCCGTGCGGTAACCCTCGTATGAGACAACCAGTCCGTCGGCTGGGCGATGGAAGGTGGGCCGGACAGATGCGGTCGCAGCTGCGAACGGAGAGCGCGTTACGGCGGGCGGAGGCGGCGCCACCGGCGCGCACCCTGGTCGATATCGTCGCCGAGACGGCCGCCGTGTATCCCGACGCACCCGCGATCGCGACCGCGGATCGCACGCTGACCTACACCGAGCTGCGCACCGAGATCGACAACGCGGTGCGCGAACTGGCCGCCGCCGGGGTTCGTCGCGGTGACCGGGTCGGGGTCCGGATGCCCTCCGGCACCTGGGAGCTCTATCTCACGATCCTGGCGGTACTGCACGCCGGGGCGGCCTACGTCCCGGTGGACGCCGACGATCCAGCGGAGCGCGCCGAACTGGTCTTCACCGAGGCGCGGGTGACGGCCGTGGCGACGGCCGACGGTATCCGTCCGATGCCATCCGATACCACCGGGGACCGGGCGATCGACAGTCGATCCGCGCGGCCGCCCACCGTGGACGACGATGCCTGGATCATCTTCACCTCGGGTTCCACCGGCACCCCGAAGGGCGTTGCGGTGACCCACCGCAACGCCGCCGCCTTCGTCGACGCCGAAGCCCGTCTGTTCCTCCGGGACGCACCGCTCGGACCGGGCGACCGCGTCCTGGCCGGATTGTCGGTCGCCTTCGATGCCTCCTGTGAGGAGATGTGGCTGGCCTGGCGGCACGGCGCCTGCCTGGTACCGGCGCCGCGCGCCCTGGTGCGGACCGGCGCCGATCTCGGTCCGTGGCTGGTCCGGCAGGGCATCACCGTGGTGTCCACGGTTCCCACGCTCGCCGCGACCTGGCCCGCCGAGGCCCTGGAATCGGTGCGGCTGTTCATCTTCGGCGGCGAGGCGGTCCCGCCGGAACTGGCCGAACGTCTCGCCGATCCCGACCGCGAGGTATGGAACACCTACGGTCCGACCGAGGCCACCGTGGTCGCCTGCGCGGCCCTGCTGGACGGTATCGGACCGGTGCGGATCGGTCTCCCGCTGGACGGCTGGGATCTGGTGGTGGTCGACGCGGACGGCGCACCGGTCGCCGAGGGCGAAACCGGGGAACTGGTGATCGGCGGGGTGGGCCTGGCCCGCTATCTCGACCCGGCCAAGGATGCCGAGAAGTACGCGCCGCTGGAAACGCTGGGCTGGGACCGCGCGTACCGCAGCGGCGATCTGGTGCGCAACGAAGAAGCCGGACTGATCTTCCTCGGCCGGGCCGACGATCAGGTGAAGATCGGCGGCCGCCGGATCGAGCTGGGCGAGATCGACAACGCGCTGCAGCACCTCCCGGGTGTGCGCGGCGCCGCCGCCGCGGTCCGCGCGACCGCGACCGGGGCGCCGGTACTGATCGGCTACCTCACCGGTGTCGACGAGGACTACGACCTGACCGCCGCCCGCACCCGGCTGGCCGGGCAACTCCCGGCCCCGCTGATCCCGCGTCTGGTGATCGTCCCGGAGCTGCCGACCCGTACCTCGGGCAAGGTCGATCGCAACGCGCTGCCCTGGCCGCTCGCCGACGCCGACAGCGGAACCGAGCACGGCCTCACCGGAACCGCTGCCTGGGTCGCCCAGCTGTGGACCGAGGTACTCGCCGCCGAGATCACCGGCGCCGACGCCGATTTCTTCGCTCTCGGCGGCGGTTCGCTGTCGGCCGCACAGCTGGTCACGGCGTTGCGCGCGCGGTACCCACAGGTCACGGTCGCCGATGTGTACGACCATCCGCGACTCGGGGCACTGACCGAACTGCTCGACCAGAGCGCCCCGGCCGCCGCCACCGAAACCCGGCCGGTCCGGCCGACACCGCTGTCCGCCCAGTGGATCCAAGTTCTGGCCACGGTCGCCCTGACCACGCTGACCGGGTTGCAGTGGGTCACCTGGCTCGCTGTCGCCGCCGGGGTGGCCGCCTGGTTCGAGCTGCTGCCCTGGTTGCCGCGACTGTCCTGGTGGTGGACCGCGCTGCTGTTCCTGGTCTTCATCACTCCGCTCGGCCGGATGGCGATCTGTGTGCTGGGTGCCCGGACGCTGCTCGCGGGTGTCGGGCCCGGCAGTTATCCACGCGGCGGTTCGGTGCACCTGCGGTTGTGGGCGGCCGTGCGGCTATCGGAGGCCAGCGGAGCGGAGAACCTCTCCGGCGCCCCGTGGATGGTGCCGTTCGCACGTGCTCTGGGCGCGAAGGTGGGTAGAGGCGTCGACCTGCACACCCTGCCTCCGGTGACCGGCATGCTCGAACTGCGTGACGGATGCAGTGTGGAGCCCGAGGTCGACCTGTCCGGCTACTGGATCGACGGCGATACCGTGCACATCGGTTCGATCGTGGTCGGCAAGGGCGCGGTGGTCGGCGCTCGGTCGGTACTGCTGCCCGGTACCCGAATCGGGCGCGATGCCGAGATCGCGGCCGGTTCCGCAGTGTCGGGAAAGGTGAAGGCCGGGCAGGAATGGGCCGGTTCACCGGCGGTGAAGGTCGGCCGGGCCCGGCATCGCTGGCCCGCGGAGACCCCGGAGCGCGCGGTGCACTGGGTCCTCGCCTTCGGGATCGGTTCCCTGGCACTGGGGGCGTTACCGCTGTTCGGGCTGGCTGCCGGTCTGGCGGTGATCGCCTGGGGAATCCGCGGCAGCGCCGATTTCGCCGACGCCCTGCTGCCCGCGTTCCTGTGGTTGCCGGTCGCCACCGTTTTCAGCCTGGTGGTGTACGCGGTCGCGACCGTGGTCGCGGTGCGCCTGCTCAGTATCGGGCTCACCGAGGGCTATCACCCGGTGCGCAGCCGGGTGGGCTGGCAGGTCTGGGCCACCGAGCGCCTGCTGGATTCGGCCCGCACCTTCCTGTTCCCGCTCTACGCTTCCCTGCTGACCCCGGTGTGGCTGCGGCTGCTCGGTGCGAAGGTGGGTAAACGCGTAGAAGCCTCCACCGTGCTGCTGCTGCCGAAGTTCACCACCGTCGCCGACGGCGCCTTCCTGGCCGACGACACCATGGTCGCCAGTTACGAACTGGGCGGCGGCTGGCTGCACATCGGCGAGGCCAAGGTCGGTAAACGCGCGTTCCTGGGCAATTCCGGTATGGCCGCACCCGGTCGGCGGGTGCCCAAGAACGGCCTGGTCGCGGTGCTGTCCGCGGCACCCACCAAGGCCAAGGCGGGATCGTCGTGGCTGGGCAGCCCGCCGGTCCGGTTGCGCCGGGCCGCGGGTAACGCCGATACCGACCGCACCTTCGATCCGCCGCTGCGGCTGCGTATCTTCCGGGGTGCCTTCGAGACCTGCCGGCTGGCGGCGGTCGTGGTGACCTTCGCCATCGGCGTCGGAGTCCTGCTGACCCTGGCCCGGCTGGCCGATCGGTTCGGGTATCCGGCGGCGGCGCTGCTCTCGGGTGTGGTGCTGATGATCGCCGGTGCGGTGGCCTGCGCGAGCGCGGTGACGGCGAAATGGGTTCTGATCGGCCGGATCCGGGCCGGTGAACATCCGCTGTGGAGCTCGTTCGTCTGGCGCAACGAGGTATCGGACGCATTCGTGGAGACTGTCGCGGCGCCGTGGTTCGCCCGCGCGGCAACCGGTACGCCCGTACTGAACCTCTGGTTGCGCGCGCTCGGCGCGAAAATCGGCACCGGGGTATGGTGCGAGTCCTACTGGCTTCCGGAGGCAGACCTGGTGACACTCGGTGACGGCGCGACCGTGGAACGCGGCTGCGTCGTGCAGACCCATCTGTTCCACGACCGCATCATGGCCATGGACACCGTCACCCTGGAACCCGGCGCCACCCTCGGGCCGCACTGTGTCGCGCTGCCCGCCGCCACCCTCGGCGCGGCCGCCACCGTGGGTCCGGCTTCCCTGGTGATGCGCGGCGATACCGTCCCGGCCTCTACCAGATGGTGGGGTAACCCGATCGCCCCGTGGAGTGGGCCGGCGGCCGAACTCGATTCCGATCCGGCCGACGAGGAGACGGACAACTGATGGGGAGCAGGTTCTACGACGCCCCCATCGACGACTATCTACCGCAGAACGGGAACCGGGGCTATCGGGTATCGCGGTACGAACTGGACCTGAACTACAAGGTCGCCAGTAACCGGCTCGCCGGGCGAGCGGTGATCACCGCCGTCGCCACCGCCGAACGCCCGCGCTTCTCGCTCGATCTCTCCCAATCCCTTCCCGTTTCGAAAGTGCTGGTGAACGGCAACAAAGCCGGTAAATACACCCATCAGCGCGGCAAGCTCACCGTCACCCCGCGCGAGCGCATACCCGCCGGCGGCATCCTGCAGCTGGTCGTGCAGTACGCCGGTGCGCCGAAACCGGTCCGCGGCCCCTGGGGAGAGGTCGGCTGGGAGGAACTCACCGAGGGGTCTCTCGTGGCCAGCCAGCCCAACGGCGCCGCGTCCTGGTTCCCCTGCGACGACCATCCCAGCTCCAAGGCGAGCTACCGGATCGCCATCACCACCGACACCCCGTACTACACCCTCGCCAACGGCGAACTGGTCGGCAAACAGACCAAAGCCGGACAGACGACATGGGTCTACGAACAGACCGAACCGATGGCGAGCTATCTGGCCACCGTGCAGATCGGCCGTTACCGCAGACATCAGCTGACCGACCGGCACGCCCCGGTCCCGATACACGCGGTCCTGCCGACCTCGCTGCGCGCCGCGTTCGACCACGATTTCGCCCGGCAGCCCGAAATGATGTCGGTGTTCAGCGACCTGTTCGGCCCGTACCCGTTCCGGAGCTATTCGGTGGTGGTCACCGAGGACGAACTCGAGATCCCGATCGAAGCGCAGGGCATCTCCATATTCGGCGCCAATCACTGCGACGGCCGCCGCGGCGCCGAGCGACTGGTCGCGCACGAACTCGCGCACCAGTGGTTCGGCAACAGCCTCACGATCCAGCACTGGTGCGATATCTGGCTGCACGAGGGTTTCGCCTGTTACGCGGAATGGATCTGGTCGGAGGCCGCGCACGGGCCGACCGCCGATCAACTGGCCCGCGCGACCTGGCACACCCTGCACCGGGAGCCGCAGAACATCGTGGTCGGCGACCCGGGTCCGGCGCTCATGTTCGACGACCGGGTCTACAAGCGTGGGGCACTCACCTTGCACGCGCTGCGGCTCGAACTCGGCGATACCGCCTTCTTCCGGCTCATCCGCGACTGGACCGCCCGCCACCGGCATGCCTCGGTCTCCACCGAGGAATTCACCGATCTGGTCGGCCACTACAGCGTGACGCCGATGCAACCGCTGTGGCAGGACTGGTTGTACTCCGAACCGTTGCCACCACTGCCGCCGATCGGCGGCAACCCGGGGCGGCCGGGTCAGAACACCAGGTAGCGGCCCGCGAGCTGTTCGACCAGCGGATCGTCCTCGGCGACGCTGTCCAGCGCGTCCAGATCGGCGACCACCGCGATGAGTCGTGGATCCTCCGGTTCACTACCCACCGGGCCGTCCTCGGCCAGCTGGCGCCGTAATTTGTCGCGTATCCGGTCCTTGAGTGAATCGCGCATCTCCAGCCTCGTCTGTCAGACCGGCGTCAGCCAGGTGCCCCAGGGGGTGTTGCGCAGCACTGTGTACACCGCGATCGAGCCGAGCAGCGTCCACATCGTGACGCTGCTGATCCCGGGTAGACGCGGACCGTCGCCGCGCCATCCACGGATCACCCAATCACCCACCCACAACGCGTAGAGCGCGAGCACCGGCAGCGCCAGCAGGTTGCTGTGCAGGGAATCGACGATATGTCCCTCGGTCAGGTTGTGCACTGCGCGCATACCCCCGCAACCCGGGCAGTACACACCGAACAGCGCGTAGACCGGGCACAACCCGTAGGAGCCTTCGATATGCGGGTCACGCACGTGCAGGAGCAGCACGGCCGCCGCACCCGCGGCAGCCACCGCCCCGGGCAGCAGAATCCCGCGCCATCCGGCCGACCAGGTACCGGCTTCCGATCCATCCGTATCCGGAACTCCCGGATCCACCAGCTCTCGCGGTTCGGCTGCGTCGGAGTCGTTCACAGCTCTCACGGTAGTCGCGGCGCGCGGGTTGACGCCACAACCACCGGAGGTGCTTGCTCCGTTTCCACAGGTCCAGGTATAGAACTTCCGCCGAATGGGCACTCTGGGCTAACAGCGCACCGTGCCGCACCGATATTCGGGACAACAACGACATCCTGGAAGACGCGTACCGGAACGGCGCTTGCTCTTGTAAGCACCCAGCTTGCAGAGCTACCGTGTCAGCAGGCACAAAGGAGTGTTCTGATGCTGGTGAAGTCGATAACCGCGCTTTCGCAGGCGCACGAAGGCGCGCTGACCGCCCCGTACCGGGCCACGCTGCGCGCGCGCCGATTCCGAACGGCGCACTACAACGCGCCGGCCGCCGTTCCCGAAGTCATCTCGGTGACCACTGTCGACGGCGCCCGCCTGCGAGTACATGCCTACGGGCCCGCCGACGCCGAGCCGATCGTGCTCGTCCACGGCTGGAGCTGTTGTATCGAATACTGGCACCCGCAGATCAACGCCTTCGCCGACCGCTATCGCGTCATCGCCTACGACCAGCGCGGCCACGGTGACAGCACCCTCGGTCGCACCTCGCTCGGCGACAGCACCCTCGCCGATGATCTCGCCGCCGTCCTCGACGCCACCCTGCGGCCGGACCAGCAGGCGCTATTGGTCGGGCACAGCATGGGTGGTATCACCCTGCAGGCCTGGGCGGCCCGACATCCTCAGCAGGTGGCCCGGCGTGCCCGCGCGGTCGTTCTCGCCAACACGACCTCGGGAAATATCCGCTACGACACCGATCTGCTGCCGTTGCTGAACAAACCGCTCAGCGTAGGAAGCCAGCCGCTGACGCTGCTCGGCTCGCCGATCCGGCTGCCGATGATCGTCGCGGAGTCCATCCTCACGACTCCCCTCCCCCTGCCCGGCGGCTGGGCCGCCCGGGAGATCCTCAAGGAACGCATCATGGCCCGCGGTGCCACCAACGAGCAGGCCGATTTCGCCCTGAACATCGTGCGCTCGTGCCGTCCGCTGGCCCGCGGCCGGCATGCCGCGATCCTGGCGGATCTGCAACTGGGCGCGGCCGCGGCGAATCTGACCGTGCCCACCACGATCATCGCGGGCCGTTACGACCGGCTGCTGCCGGAACGTATGTCACGGCTCATCGCCGACACGATGGAGGCGGCCGGGCACCGGCCGGACTACCAGGTCTGGCCCACCGGCCACCTGGGCAATATCGAGCGGATCGACCATTTCAACACCGAGCTGACCGCCATCCTGAACCGCACCAGCCCCCGGTCTGCGGCCGCGGGCTGAGCGGGAAGTCCCCGAGTCCGGTCAATGTCGCCCGGCTCGGCGGACCCTTCCGCTCCCCCGGGTCGCCGGGAATCCCGGCCAGGAATATCGGCTGCGGCGCGTCGTTGCACGCGGGTGACGGCAGCAACCGATAGGACTGGACTATGCGCGCAGCGACCTACGACCGATACACCACCGACAACAGTGATGTGCGAGTTCGTGACCTGCCGAAACCGAAAGTCTTCCCCGGGTCGGTACTGATCGAGGTCCGTGCGGCCGGGGTGAATCCGGTCGACTGGAAACTGATGTCCGGCGGGCTCGACGGCATGATCGACGCGGTCTTCCCGGTCGTCCCGGGCTGGGACGTCGCCGGCATCGTGGTCGAAACAGGTATCGACACACCGGAGTTCCGGGTGGGCGACGAGGTACTGGCCTATGCCCGCAAGGACGTCCTGCAGGCCGGCACATTCGCCGAACTGGTCGCCGTCCCGGCCCCGCATGTGGCCCGGAAACCGGTCGATCTGCCCTGGGAGCAGGCCGGGGCGCTGCCGCTGGCCGGCGGTACCGCGCTGCGCACCCTCGACCTCCTCGCAGTGACCAGCGAGGACACCGTGCTCATCCATGCCGCCGCCGGCGGTGTGGGCAGTCTGGGGGTGCAGATCGCTCGGGCACGCGGCGCCCGCGTCCTGGGCACCGCCTCCGAACGCAACCACGACTTCCTGCGCGATCTGGGTGCCGAACCGGTGGCCTACGGGGAGGGCGTGATCGAGCGCATCCGCGAACTGGCGCCGGACGGCGTGCGGGCGGTCGCCGATTTCGTGGGCGGACAACTCGACACCACGCTGGCGGTCCTGGCCGCGGGTGGGCGGCATGCCTCGATAGCCGACGGTGCCGTGGCCGAACACGGCGGCCACGTGGTCTGGGTCCGCCCGGACGGCACCCAGACCCAGCGCTTGGCCGATCTCGCCGCCAAGGGCGACCTCACGGTTCCGGTCGCGGCCACGTTCTCGCTGGAGGAGGTAGCCGACGCTTTCGCCGCCGGACAGTCGGGCCATACCCGCGGTAAGAACGTGATCGTGCTCTGATCCGGAGCGGTCGGCGCCCATGGGTCAGGCTGCCGCGACGGCGATGACGAGGGCGATCAGCGCGGTCGCCTGCAATCCGACCCGGGGGGCCAGAATGCTGTCCCAGCGATTCTGCAGCGCCCGCGCGTCGGGCGGCGTGACACCGGCCTGCGCGGCCGCCTTCTGCGCGCTGTTGATGGGCTTGGCGACCCGTACATAGAGCGCGAGCCACAGGACGAGCGCGAGCACCGCCACCCCCGCGGCAGCGGCGGATACGACGTATCCCCCGACGGCGGCGGCGATTGCGGCGCCCAGCGCGCCCACCACGCCGGTGACGCCCACCGGCGGCATCCGGAGGTCGGCGTAGTAGTGGCCCCACCCCGCACTGGCGGTCATGGTGGCGTCGTCGAGCCGGCGGTAGACCGACCGCATGACCAGTGCGGCGAGCGTATCGGTGCCGTAGACGACGGCATTGGCGAGAATCGCTACGGCGGCGAGGATCTGGATGAGCACGGACATAATGGACTCCTGAGGTTGCGGGGGGTGTCAGTTGGCGGCGGGCCGTATCCGGCTTTCCCGCCGGAGCAGAACGGCGGGCCGGGTCCCGGGTTCGCGGATCAGCAGGACTCCGGCGAGCGCGACGAGTACCGCAGTGAGTCCGTGGATCCCGAAAGCGGCCGCGGCGGAGCCGCTGTTGGCCAGCACGGTCGTCATATCGCCGAACGGGATCAGGGCGAAGGCCAGCATGCTGACGCCCAGGGCGAATCGCTGTCCGAGGACCAGGAGCGCGAGGATGACGACCCCGCTCACGGTGTCGCGGATGCCCTTGAGGGTCATGAACGCGCTCGCTTCGCCACTGGGCCAGGCGGGCAATCCGAAACCGGGCGCGATCGAGTCCGGTGCGATCAGGTAGGTGATCCCGATGTAGAGGATGAACGCGGCCCCGACCAGGGTCAGCGCGGTGGCGAAGCGCCGGATGGTGATCATGATGCTCCAAAATCTAGCGTTGCTATCTGATAGAGCGACAGTAACCTAACCTGGCTACCTTGTCTAGCAGTGCTAGAGTTTCGGTATGACTGTGCAGACGAGGCGCGAACGCGAACGGGCCGAACGGCATCGGCTGATCATCGATACAGCCCGCGAACTGGCGGAATCCGAGGGCTGGGACGCGGTCACCGTGCGCCGGCTGGCGGACCGGATCGAATACAGCCAGCCCGTTCTCTACAGCCACTTCGCCGGTAAGCAGGCCATCGTCACCGCTGTCGCGGAAGACGGTTGCGCCGAACTCGCCGCGGCACTGCGCGAGTCCAGAGCCGCCACCGCCACCGAATCCGACGCGCTGGCCGCTGTCGCCCGCGCCTACAGCGAATTCGCGACCGAACGCCCCGCCGTCTACGACGCGATTTTCGCCATGTCCACGGATCTGCAATTCGGGCCCGGCGCTCCGCAGGCTCTGCGCGACGCATTCGCGGAGCTGGTCGCCGTACTCGGACCGTTCGCCGGCGACGAGGATGTGGAGACCTTCACCGAGACCGGCTGGGCCGCACTACACGGGCTGGTCACGCTGGAACGGGACGGCCGGCTACGACCCGGGCACCGCGACGACCGTCTGGCCATCCTCTGCCGCTGGATGGAACGCGCTTGAGCACCCGGCCCTCAGCCGGTGCATACCCAGATCACCCCGAGAATCACCGTCACCAGCGGCGCCGCACCCTGTTTCAGCGCGGCCGCGCGTTTGTCCGGGGACGAGAGCAGTAGCACCAGCGCGGCCGCCAGCATGGATCCGGCGCCGGCCAGGATCAGCGCCAGCCCGACCCCGCGGTCCCCGGTGATCGCGACGACGATCCCCACACTCGCGACAATCGCGAGGAAGAGATTGTAGAAGCCCTGGTTGTAGGCCAGTTCGCGGGTCGCCGCCGCTTCCTCGGCGGTGGTGCCGAACACGCCCCGCGCCGCGCCCGTCCAGGCGAACGACTCCAGGTACCAGATGTAGACATGCAGCAGCACCGAGACCGCCGCGAATATTGCGATGGCGATGAGCACGATCACCGACAGTAGCCGACGAACCGACACGATCGGTGGTTGTCACCGCCCGCGCAATTCGCCCGGCGGACCGGTGGTTCGTTGATTCGCGGACCCGGGTGCGTTTCAATGCACCGGCGTTCGAAGAAGACATGCTCGCTGTTCAGGCTTCTGCACATACGTCGGACCGTGCCGGCTCCCGGTAGTTCCGGAAGCACCGCGCGGTAGCGCCCGGTGCTCGCCGGGGAACGGAGTCGATCATGAGGACGATCGCATGCGGCCTCGGAGCCGGGTCCCGGCCGATCCGGGCGCTGGCGACCGCGGCGCTACTGCTGACCGGCGCCCTATCGGCCGCCCCGGCCTCGGCGCAACCCACCTCGCCGCCCCCGTCCGCGGACCCCTTCTACACCTACGACCAGCCACTGACCACCACCGCTGCGGGCACGGTCCTGCGCTCCAGGGAAGCACCGTTCGCCTTCGCGAATCTATCCACACCCATCCCCAGCACCCAGGTGCTCTACCGGACGACGACCCAGCAGAACACCCCCACCGCCACCGCCGCCACAGTGCTCCGCCCGCTCGTTCCCGGCCCCACGAAGCTGCTGTCGTATCACACCGCCTACGACGCGCTCGGATCCCAATGCAACCCCACCTACACACTCACCGGTCAGGCCGACAACCGCGGCGCCGCCGCGGAACAGATCATCATCGCCGGCTACCTCGCCGCCGGGTACACCGTCGTCGTGCCCGACTACGAGGGACCGGACCTGGAATGGACAATCGGCCGGCAGTCCGGCTTCGCGGCGCTCGACGGGATCCGGGCCGCCGAACAATTCCTGGGACTGCCCGCCTCGACACCGGTCGCGATGATCGGATATTCGGGTGGATCGGTACCCAGCGAATGGGCCGCCGAACTCGCCCCGCGCTACGCCCCCGAACTCGCCCTGATCGGTGCCGCCGCGGGCGGGCCGCCCGTCCACATAGCCCACAACCTCCCGTACGTCAGCGGCAGCGCCGACTGGGCCGGCGTCATCCCGGCCGTGGTCGTCGCGTACCGCCGCACCTACGGAATCGAGACCTCCACCTTCCTCTCCGAACGCGGAGCCCAACTCGTCGACGCTGTGAAGGATCTCTGCATCGGCCAGTTCGCCGCGAAATACCCCGGCCTCACCGACGCCGAAATGGTCCGCGAACCCTACAATTCCCTGCTCGACGTCCCCGGCGCGGCGAACGCCGTCAACGACAACATCATGGGCACCGCCGGTACACCCGCCGTTCCCCTCCTCCTCGCCGTCGGCCGGAGCGACCCCATCGGGGACGGCATCATGGTCACCCGCGATGTCGAAGGCCTCGCCCACCGATACTGCGACCGCGGCGCCCCGGTGACCTACGCCCAGTACGACCGCCACGACCACGCCGCCGCCTTCGCCGCCTTCCAAACCCAGGCCGCGCAATTCCTCGCCGATCGGTTCAGCGGCGCACCACCCACGACCAATTGCGCAGACGTCGGCCCGGGAAACTCTCTGGCGCCTGTCCCCGTTTCGGCCGGGTGACCGGCCGGTCACAGCGACCACGGCCCCGGTCCGATCCGGATCGTCGGCGGCAGCGCCGGCGAATGTCTCCCCACCTCGCCGGGTATGAGATGCGGCGTCAACTCGTCGATGCTGGTGAGCTGGACAGCGTCCGTCACCGTGCCGATCGATCCGGTGCTCTCGACAGTGCCGGTCACCGGATTCCGGATTTCGGAGTACGACCTGGTCAGGAAGTCCTTCGGCGGCGGGAAGAACGAATAGATCTCCGGCGATCGCGCCGGCCCCACACCGCGGAAACCCCCGCTGGTGACCGCGGCATGACTGCCGTTTCCCCACATCACCACGAGACCCGGCTCCAGGTCGAGGCCGTCGGGATCTCCCGGGGTGTAGTGCCGCCACCCGTGCGGAAGCATCCCCGCCGTCACCCGCTTCCCCCAATAAGGCGAGGCCGGGAAGTGCGCGCGCGGGGTACCGCCGATTCGCAAAGGCTTGTAGAGCTCGCGGAGTTGAGCGTGACTCATTCTTTTCCGCTGAACCGCGGCGTAGAAGAGCATTTCGTAGCAGTTCATACCGGAATCCGGGCCGAGCGCCGGAAGCGGGCCCTCGGTCGGCGCGTGTATCCACGCCTCGAACTTCCGGCAGGGCACCTCCGTTTCGACGAAGTTGACCCAACGCGACCGAACACCGGACGACCGGATCCGCTCGAGTTCGACCGCAACCTCCCGGCCGGCCCGAGCCCGCTCGTCCGCCCGCGCCCGGGCGAACTGCCCCTCCATATACGCCCGGGTATCGGGGTCGCCGATGCCGCGCAACGAACGTGCGGCCCCGATATCGGCCTGCTCCAACCCGGCGGTCCGGCGAAGTTCTCTGCCGAGCACCCGCAACTCACGATCGCCGATGACTTTCTCCACACCTCGCGCCGCACCGACAAGACGCTGGATCACTTCGGAAACTACCTGGGGCGACATGGCAACCGGTCGGAAAAGTGCGGACAGCCGGGATGGATCCCGGCATGAGGTACGTGGTCGGACAGCACATCTGATGGCCTGTGCTGGTCAGACGGTACGGCAGGCCAACGATCTTCTCGCCCATGGTGATTCGAGGGTTGATCGAACCGGTACATAGCGGCGTGCCCTCCCGGCCCCGAGGGTGATCGGCGCCGGAAACCCGCCGTCTTCGAACCGCGCCGGTGCCGCGGGCACCGGCAGTCCGGAGAATGACCCGGCGTCTGATCCACCGATCTCGGCCACAGCCGTGGCCGCTCAATGCACCACGCCGACACGCTCCGCCAACCGTCCGAGTTCCCCGGTGGCGAGATCCCGCTGCGCCTGCCTGAGCATCGAACCCACATCGCGGTCCGGGGGTTCCGGCCGCCGCCGGAATAGTGGCTTCAACCCACGGGAAAACCGAGAGTGCAGAGTTATCCAGTGGAACCGGAGCGTGACCGGCGGCCCCGGCCCCAGAACCCCGGGGAAAATGCGGAGCCGCCAGGGCCACGCGGCCGAAGATCGCGCATATTGCCATTGGACCACCGTCGATAGGCTCATCGGCATGCCCGAGAAGCGCGACCAGAACCGACCGTATTTTCCCTACCACTGGGGTGGTCGAGACGCTGACCCGGAGGTTTGGGTCGTCTGGGATCGAGTGCGCGCTGACCTCGCTCTGGGGCAGCAATTGTCCGGAACCGTCGCTCGGGTCCCACGGCTGGGCGCGATCGGTATCTTCATAGATCTCGGTGTTCCCATCGCCGGTTTCGTCGATGTTCTGCTTCTTCCCTTCGACGCCGGCAGCTGGCCCGCCGAGGGGACCGTCACAGACTTCCTCGTCTGGTGGATGGACCCGAAGATCGCACAGATACGCCTGGTCCCCGCCGAATCGCGCTTCCGTCGTGAGGACTTCGACACTTGGTGTCTTACCAACGCCCCCACTGGAGATCCTGGGGTTCTCGAATCCTTCCGGTTTGACGCATGACCCAGCGCCTCTCGGCAAAATCGGTCAATCGTGACCACAGCCGGTTGACCGGGCAGAGTGCCGGCGGATTCGTGTGCGACTGCGGGAGGTAGGTCGGGTACGGCTCTCGTCGTGCCCACACATCTCGGTTATCGAAAATCAACCATGTGGGGTCGGTAGCGGGTGGCGCCAGCGTGCCGCCGACGCGCCCGGCGGGGCCGCCAGCGCAGCCAGGCCACGCCGGGTTGCGTGGCGGCGGCGCGCAGGCGCCGCCGCTCTTGGATTGGCCGGCGGGCAAGCGGGTTCGTGGAACGACGGCCACGAACTACAAGAACGCGCTGCAACCCGTCCGCGATCGCTATGGCGAAGAACCGGTGCAAAAGCTCTCGAAACGGCACCTGGATAACCTGGTGACCGACCTTCTCGCGGGTACTGCCGAAAAGGCCGACGGTCGGAACCGAAGGGCCCTGGGCACCGGAGACAGTCAATGCCACCTCGGACCGGTTCGAGACAGTGTTGGATGCTCCGATCGCCGAGGGCAAGTTGGTCCGTAATGTTGCCTCCCTCGTCGACAGAGTGCCGGTCAAGCAGAAGAAGCGGCACGCCACTTTCTCCGAGGATGAGGCGCGGAAGGTGCTGGCCACGGCGTCGCAAGATCGCGACGGCCACGCCTGGCACCTGGCTTTGTCCGGCCTGCGGCGAGGTGAGATCGGTGGGCTTCGATGGTCGGACATCGACCTGGAACGCGGGACTCTGACCATCGCCGACAACCGGGTATCGGTCAACGGGGTAGCCACTGAGTACGACACGAAGTCAGAGGATTCCGACCGGACGCTGCCGTTGACACCGACCTTGAAGGGCCGAGTTGAAGGCGGCTCGGAAGCGGCAAGCAGCGGAGAAGCTGGCGCTCGGTGAGGCCTACGGGCCGGGAACACACGTGGTGATTGATCCGGCAGG
Organism: Nocardia sp. NPDC003963; assembly: GCF_053605105.1. Lineage (NCBI taxonomy): Bacteria > Bacillati > Actinomycetota > Actinomycetes > Mycobacteriales > Nocardiaceae > Nocardia > Nocardia sp. NPDC003963. The sequence goes on from NZ_JBSGIP010000047.1 coordinate 17,312, forward strand.
CCGTTCGTACCATCCGGACACCCTCACCGACTATTGGGAGAAGATCACCAAGGTGGCGGGGGTTCGCCGGATCCGGCTGCATGATGCTCGCCACACCTGCGGGACCCTGATGCATCTCCAGCGGGTACCGATCGCGGTGATAGCGGAGTGGCTGGGGCACGCTGACAGCGCGTTCACGATGCGCACCTACGTGCACTCCCAGGACGATGCACTGGTCTCCGCAGCGGGCACTTCGGAAGCCGTTGCGACAAACCGTGACAGAACGGCTACTGCGACGTCTCGGCAAAAACGTCGCCGAGGGCGGAAATCAGCTGGTTAGAGCCGGTTTCCGAGTGGAGCCGCCTAGGAGAATCGAACTCCTGACCTTTTCATTACGAGTGAAGCGCTCTACCGACTGAGCTAAGGCGGCGTGCCTTTCGGCGTGGCGAGTCTATCGTCTCCGGCCGGGGAACGCGAAACGGGTGGTCAGGAGGTTTGCGCGATGAGGGTGGCAGCCATCGCGGCGACAGCGAAGCGGGGTTTCACGTTGCGGTCCAGGGCATCGCGGCAGACGAGGACCGCGTCTATGGAGCGGAGCAGACCCTCGGGGCGCACCCGCTTCGCCAACTCGCGGGCACGGTCGGCCATATCGGGGTGGGTCATGGTGATACCGGCGGGGTCACCGAAGCTCACCGCGAGAGCGTCGCGGTAGAGGCCGGCGATATCGAGCAGAGAGCGGTCGAGAGCATCGCGGCCGGTGCGGGTGGCGCGGGATTTCTGGCGGCGTTCCAGATCCTTGAGGACACCGGCGGAACCGCGAGTCGCGCTCGCCGCACCCTTACCGGTACCGCCGGCGCCCAGAGCGGTGGCGAGTTCGTCGCGTTCCCGTTCGTCACGTTCGGCGCTGAGCTGTTTCGCCTCGTCTTCGGCGGCTTTGACCAGGTCGTCGGCGGCGAGGTAGGCGGTGCCCCGAGATACCGCGGTCACCAGGTCCAGGGCGCGGCGGCGGCGGTCACGGGCCTCGTCGTCGGTGGCCAGGCGGCGGGCACGGCCGATATGTCCACCACTGACCGCGGCCGCCCAGTCGGCGGTCTCCGGATCGAGGCCGTCGTGTTCGCGCAGTACCCGGGCTATGGCAGGGGCCGCCGGGGTGGCCAGGTGGACGTGCCGGCAGCGGGAGCGCAGGGTGACCGAAATATCCTCCGGGTCCACCGACGGGGCGCACAGCAGGAACACCGTCCGCTCGGGTGGTTCCTCCACCACCTTGAGCAGTACGTTGCCCGCGGCCTCGGTGAGCCGGTCGGCGTCCTCGATCACCACCACCTGCCAGCGACCGGTGCTCGGGCGGCGGGCCGCGATCTGCACGATCCCGCGCATCTCCTTGGTCGAGATGCTCAGGCCTTCGGGAACCACGCGGCGGACATCACCGTGGGTCCCGGCCATCGTGGTGGTGCAGGCGTGGCAGCGACCGCACCCTGGCGGGCCGGGATCGGTGCACTGCAACGCGGCCGCGAAGCACAGGGCGGCCATCGAGCGACCGGACCCGGGCGGGCCGGTGAACAGCCACGAATGCGTCATCGCGCCCTCGGCCACGCCGGTCCGGCCGGCGACCGCGGCGGCGGTCAGATCGGCCGCCACCGATTCCTGACCCACGAGACGCTCGAAGACACCCACCACGTTCACACCCTAATACGCGCAGTCGGGCCGAGCCCATCCGCGAAACGGCGCGGCCGCGGCGAAGGCACCGATATTCATCCAGCACGCTGGGCGGTGGTGTTCGCCCCGTCCAACTGTTCGCGGATGATATCGGCGTGCCCGCTGTGGTGGGCGATCTCACGCAGAATGTGCAGGATCAGGAATCGCGCGGACCACCACACGCGGCCCGGCACCCATGGATTGGTGGGTGTGGGAATCGATGCGTCCAGATCGTCCACCGAACGAACGAGTTCGGCGGTGTTCGCGGCGACGCGTTCCCATTCGGCGAGCAGACCGGCGACTGTCTCGCCGTCGCCGATGATGTACTCGCCTTCGTAGTCTTCCAGCTTCTGCTCGGCGTTCTCGTCACGCTCGACCAGCACTTTCGTCCACGCACGTTCACACCGGATCAGATGGTGCAGCAGGCCGCCGAGCGTCAGTTCGCTGGCGGTCGTCCGCTGCCGGGCCTGCTCGTCGTCGATGCCCCGCAGGGTGATCCGGAACATCTCTCGTTGCTCGTCCAGCAGTTGGACGAGATCCTCGCGTTCCCGGGCGGTGACCATCGGTGCTCCTTGTCGTCGGACGGTATCGCGCGCGACATTACTTCGACGGTCCGACAGCAGCTACGCAACGGACAACGCCGGGCGAGGTCCGTCGACGATCTGCGCACGGCCGGAGCGAACGCGGAGGTACGCCTAGTCTTCGCTCTGGGAGGCCGACCGTCCGGCGGACTGCTTCGCCGGGGCCTTCTTGGCCGGGGCCTTCTTCGCCGCCGTCTTCTTCGCCGCCGATTTCGCAGTGGTCGTCTTCTTCGCCGCCGTGGTGGTCTTCTTCGCGGCGGTCTTCTTGGCCGGGGCCTTCTTCGCGGTCTTCTTCGCGGCCTTCTTCACCGGGCCCCGCGCACGGCGGTCGGCCAGCAGTTCGGAAGCGCGTTCATCGGTGATGGACTCCACTTCGTCGCCCTTGCGCAGGCTGGCGTTGGTCTCACCGTCGGTCACGTAGGGCCCGAAGCGCCCGTCCTTGATGACCATCGGCTTCCCGGTGGCGGAATCGTTGCCGAGTTCCCGGAGCGGCGCGGCTGCCGCGGCCTGTCTACCTCTGCGTTTGGGCTCGGCATAGAGTTTCAGCGCCTCGTCGAGGGTCACATTGAAGATCTGGTCCTCGGTGGCCAACGACCGGGAATCGGTGCCCTTCTTCAGGTACGGCCCGTACCGGCCGTTCTGTGCGGTGATCTCCTCGCCCGACGCCGGATCGGCACCGACCACCCGCGGCAGCGACAGCAGTTTCAGCGCGTCTTCGAGCGTGACCGTCGCCGGGTCCATCGACTTGAACAGCGACCCGGTACGCGGTTTCGGCCCGTTGTTCTTCTTCGCGGTCTTCTTGGCTGCCTGATCCTCTTCGGGCTCCGGCAGGATCTCGGTGACGTACGGGCCGAAACGTCCTTCCTTGACGACGATTTCGTGGCCGTTGCCGGGATCGTTGCCCAGGGGCCGGCCCTCCTGCGGCGTGGAGAAGAGCTTCTCCGCGATCTCCGGGGTCAGCTCGTCGGGCGGGAGATCATCGGGAAGATTCGCGCGCTGGGACGTCGGTTCGGCGTCCGGATCGTCGGGGTTGGTGAGCATTCGTTCGAGGTACGGCCCGTACCGGCCGACCCGCACCACCACGTCACGGCCCGCGTCGTCACTGAACAGTTTGATGGAGTTGATCACGCGGGCATCGATATCGTCGAGCCGCTCCCCGACCATCCGCTTCAGCCCACCCGACCGCGCGACCGATCCCTCGGCGCCGTCGTCGCCGCCGAAGTAGAAGCTGGACAACCAGTTTCCGCGTTGTGCCCGACCACCGGCGATGGCGTCCAGATCGTCTTCCATCGCGGCGGTGAAATCGAAATCGACCAGGCGGCCGAAATACTGTTCCAGCAGTCCGGTCACCGAGAAGGCCACCCAGGACGGGACCAGCGCGCTACCGCGTTTGTAGACGTAGCCGCGATCGAGGATGGTCTTGATGATCGAGGAATACGTGGACGGGCGCCCGATTCCGAGCTCCTCCAGCGTTTTGATCAGCGACGCCTCGGTGTAGCGGGCGGGCGGGTTGGTGCTGTGCCCGTCGGGGTTCAATTCGACCGCTGTGACGCCCTCGCCCTCGGCGAGCTGCGGCAACCGGGTCTCGGCGTCGTCGGACTGACCGCCGGCTTCTTCGTCGACGCTTTCCACATAGGCCTTGAGGAAGCCCGGGAAAGTGATGGTGCGCCCCGAGGCGGAGAAAACGCATTCCTCACCGGTACCCGCGGTGCCGGTGATCCGGAGAGTGAGGGTGGTACCCCGGGCATCGGCCATCTGCGAAGCGACAGTGCGCTGCCAGATCAGCTCGTAGAGACGGAACTCGTCGTTGTCCAGCCGGGCATGCAACTGCCCGGGAGTGGCGAAGGTATCGCCCGCGGGGCGAATCGCCTCGTGTGCCTCCTGCGCGTTCTTCACCTTGCGGGTGTACTGCCGGGCGGTGGGGTGCACGAACTCGGCACCGTACAGCTGAGTGGCCTGGGTACGCGCGGCATTGATCGCCGACTCGGACAGCGTGGTCGAGTCGGTACGCATGTAGGTGATGTAGCCGTTCTCGTACAACCGCTGCGCGGTACGCATGGTGCGTTCCGAGGTGAACCGCAGTTTGCGGCCCGCCTCCTGCTGCAGTGTGGAGGTCATGAACGGCGCGTAGGGCTTGCGCGTGTAGGGCTTGGATTCGGCGGAGGTCACCACCAGATCGGTGCCGTGCAGGGCCTCGGCGAGCCGCCGGGCGCGGGACTCGTCCAGGACCAATGCCCGGGAGTCGGCCTTGAGCCTGCCGTCCGAGCCGAAATCACGACCGGTGGCCACCCGGGACCCGTCGACATCGACGAGGCGGGCGGAGAAAATGCGCGGATTGGCGGAATCGGCTTCCCCACCGGCATCGAGCTTCGCGGCGATATCCCAGTATTCGGCCGAGCGGAACGCCATCCGCTCCCGTTCGCGCTGCACGATGACGCGCGTCGCGACGGACTGCACCCGGCCCGCCGACAGCCTCGGCATGACCTTCTTCCACAGCACGGGACTGACCTCGTAGCCGTAGAGCCGGTCCAGGATGCGCCTGGTCTCCTGGGCGTCGACCAGGTCGTTGTCCAGGTCACGGGTATCAGCGGCGGCCGCGCGGATCGCGGGCTCGGTGATCTCGTGGAACACCATCCGCCGGACCGGGACCTTCGGCTTCAGCGTTTCCAGCAGATGCCAGGCGATGGCCTCGCCCTCACGGTCGGGGTCGGTGGCGAGATACAGCTCGTCGGCGTCGGCGAGCAGCCCCTTCAGCTCGGTGACCTTGCCCTTCTTCTCCGGGCTGACCACGTAGATGGGTTCGAAGTCGTTGTTCACGTCGACTCCGAGCCGCGCCCAGTCCTGGCCCTTGTATTTGGCCGGGACATCGGCCGCACCGCGCGGCAGATCCCGAATATGGCCCACCGATGCCTCGACCGTATAGTCGCGGCCCAGGTAGGGCGCTATCTTGCGGGCCTTCGTCGGGGATTCGACGATGACGAGACGACGCACGGGACGACCCGCCTCGGCTGCGTTTCGGTCTCGTGTTGCCACCTGTGAATCCCTTTCCTTCTCGACCCGCGGAACGCTGCGCGGAGCGCAGGACGCGGCTGACTGAGCGGATGGTGACGGTCTACATCACCACCAGTCACGTTTATACCCCGACGCTGCGCGTGGTCGAACGGTTGCGACCATCGGGCAATGGCGCGTCGATGCCGTTCAGTATGCAGTGCCGCGCCAGGGGTCGGCACGCACGGTGCATCACGAATTCGCCCAGTAGCACATTGACCGGTGTGTGCCGAGGCCGATCCGCCTGCTGCCCGCGCGTGGCGCGGAACACGTTCGACGCTACCCGGCGCCGGACGAGTGGTACGCCGTCCGAGGTGTCCGGGAGGAGTACCCGCGCACCGTTCCCCCACCTCCGAACGGGCCGGGGCGGGTCGCCGGCACACAGCAGCAGGAGATATCGGGTTACGTGCGGAACGCACGTTCATCATGGGTCCGCGAACACGTGGGCGCAGCGCGCGAGCACCATGCGGCGCGGAGCGCGAGACCGGATCGAATGCTCCGGGCCTCGGCCACCATGCAGCAGGTCCGAATACGCCGGTGCGCGATATCCACGTGAACGCCACCGAGCCGATGCCGGGCGGAAAGCAGCCGGCCGGATCCGACGCAGGAGTACGCGAGGAGTACCCGCTTCGACCAGCCACCGATATATGCGAGATCGGCATGATCGGAGCGAATACCGCGGCATGTGGCGAACGCATAGCCCGGACGAATACCGAAGCACACGACGAACGCGTGACCGCAGCGAACGCGGAGGTACACACAGGCCGGACAGCCAGGTCGGTTGCGGAGTAATGCAAAAGGCGCAGGATCCGAGCAAACGCATCGGCACGCAAAGCACGCAAGACCGGAGCGGACGCGCCTGGACGCAAAGAGCGCACGGCCGGAACGGATGCGGAGGTACGCAAAGAGCGCACGGCCGGAGCGAACGCGGAGGTACGCAAAGCGCGCACGGCCGGAGCGAACGCGGAGGTACGCATACTCCACATATAGTTCGTCCCTCGCTCCCGTTACGGGAGGCGAGGGACGGACTGGGAGGTGTACTCGCTCAGCTGAGCGCGCGAACTCCGGTGGCCTGGGGGCCCTTGGTGCCCTGACCAACCTCGAACTCGACCTTCTGATTTTCTTCGAGGGTACGGAAACCCGAACCCTGGATCTCGGAATAGTGGACGAAGACGTCCGCAGAGCCGTCTTCGGGCGCGATGAAGCCGAAGCCCTTCTCCGCGTTGAACCACTTCACAGTTCCCTGTGCCATTCTGTTCCTTCTCTTTTCTTACTCGGAACGGCGGACAACTGGGTTTCGTCCACCGGGCCTGTTCCGATCGGCGCTACTCTGGACTCCCATGGGGGCCAACGTATGCCGTTCGCAACATCGATCCTGCCAGGGTTTGGACTTTGCATCCGTCCCTCGAACACAGAAGCTTGCGACCGAGACCCAGTGAACCATGTCTTTGGGAAATTCAACAGCGGAGTTACCGACAATTTGCAAAAAAAATGATCTCGCGAATGCAGGGGTAAGGGTTAGCCCATCCGAATCTGAACTTCCGGTATGTTTGCCTACCGATAACCAGCGTCCGGACCGAGTAGCCAGCTGTGACCCAGATCGCTATTGGGTATCGAACCCGCAGGTAGTACGGAGCGGACGGCGGTGTTTCACATTGCTCGGAGACCCGGAAGGCACCCACGCATGAATCGAGAGACGCGGCCAGATCAGTCCTACGGGCGATCGTTGCTGAATCGTGTCCTCGACGGCGTTCCGGCCACCGATTCGCGGCTGACGCATATCACCGAGATACCGGGCCGGTCGGCCGATACGACCGAATGGCCGGACTGGGCCGCATCCGCTGTGGTGAGCGCCTTGCGGGCCGAAGGAATCGAACGGCCCTGGAGTCATCAGGCGGCCACGGCCGACCATGCCCACCACGGACGGCACGTGGTAGTCGCCACCGGCACCGCCTCCGGAAAATCACTGGGGTACCAGCTCCCCGCCCTCACCGCCCTGCACGAGGATCCACGGGCAACGGCGCTGTACCTCGCCCCGACCAAGGCGCTGGGTGCCGACCAGCTCCGGATGGTCGGTGAACTGACCCGGCACGGTGCACTGTCCCGGATCCCCGTCGCCGCCTACGACGGCGACACCCCCACCGAGATCCGGCAGTGGATCCGGGCGGAGGCGCGCTGGCTCTTCACCAATCCCGATATGCTGCACCTGAGCCTCTTACGCTCGCATCGCCGCTGGTCACGCTTTTTTCGCCGGCTCCGCTATGTCGTTGTCGACGAATGCCATGCCTATCGGGGCTTATTCGGTTCCCATATCGCGCTGGTGCTGCGCCGATTGCGCCGGCTGGCCGCCCATTACGGCGCAGACCCGGTATTCGTACTGTGTTCCGCGACCGCGGCCGCTCCCGCCGCGGCAGCGTCCCGGCTGATCGGCGCCGACTGCGTATCGGTAACCGAGGACGGGTCGCCGCGGGGACCGCGCACGGTCGCATTCTGGGAGCCGCCCCTGCTCACTGCGGTGACCGGGGAGAACGGCGCCCCGGTGCGGCTCGGCGCCACCACGGAGGCGGCGCGTATCACCGCCGATCTGGTGGTGGAGGGCGCGCGGACCCTGACGTTCGCCCGCTCACGCCGAGCGGCGGAATTGATCGCCGTGCACACCCGGCAGCGACTCGCGGAAATCGACCCTGACCTGGCGGAACGTGTCGCCGCCTATCGTGGCGGCTACCTTCCGGAGGACAGGCGAGCGCTGGAGGCCGGCCTGTCGGACGGCTCACTGCTCGCCGCCGCGACTACCAATGCGCTGGAACTCGGCGTCGATATCGCCGGTCTGGACGCGGTCGTACTGGCCGGGTTCCCCGGGACGGTCGCCTCGTTCCGGCAGCAGATCGGCCGAGCCGGGCGCCGCACACAGGGAGCGTTGGCCCTGCTGGTAGCGCGTGACGACCCCCTCGACACCTATCTCGTGCACCATCCCGAAGCACTGCTGGACCGGCCCGTCGAAGCCAGCATCATCGACCCTTCGAACCCCTACGTGCTGGGCCCGCAGCTGCTGTGCGCGGCCATGGAACTGCCGCTCGGCGAAGCGGAGGCCGAAGCGCTCGGAGCCGCGCGAGTTCTGATGGACCTAGCAGATCAGGGGCTCGTCCGGCGGCGTGGAACCGACGGTGACGGCCGGTGGTTCTACACCGCCGCCGGACCACCGCACGATGAGGTCGACGTCCGCGGCGGTATCGGCACCCAGGTCGCGATAGTGGTCGGCGAGACCGGGCGGCTACTCGGTACAACGGACGCCGGTCGCGCCCCGGCCACCCTGCACGAAGGCGCGGTCCATCTGCACCAGGGCGAAAGCTATCTGGTCGAGGAACTGGATCTCGAAGGCGGCGTCGCACTGGTCCGCGCCGATACCCCCGGCTGGACCACCAGCGCCCGCAAAGTCACCTCCCTGACCGTGGACACAATGCGCGAGAGTATGACCTTCGGCCAGGTCACGGCAGCTTTCGCGGAGGTCACCGTACGGAGCCGGGTGGTGGGATATCTGCGCACCCTGGTGACCGGCGAGGTTCTCGACCTGGTCGAACTCGATCTGCCCGAGCAAACGCTGCCGACCACGGCGGTGCTCTACACCGTGACACCCGAACTACTGAGCCGGGCCGGGATCGACCCTGCCGCGACCCCGGGCGCGCTGCACGCCGCCGAACACGCGGCGATCGGCCTACTACCGCTCGTAGCGACCTGCGACCGCTGGGATATCGGGGGTGTTTCCACAGCTCAGCATGCAGATACCGGCCTACCCACGGTCTTCGTCTACGACGGGCAGCCCGGCGGTGCGGGATTCGCCGAGCGCGGGTACTCGATGCTGCGACGCTGGCTCGGCGCCACTCTCGCCGCGGTCGAGGCCTGCTCCTGCCGTAGCGGATGCCCGTCCTGCGTGCAGTCGCCCAAGTGCGGGAACGGCAACGACCCCCTCGATAAAGCAGGGGCGATTCGCTTGTTGACGGCGATTCTGGCGGAACTTGCCGCACCGGACCGTCGATGCGCCTCAGCTATGGGCAACGCTGGTGGTCACGGCATTGCCGACTGATTCGCAGCGGGCAGACTACGCCCCGCGCCCACTGGAATTAAGAGGATAAGCATCATATTAACTGAATTGTTGCCATAAGACCGGTCGGTAGCTACAGAAGGCGCATTCGTATCCATTCCGGAACATATGACGAATTCGGGTAGCGGGCCATTAATTGCCGCCACTGAGCGAATACCGTATTCGTCGTTAACAAAATTCGACAAAGAGCGATCACGCCGCTTCTCCGACCGGCCCTGCTCGTGCAACCGCTCGTATACTCCGTTCCCCGAACGGACCCAACGGTACTTTTTCTTCGATCGAGACCACGGCATCCCAGCCCGCTATCTCGCACTGCACAACTCCCGCCCCCATCCTCCGTACAAGTGATTCGGCGGCCGCACATCCGGCTTCCGCTCCGTTCCACAGTTCGCCTGCCGCGGCCAGGGCCGCAAGGTCCGCCGCGGCCTGCGTACGGTGTCGTGCCACCACCACCGCGCCGAACTGGACTACGAGAGCGGTGAGGACGATCAGTGCGGCCAGTCCCAGACAAGCGGTGACCGTCGCCGAGCCCTCCTCTCGCCGTCGGCGCAGCGTTCCCTGGCGCAGGATTCTCCGGCGCAGACCACTACTGAATCGAACCCCCGATATCCGACGCGCTCGCCGCACCCCCGACACCGGTGGTGTCTCTCGGCCCTGGGTCACGGGCGCACGTCCGGTTCCCGTACCGCGACCGCCTCCGCTCGGAGTTCCAGTGCAGGTAACAACGGGGTATCCGACGTGACGAGTGCGATCACGCGATCGCCCTCGTCACGTAGTGAGATCACGGCCCCGTCCGGTGCTACCCGGCGCGCGGCGTCGACCGCCACAGCTCGGTCACCGCGGGCGGCCAGCCGGGCCGCCTCACGTGCGGCGTCCACGCAGCGCACCTGGGTCACCGCCGCGAACACGGCTCCCACACACAGCGCGGCAGTGACGGCGATCGCACCGAGGGCGATCGCCGCCTCGACAGTTGCCGACCCGGTCTCCTCGGAATCCAGTCGCCGGAGCGCCCGCGCGCAGCTGCTCCCGAGAGCAGTCACGGTGCCGGGTGAGCCGCCTGTAGACCTCAGACGCTCGTGTTCAGTGCCTTCTCGATGATCCCGGTCAACGCGTCGGGGATGCTCTCGCCGGTCACCACCGTGTAGAGCACCGCCCCGAAGGCTGCCGCGGCAATGGTCCCGATCGCGTACTCGACCGTGCTCATCCCCGTGTCCTCCGACATCGCGCTCATCACGCGAGTACTCGCCCTCGCCTGTGCCACACGCAGCACCTCCTGTACAGACCGCAGCATTGTCCGACTCGTCGGCATCCGACTCCCCTCTCTTCTCGCCTCGTACAGCCGATCCGCACGAGCACGTCTCGGTATCCGCCACTGCCGACCCGTCGGAGGCCGGGCCGGCGCCCCCGGCGGTATTGCCGTCACCACCCGTCTCCGGTGCCGTGCTCATAGGGCCGCGCCGCCGAGCACTCGGCCGGCCAGACCGATGATCACGGGCACGATGCCCAGACAGATGAACGCCGGCAGAAAGCACAGACCCAGTGGTCCACCGATCAGCACACCGGCTCGTTCGGCACGCGCGGTCGCCTCCTCCTCCACCTGGGTACGCCGCTCGCCGGCCAGTTCTCCGATGGCCGCGGCCAGTGACGCACCCGACCGTGCCGAGCGACGCGCCAGCCGGGCGAGCGCATCGAATTCCGCCGCACCCGGTGCGCCCGATTCGGCCGGTGCCCATGCGACCGCCGCGTCGGCCCCGAGGGCGAGCAGGTCGGCGACCCGTAGCAGCCGATCGGCCAGCGCACCCGGCGCTGCCGGAGCGACCGCGCGAAGTGCCGTGGCCGGCGGCAACCCGGCGCGCAGACAGGCACCGAGCAGATCGAACAGCGTCGCGATGGCGACCGGGTCGGGCGTCGCAGGGACCGTCCGGGCCCGTACATCGCGATGAGCCGCGGCAGCGGACAGGCGGAACACCACCGGGACCCGAGCCGGTAGGAGCAGGAACGCAGCCGAGAGCAGTACGAACGGCCAGGTTTGGGCTGTCATCGCTTCTTCCCCCAGAACTCTGTTGTGCGGTCTCGCCGCCGCTGAGCGGCCCTTGGCCGCAACAGGATTCAACGAGCGGACGCGTACTCACCGCGGGACAACCCGTCGAGTTATCTCGTCTGCCCAGAGCAACCCCGCGCAGGCCAAACCGGTACCGAGCGGCAGCAGGTATCGCCCGATCGGCGAAACGAACAGCACATGGAGTGGCTGTGCACCCATCAGCTGCCCCAGGCCCACACCGAGCAGCGGCAGAATCGCCAGGATCGTGGCGGTCGCGCGGGCTCCCGCCAGCGAGGCATCGGTACGGCTCCGGAATCTGATCCGCGCGCCTAGATCGGCCCGCGCTGCCGACAACAGCTCGGCCAGCGCGAGACCATGGCGTTCGGCGACCCGCCAGGCGTCGGCGATTCGGCCGAGTTCGGCGGCGATCACAGCATCGGGACGGAGCAATCCTTCGGCACCCGACCCACCCAACCGACTTCGCGCCGACCCGACCGCGAACGCCGCGGCCGCGATTCCACCGGTCTCCCGGGCTGCTGCGGCCGCCGCGGTGCTCGGATGCGCCCCGACCCGCAACTCGGCGATCACGGCTTCGAGGCCGTCGAGCAGGTGGGCACATTCGGTACGGTGCAGACGCATCCGGCGGGTACGGCGTAACCGCAGCGCTACTGTTCCCGAGACGAGCAATGCGGCCATGAAACTGCCGCTGCCCAGGACCAGCGCGGGCACACATCCGAAACAGCCCACAGCGATCAACGCCCGGCGAATCGGAAAGCTCTGCGGTGAAGCCATTTCGAATACAGCGCCGAACCGGCGCCTCCCCGGTGGAACCGGTACGAGAAGCAATGCCAGCCCCACACACCCGAACGCCGCCGCCGAAGGGCCCGCCGACCCCGCGCCGGTGAACATCACCCCGACCGTTCCGCGATTAGCGCACGGAATGGCTCCACGGAGGGCGCGGGCCCGGTAGCCCGCCAGGCCGGACAGATCTCCACCCGGCCGCCGGAATCCCGCTGCACCACACCGATTTCCCCGAGGTACCGGAACCCGTCGGCGCGACGCCGGACGTGCAGCACCACGTGGACCGCCGCGGCCAGTTGACTGTGCAGCACGGCCCGGTCCATCCCGCCCAGCCCCGCCAGTGCCTCGAGCCGGGCTACCACCTCCCGCGGCGAGTTGGCATGGACGGTCCCCGCGCCGCCGTCGTGCCCCGTGTTCAATGCGGTCAGCAGGTCGACGACTTCCGCGCCCCGGACCTCGCCGACCACCAGGCGATCCGGCCGCATCCGTAACGCCTGCCGGACGAGATCGCGCAGCGTGATCTCCCCCGCCCCTTCGATATTCGGTGGGCGCGCGACCAACCGGACCACATGCGGATGTGGCGGTGCGAGTTCGGCCGCGTCCTCGACGCAGATGATGCGTTCGCCCGGATCCACCTCGGCGAGCAGCGCGGACAGAAGTGTGGTCTTTCCCGCTCCGGTCCCGCCTACCACCAGGAAGGCCAACCGGGCGCGGATCATCTCGCGCAGGAGGGTTTCCGCTTCGGACGGCACCGCACCCGCCCGGACGAGCGCGTCCAGGCCCTGCGTCGCCGGGCGCAGAATCCGCAGCGAAAGGCAGGTACCACCCCGCGCGATCGGTGCCAGCACGGCATGCAGGCGCACGCCGAAATGTGTCCCCAGCAGAAGTTCCCGGCCGGACAACTGCCCGTCGACCCAGGGCTGCGCATCGTCGAGCCGTCGTCCGGCCGACAGTGCCAGGCGTTGTGCCAGCCGGCGGACAGCCGCCTCGTCGGGAAAGGTCGTCGAGGTGCGTTCCACCCCGCTACCTCGGTCTATCCACACCGCGTCCGGGGCGGTGACCAGTACATCGGCGACAGCCGGATCGTGCAGCAGGGGCTCCAGCACTCCGGCGCCGGTGAGCTCGGTCTGCAACAGTCGCAGTGCACGCAGCAGATCGGTATCTCCCAGCATCCCACCGGCTTCGGCACGGATGGCCGCAGCGACCCGGGCAGGCTCGGGCTCGGCGTGATCTCCGGCCAGTCGTTCACGCACTCGCTCCAGCAGTTCGGTGGTGACCACCCCGGCGGGCTCGGCGGCAGTACTCATCGGACTCTCCGCCGATCCGGTGGGCTCAGTACCGCCAGCACCGCACCGCACGCGTCGCGCAGGGGGCCGCGACGAACGCTCAATCCGCTGCGTTCGAGCCGCCCGGCGAGTCCCGGCTGCGCCCGGACCGCCGCCAGCAGCGGAAGTCCCAGTACCTCGGCGATATCGCGGCCGCGTAGGTTTCCGGGCGCGGGACCACGTACCACCAGGCCACGATTCGGATTGCGCTGCGCAATCCATTCCGCCACCGCACCGGCGGCCGCCACCGCGCGCAACTGCGCGGGCACCACGAGCACCACGAGGTCGGCGGCGTCGAGTATCCGGTCGGTATGCGGGCCCCGCTCACTGGAGATATCGCAGACGACGAGATCGCCTGCGCCCCGGGCGGCCTCGACCACGGCATGCGCCGCGGCGGCGCCGATGGGACCGGTCCGCCCACCGCCCCGGCCACAGGACAGCACCGACAGACCGGCGCCCGCGGCGGGAAGGGCATTGTGCAGCTCGGCCGCGGCGACTCTGCCGTCGTCCACGACCAGATCAGGCCAGCGCAGACCGGGCGTGGCCTCGATACCGAGCAACAGGTCGAGGCCGCCGCCCTGGGGTGCGCCGTCGACCAGCACCGTATGCGGACGGAAGCCGGTCGAGGCCGAGCACAGGGCCGTGGCGGCCGCGAGAACGGAGGCTCCGGCCCCGGCACCCGCTCCGGCCACAGCGACCACCACTCCACCGTCGGCGCGCTGCTGGCCGTACTCGGCGAACTTCTCGATGAGCTCGACCGCGGCATCCGGTAGTGCGACGACCCGCTGGGCACCGATCACCGCGGCCGCCTGCCAATCGACCAGTTCCGGCTCACCGTCGGTGACCGTCACCACTCCGTCACGACGCGGCGGAGAGGTGGTCGCGCACACTGTCGCGGCCGCGGTATCGAGGACCACGAGCGGCGCCGCGGACCAGGAATGCCTGCCGACAGGTGCCTCGTTCTCTTCGATCCGCCGGCCGGCCGCGGCGGCGACTCGGCGCACCTCCTCACGTAGCCGGTCGTCCCGGATGAGCACCAACACCGCGGGTGCGTCCCCGGTGGTGGACGTCGGTTCCTGATCCATGGACTCAGCGTGGCCCCGCCGAACGCATCGGAACGGGCCGCCGCGGCGATTGTGGACAACTCGCGGGCTGTGGAGAACTTTTCGAACCGGCCGGAGTCCCACCGGAAACCGCACCCGAATAGAGGACGGCCCCAGCCGGGGGGGGAGGAGGCTGGGGCCGTCGGGGTTCAGCCCCGGGGGGTCGGGCTGAACGCGCCTGGAACATGTCCAGGTGCCAGCAATACTACACCCAAGCACCGACCGGAACGCAAGCCCGACGACAAAGAAGTTCCGCAGGTCACCCCCACTTCGGAGGAGCCGGAAAAACCACAGGTCAGAACGTGAGCGAGCGCATATCGGACACGACACGCCACATGTCGATGCCTATCCTGGAGCGGTGACGGGCTTCGGCAATACGACACCATCTCCCGGCGATCGGCACGGCGAGAACGGCCGCATCGCTGCCTTCTTCGATCTGGACAAGACAGTGATCGCGAGATCGAGCACATTCGTGTTCAGCAAGCCATTCTTCGACCAGGGCCTGATCAGCCGGCGCACGGTGCTCGAGAGCAGCTACGCCCATTTCATGTTCCTGCTCTCCGGTGCCGATCACGACCAGATGGAGCGTATGCGTGCGCATCTGACCGATATGTGCGCGGGCTGGGATGTCGCCCAGATCCAGTCGATCGTCGCGGACACTCTGCACGAACTGGTGGACCCGCTGATCTACGCGGAGGCCGTCGACCTCATCGCCGATCACCGCATCCGCGGCCACGATGTGGTCATCGTCTCCGCCTCCGGCGAGGAGGTGGTGGGACCGATCGCCGAGGCGCTGGGCGCGACTCATACCGCGGCGACCCGGATGGAGGTCGTGGACGGGAAGTACACCGGTGCGGTCGATTTCTACTGTTACGGCGAAGGCAAGGTCACCGCTATCGAGAAGCTCGCCGCCACTGAGGGTTACGACCTCTCACGTTGCTACGCGTATTCCGATTCGGTCACCGATCTGCCCATGCTCACCGCGGTAGGCCACCCCACCGCCGTCAACCCCGACCGCGCTCTGCGCCGCGAGGCGGCGACCCGGGGCTGGCCCGTCCTGAGTTTCTCCAACCCGGTATCGCTGTGGTCACGGTTCCAGGCACCTTCGAAAACGGTGGCCACGGGACTGGCTGTCGGCATCAGCGCGCTGGCCGCGGGAGCGGTGACCTACCGACTACTACGCCGACGGTGAGCACCCCCACGACCAGGACTTATAGCATGTAACTCCGATCGACGAGCCCGGTTTCCATTTGTTCCACGAAGTTGCGTCAACCCTTGATGTGAGTGCAGTCACAGTGTAAAAATGGAGGCACGGAAGGAAGGAAGGCCAAGGCGGAGTCGGAAGAGAAGGCTCAGTCTCCCGTCCCACCCTTCCCAGCACGGACTCCAGGCACCCACGCGGAGCTCGCCGCGACAAGGGCAGAAGCGTTGTGGGCCTGCGAAATCCGGTCCGTTGCCGGCGATGGCCTCGCATAGCTGCGGGGATGAGCTGCTGCGGAGCCCGGAGGAACGCCGAGGCCGGAGAACACAACCCAAACCAGCACGCATGGTAACCAGGTAGTCCGTGCTCGCGGGCGGTGAGGTCCAAGGACCACGCCGCCCGCTTTGACGTGCGCGGGAAGTTTCGTCGCCGAAGTAGGTATCACCCAGATCTCTCCGGGGCGCCCGCGCCTCGGGCCCCGACGGGAACGCCGGCCGACCGGCTGCCCACGACCGCCGAGGCGACCGGCGGCGCTGTCCGGCCGCCCGTCGGCCGGTGGCGCGTCAGCCGGCGGCCGCGTCGGCGATGGATGTCGCTTCCCGCGCTCCGTCCTCCAGCGCACCGCAGCAGAACAGCACCCAGCCGCCCACACCGTCAGCGGTCCCCGAACCGAACCCGGCGGCCGCGTCGAGATATGCCTGACGCCGCCGCAACCAGAAGACCTCGGGCACTCCGAGCGCGCGGAGATCCAGGCCGCTCGACACTGTCACCAACCGGGACGCGGCGCGCGCGACCAATCCGTCCGCGGAACCGAACGGTTTCAGGGTCAGTAGTTCACCGTGCACCACCGCCGCGGTGACCGGCGCCGGCGCAGAAGTGGTCAGCAACGTCTGCGCCAGGACATCCAGCCGCTGCGCGACACCGCCGTCGGCCCGTGGGCGGCCCAGTCCGTCCTCGTCGTCGATCAGATCGGCGGCCGCCAGCAGGTGCAGGCGGGCGAGAGCCTGCAGCGGCGCCCGTTCCCAGATACCGACCAGATTCCGCAGCGCGTCGCCGTCGAGCGCCTGTCCCACTCGCAACGCGCCGGCCAGGATCGGGTCGGCGATATTGCCGTCGGCAGGCAGCTCGGTGCTGCCGCCCTCGAGTGCTGCCGACGAGCGTGCGGCACGTACCGCCGCCTCGGCTGCGGTAGTGGCCCAGCCCCTGCGGTTCGACCGGTGCCGGTGGACCTCGGCCAGCGCGTCCCGGGCCTTGTCGGCGGCAGCCCGGACCCCGGGCAGTTCGATGAGCGGCGCGAGCGGATCGGTCACGGATCAGCACGCTACCGCCGCCGAGCCACCGGGCGAGCGCTGACCCCGCGGCGTGAGCGGACTCGGCGGCCCTTCGGGTGCCGGCCGGACCCGACTCAGCCGATGAGCAGATCGCGACCGGGTATGGCGTCGAGCAGGCGGCGCGTGTAGTCCTCGCGCGGCGAGTCGAAGATCTCCCCGGTGGGCGCCGCCTCGACGATACGACCCCCGTACATCACCAGGACCTCGTCGGCGAGCTGACCGACCACCGCGAGGTCGTGGGTGATGAACAGGTAGGTGAGGCCGAGCTCGTCCTGTAGCCGGGTGAGCAGATCGAGGATGTTCTGCTGGACCAGTACGTCCAGCGCGGATACCGCTTCGTCGCAGACCAGTAGCTCCGGTTGCAGGGCCAGGGCACGTGCGATGGCCACCCGCTGCCGCTGACCGCCGGAGAGTTCGTTGGGATAGCGGGCCAGCACACTGCTGGGCAGCGCGACATGGTCCAGCAGTTCGCGGACCCGGCTGTCACGTTCGGCGCGGATGCCGAGGCCGTGGGTCCGCAGCGGTTCGTCGATACACCGGTGGATCGAGTACATAGGGTCGAGCGAGGCGTAGGGGTTCTGGAAGATCGGCTGCACCCGGCGGCGGAATCGGATTTGTTCGCGACCGCTCATACCTCCGATATCCGTGCCGTCGAAGGCCACCGACCCGGAACTCGGTTCGAGCAGTCCGAGCACCAGCTGCGCGACAGTGGACTTACCGGATCCGGATTCCCCGACCAGCGCGGTGGTACGCCCACGATGCAGGGTGAACGAGACATCCTCGACGGCGACAGCTTCTCCGGATCGCCACGGCACCGCGCCCCGGGTCCGGTATCGCTTGGTGAGCCGGTCCGCCACCAGGATCGGATCCGGGGCCGCGAGCACGCGGGCACGCGACGTCCGCCGGACGGCCGCCAGCGAAGGTGCCGATTCGACCAGTTTCCGGGTGTACTCGTGCCGCGGATCGCGCAGCAGTTCCAGGGCCGGCCCCGACTCCACCACCCGGCCGCGGTACAGCACCACCAGATGCTCGGCGCGTTCGGCGGCCACTCCCAGATCGTGCGTGATGAGCAGCATCGCGGTCCCGAATTCACCGGTGAGACTGTCGATATGGTCGAGGATCCGGCGCTGCACTGTGACATCGAGGGCGGAGGTCGGCTCATCGGCGATCAGCAGATCCGGCCGGCCCGACAGCGCCATCGCGATCAGTGCGCGCTGGCGCAGGCCGCCGGACAGCTCGTGGGGGTACTGATCGATCCGGTGCTCCGGATCGGGGATGCCCGCCGCGCGCAGCAGCTCCACCGCCTGTTCCCGGGCGGCGCGGCCGCGGGCGATACCGTTGGCCGCGAGGGTTTCCCGGATCTGGAACCCGATCTTGTGTACCGGATCCAGGTTCGACATCGGATCCTGAGGGACGAAGCCGATTCTGGTGCCGCGCAGTTCCACCAGCCGCGATTCGGAAGCGCCCGCCAGTTCCGTACCGTCGAATTCGATACTGCCCCCGACGATCCGGCCCGCGCGCGGCAGCAGATCTATGATCGCGTGCGCGGTGGTCGATTTCCCGGACCCGCTCTCTCCGACGATCGCGACCGTCTCCCCCGGGTACACGGTCAGATCCACACCGCGTACGGCATCCACCTGTTCGTCCCCCGTACCGAACGCGATACGCAGATCGCGGATCCGCAGCAGCGGACGTTCGTCCTCGGCGCCGGCGCTCATATCTGCTCCCTGTCTCCGATCCGGGAAATCCGCTTCGATACCGTCACTTCGACGCCCGGCCTTTGGGGTCCAGAGCGTCGCCCAGGGCATCGCCGAGCATGATGAAGCCGAGCACCGTGAGCGCCAGTGCGGTGGCCGGATAGAAGAGGATCAGCGAGCCACCCCGCAACTGCTGCTGACCGGTCGCGATATCGGCGCCCCAGGAAACCTCGGTGGGCGGCAGACCGACGCCGAGGAACGACAGTGTCGCCTCGGTGACGATGAAGACCCCGAGCCAGATCGCGGTCACCACGAGCACCGGACCCAGCGAATTGGGCACGATATGCCGGACCAGGATGCCGAGTCGGGATACGCCCAGCGCCCGCGCCGCGAGTACGTATTCGCTGCTCTTCGCCGCGATCACCGCACCGCGGGCGATCCGCGCCGCCTGCGGCCAGGTGAAACCGGCGAGAGTGACGATCACCAGCCAGACCGTGCGCGTGGTCGACAACTGCATGAGCACGATAGCGGCGAGCATCAGGGGAACGGCGTACACGATCTCGGAGATCCGGGAGATCACCGCATCGAGGAGCCCGCCGTAGAACCCCGCCAGCGCGCCCAGCGTGGCGCCCGACAGCACGAACAGCGCGGCGGCGCCCACACCGGTGAGTACGGAGGCGCGCGCCCCGTAGACGGTGCGCGCGTATATATCGCAACCCTGCAGGTCGAAGCCGAACCAGTGCGCCGAACTCGGTGGCAGCAGGCTGTTGTCCACCACGCAGTAGCGCGGGTCCTGGTCGGTGAACAGTCCGGGAAATATCGCGACGACCAGGACCAGCGCGATGATCGCCACCGCGATCAGGAACAACGGATTGCGGCGCAGGCCGCGCCAGGCCTGACTCCAGAATCCGCTCGGCGCGCCTGCCACCCGCACCCGGTCGGTCGTCTCGACGGTGACCGCGTCCGGCGCGGCGACCCAGCGCCGGCGGTCCGGCCGGATCGGGCGGGCCGGCAACTCATCTGACATGACCGCACTCCGTTCAGGTATAGCGAATCCGCGGATCGAGCACGGCGTACAACAGGTCCACCAGCAGATTGGCGAGCAGGAACACCACGATCAGCACGGTGACGAACGAGACCACCGTCGGCGCCTCACCGCGGACCACTGCCTGGTAGAGCGTGCCGCCGACACCCGGGATGTTGAAGATGCCTTCGGTCACGATCGCTCCGCCCATCAGCGCGCCCAGATCGGCACCGAGAAAGGTGACCACCGGGATCAGCGAATTACGCAGGATGTGTACGCGCACCACCCGGCGCCGGGGCAGGCCCTTGGCGGTGGCGGTGCGCACATAGTCGGCGTCGCGGTTCTCGGCGACGGCATTGCGGGTCAGGCGCAGTACATAGGCGAAGGACAGCGCGCCGAGCACCAGCGCCGGTACCACCAGCCGGCTCCAGCTCGCATCGGCTCCCACGGTGACCGGGGCGATTCCCCATTCGACGCCCAGCAGGTACTGCGCGAGAAATCCGAGCACGAACACGGGCACCGCGATCACGACCAGACTGAGTACCAGCATGGTGGAGTCGAACAGTTTTCCCTTCCGCAGGCCCGCCAGCGTGCCGAACAGGATGCCGAACACCGCCTCGAACAACAGCGCCAGCACCGTGAGCCGGATCGTGATCGGGAAGGCGCGGGCGAGTTCGTCTTTCACCGAGCGCCCGGAGAACGTGGTGCCGAGATCGAAGGTGAAGATGCCCTTCAGGTAGTAGAGGTACTGCACCAGGAACGAGCGGTCGAGGTGGTAGCGCGCCTTCAGCTGCGCCTCCAGCGCGGGCGTCAGGGTTCGGTCACCGGCCAGCGCGGCGACCGAACCTCCGGAGATCTTGTAGATCAGGAAGTAGATGAGCAGAGTGGCGCCGAAGAACACCGGGACCATCTGCAGCAGCCGCCGCACTACATACCACGCCATGGGCACTCCTGCGGTTCGGGCGAGGATTCGCGGACAGCGGTCATATCAGCTCGATGTTCTCGAAATCGGCCAGGCCGTTCCAGGCGAAGGTGACTCCGCGGACCCGTTCGGAGTACCCGGCCGAGTTGACGTAGTCGAAGATGGGGATGGTCGGCATATCGCGCAACAGCAGCGTCTGCGCGCGGGCCACCAGCGCCCATGATCCGGCCTCGGTCGGGGCCGCCTCGGCGGCGGCGATCAGCGCGTCGAATTCGGGGTTGTGGTAGTCGAAGTCGTTCGTTTCGGAATGGCTCAGGAACCCCGGTTCCAGGAACTGGAGCATGGTCGGATAATCCCCCTGCCACCCGGACCGGAACGCTTTGCCGACGGACCGGGTGGTGACCTGGTCCCGTAACTGCTTGAACGTCGGCAGGGCGGCACCGACCGCCTCGATCCCCAGGGTGTTCTTGATGCTGTTGGCAACCGCGTCCACCCACGCCTGGTGGTCGCCGTCCGCGTTGTAGGCGATTTCGAAACGCCCGCTCCACGGCGAGATCTCGTCGGCCCGGGCCCATAACCGCCGCGCCTCGTCGGGGTTGTAGTCCAGCACCTGCGCCCCCGGCAGTTCGCCGTCGTACCCGGGCAGCACCGGCGAGGTGTAGTCACGCGCGGGCGCGCGAGTGCCCCGGAATATCTTGTCGCCGATGGCCTGCCGGTGGATCGCCATCGAGATCGCGTGCCGGCGCAGCCGGCCTTCCTCGCCCCCGAAATGCGGTAACCCGGGCTGTGTCCCGATCCATTGATTCTGCGCGGTGGGCGCGGAAACCGACCGCTCCCCCAGGTCGGCGTCCACCACGGTCAGCGCGCTGGAGGGGACGGTATCCAGTACATCCAGATTGCCGGCCAGCAGGTCGGCATAGGCGGCGTCGAAATCCGAATAGAAGACGAAGGTCAAACCCTTGTTCCGAGGCGGGCGCCCACCTCGGTAACGATCATTGGGCACCAGATCCAGTTTCACATCGTGCTGCCAGGCATCGGGACCGGCGAACCGATAGGGCCCGTTACCGATCGGGTTCTTCCCGAATTCCGCCATATCCGCAAAGGCCGACGGCGGCAGCGGATAGAAGGGCGCGTAGGCCAGCCTGGTGCGGAAATCGATCGTCGGCTCTTTCAGCGCGACTGTGAAAGTGAGGTCGTCGAGCACCCGCAGCCCCGACATGGTCCGGGACCGGGGTGGATCGGACTGCACATCCTCGAATCCGGCGATCGGTGCGTAGGTGTAGCTCTGCAACTGCGCGTTGCTGATCAGCGCGCCGTAGTTCCACGCGTCGACGAACGAATGCGCGGTCACCGGGGAACCGTCGGAGAAGGTCCAGCCGGGTTCCAGTCGGATCCGGTAGAACTGCTGGTCGTCGGTTTCGATGGATTCGGCCACCTCGTCGTGCAGGCTGCCGTCCGCCGCGATCCGGCGCAACCCGGCGAACAACCGGTCCACGATGCGCCCGCCACCGTTCTCGTTGGTATTCGAGGGCACCAGCGGGTTCTGCGGTTCGCTTCCGTTGACCGCGACGGATTCACCGAGCGCGGGAGTCACGGTGCACGCGGGCACCAGCGTCACACCGACCAGGACCAGCACCAGGCCGGCGGCCCGCAACACCCACGACGATCCCCTCACACACCCTCCCGGCTCGTCACGACCACGGCCTCGGCACCCCGCAGAGTTGTCTGCAGAATATAGGCCCCCTTGCGCGATCCTGCCGGGTTCGTGAACTCTCGGGACGCCGGCGAGCACCGCCGTTCGTCCGCCACCGGCTGCCGCTCACCCGGCACCGGCGACCATTCGTCCCGGGATCGCCGCGGCGGCCCGGAGCGAGAGTTTAGGGTCACAGGTGGCCCCTTATGGTGCAGGTAACGCGAAGGAAGTGACTCAGATGACCGAGACCGCCGATCACCCGGACGCCTACCCGCCGAGTGCGGAGTTCGCTGCCGCGGCGAATGTCGATGCCGGTATCTACGAGCGGGCCGCGCAGGACCGCGAAGCGTTCTGGGCCGAGCAGGCCGATCACCTGCACTGGCACGAGCGGTGGAACCAGGTGCTCGATTGGACCGACGCCCCGGTGGCGAAATGGTTCGTCGGTGGGCGGCTCAATGTCGCCTACAACTGTGTCGACCGCCATGTGCTGGAGGGGCGTGGCGACAAGGTCGCGCTGCACTGGGAGGGCGAGCCGGGCGATTCCCGTACGATCACCTACTCCGATCTGCTCGCCGAGGTGAGCCGGGCCGCGAACTATCTGACCGAACTCGGCCTGACCGCGGGCGACCGCGTGGCGATTTACATGCCGATGATCCCCGAGACCATCGTGGCGATGCTGGCGTGCGCCCGGCTGGGCCTGCCGCATTCGCTGGTCTTCGCCGGCTTCTCGCCGACCGCACTGCGCCAGCGGATCGACGACGCCGAAGCACGCCTGGTCATCACCGTCGACGGCCAGTGGCGGCGCGGTAATCCCGCACCGCTGAAGGAGGCCGTCGACGAGGCACTGCTCGCGAAGGGTGACGTACCGTCCAGCGTGGAGCACGTCCTGGTCGTACGCCGCGTCGGTACCGAGGTGGAATGGACCGAGGGCCGCGATCTCTGGTGGCACGAAACGGTCGCGCAAGCCGACCCGGTCCACGAGGCGCGGGCCTTCGACGCCGAACATCCCCTGTTCATCCTCTACACCTCGGGGACCACGGGTAAGCCCAAGGGCATCCTGCACACCAGCGGTGGCTATCTCACCCAGACCAGCTACACCCACCGGGTGGTCTTCGACCACAAACCCGAATCCGATGTGTACTGGTGCACCGCCGATGTCGGCTGGGTGACCGGGCACAGTTATATCGTCTACGGTCCGCTGGCCAACGGCGCCACCCAGGTCCTCTACGAAGGCACCCCGAACTTCCCCGACGAACACCGGCACTGGCAGCTCATCGAGAAGTACGGCGTCACGATCTACTACACCGCGCCGACGCTGGTGCGCACCTTCATGAAATGGGGCCGCCAGATCCCCGACGCGCACGATCTGTCCTCGATCCGGGTGCTCGGATCGGTCGGCGAACCGATCAACCCGGAGGCCTGGCGCTGGTACCGGGACGTGATCGGTTCCGGCACAGCCCCCATCGTCGACACCTGGTGGCAGACCGAAACCGGCGCCATCATGATCTCCCCGCTGCCCGGTATCACCGCGACCAAACCCGGCGCCGCCATGACCCCCGTGCCCGGGGTGACGGCCGCGGTGGTGGACGAAGAAGGCAAAGCGGTGCGCCGCGGCGAAACCGAGGCCAACGGCTACCTCGTCCTCGACCAGCCGTGGCCGTCGATGCTGCGTGGTATCTGGGGCGATATGGAGCGCTACCGGGCCACCTACTGGGACCGTTTCGCCGAACAGGGCTGGTACTTCGCCGGTGACGGCGCGAAGCTCGACGTCAACGGTGACCTCTGGGTGCTCGGCCGAGTGGACGACGTGATGAACGTATCCGGTCACCGCATCTCCACCGCCGAAGTGGAATCCGCGCTGGTCGGGCACTCCGGAGTGGCGGAAGCGGCGGTGGTCGGGGCCACCGACGAGACCACCGGTCAGGGCATCGTGGCGTTCGTGATCCTCACCGCCGGTGCCACCGATACCGGATCCGCGATGGTCGACGAACTCAAGGCCGAGGTCGCCCGCGAGATCAGCCCGATCGCCCGGCCGCGAGAGATCCACGTGGTACCCGAACTGCCCAAGACCCGCAGCGGCAAGATCATGCGCCGACTCCTGCGCGATGTGGCCGAGGGCCGGGAACTCGGCGACACCTCCACCCTGGTGGACCCGCAGGTCTTCGAGTCCATCCGCGCCGGCCGCTGAGCTGTGTTTTTGGCGCCGCCTTCGGCGTCGCGGGGGTTGAGGCCCCCTGGTGTCCCGCCGTTCAGGCCTCGAGACTCGCGCTTCGCGCATGCGCT
>NZ_JBSGIP010000048.1:0-40090 GCF_053605105.1 Nocardia sp. NPDC003963
GCGCATGCGCCGAAGGCGCGAGTCTCGAGGCCTGAACGGCGGGACACCAGGGGGCCTCGACCCCGCGACGCCGAAGGCGGCGCCAAAAACACAGCACCTTCACAAACAAGCCCGCGTCCCCGCCTTCACAAACAAGCCCGCATCCCCCGCCTTCGCAGACGAGCGGGACTCGATCGTGAATGCCGACACCCCCACCTGCGGACCGTGTGTTCGTCCTGTTCGCACCGGTCCGAGCCGAGCCGGTCCAGTGCAGCCCAGGCATCCGGATTCCCGGCGCCGGACTTCACCCGCGCTCACTTCCGGAGCACGCGGGCCGCGCAACTAGTCGTCGTGCGGCCCGGAATCCTCGTACTCGTGGTCGGCGTCGGCGTCGGCCATCAGGGCCTTCCCCGCCACCTGTCCTTGGGCCAGCGCGTCCAGGAACGCCCGAGCCCACCGGTCGACATCGTGGGCCAGAACCTGCCTGCGCAGAGAGCGCATCCGGCGGCGGCGGGTTTCGCGGTCGTCGGTGAGGGCATCGACTATGGCGTCCTTGACGCTGTCCAGGTCGTGCGGGTTGCACAGGTAGGACTGGCGGAGTTCGGCGGCGGCGCCGGTGAACTCGCTGAGCACCAGAGTTCCGTTGAGACCGGAGTGGCAGGCCACGTATTCCTTGGCGACCAGGTTCATACCGTCGCGCAGCGGAGTCACCAGCATGACGTCGGCGGCGACGAAGAAGGAGATGAGTTCTTCGCGGGCGATCGGACGATGCAGATAGTGCACGACGGGGTAGCCGACTCGGGCGAATTCGCCGTTGATGCGGCCGACCTGGCGTTCGATATCGCCACGCATCTGGATATAGCTCTCCACCCGTTCCCGGCTGGGGGTGGCCAGCTGGACCATCACGGTTTCCGCCGGGTCGATACGGCCCTCGGCCAGGAGTTCTTCGAGGGCGTTGAGGCGGATATCGATACCTTTGGTGTAGTCGAGGCGGTCGACACCGAGCAGGATGTTCTTGGGGCTGCCGAGTTCGGCGCGGATACGGGCCGCGCGTTCGCGGACCGAGCGTCGGCGCGAGTGTTCGTCGAGGCCGGCCGAATCGATGGAGATCGGGAAGGCGCCGACCCGGACCGTCCGGAAGCCGACCTGCACGACACCCATTTTCGAGCGCACCCCGATGGTGCCGCGGGAGGTGGGCTGGCCGGCCAGGCGCCGGGCCAGATACAGGAAGTTCTGGGCGCCACCGGGTAGGTGGAAGCCGATCAGGTCGGCGCCGAGCAGGCCCTCCACGATCTCGGTGCGCCACGGCATCTGCATGAACAGTTCCACCGGCGGGAACGGGATGTGCAGAAAGAACCCGATGGTGAGGTCGGGGCGCAGCATCCGCAGCATCTTGGGTACGAGTTGCAGCTGATAGTCCTGTACCCAGACCGTCGCGCCCTCGGCGGCGACTTTCGCGGTCTCCTCGGCGAAACGGCGGTTCACCTGGACATACGCCGACCACCACGCCCGGTTGTAGACCGGGCGGACGATGACGTCGTGGTACAGCGGCCACAGCGTCGCGTTGGAGAAACCCTCGTAGTACTGGGCGACCTCCTGCGCCGACAGCGGTACCGGATGCAGTTCCAGGCCGTCCTCGACGATCGGGTCGACGTCGACGTCCGGTACCCCGGCCCAGCCGACCCAGGCGCCCCGATTACTGCGCAGGACCGGTTCGAGCGCGGTCACCAGGCCACCGGGGCTGCGTTTCCAGCGACTGCTGCCGTCGGGCAGCTTCTCCAGATCGACCGGCAGCCGGTTGGCCACCACCACGAAACCGGAACCGGCCCCACGTTCGCGCAGGGGTTCGGCGTCCACCGGCTCGGGTACGGCCTCGGCCGGATCGATCGGGCTGTCTACCGGCCCGGAACCGTTGTGGTCTCCGGGCCGGTCCGCGGACACGGCGGTTTCATCCTCGGGGGTGGAATCGCTGGACGGCTGATCGGTCATCTGGTCCACTCACGCATCCTTTGCGCGGCGCTGAACGCCATGTAGTTGTGTGTGGGTCCGCCGACGTCGCCGTTGGCGCCGGCGACTGTTTACTCGGTGCGGACTCCCGGTCCGATACCGAGCATCGACAGGAGCATCCGGCATTCGTCGGCATCGGCGGCATAGGCGGCCACGACCCGCTGCGCCTGACGAGCGGTCTCGTCGGCGAGGGGTTCCAGTTCGTCGTCGGCGATACCGTTGGCGCTGCTCTTCGCGGCCATCTCGATCCTCCCGGCAGGTGCGCTTGTATGTGAAATGTCAATGGTATCTGTCGGGGGAAGTGGTCGCTCCCGCCGCGGGTAACGTTGCGGGGTCCCCGGGGCTATACCGTTGGCAGCAGAAACGATGAGGAAGGGGCCCGAAGCATGCCGTTGGCCACGGTGAACGGAATATCGCTCAACTATCAGGTCAAGGGAGACCGCGCCAAGGGCACCGATGTCAAAGGCGGCGGACCGCTGGTGGTGCTGATCATGGGCACCGGCAGTCCCGGCCGGGTGTGGGAACTGCACCAGGTACCCGCGCTACTGGCCGCGGGGTACCGGGTGTGCACCTTCGACAATCGCGGTATCGCACCCACTTACGAAGCCGCCGACGGTATGACCATTCACGAAATGGTGGCCGATACGGCGGCCCTGATCGAATTCCTGGACGAGGGGCCCGCACTCGTGGCCGGCACCTCGATGGGCGCCCGGGTAGCGCAGGAGTTGGCTCTGGCCCGGCCCGAACTGGTGCGCAAGGCCGTGTTCCTGGCCGGCCACGGCCGGCTGGACCAGTTCCAGAAGACGCTGTCGCTGGGCGAGCACGAAATGGATGCGAACGAGGTACGGCTGCCCGCCAAGTACGACGCCGCGCTGACCGCGGTGATGAATCTCTCGCCCGCCACGATGGCCGATACGAACAAGGCCCGGGACTGGCTCGATCTGTTCGAGTTCACCGGCGGTCCGGTCTCCCCGGGTATCCGGGCACAGCGGCGGATGGACCACGATTTCGACCGGCTGCACGCCTACCGCGCGATCACCGTACCGTGTCTGGCCGTCGGTTTCGCCGACGACCGGATGATCCCTCCGTACCTGGCCAGGGAGGTCGCCGATGCTATTCCGGGCGGTCGCTACCAGGAGGTTCCCGATGCCGGTCACTACGGCTATCTGGAGCGTCCGGACGCCGTGAACAAGATCTTGCGGGAATTCTTCGCCTCGTGAGGGAGGAGCCCACAGCTAACGCCGAGCTTGCTAGTGTCGACACATCGTTTGGGTTCGCGACGCGGCAGCCGGAGATCCAGACCCGAGCCGCCGGGGTGGGCCCACACAGATCCGAATCACAACCCACGAGCACCCCAGTGAGGTGAAATGAGCACCAACCCGTTCGACGACGAGGAAGGCCGCTTCTTCGTTCTGGTCAACGACGAAGAGCAGCACTCCCTGTGGCCCGCCTTCGCCGAGGTACCGGCCGGCTGGCGGGTGGTCTTCGGTGAGGACAGCCGTGCCGCCTGCGTGGAGTACGTGGAGCAGAACTGGACCGATATGCGGCCCAAGAGCCTGCGTGACGCCATGGCGGCGGACGAAGCGGCCCGCAAGTAGGGCCGGCGCTCCACGGGTCCGGCCGACGGCTCCGCCGCGTCCTGGGTGCGCCCCCTTACGGGGTGACGCACGCAGGACGTTCGAGCCCGGTGGTCGGGCTGTAATATTTCGCGAACTCGGGAGTCGCACCGTATGATCGGCTGCCGAGCGGCTGCATACACGGTCGCTCCGCCGCCTTGGCGCAACTGGCAGCGCAACGTACTTGTAATGCGTAGGTTGTGGGTTCGAGTCCCACAGGCGGCTCCGCCGTACTCCGGTCCACCGAACTGTCGGTGGGCCGGAGTATTTTTCGCGCCATGAGGCACTGCCGAGGGTGTTCAGCGCTGTTGATCGAGCGCAGTCAGAAGTTGTACTGCACGACGAGCTGTCAGCAGGCCGCGCAACGGGAGGCGAAAACCCGGCTTTGGCTGGCCACCGGCGATGCCGAGGTGGGCAGTTATCAAGGGCACTACATACGCGACTATCTCGCGCGGGCACAGCACGATAGTTGCGCGATCTGCGGAATCGGGAACGAATGGCAAGGAAAGCCACTGGTGTTCGTTCTCGACCATATCGACGGTGACCCGACCGATAATCGGCGGGAGAATCTACGACTGATCTGCCCGAATTGTGATTCGCAACTGTCGACATACAAAAGCCGTAACCGCGGACGGGGTCGGCATCTGAGGCGTGCGCGCTACGCCGATGGCCGGTCGTACTAGTCCGGCCACCGGCGAATGCCGCTCCGGACCGGTCAGATCGGGGTGACCGAGGCGACCAGCCACCGGTCGTCGGATTTGTCCAGCGCCACCCGGACCCGACTGCCCGTGGTAGTGCCCTGCGGGCTCTCCTTGCTGGTGGTCACCTGGTTCAGGAACAGCAGCACGACGGCGTGTGCCCGGTCGGCGGAGACGACTCCCCCGGCCTGAGTGCTCGCCTCGACCGTCAGCTCCTTCTCCTTGGCTCCCGGAACGATCGCCTTGTCGATCAGCTCGAGGTAGTCGGCCTTGAAGTCGGGAGCGAGATCCTCGGCGGTTTTGGGCAGTTCCTGGTCCACCGTCTGGAACTCGTAACTGAACATGGCCGATACCGTGCGGGTGGCCGCGGCCACCGCGTCGGTGCGGGACTGTTCGGACTGCCGGTAATCCCAGTACCGGTAGCCGCCGATACCGGCCACCACCGCCGCCGCGACCACGACCACGACCACCGCGGTGAGGCCGAGCAGGATCTTGTTACGCACGCTCATTCTCGGCTCCTCTCGGCCTGCGGGTCGGTCGTGCTGTCTCTTCTCGACATCCCCGGACACCACCCTCCGTGGTTACGCAAGCTGCCGCCTCCGGGCGCTGTCCGGTCATGCTGTACTCCTCCGGCATGCCCGGACACCACCCTCCGTGGTTACGCAAGCTGCCGCCTCCGGGCGCTGTCCGGTCATGCCACGAACTTCACGTCCGACGCGGTCAGCGTGCCGTCGTCGGCTCGCTGCACGGTCACCCGGAACCGGTAGAACCGCTGCTGCTGTTCCTGCGATCCCGCGTTGGTGAGCGTCTGCTTCGCCGCGATCAGGACCACGGCGGATTGCTCGTCGTCGCGTTCGACCGCGGCCTCGACCACCTCGCCGGTCGAGACGACCTTGGCCTGTTTGACGATTTCGGTGAACGGGTCCACCCGTCCGTCGAACTCGGTTTTGAAATCACCCGAGGCCATGGTGAGGATTCGGTCGATATCCTCTTTGGCGGTATCGGCGCGGATAGTGGTCAAGTTGAGAACGGTCTGCCGGGCGGTCGCCACATATTCGGAGCGGCGTTCGTCACGCTGCTGAGTGGACTGCACGGCCAACATCGAGACCACCGCGGCGCCGACCAGTCCGAACACCAGCACTGCCGCCGCGGCGAGACCGGCGATCTGCTTCCAGGACCGGGCCCCGCTGGTCTCCACTTCGTCCGGCTCCGCCTCGGACGCGGCGTCCGCCGGGGCGCCGCCGGACGAATCGGCCTTCTCCAGTCGCACGGTGTCCGCCGAGTCCGCCGATTCACCGGCGGACACCGTGGTCGCCTCCGCGGCGGCCTCTTCGATCGTGAGCTTCTGGGTAGCCGCCTCGGCGGCGGGCTTCTCCGTGGCCCCGAGCGCGACCTTCTCCGTGGCGGCCTCGGTCGACTCCGGAGTGGACTTCGTAGCGGCGGCCGCCGACCGCACGGTCGCGGCCTCCGGCTCGGCGGTGGCGGCCGGCTGATCCTCGGTGCCCGTTTTGTCCGCCGGCCGCGGATCGGCCGCCGCGGTTTCGAGCTTCTCGGTTGCCGAGTCCTCGGCGGGTGGTGGGCCCGCTGTCCGGCTGGCCCGCCTACGGTTGCGGCGGGGGTCCTTGGTCTCGCTCATCGTTGCTGCTCCTCGAACATTGCCTGCCAATCCGCGGGTACGGTGCCCGAACCGCCCGGGGCGATATCGCCCTGACGGTAGCTGCCGCCATCACTACCGGTGTAGACCCCGGTGGCCGGATCGTAGGAAAGCGCGGCGGCGGGGGTGCTTGCGCCCGAGAAACTAGCAGGTGCTGCGGGTACTCCCGCAACCCCCGGCGCCGTATCCGGCACGGAGGCGGGCGCCACAGGACCCGGCGGTTCGGTCGGTGCCACCGGCTGCGGCGGCCCGAACGGCGGGTTGGTGCCCTCCGGAACGTAACCGGTGCGGCACAATTCGGGCGACGGCGCGCGGCGGCCCGGATACTCCATACACGGCGTATTGCGGATACCGCGCACCGCGGTCTTATCGTCCTGCGGCACCTTGCAGTAGAGGCCCTTCGGCGTGTCGGGGGTGTCGAGTTCGGTGGGTTCGCGCCGCTGGTCGGGCGGTAGGAAGCCGGTCGTGCACGGCGGCGGATCGTTGAGCACGGTCATGAAGTCGACCAGCGCGCCGTACTCCATCGGCCCGCGCACCGCGGTGAGCAGGGCCGCGATCAGCGGCGGATACACCACCAGGATCTGTTCCAGACCGGAGTGATAGGTGACGCCCACCTGACCGAGGCTCACCAGGTTGTTCAGCAGCAACGGCAGCGTCGGGCGCAGATCGTCGAACTGCTGGGTCACCCGTTCCATGGCCGAGGGGCCGTTGGCGAGGATGCTGCGCAGCGCCGGATCATGGGCCCGCAGGGTATCGGTGACGGTTGCCAGATCCCGGGTCCACGAGCGGATCGCGGCATCGGAGTTCACCTGGGTGTCCAGCAGCGGGCCGATCTGCTCGATCAGCTGTTTGGTCGGCCCGACATTGTCGTTGGCTTCCTGCACCAGCAGCGAGGCGGAGTCGAGGAAACGCTGCAGATCCGGTCCGGCGCCGTTGAAGGCCTTGAACGCCTCGTCGATCACCTGCCGCAGCCGCGTATCGGCGACGCTGGCCAGCAGCCGGTCGGCCTGGTCCAGCAGTGCGCCCACATCCTGCGGGAGTTCGGTCTTGTCGACCGGGATCACGCTGCCGTCGTAGAGGTTGGCACTGCCGGGATCCGGTGGCGGGACCAGATCGACGTACTGCTCACCGATCGCCGAGACGCTGCGGATCAGTGCGGAGGAATCGGCGGGGATCTTGTAATCGCTGTCCACCGACAGCTTCGCTTCGACGCCCACGTCGGTGAGCCGCACTTCGCGGACCACACCGACATTGGTACCGCGGAAGGCGACATTGGCGTTCTGGTAGAGCCCGCCGGTGGCGGCCAGCTCCACCGTGACCTCGTAGCGGCCGATCCCGAGCAGCGCGGGCACACCCACGTAGGTACCGCCCATGACGGCGAGACCGACCACGGTGAGGATCGCGAAGATGGTCAGCTGGATTCGGACGAATCGGGAGAGCGTCACCGGCCCTCGCCCCCTTGCGGCTGCGGCCCGGGCATCGGCACGGTCAGTCCGGGTATGGCGGGCAGGCCGGGTATCGGCGGCAGCCCCGGAATCGTGGGTTGCGGCTGCTCACCGGCGGGCGCGCCGGGCGGCGGCGCCAGCGGGGTGGTCAGCGGGTTGCCCTGCTGTCCGGCGGCGCCGGCGACCTGTCCGAGTGCCACCTCGACGCCGCCGAACATACCGCCCAGCCCGGTACCGGTGAGGAAGTTGGAATCCAGCCGGGCACCGGTGAGGTCGACGGTCATGAACAGGTTCAGATAGTCGCCCTTGATGGCCCGGTCCAGGTTCTTCAACGGGAACGGGAAGGAGGCGATGATCTTCAGCGATTCGGTGAGGTCGGCACCGGTGTCGGCCAGCGTCTGCAGCACCGGGGCCAGATTGGCCAGGTTCGCTTTCAGATCGTCGCCGCTGGCGGCGATCAACCGGTTCACCACATCACTGAGCTCACCCAGTTTGGTGATGGTCGTGGTGATGTTCTGCCGGCGATCGGCGAGCACGGTGAGCGCCGGATGGATCTCCTCGATGGCCGCGGCGACCACATCGGTCTGCTGGACGAACTGACCGCTGACCCGGTCCAGACCCTCCATCGCGGCGATGATGTCGTTGCGCTGCCCGTCGAGGTTGCGGATCAGATCGTTCATCTGCGGGATCAGATCCCGTACTTCGTCCTCGTTACCGACGAGCGCTTTGTTGAGTTCACCGGTGATGTTCTCCAGCTGCGAGATACCGCCACCGTTGAGCACCACCGACAGCGAGGACAGCACCTGTTCGGTGGTCGGATAGACCCCGGCGCGGTCCAGCGGGATCACATCACCCGAGGCCAGCCGACCCTGCGGCGCCACATCGGCGGGCGGGGCCAGCTCGACGTGATTACTGCCGAGGAGACTCGTCTGACCGATTTTGGCGGTGGCGTTGGCCGGGAGCACCACATCGGGGTTCAGCGAAACGGTGACCAGCGCGTGCCAGTCCTCCACCTCGATATCGGTCACCGAGCCGACCGCGACGTCGTCGACACGTACCGGCGAATTCCGGGTCAGTGTCGTCACGTTCGGCATCTGGATCTTCACCTGGTAGGAGCCTTCGCCGGTGCCCTCGGTACCGGGCATCGGCAGCGAGTTGAGCCCGTCGTACTGACACGCCGTGGCCGATAACGCCACCGTCAGCCCGACACCCACCGCCGCGATCCGGCGCCGGGCACCCGGCAGCCGCAACTCGAGCCGGCGCATCATCGTCCTCCTCCGGGCAGACCGGGAATCTGGGGAAGTTGCACACCGGGGATGGCCAGCCCCGCGACCCCGGCCGGCACGGTGATCGGCGCGGGTTCGGGCGCGGCGGGCGGGCCCACCTTCTGCGGATCCACCTTTCCGGCCAGATCCGGTGTCGTGTACTCCAACTGGTTCGGGAACGCCGTCACACCGGTCGCGGGGTTGGTCATGATGGGCAGGTAGTTCATGGCCAGCGAACTGATCACCGGGGCGAGGTACTGGGCGCACAGATCGGCGCTGGTATCGGATTCGTGCTGTTCGAGGGCACGTACCGAACCACACAGGAAGCTCACCGGATCGGCGAAGTTGTTCAGCGAGATGGCACCGGTCAGCGTGCCCTGGGCGGGTTTGTAGATCTGGTAGAAATTCACCAGCGCGGTCGGGCCCGAATGCAGTGCCTGTTCGAGTTCCGGTCGTTTGTCGACCAGGATCTGGGTGACATCGGCCAGCCGCTGCACACCTTCGGTGAGTTCGGCACCGCTGCCGTCGAGGAACCGGTGCACATCGCCGAGCGCGAGGTCCAGATTGTCCAGACCCGCTCCGAGATCCGTGGAGACACCGGCCAGGACCCCCGATACCGACGCCAACCGGCCACCGAATTCGACGATCTGATCGTTGCTCTTGGAGAGCACGTCCACGAATTTCTGCAGATTCCGGATGGTGCCGAACAGATCGGTGCGACCGTCGGAGAGCGTGGTCAGCGTGGCCGAGAGTTCGTGCAGGGTGGTGCGGAAGGCGTCACCGTTTCCGTCCAGGTTGTCGGCCGCGGTATCGACGAAGCGGCCGAAGGATCCTTGGGGGTCGTCACCGACCGGACCGAGGGCGGTGGACAGTTTGTTCAGTTCGGTTTTGATGTCGTCCCATTCGACCGGGACAGCGGTGTGTTCGATCGGGATCTCGGCCCCGTCGGTGAGCTTGTCGCCACCGGTGTAGGCGGGCGCGATCTGGATGAACCGGGCCGATACCAGCGACGGCGCGATGATCACCGCGCGCGCGTCGGCGGGCAGATCGACGCTGCCGTCCACCGACATCGTCACCTTCACCTGTTCCTTGCCCGGTTCGATGCTGTCGATCTTGCCGATCGGCACCCCGAGCACCCGCACATCGTCGCCCGCGTACAGGCCACTGGTGGAGGTGAAATACGCGGTGATCTCGTTCTTGGTGATCCGCTGGAACGCCGTGTATCCGCCGAAGGCCACCAGCGCCACCACCACGACACCGGCGACGATCGCCACCCACTTACCGGGAACGGCCCGCACCTTGTCCTTCAGAGTCGTCATGGCATTCTCCTCAGCGGAGTCTCACGCGGTCCGCGGAAGACGGAGCGAACGCGGACGTATCGCAACATCCGGTCCGCGGAGGCCGTAGCGAAGGCGGAGGTATCGCAGTATCGCCTCATCGGTCCCTCCTCAGAGCAGCAGGTTCATGCGATCGGCGGAGCCCGGAGCGAAGGCGCAGGGACCGCAGTACCGTGCCCTCCCCCGAAGCAGATTCATGCGATCGGCGGAGGCCGTAGCGAAGGCGGAGGCACCGCATCCCGACCTCCTCCCGCGAAGCAGATTCATGCGATCGGCGGAGGCCGTAGCGAAGGCGGAGGTATCGCCTCATCGGGGCGGCTCCTGTGCGGACGGACCGATCTTGGGACCGGGTTCGAGCAGATAGGCCCGGAGCGATTCGGGCAGATGCTGCGGCCATACCAGCGCGTCCACCAGCGGGTGCAGCGTCTCACTGCTCGCGTTCACGACATAGGCGTTGAAGTACGGTCCGCTGCCGACCTGTTCACCGAGGGCCGCGGCGAACGGGCCCAGGCCGTCGAGCGCGCCGTTGATGTTGTCCCGGTTGCGCTGCAGTAGATCGAGCACCGAGTTGAGCTTGTCCAGCGCCGGTTTCAGCTGGGCCTCGTTATCGTGTACCAGCCCGGACAACTGCTGGGCCAGCGCGTTCACGTAGACGATCATCTGGCTGATGGCGGTGCGCCGCCGGTCCAGTTCGCCGAGCAGCTGATTACCGTCCACCAGTAGCGCGTTGATGGAATCGGCGCGGTCGGCCAGGATCTTGGTGACATCCTGGGCGCGGGTCAGCAGATCCGACAGTGCCTGGTCGCGGGCGTTGATGGTCCGCGACAGCGCGGTCACTCCGTCCAGCGCCGACCGTAGCGGCGCCGGGGTGTCGGCGAAGGCCGCCGACAGCGCGTCCAAGGTCTGGTTCACCTGTTGCAGGTCGAGGTCGCCCACCGTTCCGGCCAGATCACTGAGCGCCTCGTTCAGCGAGTACGGGGAGGTGGTGCGGGCCAGCGGAATGGTGTCGGTGACTTTGAGCGCTCCGTCACCGGACGGGTTCACCGCCAGCGATTTACGGCCCAGCACGGTGTTGGTCTTGATGGCCGCGGAGGTCTTGTCACCGAGCACGATCGATTCGTCGAGGCTGAAGCGCACCAGCACCTGCGCACCGTCCAGGCTCACATCCTCGACCTTGCCCGAACGGACCCCGGCGACCTCTACATCGTCACCGGTCACCAGGCCACCGGCATCGGCGAAGTTGGCGGTGAACGTCGCGCCACCGCGGATGAAGGGCAGTCGTTCGAACTGCAGGGCCGACAGCGCGACCGCCACCGCCAGTACCAGACCGACGACGCCGATGGTCACCGCGCGTGATTGCTCTTTCATTCGCTGGCACACCTTCCGGTCGTCTGCTCACCGGGTAGTTCGACCAGCAGCGGTTTCCCGTCCGGACCGTCGACCAGGAAATTCGTCCGGCACACGTACAGCTGCAGGAACGAACCGTAGGAACCGATGCGGATCAGCTTGCGATAGGTGGCCGGCAGTTTGTCGAGCACCCACTGCACGGTGTCCGAACCATTGTCGAGGTTGGTGGCCAGCCGCCCGGTCTGCGCGATGGTCGCCGCCAGATCGGGGCGGGCCTGGGCCAGCAGATCGGTGGTCGCGGCGGTGGCGTCGGCGATGCGCGGCAGCGCGGCACCGATCGGATCACGGTCGGCGGCCAGCCCGCTCACCAAGCGGCGCAGCTCGTCGATGGTGGTGGCGAACTGGTCGCCGCGATCGTCGATGGTTTTCAGCACCGAGTTCAGATTGTCGATGACGCTGCCGATGAGCGCGTCCCGGTCGGCGAGAGTTCTGGTGAACGATCCGCCGCTGTTGAGCAGTTCGACCAGGGTTCCGCCCTGGCCCTGGAAGATCTGCAGCAACGCGTTGGTCAGATCGTTGACCTGCGCCGGGTCCAGTCCGCGCAGCAGCGGTTTGAATCCGCCGAGCAGCATATCCAGATCCAGTGCGGGCGAGGTCTTGTCCAGACCGATGGTGCCGCCCTTGTTCAGGGTGGTGGCCGCACCGGGTCCCTCGAGCAGTTCCAGGTAGCGGTCACCGACCAGGTTCTCGTAGCGGATCGTCGCGCGGGTGCTGGTCAGCAGCGGGTATTTGGTGTCGACGTCGAATTTCACATGGGCGTGGTATTCGTCGTCGACCTTCACCGAGGAGATGGATCCGACCGGTACCCCGGCGATCCGGACCTTGTCGCCGGGCAGCATGCCCGAGGCGCTGGTGAAAACCGCGTTGTACCCGGTTTCCCGGGAGAAACGCATCTGCGAGAAGACCACCGCCAGACCGGCGAAGATCAGGGTCATCACCAGTGTGAAGACGGCGAGTTTGACAGTGGTACCGGTGTTCTTCACGGCGCGCCCACCCCCGGGAGCCCGGAGAACAGGACCTGGAAGACCTTGGGTGCGTTCAGTTCCAGCTTGGTCACCGGCGTGTAGGGATGTCCTTCCGAGGTGTCGGTGACGACATAGTCGGAATGACTGTCCGGCACCCGGTCGAGCAGCCCGGCGCAGCGCGGTCCGCCGGTGGCGGCCACCTTCGGGAGATCGTTCGGATAGGTGTAGGGCGGAGACCCGTACATGAATCCCGTGTTCAGGGCGACACCTTCCTGTCCACCGCCGAAGACCGCCTCACCCAGCGGCAGTGCCTTGGCACTGCCGCCGATCAGGCAGAACAGCGCATCCTTGTAACCGTTGAGCAGTTCACCGGTCGGCCGGAGCAGCTCCAGGGCCGTATCGATCTGTCCCTCGTTGTCACGCAGGACCGCACCGGTGGTGTCGGCCAGGCCGGTGAGGTTCGCCAGCAGGGAATCGATATCGGATTCCGATTCGGTGATGGTGCGGCTGCTGACCGTCGCGCCGTCCACTGTCCGCAACAGATCGCCGGAGACATCGGCGTAGAGGTTGGTCACCGCGGCCGTAGTGTTCAGGTCGCGCTGCAGGGTGGGCAGCGTCGGGTTGATCTCGCGCAGGTAGGAATCGCTGTCGGCGAGCAGTTTGCCGAGGCTTTCGCCGCGGCCCTGCAACGCGGTGCCCAGCGCGGCCAGGGTGGCGTTCAGCTTCTCCGGCTGCACATCGGCGAGAACATCGCTGAGATGCTGGAAGACCGTATTGAACTCGACGGTCACCTGTTCCGCGGCCAGCAACGCGCCGGGTTGCAGTGCGGTGGCGGCCGGTTCCTGCGGGATCACGAAGTTGATGTACTTCGCGCCGAATACAGTGGTCGAGCGGATATCGACGGTCGAGTTCGCCGGGACCAGGTGCAGCAGGTCCGGGTTCAGAGCCAGCCGCAGATTCGCACCGTCGGTGGTCCGGTCGATGCCGGCGACCCGGCCGATCTGTACCCCGCGCACCTTGACCTTGGCGTCGGGATCCAACACCAGACCGCTGCGCGGCGCGGAAACCGTCACCTCGACACTCGGGGTGAAACCGCCGAAGAACATGGTCAGGGAGACGACGACCGCGGCCACCGCGGCCAGCACCATGCCCACCCCGGCCAGTTTCAGCCCGGCGGTCGCCCGGAACGCGGTCCAGCGGTTCGTTCCGATGGGGGCCCAGGGGTCCTCGTCACCGCGGGACGACCCACCCGCGGTTGCGTTCGACGCCGCTGCCCTCGTGTTGTTCGCTCGCATCATTTCCGTCATCGCGGCTATCCGGAGAGGTTGAAGTTGCCGGAGGTGCCGTATACCGCCAGGGATATCAACAGCGTCACCGTGACCACCGCGACCAGCGAGCTGCGCACCGCGTTACCCACCGCGATACCCACCCCGACCGGTCCACCGGCCGCGTTGTAGCCGTGGTACGTGTGGATCATCATCACCGCCAGTGCCATGAGAATGGCTTGGCCGAACGACCACAGAATGTCGCTCGGAATAAGGAATGTGGAGAAATAGTGGTCGTACACACCGGCGGACTGACCGTAGATGACCACGGTGGCGAACCGGCTCGCGATGAACGAGGCGATCACCGCCAGCGCGTAGAGCGGCACGATCGCGATCATTCCGGCGAGCACCCGGGTGCCCACCAGGTACGGCACCGGCCGGATCGCCATGGATTCCAGGGCGTCGATCTCCTCGGCCACCCGCATGGCACCCAACTGGGCGGTGGAACCGGCTCCGATGGTGGCCGCCAGGCCGATTCCGGAGATCACCGGGGCGGCGATGCGGACATTGAGGAACGCGGCGAAGAAGCCGGTCAGCGCCTCGACGCCGATATTGCCGAGGGAGCTGTAGCCCTGTACGGCGATGGTGCCGCCGGAGAACAGGGTCAGGAAGCCGACGATCACCACGGTGCCGCCGATCACGGCGAGCGCGCCGCTGCCCATGCTGATCTCGGCGATGAGCCGGATCGTCTCGGTGCGGTAGTGCACGAGCGCGCGCGGCATGGAGCCGATCGCCTTGCCGTAGAACACCGCTTGTTTGCCGAGATTGTCGAGTGAGGTCGACCAGCGGCGGACACGACGGGTGACTTTGGGAAAACGGGACTGGATGATCACCGAGGCCGACATCGATCACCGCACCGCGAATTTGAGACCGACAGCGGTGACGACGACATTCACCACGAACAGCGCCATGAAGGCGAAAACCACTGTCTGGTTCACCGCGTCACCGACACTTTTGGGACCGCCTTTTACATTCAAACCCAGATAGCAGGCCACCAGTCCGGCGATCAAACCGAAAAGGCCCGCTTTTACCGCGGAAATGAGCAGTTCGGGGAGATGGGTCAGCAGGGTGATGCCGTTGACGAAGGCGCCGGGGTTCACATCCTGCAGGTAGACCGAGAACAGGAAGCCGCCGACGATGCCGATGGTGCACACCAGGCTGTTCAGCAGCAGTGCCACGAACATCGAGGCCAGGACGCGCGGCACCACCAGCCGGTGGATTGGGTCGATGCCGAGCACTTTCATCGCGTCGATCTCTTCGCGGATGGTCCGGGCTCCGAGATCCGCGCAGATGGCGGTGGCGCCGGCACCGGCCACGATGAGCACGGTGACGATCGGCCCGACCTGGGTCACCGCGCCGAAGGCCGCGCCCGCGCCGCTGAGGTCCGCGGCGCCGATTTCGCGCAGCAGGATGTTCAGCGTGAAGCTCACCAGCACGGTGAACGGTATGGCCACCAGAAGTGTCGGCACGATGGATACCCGCGCGACGAACCACGACTGGTCGATGAACTCGCGCATCTGGAACGGCCGGCGAAAACTCGCCCGGGCCACCGATGCGGCGAGTTCGAAGAATCCGCCGACGGCTCCCAATGGCACGGTAAGGACCTTGTTCATCCTGATCCTCCTTGCCCGACTACTGGTCCCGCTGGCGGCAGCTCGGGAGACACCCCGGCGCACGCCCCGATAAGTAGAACACGTTCATTTCCTAATTGGGGCCATTTTGAGGCTTCTGAACTGGAAGCTTGTTGCAATCCCAGACAGCGGGATTGGAACACGATTCATACGCCTTGAGCATCATTGTGTGAGGCCGGGCACAGTCGACCCCTCTGTTTACCAATGACTGGACGGTTGATCAACTCTCCGCGGCGAGTCCCGGGACCGAAATCCCGCGACCCGCCCCGGCGAGATCGCTCAACCCAGTTCGTGCAGAGCCGTTGCAGAGAAGGTACGACCTTCTTCGCGCCCGGCGAAGTAACCGGTCAGCGTGGTGGCCAGATCGTCACCTGACCATTGCGAGCCCGCCGCGTCGAACCGCTGCTCGACCACCGGCGCGGCCATCAGGGCCACCATGGGGCCGTACACCACGAACACCTGCCCGTTGACCGCCTCCGCCGCAGGCGAGGCCAGGTAGGCCACCAACCGGGCGACATGGTCGGGCGAGAGCGGGTCGACCTCCCCCTCGGGAGCCGCGCTGAAGACCTGTTCGGTCATGGCGGTACGCGCCCGCGGGCAGATGGCGTTGGCCCGGACACCGAATCGGTTCAGGGCGCGCGAGGCGGAAAGTGTGAGTGCGGTGATTCCGGCCTTGGCCGCCGCGTAATTGGCCTGACCCTCCGGCCCGAGGAGTCCGGCTTCGGAAGAGGTGTTGACGATCCGGCCGTAGACCGGCGCACCGGCTTCCTTGGATTTCGCCCGCCAGTAGGCCCCGGCATTGCGGGTCAGCAGGAAATGACCGCGCAGATGGACCGCGAGGACCGCGTCCCAGTCCTCGTCGGACAGGTTGAACAGCATCTTGTCGCGGGTGATACCCGCGTTGTTGACCACGATGTCCAGGCCACCGAAGGATTCGGTGGCCGCGGTGATCAACGCGTCGGCGGTGGACCGCTCGGCGACACTGCCGGCCACGAACTCGGCCTTGGCGCCGAGTGCGCGGACCTGTTCCAGCGTCTCGGCCACGGCGTCGGACTCGGCCAGATCGTTGATCACGACCGAGGCTCCGGCTGCGGCCAGGGCGAGCGCTTCGGCCTTACCCAGGCCGGCACCCGCTCCGGTCACGATCGCAACTCGCCCGGCAAGGCTGGTATCTGTATCGCTCACCGGGCCGACTCTAGAACGTGTTCTTATTCACGGCAAGAGCCGATTCACAGCAAACGCAAGGCCGCTTTCGGGCATTGCGCGACCGCTTCGGCCACTTGCGACTCCTGATCCGGCGCGACCTCGCCCTCAGCGACGTGCAGCATGTCCTCGTCATCGAGTTCAAAGACGTCGGGAGCGATTCCCGCACAGATTCCGTTCGCTTCGCACTGATCGAAGTCAACGCTGACCTTCATCGAAACTCCTTTTCCCGCCCTGTGGCCGAAGCCTAACAAGCAACGGCCGCCGAGACGGGCTACATGGGCTGATTACCCTTCAATACTGGAACATGTTTCAGTGCATATGCAATGATCGGAGCAAGGTATCGGAGATCCATTCCGCGCTCCGCGAGGGTGAGCGTGGCGCGATCCCACGTCCAGGCCCCATCTCAAACCCGTAGAACGAAGGCTCGAGGTACCGCTATGCGCATTGCGTATACCCCGGAACATGTTCAGCTACGCGCCGAGTTGCGTGAATATTTCGCCCGGCTGATCACTCCCGAACGGCGGGAGGCGCTGAGCTCGCAGACCGGCGAGTACGGCCAGGGCAATGTGTACCGCGAGGTCGTCGCGGAGATGGGCCGCGACGGCTGGCTGGCCCTGGGCTGGCCCGAGGAGTTCGGCGGCCAGAACCGGCCCATGCTGGATCAGCTGATCTTCACCGACGAGGCCGCCATCGCGGGCGCGCCGGTGCCGTTCCTGACCATCAACTCGGTGGCGCCGACGATCATGCACTACGGCAGCGACGAGCAGAAGAAATTCTTCCTGCCCAAGATCGCCGCCGGCGATCTGCACTTCGCCATCGGCTACTCCGAACCCGGCGCGGGTACCGACCTCGCCAGTCTGCGCACCACCGCGGTGCGCGACGGCGACGACTACGTGATCAACGGCCAGAAGATGTGGACCAGCCTCATCGCCTACGCCGACTACATCTGGCTGGCCGTGCGCACCGATCCCGGCGCCAAGAAGCACAAGGGCATCAGCATGC
Source organism: Nocardia sp. NPDC003963 (assembly GCF_053605105.1). Lineage (NCBI taxonomy): Bacteria > Bacillati > Actinomycetota > Actinomycetes > Mycobacteriales > Nocardiaceae > Nocardia > Nocardia sp. NPDC003963. The sequence continues at coordinate 17,538 of NZ_JBSGIP010000048.1, forward strand.
TGATCGTGCCGACCACGGCCGAGGGCTTCTCCTGGACCCCGGTCCACACCATGGCGGGCCCCGATACCAGCGCCACCTACTACCAGGACGTACGCGTCCCGGTGACCTCCCTCGTCGGTCCGGAGAACGGCGGCTGGCCGCTGGTCACCAACCAGCTCAACCACGAGCGGGTCGCGCTGACCTCCGCCGCCGCGCTGCAACTGGCACTGGCCCAGACGACCGCGTGGGCGAAGGAGACGAAGGCGGCCGACGGCTCCCGGATCTTCGATCGCGAATGGGTTCAGCTGAACCTGGCGCGCGTGCACGCCAAGGTCGAATACCTCAAGCTCATGAACTGGGAGATCGCCAGCCGGGCCGACGCCGGTGGCGACGCCGCACCGCGGCCGTGGGACGCGTCGGCGTGCAAGGTGTACGGCACCGAGCTGTCCACCGAGGCGTACCGACTGCTCATGGAGGTCCTCGGCCCCCAAGCCTCGCTGCGGCAGGACTCCCCCGGTTCGGTCCTGCGCGGCCGGCTGGAGCGGATGCACCGCGCCGCCCTGATCCTCACCTTCGGCGGCGGTACCAACGAGGTGCAGCGCGACATCATCGCCATGACCGCCCTGAAGCAGCCCGCCTCCGGCCGCTGACCTCAGCTCGACTCCAGGAGTTCATCATGGATTTCACCCCCACCGAAGCCCAGTCGGATCTGGCCCGGCTCACCGGCGAGGTCTGCGACAAACTGGTCACCGCCGATCGCCTCCGCGAATTGGATCGCGGCACCGCCAAGTTCGACGAACCGCTGTGGAAATCGCTCGCCGAGACCGGCGTCCTGGCCGCCGCCCTGCCCGAGGAAGTGGGCGGTAGCGGGTTCGGTTCGCTCGAACAGACCGCGATCCTGCGCGAACTCGGCAAAGCCGTCGCGTCGGTCCCCTACCTGTGGTCGATCGTGCTGGGCGCGGGTGCGCTGGCCGAGTTCGGGTCCGCCGAACACCGCGAGCTCGCCACCGTTGCCGGAGCGGGAACCTCGATCCTGACCGTCGCGCTGGCCGAAGAGCACAACTGGGAACCGGCCCGCCCCAGCACCACCGCCACCGAAACCGATCGCGGCTGGCGCGTCACCGGCACCAAGACCACGGTCCCGGTGGCCGACCGCGCCGCACGAATCCTGGTGCCCGCGTCGGTATCCGGAGTCGCCGCGGTCTTCCTGGTGGACCCATCGGCAGAATCCGTCACTGTGACCGCCCAGCAGGTGACGGACCGCAGCGCCGAATCGCTCGTCGAATTCACCGACGCGCCGGCCGAACTGCTGGGCACTGTCGACGACGGCGCCCGGATCCTGGACTGGCTGCTCGACCGCGCCTGGCTCGGCCTGGCCGCCCAGCAGCTGGGGACCCTCGAACGCTCCCTGGACCTCGTCGCCGGCTACGCCCGGGAACGCGAACAGTTCGGTCGCGCGATCGGCAGCTTCCAGGCCGTGGCCCAGCGGCTGTCCGACAGCTACATCAGTCTCCAGGGCCTGCGGCTGACCGTCACGCAGGCGGCCTGGCAGCTCGCGGAGGGCCTGGATGCGACCGGGGCGGTGCACACGGCGAAGTTCTGGGCCGCCGAGGCGGGCCACCAGGTCGCGCACACCCTGGTCCACGTGCACGGCGGCGTCGGTATCGACCGCGACCATATCGTGCACAACTACTTCACCGCCGCCACCCGAAACGAGTTCGCCCTGGGCGGGGCCACGAACCATCTGCTGCCCCTGGCCCAGTTCGTCCCCGAATCGGCCTGAGCCCGCGGTCCGGCTCGGCTTCCGATACTGCGGGACGCGAGTGGCGTGCCAATTTCCCGGCACGCCACTCGCCTCGCGAAGACGGGCGGACTTCCTGCACAAACGTGCGAACCCGCCGCAAACTACTTTGTACAGATTTATCTCCGATCCGTACGATCTCGGGTATGACTGCAATGCCCGAATCCGATGCTTGGGAACTACCGGTCAGCGAGGCGCGCGAGAAGCTTGCCGAAGTCATCGCCGCAGCGGAGAACGGAAAGGTCGTACACCTCACCCGCCACGGCCGCCGGGTCGCAGCTGTCGTGCCAGAGGAGATGGCAGAAACAGCCGACCGCCAGGTCCGTGAATTGTCGCAGCGATTTGCCACCCGGCACCGAGCCCTGCTCGACAGGCTGGCGGAATGACAGGATTCGATTTCTACTACCTGTCCTCGGCCGATCTGCGCCTGATTGCCGGTGATGTCGCGGCCGGATTCCTGATTCGCGATCCCGGGCTGCTCGAATCAGCAGCGACTCGCCCCCGCACGACCGTCTTCGGAGCCGACGCCTACCCGGAGATCTGGGACAAGGCCGCCGCGTTACTGCACTCCATCGCCAAGAACCATCCGTTGATCGACGGCAACAAACGGCTCGCCATAGCCGCCGCAGCCATCTTCCTGGCCCGTAACGGCGTGGACATCGACGATCTGAACGAGGACCTGGCCTACGACCTCATGATCTCCGTGGCCTCCGGCGAAATCGAGGATGTCACCGATATCGCGGAACAACTGGGAAAGGCGTTCGGACGAAAGGAACCGGACACGGACGCATAGCCGGGTCCGCGGAACTTCGTCGAGGAGCCACCGTGGACGGTGGCCCCTCGACGAATGTGCACGCCTACGAAGCGCTCCCCGTCACACCGTGTTCGTCGGCGTCGCGCTCCTCGGTCTGCGCCTTGGCCCATTTGTAGTCGGGTTTACCCGCCGGCGACCGCTTGATCTCGTCGACGAACCACAGGCTGCGCGGCATCTTGTAGGAGGAGATCTCCTGGGTCAGCACCGGGCGCAGTTCCTCGAGGGTGGGGCGGTTCGCGCCGCGACACTGCACCACGGCCGCCACCCGCTGCCCCCAGCGCTCGTCCGGGACACCGACCACCAGCGCGTCGAAGACCTCGGGGTGGCATTTCAGCGCGCCCTCGACCTCTTCCGGGTAGATCTTCTCGCCGCCGCTGTTGATGCTCACCGAACCGCGGCCGAGCATGGTGACGGTGCCGTCCTCCTCGACCCGAGCCCAGTCGCCGGGGATCGAGTAGCGGACGCCGTCGTACTCCTTGAATGTGGCCGCGGTTTTCACCGGGTCGTTGTAGTACCCGATCGGGATATGGCCCTTGCGCGCCAGCACACCGGTCTGCCCGGAACCCGGGACGACAGGCTTGCCGTTTTCGTCGATGACGGCGGTGGACGCGTCGATCTTCACCCGCGGACCGCCGGTATGCGTCGCACCCTTGGCGGCGATGGAGATACCGCCGAAACCGGTCTCCGAGGAACCGATCGAATCGGTGATCACCGTATTCGGGAGCAGGTCGATGTACTCGTCCTTGAGGGCGGGCGAGAACAGCGCCGCACTGCTGGCCATCGCCCACAGGCTCGCGTGCTGATAGGTGTCGCCGGTCTCCGGATGGCCGGCCTTCAGCGCGTCCAGCATCGGCCGCGCCATGGCGTCACCGGTTATGAAGATCATGTTGATCCCGTGCGCGTCCACGGCCTGCCAGACGGTGTGCGCGTCGAACTCCGGGATCATGATGGTCTTGCCGCCGTCGAACAGACCGTGGAAGACCGCGGTCTGCGAACCGCCGTGGATCAGCGGCGGAATCGGGTAGCGCACCATCTGGCCGCCGGCGGCGCCGTTCTTGGCCTGCTGCCATTCGTCCTGGACGTACTCACCGGTCATGAAGTTGATACCGCCGCCGAGGACACGCCACCAGTCCTCGTGCCGCCACATGACACCCTTGGGCATACCGGTGGTGCCGCCGGTGTAGATCATGAAGATATCGTCGTTGGACCGATCGCCGAAATCGCGTTCGCCCGACGATTCCGCCAGTGCCGCTTCGAAATCCACCGCGTCCGCGGGGGTCGCCGCCGCGGTGCCGTCGTCGACGATCAGTACCGCTTTCAGATGCGGGACCTTCGACCGGACATTCACCACCTTGTCGGTGTAGCGACGCTCGTGGATGAGCGCCACCATGTCCGAATTCTCGAAGATGTACTGCAACTCGTTCTCGACGTAGCGGAAGTTGACGTTGACCATCACCGCCCGCGCCTTGAACACCGCCAGCATCGAAGTCACTGCCTCGATGGTGTTGCGCGAGTAGATGCCCACCTTGTCACCCGGCTGAACACCATGTTCCAGCAGGTAGTGCGCCAGCCGGTTGGCTCGGTCCTCCAACTGGGCGAAGGTTACCGAGCGGTGGTCGTCAGCCAGCGCAACACGGTCCGGCACGAGGTCGATTGTGTGTTCGACGAGGTCGGCTATGTTGTACGTCACAAGGTCAAAAATAGAACGTGTTACTGTTTCTGGCAAGGGTCCGAGTAACAGGAGAAACAACGATGCCTCAATGCCTCGTCGAGAAGCGCGGCCATGTCCTCATCGTCACCATGAACCGCCCCGAGGCGCGTAACGCGCTCTCGACCGAGATGATGGCGATCATGCGTGATGCCTGGGATCAGGTCGACAGCGATCCAGATATCCGGGTCGCGATCCTGACCGGCGCGGGCGGGGCCTTCTGCGCGGGTGCCGATCTCAAGGGTATGACCCAGCAGCATCCTGGTGATTCGTTCGCGGGCGGGGGCTGGGATCTGTCGAAGATCGAGGCATTGCTGAAGGGCCGGCGGCTCACCAAACCGCTCATCGCGGCGGTCGAGGGCGCGGCTATCGCCGGTGGCACCGAGATCCTGCAGGGCACCGATATCCGGGTCGCGGGCGAAAGCGCGAAGTTCGGTGTATCCGAAGCGCGCTGGGGCCTGTTCCCGCTGGGCGGCTCCGCGGTCCGGCTCGTCCGTCAGGTCCCCTACACGGTCGCCGCCGATATCCTGCTGACCGGCCGCCACCTGAGCGCCGCCGAAGCCAAGGATATCGGCCTCATCGGCCATGTGGTGCCGGACGGGCAGGCACTCGACACGGCGCTCGAACTCGCCGACCTCATCGCGGCCAACGGCCCGCTCGCGGTGCAGGCGATCCTGCAGACCATCCGCGACAGCGAATGCATCCCTGAGGAAGAGGCCTTCCAGATCGACGCCAAACTCGGGATGGCGGTCTTCCAGTCCGCCGATGCCAAGGAGGGCCCGAAGGCCTTCAAGGAGAAGCGCAAGCCGAACTTCAGCGGCAAGTAGGAACCGGTCCGGCCTGCTCGGCATCCAGTCGGTCGGCCCGGGGTAGCTCGGCCCGGGAACTGCCGCCGGATCCGAGCCGGCCGAACGCCCCCACCGCGGACCGAAAGACCCGGCACCCCGGCCAGCGGGTTTCCCTGGGACGGTCGGGAGCCCGATCCGGACCACACAGCAGAACGCCGAACGCCCCGGCCGACAATCCGTCGGCCGGGGCGTTCGCGCGGACGCACTACGACTACGCGCCCGGGTAGTCCATGTAGAACGGCTCCCACTGGTGACCGTCGGGATCCAGGAAGGTCCGGCCGTGCATTCCGACCTGCGCCTCCTGCGCCTGCTTATCGGTATTGATCTCCTCGGTACCGCCCGCGGCCACCGCGGCCGCGGTCAGCCGGTCGACCTCCTCCGCGCTGCCCAGCGACAATGCGTAGGCGGCGGCGGTGGCGGCCCGGGTGTCGGCGATCGGGCGACGGCTGAAGACACCGAAATGCTCGTGGGTGAGCAGCATCAGGCAGATATTGTCGTCGACCACGATGCAGGCGGCGTTGTCGTCGGTGAAATCGTCGTTGACCTTCCAGCCGAGCGACTCGTAGAAATTCTTGGACCGCGCCAGGTCGGTGACGGGCAGGTTCACGAAAATCATCTTGCTGCTCACGGTTTCGGTCCTCTCGAAGTGTGGTCTGTGTTCGCCGGCTGCAAACGTTCAGACGCGGACCGACCCCGGAAATCATCGGTTGGCCGGAAATCCCCGATGGTTACGGTCGAACCGGCCGGACTTCGCTCGCCTTCGCGTACTTTCCGTGACTACCTTCGCCGATCTGCCAGGTCACCGGCATTCCGGGCGTGATGAGCTGTTCGTCGCCCTCGTACTGCCAGAGGGAGAACCACACGTCGCCGGACTTGCCGGTGATGAGACCGCCGAAGAGCGGCGACACTGCCTGTCGGGCTTCGGACCTTTGCCTCCGGGCGCGCGCAGCCATTCCGTTACACCCGTCGGCACGGCGGACAACCAACTGCCTCTCCGTACGAAGGGCCCGGGAATGTGGCTTCTGTGCCTGGTGAGAAAGCTGTGCCGCCGAGGCGAAAACAACGTGTTTCATCCTCTGTCCACCTGTCGGTGCGCTGTGCCACAGTGGCACCCATGAGCGAGCAGACCGGCACCGTCGATGCCGATGTCCTGAGATCTTTCGAGGCGCACAGACGCGAACTGTGCGCCTACGCCTACCGCATGCTGGGGTCGTCCTTCGAAGCCGAGGACGCCGTCCAGGACGCCTTCACCCGCGCCTGGAAATCCTATGATTCCTTCGAGGGCCGGGCCAGCCTACGGTCCTGGCTCTACAAGATCACCACCAATATCTGCCTCGATATGCTCGACGGCCCGCAGCGCCGGGCGCGGCCGATGGATCTGTCCGGCGCCTCCACCCCGGACAGGCCGCTACCACCCCCGCAGCCGGATTACGTCTGGGTGGAGCCCATTCCCAACTCGCTCGCCTTCGGCGCCGACCCCGCCGAACACGCCAGTGCCAAGGATTCCCTGCGCCTGGCCTTCGTCGCCGCCTGCCAACATCTGCCCGCCACGCAGCGCGCGATCCTGATCATGCGCGAGGTTCTGCGCTTTTCCGCCAACGAGACGGCCGAGGCGCTCACCATGAGCACGGCGTCGGTGAACAGCGCCCTGCAGCGGGCCCGCGCCACTATGAGCAAGGTGCAGCCCGCCGATACCGACAGCTACGACGAAACCGATTCCGACCAGCGCAAACTCGTCGAGGACTTCGTCACCGCGTTCGAGGCCTACGATATGGACGCGCTCACCACCCTGCTGAAGAGCGATGTGGCGCTGTCCATGCCGCCCTTCGATCTCTGGATCTCCGGCCCGGCGAATGTCGCCGCGTTCATGCTCGGCACCGGCGCGGCCTGCCGCGGCTCGCGGATGGTCCCGCTGGGCGGAGCCAACGGCCACCCGGCCTTCGGCCACTACAAACCCAGCGGCGAACCGGGCCGCTGGGTGCCGTGGTCGATCACCGTGCTGGAAATGCGGGACGGCGAGATCGCCGGCCTCAATTTCTTCCTCGACACCGACCGGTTCTTCCCACTGTTCGATCTGCCGCCGGAATGGACCGAGGACCCGGTGGGCGAACCGGCCTGAACCCCGCCGACCGACACCGCGCCCCTCGGCGGCCGAGCTTTGTTTCGGAGCTCGCCGACCGAGGCGTCGGCCGACCAGCAAGCCGAGTACGAACGGGTTCGGCGGAACCACCCCGAGGCCCGGTCCGCACTCGGAACCGCGGCATCACTCGACCTGTGGTGCGCAGTGCTGGACTGACGATGGAGACCGTCGATGACTCCTGCCGACAGTCGCCCCAGGCGTAGACCACCGGCGACCCGACGGACCGCCGGCCGCGATATCCGCGATATCCGCGATATCCGCGATATCCGCGAAACACGGAATCACGAACGGCCCGGTCATATCACCCAGCAGAACACCACATCGTCGTCCGCGCACACGCGGAATCAGCTCCGGCCCTGATCGATTCGCCGGGCGATGAGCTGCACGGGTCAAGCACAGGGCGGCCGAACGGGTTCGGTCTCGAGCATCGCGACGGCTATCTCGTCGGCGTCGGCGTCGCGCAGGGCGGTGCCCATATCGTCGAGGACGAGTAGCCGCGCGCCGCGGATCGCGGCGGCCAGGGCCTCGCCGTTGCCGACCGGGAAGAACGGGTCCGCGCGGCCGTGCACGACGAGCGTCGGCATCGTGAGCTCGCCGAGGCGCTCACGCCATCGCGGTGCGCAGTCGAGCCGGGCGAACACCGTTCCGAGCTGATTCGCCTGATGCACCGAGGGGTCGCCCGACGGGGTGCGGTCCCAGATCCGGGCCGCGGTGGCACCCGCCTGCGCCGGGTCGTCGCCGAGCAGTTCGGCGCCCTCGGCGGCGAATGCCGCGACAGCGGCCCGGTCGGTCCAGTCGGGGACCGGTCGCGAGAACAGCGCTCCCATGATCGCCGCGTCGTGGTCGGGCAGATCGTCGTCCACCGGGCCGGGCGCGACCGGCCGGGTACCCACCAACGTCAATGCCGAGAATACGTCCGGATATTCGAGTGCGGCGACCTGAGCGACCATCCCGCCGACTCCGATACCGCCGAGTCGAGCCGTCGCGGCACCGAGTGAACCGACGAGGGCCGCCGCGTCGGCGGCCAGATCGCGCAGGCGGTACGCCGGTGCCTCCGGGTCGAGGGTCGTCGACGTTCCGGCGTCGCGCAGGTCGTAGCGGACCACGCGGCGGCCACCCGCCGCGAGACGCTCACACACCGCATCGGGCCACGACAGCAACGTGGTCCCGCCGGCCAGCAGCACGAGCGGATCGTCGTCGCGGCCGAAGGTCTCGATACCGAGTTCGACTCCATTCGCCCGCACGGTCGTCCGAGGTGCTCTCGTATCCGCTGCGCTGTCGCTCATCGCCGGCTCCCATTCCGATTCGGATCGGTTTCCTGTTCGGACGACCCGACAGGCCCGGACTCATCGGCCGCCCGAAGAAATGGGCCGCACCGCGTACGGACCGGCCGCCGTGCGACGACCGGACAACCGCCGTGGGCGTGACCGGACAACGGCCGCAAGCACCCCGGCGGCTGCGGGCAGCGGTTATTTCTGGAACAAGTTCACAGGGTGCCGACCAGCGGCGCCAGCCGCTTCAACTGCTCCACATCGGGCACCGAGACCAGCAGCATCGTGACCCCGGATGCCTCCCAGACCCCGATCTGCTCGCGCACCTGTGCCTCGTTGCCGATGATCGCCGTCTCGAGGACCAGTTCGTCCGGGACGGCGGCCGCGGCTTCGGCTTTCTTGCCGGCCTGGAAGAGGTTTCCGATCTCGTCGACCTCCTTCTCGTAACCCATCCGCCGGTAGACCTGGGCGTGGAAGTTCAGCTCCGGCGCACCCATGCCGCCGATGTAGAGCGAGGTGATCCAGCGCATCCGCTCGATCTCCGCGGCCACGTCGTCGGTGATGATCACCTGCGCGGTGGCGGCGATTTCGAAGTCTTCCCGCGAACGCCGGGCACCGGGGCGCGCGAAACCCTCGTCGAGCCATTCGTTGTACACGTCCGCCATCCGCGGCGTGTAGTAGATGGCCAGCCAGCCGTCGGCGATCTCGGCGGTCAGCGCGACATTCTTCGGACCCTCGGCGCCCAGCCAGATCGGCAGATCGGCACGCAGCGGGTGGGTTATCGGCTTGAGCGGTTTACCCAGACCGGTGGCGCCGGGGCCGTTGAAGGGCAGCGGGTAGTTCGGGCCGTCGTTGGTCACCGGACCCTGCCGGGCCAGAACCTTGCGCACGATATCGACGTACTCGCGGGTGCGCTGCAACGGTTTGGCAAACGGCTGTCCGTACCAGCCCTCCACCACCTGCGGACCCGAGACGCCGAGCCCGAGGATCGCCCGTCCGCCGCTGAGATGGTCGAGGGTGAGTGCGTGCATGGCGGTGGCGGTGGGGGTCCGCGCGGACAGCTGCACCACGGAGGTGCCCAGCCGCACCCGCTCGGTCGCCGACCCCCACCAGGCCAGCGGCGTGAAGGCGTCCGACCCCCAGGACTCGGCGGCGAACACCGCGTCGAACCCCGCCTCCTCGGCTGCCACGACCACTTCGGCGGCGTGTTCCGGCGGCCCCGCGCTCCAATATCCGAGCTGCAATCCGAACTTCACATCCGACCCCTTTCCGGCCTACTGCTTGCCAGCAGAATAAGAACCTGTTCTACTCGATATCGTGACTCAGGGGAATACTGCACCCACGGTAATTACGCAGGAACGCCCGCCGGGACTGAAACCGAGCGATGTGCTCAGTGCGCCCCTGCGGATGGAGTTCGACTACACGCGCTCCGTGGGACCCATCATCGGCAAGTTCCTTACCGGCCTGCGCGAGCGACGCGTCTTCGGTAACCGAGGTTCGGACGGCCGGGTACTCGTACCACCGGCCGAATTCGACCCGGTGACCTCCGAACCGCTCTCGGAGTTCGTCGAGGTCGCCTCCGTCGGCACGGTGAAATCGTGGACCTGGGTCCGCGATCCGCTTCCGGGCCAGCCGTTCGACCGGCCGTTCGCCTACGCGCTGATCCAGCTCGACGGCGCCGATACGGCGCTGCTGCACGCGGTCGACGTGCAGAGCCCGGAGCAGATCAGCACCGGTTTGCGCGTGACCGCCCGCTGGGCCGCCGAACTCACCGGCACCATCCACGACATCGTCTGCTTCGAGCCCGGCGAGACGCCGACGGCCGAACCGGCGCCGGCCGCGGACGCGGAACCGGTCAGCGGGATCGTCACGCCGATCGGGATGGACTACAAACACACCGCCTCCCCCGAGGAGAGCACCTTCCTGCGCGGCCTGAAAGAGGGCAAGCTCATCGGCGCCCGGGCCGACGCCGACAGCAAGGTGTACTTCCCGCCGCGTGGCGTCGACCCCATGACCGGGCGGTCCACCGCGGAAACGGTCGAACTGGCCGAAACCGCCACGGTCACCACCTTCTGCATCGTGAACGTGCCGTTCCTCGGGCAGCGGATCAAACCGCCCTATGTGGCGGCGTATGTGCTGCTCGACGGCGCGGATATCCCGTTCCTGCACCTGGTGCTCGGCACGGACGCGAGCGAAGTGCGGATGGGTATGCGGGTCAAGGTGGTCTGGAAGCCCCGCGAGGAGTGGGACTTCACCATGGCCAATATCGACCATTTCGAGCCGACCGGCGAGCCGGATGCCGACTACGACACCTACAAGCATCACCTGTGAGAGGGCTCCCCGCGTGACCATCACCGAGCGTTCCATCGACAACGCCACCGAGATCGCCGTCGTCGGCTTCGCGCACGCACCGCATGTCTCGGAGACCTACGGCACCACCAACGGTGTGGAGATGCTGGTGCCCTGCTTCCAGCAGCTCTACGACCAGCTCGGCATCACCAAGTCCGATATCGGCTTCTGGTGTTCCGGATCGTCGGACTACCTGGCCGGGCGGTCCTTCTCGTTCATCTCCGCGATCGACTCGATCGGCGCGGTGCCGCCGATCAACGAATCCCATGTGGAGATGGACGCCGCCTGGGCCCTGTACGAGGCGTGGGTGAAACTGCGTTCCGGGCAGGCCGAAACCGCCCTGGTGTACGGCTTCGGTAAATCGTCGGCGAGCACCCTGCGTCAGGTGCTGAGCACCCAGCTCGACCCGTACCTGGTCACTCCGCTGTGGCCGGATTCGCTGGCCATCGCCGGTCTGCAGGCCCGCGCCGGTCTCGACGCCGGCCGCTGGACCGAACGCGATATGGCGGCGGTCTCGGCCGCGCACACCCTCGACGGCACCTCCGTCGACGAGCTGCTCGCGGGCGACTACGTCGCCGATCCGCTACGGGCCCACGACTGCGCGCCGATCACCGACGGCGCGGCCGCCATCGTGCTGGCCGTGGGCGACCGCGCCCGCGAGCTGACCGAACGGCCCGCCTGGATCACCGGGATGTCGCATCGTATCGATTCCAGCGTGCTGGGCGCCCGCGATCTCACCGTCTCCCCCTCGGCGGCGGCCGCGGGTCGGGCGGTCACCGAGGGCGACACCAGCGGTATCGATATCGCCGAACTGCACGCGCCGTTCAGCCACCAGCAGCTCATCCTGACCGAGGCCCTCGGACTGAAACCGGAGACGAAGGTCAACCCGTCCGGCGGCGCGCTGGCCGCCAACCCCATGTTCGCCACCGGGCTGGAGCGCATCGGCTATGCCGCGCTGCCCATCATGGCGGGCGACGCCGGCCGCACCCTGGCGCATGCCACCAGCGGTCCGGCGCTGCAGCAGAACCTTGTGACCGTCCTGGATTCGGAGGCCCGCCGATGAGTTTCCCCGCCGCGGTGCTGGGCACCGGACAGACCCATCACGTCGCCAAACGCGGCGATGTCACCATGGCCGGGATGTGCCGCGAGGCCATCGACCGCGCCCTGGCCGATGCCGAACTGACCATGGCCGATATCGACGCCATCGTCATCGGCAAGGCGCCGGACATGTTCGAGGGCATGATGATGCCCGAGCTGTACATGGCCGATGCGCTGGGCGCCCCCGGTAAGCCGCTGCTGCGCGTGCACACGGCCGGGTCGGTCGGCGGGTCCACCGCCAATGTGGCCGCGAATATGGTGCAGGGCGGCGTACACGAGCGGGTGCTCGCGATCGCCTGGGAGAAGCAGTCGGAATCGAACGCCATGTGGGCGCTGTCGATTCCGGTGCCGTTCACCATGCCGGTCGGCGCGGGCGCGGGCGGCTACTTCGCACCGCATGTCCGCTCCTACATCCGGCGTGCCAACGCGCCGCTGCACGTGGGTGCGATGGTCGCGGCCAAGGATCGCCGCAACGGGGCGAAGAACCCGTACGCGCACCTCCAGCAGGGTGATAAGACCATGGAAGAGGTCCTGGCCTCCCAGGTCCTGTGGGACCCCATCCGCTTCGACGAGACCTGCCCCTCCTCCGACGGCGCCTGCGCCGTGGTCATCGGTGGCGAGCAGTCGGCGACCGCGATGGAGGCGTCCGGCAAGAAGGTCGGCTGGATCCACGCCACCGCGATGCGTACCGAACCGCTGGCCTACGCCGGCCGCGACCAGGTGAATCCGCAGGCCGGCCAGGAAGCGGCCAAAGCACTGTGGGCGCAGGCCGGGATCACCGACCCGCTGGCCGAGATCGACGCCGCCGAGATCTACGTACCGTTCTCGTGGTTCGAACCGATGTGGCTGGAGAACCTCGGTTTCGCCGCCCCCGGCGACGGCTGGAAACTCACCGACAAGGGTGAGACCGAGATCGGCGGCACGCTGCCGGTGAACCCGTCGGGCGGCGTGCTCTCGTCCAACCCGATCGGCGCCTCGGGCATGATCCGGTTCGCCGAGGCGGCCAAACAGGTCATGGGCAGGGCCGGCGACTACCAGGTCGAGAACGCGCGCAAGGCTGTGGGCCACGCGTACGGCGGTGGTTCGCAATACTTCTCGATGTGGGTCGTCGGATCGGAACGCCGATGACTCTGCAATTCAGTCTCGGGATCGCGCTGAGCCCGCTGGAGCAGCTGCCCGAACTCGCCCGGACCGCCGAGGAGGTGGGGTTCACCTCCATCGCCCTGCCGGATTCGCTGTTCTATATGAAGTCCCAGGCGGCGAAGTATCCGTACACCCCCGACGGCAGCCGCTTCTGGGGTCCGGAGACCCCGTGGGTGGATCCGCTGATCGCCGCGACCGCCATGGCCGCGGTGACCACTCGGTTGCGCTTCTACACCAACGTCCTCAAACTCGGTTCGCGTAATCCGCTGCTGCTCGCCCGCCAGGTCGGGTCGGTGGCGAACCTGTCGAACAACCGGTTCGGCTTCGGTGTGGGGATCGGCTGGGCGCCGGAGGAATTCGAATGGTGCGGTGTGCCCTACGCGCGCCGCGGCGCCCGGGTCGACGAGATGATCGAGGTCATCAAGCTGGTACTGGCCGGCGGGATGGCCGAGTACCACGGCGAATTCTTCGATTTCGACGAACTGCAGATGAGCCCGGCGCCGAGCGAACCGGTCCCGTTCTATATCGGTGGCCACACCGAGGTCGCGCTGAAGCGCGCGGCCAAGGTCGGGGACGGCTGGACCTCGGCGATGATGAAGTTCGAGGATCTACAGAGCACCATCGCCCGGCTGGGCGAGCTGCGGGCGGAGTTCGGGCGGGCCGACGAGCCGTTCGAGATCCAGGCGGTCTGTATCGACAGGTTCGGTCGCGACGGCTACCAGGAGCAGTACGACGCCGGTGTCACCGACGCGATCGTGATCCCCTGGCTGGCCGCGGGTATCGGTTTCGACGGTGATATCGAGGCGAAGAAGGACGCGCTGCGCAAGTTCGCCGACGAGCACATCCAGAACCCGATCAACTGACATTCCGTGGGTGCCGCCGCGTTCACGCGGCACCCACGGACCTGTCGAGAGGAACCCCTATGAGCAGCGAGGAACATCCCGCCCGCGCGGCCGGGCTGGCCTCCCAGGCCGCGGTCCGCGCCCGCGACAAGGACGCCTGGCTCGCCCTGTTCGCCGCGGACGGCATCGTGGAGGATCCCATCGGCCCGTCCGGATTCGATCCCGAAGGCAACGGACACCGTGGCCCGGCGGCCATCGGAGCGTTCTGGGACAAGGCGATCGCCGCCACCGACTCCATCGATTTCCTTTTCGGTGACTCGTTCGCCTGCGGCGCCGAAGTCGCCTTCACCGGCACCATCCGCAGCATTGTCGGTGGCCACCGGATCGACGCGGAAGGCGTGTTCACCTACAAGGTCGACGATGCGGGCAAGATCCTCGCCCTGCGCGCCTTCTGGGAAGTGGACCGGGCCATGGCGACGGCCGCACCGGCCACCTGAGGTCGTACCGGCCACCCGAGCGGCGGCCGGCCGGTTTCCCTCCCGGTGCGGCCGCTTCACGCCTCGTCCACGGGTCTGCCCGGCACACTGTTCGGTGTGCCGGGCAGACCCGTATTCGCACACGATCGTGACACCACCGCACGCCGTATCGGGCTCGGCCCTGATCGATCCGGATATCGCGATCCTGCCTCCGGGGCGGTATCGGACCCGGGGCCTTGACCTCAACCGAGGTTCAGGTCGCAGCATCGCTGATATGACCATCTGGATCTGCGACGGGTGCGGGCTCGAACACGACGACTCCCCCGCTCCGCCGGACACGGGTTGCGTTCTCGCGAGCGCGGAGGTGTCGATCGAGGAGCGAGGCGACCTCGGCCCCCACGGCAGCTGGACCACGCACGCCGAACTGGCCCGGCAGTCGCACACCACCCACCACCGTGACCACGGCCGGGGAGTCCACAGCCTGCGCCGCGAACCCCGATTGGCGATCGGTCACTGGTCTTTCGTGGTCCGGACTCCCGACGGAAACCTCCTGTGGGACCCACCCGCCTACATGGATCCCGTGGTGGCCGGAATGGTCGAAGGGCTCGGCGGTGTCGCCGCCGTGGCCACGAGCCATCCACATATGTTCGCGGCGCAGGTCAGCTGGAGCCACCGGTTCGGCGGGGTGCCCGTCCTGGTCAATGCCGGCGACAAGGAGTGGATCGCCCGGCACGACCCGGTCATCCGGTACTGGACCGGAACCGAGACACCGCTACCCGGGATCACCCTGATCGAAGTCGGCGGGCATATGAAGGGCAGTTCCGTAGCGCTCACCGCGGACGGCACACTGCTGTCGGGCGACTCCATCGCCGGCACTCTCGTGCCCGACTGGGTGTCGTTCCAGCGGAACTTCCCGCGGCATGTGCCCATGTCCGCGGCGGTGGTGCGGCGCATCGTCGCCCGTATCGATCCCTACTCCTACGACCGCCTGTACACCCTCGGCGGCGACACCATCGATCACAATGCGAAAGAGGTTGTCCACCGCTCCGCCGAGCGTCACATTCGCTGGGTATCCGGAGAATTCGATCACCTGACATGACGTCCGCCGCCAGCGGGCAGCTCGACCCGCCGACGCGGCGGCCGGGCGGTACGAGTATCTCGCGCGCCGACGCCGACAGCCCTGGAACAGCGAAACAGGCGGGGTGGCGGCGCTTTGCGCACCGCCACCCCGCCTGTCACTTCGGAACAGACCCCCGCTACCCGGGGCCGAGCCGCCGGCGGGATGTCACCGTCAGCTCGCGGTCTTACCCGTGACCGGGCAGGTCTTGTAGTCGACCTGGAACTCCTTGATGCCGTTCAGCCACCCCGACCGCAACCGCTTCGGGTCACCCAGCTTGGAGATATCGGGCATATGGTCGGCGATCGCGTTGAAGATAAGGTCGATCTCCAGTTTGGCCAGGTTGGCGCCGATGCAGTAGTGCGCACCGGTACCACCGAAGGCCACATGCTGGTTGTCCTCGCGCGTGATGTCGAACTTCATCGGGTTCTCGAAGACATCCTCGTCGAAGTTCGCCGCCCGGTAGACCATCAGCACCCGCTGGCCCTTCTTGATCTCGACGCCGTTCAGTTCGGTGTCCGCGAGCGCGGTGCGCTGGAAGGTGGTGATCGGGCTGGCCCAGCGGATGATCTCGTCGGCCGTGGTCTTGGGGCGTTCCTTCTTGTAGAGCTCCCACTGATCCGGGTTCTCCAGGAAAGCGATCATGCCGTGGGTGATGGCGTTGCGGGTGGTCTCGTTACCGGCGACGGCCAGCAGCATCACGAAGAAGCCGAATTCCTCGGACTTGAGCGATTCACCGTCGATATCGGCCTCGACCAGGGTGGTGACGATATCGTCGGCCGGACAGGCCTTACGGGCCTCGGCCATCGCGTAGGCGTATCCGAGCAGTTCGGTGGAGGCCTGCACCGGATCCACATCGATTTCCGGATCGTCGTAGCCGGTCATCTCGTTGGACCAGGTGAACACCTTCATCCGGTCTTCCTGCGGGACGCCGATCAGTTCGGCGATCGCCTGCAGGGGCAGTTCGCAGGCGATCTGGGTGACGAAGTCACCGGACCCGGCCTCGGCAGCGGCCTTGACGATGGCCTCGGTGCGCTTGGACAGCTCTTCCCGCAGCGAGTTGATCGCCCGGGGAGTGAACCCGCGCGAGATGATCTTGCGCATCCGGGTGTGCTCGGGCGGGTCCATGTTCAGCAGGATGAAACGCTGCAGTTCGATCTGCTCACGCTCGATATCGTCGTTGAAGCGCGGCAGCGCCGTGTTCTCGAAGGTCGAGAACACATCGCTGCGCCGCGACACCTCCTTGATATCGGCGTGCTTGGTGACGACCCAGAAGCCGTCGTCGTGGAATCCGCCGACCTCCGGCGACTTCTCCTGCCACCAGATCGGCGCGGTACGCCGGAGTTCGGCGAACTCCTCGACCGGAATCCGCTGCACGTACATATCGGGGTCCGTGACGTCGAACCCGTCCGGCAGGTTCGGCCGGGCCATGCGCGTATCCACCACCAGATGTCTCCTTCGACAAACTGAAACACGTTCTACAATCATTGAAGCACAGGCCGGAGAACGGGGAAAGAAACCGGACCGAACCAGCCTCGTGCCGTGTGCGGAACACGTTACAGTTTTATGTCCGAAACGAAAGGTTCAAGATGGGCACACCCGTTATCGTCGAGGCAGCTCGCACCCCCATCGGCAAACGCAACGGCTGGCTGTCCGGGCTGCACGCCGCCGAGATCCTCGGCCTCGCCCAGCGCGGCCTGCTGGATCGCGCCCACCTCGACCCCGCCAAGGTCGAACAGATCATCGGCGGCTGCGTCACCCAGGCGGGCGCGCAGTCCAACAACATCACCCGCACGGCCTGGCTCGCCGCGGGCCTGCCGTGGCAGGTGGGCGCGACGACCATCGACGCCCAATGCGGTTCGGCCCAGCAGGCCAACCACCTCATCGCCGGCCTGATCGCCGCCGACGCCATCGATATCGGTGTCGCCTGCGGTGTCGAGGCCATGAGCCAGGTCCCGCTGGGCGCCAACGTCGGAGACCAGGCCGGCCCACGCCGGCCCGCCTCCTGGGATATCGATATGCCCAACCAGTTCGAAGCGGCCGAGCGGATCGCCAAGCGGCGCGGTATCACTCGCGAGGATGTGGACGCGCTCGGCGTCCGGTCCCAGCGGCTGGCCGCGCAGGCCTGGGCCGAGGGCCGGTTCGATCGCGAGGTTCTCACCCTCACCGCACCGGTGGTCGACAAGGAGGGCAACCCGACCGGCGAGAAGCAGGAGGTCGGCCGGGATCAGGGCCTGCGCGAGACCTCCGCGGAGAGCCTCGCCAAACTGAAGCCGGTACTCGAGGGCGGAATCCACACCGCCGGAACGTCTTCGCAGATCTCCGACGGTGCGGCGGCGGTACTGCTGATGGACGAGAAGGCCGCCGAGCGTGAGGGTCTGCGGCCGCGGGCCCGGGTGGTGACCCAGTGCCTGGTCGGCTCCGAGCCGGAGTTCCACCTCGACGGCCCGGTCCAGGCGTGCACCCGACTGCTGGAGCGGTCCGGAATGAGCATCGGCGATATCGATCTGTTCGAGATCAACGAGGCGTTCGCTTCCGTAGCATTGTCCTGGGCCCAGGTCCACAAGCCCGATTTCGACCGGGTGAACGTGAACGGCGGCGCGATCGCCCTCGGTCATCCGGTGGGCTCCACCGGGTCCCGCTTGATCACCACGGCACTGCACGAGCTCGAACGTTCCGACCGGAACGTCGCAATGGTTCTCATGTGCGCCGGTGGCGCACTCGCGACAGGAACGATCATCGAACGGCTGTAGTCGATCGGCCGAATTCCCTATTGCTACAGCACATCGGGGCCCGTACAGGTACCAACCAGACCTGCACGGGCCCCGTGTCCTTCACAAATTCGACCCGGTAGGTTGAACGTTCATCTCAACTTTGGGTAGACGTGTCGTACGCCACACAATGGATACTGCACGGCTATGGAAGGGATACCAGCTATCCAGAGGCTACTCACCGCCCACCCGGGAAGACCCCCGCGACGGGCGGCTACCTGGCCGTATCAGAGGTCGACAAGTCCGGTGCGGGCAACCCGCAAACGCGATACCCCGGTCCACTTCCCCTGATACGCGCCTGGAAGCTTCAAGGAAATCCTGATTCAGGCGTAGGTTTTCAGTTACTGAGCCGCTAATATCAATGATAGGTATCCGAGATAACGACTGTTAGTACAGTGAAGGGAATTGGGCGGCTCACAATGGCTGATTTCGCGGCGCGGCTGAACAAGCTGTTCGAAACCGTGCATCCCCCAGGGCGAAAGCCGCATACCAATGCAGAGGTAGCGGCAGCACTGACGGCATCCGGTCATCCGATCTCCAAACCGTATCTGTCGCAGTTACGGTCGGGCCAGCGCACGAATCCTTCCGATGAGACGGTTGCGGCGCTGGCGAAGTTCTTCAAGGTGAAGCCCGACTACTTCTTCAACGACATCTACGCCGCGAAGATCGACCACGATCTGGAACTCCTATCGCAGCTACAGGGTTACGGTCTGCGTCGGCTGTCCAGCCGAGCGTTCGACCTGTCGGAGGAGTCGCAGAATCTGCTCACCTCCATGGCGGAGAAACTGCGCGCAAGTGAGGGCTTGCCCGAAATTCCTCCGGACGGGACCGAATAGCGGAGATGCCATGGGCGCGGTGCGGCCTCGATCGAGGTCACACCGCGCCTACACCTGTGCGATAGAAATCCGTGCACCACTTTCCCGGGAACAGCACGAATTCTTCGGCGTAGGTATCACCACGCCTGAACATCTGCGGTTCGGAAGAATCCAGACCGACCGCTCGGCATGATTCTCTTCCGTTCCCACGGATAATCACAGTGACGTAACAGGCTTACCGCATACCCCGGGCAACTAAGAAACCGGGACCTCAGCGCGTTTGGTGGGCTCGGGCTCTTCCTCGAATGCCGCGGCGATCGCCTGCACCCAGCCGCGCGGGCTGACCCCCTCCGGCGGGGCGATCCATCGCGAATCAACCGCGGCCCGGCCGAGTGGATTGCGCACCCACTGCGCCACTCGCCGCGCCCGGGCCGATATATCGGTGGGAGGCTCTCCGGCGGTGGCGATCTCGACACCGCCGCCCGACTGGAGATACAGCGCATCCATGATCTGGGCCACCCGGTCCGAGGCCTTGAGCTGGGTCGACGTCCCGGTCTCCTCCTGGACGACCTCCGGGAAACGCTTCACCAACACCCTGTGCAAAGTCTGTATCCGGCGCAGCAGCAGCCGAGCGCGCACCCACATCTCGACCACGATCCATACCGCGCCGAAAGCGATGAGCAACGCGGCGATCTGCCAGAACGGCCAGGCCCAGCCGGGCTCGCCGGGGCCGGGCCGAATCGCGCCGGTGACACCGCGCCACACCTCACCGGCAGCCAGCACCACCACCAGAACGGTGCCGGTGACATAGACGGCGATGCCCCGACCCAGCGCGGTCCAGCTCAGATTGCGCAGACCGGTCACCACGATGAATATCCCGGCCAGTCCGGCCACCACCCAACCGGCGGTGAACGAGGTACTCAGCGTTCCGGCGACGGCGAAGAGCCCGGTTCCGTATATGCCCCCGGCGATCTGGCGCAGATTACGGCGCGAGACCACCGGCCAGGCCGCCGAGGCGACCACCGACGTCGCCGCGGTGAAGAGCAGCCAGGCGGAGACCACCAATCCCTCGGAGAGCCGCCCCGGCGGCAGCCCACCGGGCAGCAGATTGTCGATGGCCAGTGCGATATCGGGAACAGCCACGGTGCATGCCAGCGCGACGGCCGAAACGGCGGCGACAATCGCCACCCGCGCGGTGGTCGCGGGTTTGACGAGTACCCGCCCCACTCGCGCACCCGCGGCGATCCAGACGATCAGGGCGGTCAACCAGAACGTCATCCCAGAGCCTCATCGAATCGAAGGACCGAGACGCCCGCGCCCCGGCTGTTGAATACGCGCAGTCGCGTCATCAGCATGGCGGCGAATGTTTCGGCCTCCCATTCCGCCTGGTCGTCCTCACCGTCCTCGAGCGCGGTCTGATGGGCACGCTGACTCAGCATGTACGCGATGAGCTCGTCGCTCACCTCGAGTGTCACCTCGGGCGCAGGTGCGCCTTCGTGATCGAAGACGATATGCCCCAGTTCGTGGGCCAGCGTATGGTCGCGGCTCGGCAGCGCACTGGCCAGCACGATGATGTCCTTGTTCGGGTAGTAGCGCCGCTGTCCGCAGACGCCGGGGCCGAGATCGGCGTCGGCGATCTCGATCGGACGGCCGCGCTCGGCGGCCACCGCCTCGACGACCCCCTCCAGAGTGGTGGCGTCCGCGTCGGCGGCGACCGCGCAGACCGCATCGACCGCGGCGGCGACCCGGCGATAGGCCCGGGCGCTCTGAGTCCGGCTCTGTGTCATCGCGATCACGCACCCGTTCCGAAGAATTCGGCGCGCGCGGCATCGACCCGGGCCTGCGCCTGGGCGGCACTCTGGTAGCTCATCACGGCCGAACCGCCGCCGGCGATGCCCAGCGCGATCAGTCCGCCGATCACCGACAACACCTTGGGCTCGGGCAGCAGACCCTCCGCGTTCGTCGGGCGCACCGCGTGACTCGGTGGTGCGGCGACGATCGCAGGCGCGGCGCCGCCGGGGGCGGGCACGGCGGGGGCGGCCGGGGGCGCGGCCGCGGGAATCGGTACGGCGACATCGACGATCGGCGCACCGGCGCCGCCACCCGCACCGGGCGCCGGTAAGGCCAGCGGCGGTCCGACCGGCGGGGCCGGTACCGGGGGTACCGGCAGGAGCAACAGGAGAAGCGGTGCCGCCGAACCCACTCCGGCGGAACCGAGCGCGGCCGAACCGGTGGCGGCCGAACCCGCGGCGGCCGAACCTGTCGCCGCCGAACCCACCGCGGCGGAACCGAGACCGGCCGAACCGGTGCCCAGCACTCCGATACCGGCCGAACCCAGCGCGGCCGAACCCGTACCCAGCACTCCGACACCGGCCGAACCCACCGCGGCCGAACCCGTACCCAGCGCCGCCGAACCCGTTCCGAGAGCGGCCGAACCGGTCGCGCCTACTCCGGCACCGGCCGAACCCACCGCGGCCGAACCCGTACCCAGCGCCGCCGACCCGGTGCCGAGAGCGGCGGAGCCGGTGATGCCCAGCGGTGCGGCGGCCGAGCCCACCGCGGCCGAGCCGGTGGCGAGAATCGTGCCGAGAGCGGTCCCCAGTCCGAACGGTTCGGCGATCGGCGCCGGATCCGGTTGCGGGGCAGCGATCTCCGCGGGTTCGGCGGTATCGACCGATTCGCTTTCGGTGGCGCGACCCGGAATGCCCAGGCGCTGCCACTGCGCGACCTGCCCCGAATCCGGCCCGCTACTGCCGGTACCCGTATCTCCCACGGAGGGATCATCGGCCGGGGCGCTACTGCCCGTCCCGGTGCCGAGACCGGCAGGGGGCACGGTTTCGGGTGAGGGTTGTGCCGCCGGGTCGCCGGAGTCCGGGATCGCCAGCGGCCCACCGCTGTCGGTGGGTTCTCCCGCATCCGGTCCGAACGGGGCGAGCCCGCCGCTACCGGTCGGCCCCTGTTCGGACGCCGGGCCCCGGCCGGGGCTTGCTTGGGCGAGCGCCGGCCCCCCGAGTAGTCCCAGGCATCCGGCCGCCCCGGCTACTGCGAGCAATCGCTTGATGCGACCCACGGCCATGCGCCAGTCAACCCCTTGATCGATATTGCGGATTCGCCCGGCGTTGACGCCCTCCGGGCCGAACGAACAGATGGTTGCTCATGGTAAACCAGCGAACTCGCCGACGCATGATGAAGCAGCAACCTCGCCGAACCGGTAAGGTCTATGCGCTGTTCGAGCGGCAGTACATCGCGTACGAGTGCGATCGAATCATGAGATAGATCACATATGCCGCGCTGCGGCATCGGTAGCTGGTGCCAACGGGCCCTGATCGGAAACGGGCCCGTCCCGCTGCCGAACGGAACACCACACGACTGACCTCAGAC
>NZ_JBSGIP010000049.1:0-39598 GCF_053605105.1 Nocardia sp. NPDC003963
GTGGGGCCCGCCCCGGTTCTGGAGCGACAGAGCGAAGGAGCGCAGCGACTGAGCGGCGGAGTGAAGAACCGGGGTTAATAGGGCCCCACCCCGCGCCGCCGAAGGCGGCGCAAAAGACACAGAGGCCGTCCGCGGTGCGGACGGCCTCCCCGAGTCGGGTGTGCTGCCGGGTCAGGCGGAGACAGCCGCCTTCTCCAGGATCTCGCGCGCGAGGGCGGCGGTTTCGGACGGCGTCTTGCCGACCTTCACACCCGCGGCCTCGAGCGCGTCCTTCTTGGCCTGCGCGGTACCCGAGGAACCGGAGACGATGGCGCCCGCGTGGCCCATGGTCTTGCCTTCGGGCGCGGTGAAACCGGCCACATAGCCGACGACCGGCTTGGTGACGTTGGCCTGGATGTAGGCCGCGGCCCGCTCCTCGGCGTCGCCGCCGATCTCACCGATCATGACGATCAGCTCGGTCTCGGGGTCCTTCTCGAACGCCTCGATGGCGTCGATATGGGTGGTGCCGATGACCGGGTCGCCGCCGATACCGATGGAGGTCGAGAAGCCGAAATCGCGCAGCTCGTACATCATCTGGTAGGTCAGGGTGCCGGACTTGGACACCAGGCCGATCGGGCCCTTGCCGGAGATATTGGCCGGGGTGATGCCGACCAGCGATTCGCCGGGGGTGATGATGCCGGGGCAGTTGGGGCCGATGATCCGGGTCTTGGCGCCCTTCTCCACGTTGTAGGCCCACGCGTAGGCGGTGTCCTGCACCGGGATGCCCTCGGTGATGACCACGAGCAGCGGGATCTCCGCGTCGATGGCCTCGATGATGGCGTCCTTGGAGAACTTCGGCGGCACGAACGCGATGGAGACGTCGGCACCGGTCTTCTCGATGGCCTCGGCCACGGAGGCGAAGACGGGGAGCTCGACCGCGTTGCCGTCCTTGTCGGTGTGCGAGACGGTGGTGCCCGCCTTACGCGCGTTCACACCGCCGACGACCTGGGTCCCCGCCTTGAGCATCAGGGCGGTGTGCTTGGTGCCCTCGCCGCCGGTGATGCCCTGGACGATGACCTTCGAGTCCTTGTTGAGGAAGATTGACATTGTTCTTCTTGTCCTTTACTGGGCGTGCCCTGGTAGGTCGGCTCAGCGGGCCGCGAGTTCGGCGGCCTTGTCGGCGCCTTCGTCCATGGTCTGTGCCAGCGTCACCAGCGGGTGCGCGGCCTCGGCGAGGATCTTGCGACCTTCTTCCACCCGGTTACCGTCCAGGCGGACCACCAGCGGCTTGTTCGCTTCGTCGCCCAGGATCTCGAGTGCCTTGACGATGCCGTTGGCCACCGCGTCACAGGCGGTGATACCACCGAAGACGTTCACGAAGACGCTCTTCACCTGGGAGTCGTTCAGGATCACGTCGAGACCGTTGGCCATGACCTCGGCGGAGGCGCCGCCACCGATATCGAGGAAGTTGGCCGGCTTGACACCCTTGTGGTTCTCGCCGGCGTAGGCGACGACATCCAGGGTCGACATGACCAGGCCGGCGCCGTTGCCGATGATGCCGACCTGACCGTCGAGCTTGACGTAGTTGAGGTCGTTCTCCTTGGCCTTGAGCTCCAGCGGATCGGTCGCGTCCTTGTCCGCGAACTCCGCGTGGTCGGGGTGACGGAACTCGGCGTTCTCGTCCAGGGTGACCTTGCCGTCGAGGGCGAGGATCTCGTTGTCCGGGGTGCGGACCAGCGGGTTGACCTCGACCAGGGTGGCGTCTTCGTTGACGAAGACCTCCCACAGCTTCTGGATGGTCACCGCGGCGGCGTCCAGCACGTCGGCGGGCAGATGGCCCTGCTCGGCGATCGAGCGGGCGAACGCGAGGTCGACACCCTTGACCGCGTCGACGGCGATCTTGGCCAGCCGGTCGGGTTTGGTGGCGGCGACCTCTTCGATCTCCATACCGCCCTCGACCGAGCACATGGCCAGGTAGGTGCGGTTGGTGCGATCGAGCAGGAAGGAGATGTAGTACTCCTCGGCGATATCCTTCGCCTCGGCGACCAGGATCTTCTTGGTGATGTGTCCCTTGATGTCCAGGCCGAGGATGTTCTGCCCGTGGGTGAACGCGTCCTCCGGGGTGGCCGCGTACTTCACGCCACCGGCCTTGCCGCGGCCGCCGACCTTCACCTGGGATTTGATCATCACCGGCTTGCCGATTTCCGCGGCGATGGCGCGGGCGTCCTCGGCAGTATCGGTTACGCGGCCTTCCGACGAAGGCACCCCGTGCTTTACGAAGAGCTCCTTCGCCTGATATTCGAAGAGATCCATGTACTCACCGTCTCGTCTGCGTTGCTATGACAACGTCTTTGTTGGCGGCCCGACGTCGGTAGCGGGTCGTTCGGACTCTAACCACTCACAGGCACGCCCGATCGGGCACGTTCATCCTAAGTGGCGCAGGTCACGAGCCCTCCCGGGGGGAGGTCAAACCCGCAGGCCAAGGCTACTCGCGAGTAGCTTTCGGACCGGCCGCAGGCGATACGCGGGGACAGCCGGGAAGAGTAGGTGGTCGCGGTGCCGAGATCACCGGACAGAGCGTCCGGCCGTGAGCTCCATCGCCGCTCAAAACGTGATCAATGTCACAGTAACGTTTGAAAACGTCCTACCGCTTGCCGCGTCGCAATCATTT
Organism: Nocardia sp. NPDC003963; assembly: GCF_053605105.1. Lineage (NCBI taxonomy): Bacteria > Bacillati > Actinomycetota > Actinomycetes > Mycobacteriales > Nocardiaceae > Nocardia > Nocardia sp. NPDC003963. The sequence continues at coordinate 2,651 of NZ_JBSGIP010000049.1, forward strand.
CGTTACCGTCGAAGCCGTCGATGTCACAGGCCGATCACGAATGTTGCACAGCGTGGATGCTTGCGCACCCGGTTGTCGCGCGAGTAGAGATCTCCGTGATATTGCTCCTGTGAGCAGGTTTAGAGAGGACGGCAGCTTGACGCAGCACCCCGCTCCGCAGTCGCAGAGCCGTTCGGCAGCAGCCCTTCCGGCACCGCGTCCCAGTGTTGTCGACCGGATCTCCGGCGCCGGTCGGATGCGAAGCAGCCGATGAACCACCACGGCACATTCGATATCCAGGCCAACGGTCGTACCGGTCGGCGTCGTCGCGACGACGCGCAGCCCGCCGAGGGAGTCCAGCCGTTCAACGCGTTCGGCGCCCCCGGCGACAGCCGATCCCGCAGGCGTCCGCTCAACACCGCCGCCGCGTCCGCCGCCGCCGATGTCCACCGCAACGCGGCCGACGACTTCTGGTCGACCAACCAGGGCTGGGCCGAATCCCAGGCAAGCAATTGGTCCGCCCCCGCCCAGCAGGCGCAGGACGACAGCTGGCAGCAGGGCGGATGGCAGCAGGACCAGAAACCCGCCTGGCACAGTGATCCGAACTGGAACAGCCACCAGAGCTGGTCGGAACCACAGTCCTGGTCGCCGACACCGGATCGGTCCTGGCCCGAACCCGAACCCGCCGCGTACGAGCACGAGGCGCCCGGGCGCTACGACAGACCCGCGACCATCGCCGAGGCGCTGGAGAACGCGCCGGTCGTCGAGGAAGAAGCGGACGAGCCCCGGCAGTCCCGTTCCCGCGGGGCGCACCGGGTAGCGGCCCCACCGTCCGCGCTCAAGGGCCGCGCCGCGGTCGTCGCCATGGCGGCGGGCGCGGTGGTAGCCGCGGGGCAGTGCGCCACCGCGGAGACCGGTGGCGACCAGAACCTGGCACAGCAGCAGGCCACCGACTACGAGGCCGCGGGTTCGGTGCACGAGATCGCCGCGCAATCGATGGCCACCGAGGATCCGGCGCAGCCGAATACCGCGTCACCTCAGATGCTCGGCGGTAACGCTCCGGCGGATACCAGCCGATTCGGCGAAATACTGGCCAACGGAGCACAATTCGCCGAGGATCTCGCCCAGGCCGAGGAAGCCAAGTTCCGCCCGCTGTTCTCCAAATTCGCCAGCGGCTCCTACACCTCCGGATTCGGCGCCCGCTGGGGCGTCCAGCATCTCGGTATCGATGTGGCCGCCCCGATCGGCACTCCGATCTCCGCGGTCGCCGACGGTGAGGTCATCGACGCGGGCCCCGCCTCCGGCTTCGGTATGTGGGTTCGCCTGCTGCACGCCGACGGCACCATCACGGTCTACGGGCACGTCGACACCACCACGGTGTCGGTCGGTGAATACGTGTTCGCGGGAGATCAGATCGCCACCGTCGGCAACCGTGGGTTCTCCACCGGCCCGCACTGCCATTTCGAGGTCTGGCTCAACGGCAGCGACAAGATCGACCCGGTGCCGTGGCTGGCCACCCGTGGAATCGGACTCAACGGAAACGGCGACTGACCGGATCCGCGTATCTTCTGCTCGACACACGACCCTCGCGCGCCGAGGGTCGTTCAGGGCGCGGCGGTGATCGCCAGTCCGATCAACGCGATCACCTTGGCGATCTCCAGCCCGATGTACCAGTAGTGCGCCCCGGACCGGGGCAACTCCTCGCCCGCGAGCACCCGATCCGAGCGGCGGGACAACGGCGGGCGCACCGCGGCCAGTTGCACCGCCAGGATCGCCACCGCGACGACCAGCCAAACCCACACCGGACCGGCGGGCGCGAGAACGACAGCCGCGAGCAGCAGCACCGCCGCGAATACGGCTTCGACGGTGTTCAGTGCCCGGAAGACCAGACGTCCGATGCCCAGCCCGAGTTCGACGGTGACCCCGGGCGCGCGAAACTTCAGCGGCGCCTCCAGAAACGAGATCGCCAGCACCATCCCGAGCCAGAGCATCGGCAGAAACCACAACAGATGCCGGGCGATGGACTCCATGACCGGAACCTACCGCGCCGCCGGACCCGGCGGGTGCGCTAGAGCTTCGTGAGCGTCTGACTGAACTTCGGGATGAGCCGGATGGTGCCGCTGGATCCGAAATCTATCGTCACACTGGCCATATCGCCGACCCCGTCGGCGGCCACCACCCGGCCGAGACCGTACTTGTCGTCACTGACCCGATCGCCTACCGCCAGCACCAACCCGACATTGTTGCGGGATACACCGCGCCGGGCCGAGCGTCCCTCCCCGAAACCGGGCCGGGGCTCCCAGGACTGCGACCGGCCGCCGGTCCAATCCTCATCACCCGACTCGGCGCCACGGCGGCGACCGTACTGCGCCGGAGCCGAGGACCGTTTGGGTTCGAGCCGTTTCCAGTCGATCAGATGATCCGGGACCTCCTGCAGAAACCGGGACTCCGGATTGAACACCGGCTGCCCCCACGCCGAGCGGACCACCGCGCGAGTGAGATACAGGCGGCGCCGGGCCCGGGTGATACCCACATAGGCCAGCCGCCGCTCCTCGGCCAGTTCGGCGGGATCGCCGAGGGCACGCAGATGCGGGAACTGGCCGTCCTCCCAACCGGTCACGAAAACCACCGGGAACTCCAGGCCCTTGGCGGTGTGCAGGGTCATCATGGTGACCATGCCCGAGCCCTCCTCGGGTATCTGGTCGGCATCGGCCACCAGCGATACCCGTTCCAGGAACGCGGCCAGCGAACCGGGCTCGGGTTCACCCTCACCCGGTTCCGGGACCAGCCCCTCGGCCCGTGCGGCCTCGAGCGCGTTACGGGCCTCGGAACTGAACTCCCCGGCGACGCTCACCAGTTCGTTCAGGTTGTCCAGCCGCGCACCGTCCTGTGGATCGTCGGAGGCCTCCAACTCCGCCCGGTAGCCGGTGCGGTCCAGTACCGCCTCGACCACCGCGCCGACATCCGGAAAGTCCACCTCGTCCATTTCGCCCGCGGCCCGGATCTGTTCGAGCAGCGCGACGAACCCCGCGATGGCGTTACGCGCCCGGGTGTTCAGCAGCGCGACCTCGCCGGCGGCGGCATCCCGCAGTGCCTCGGCGAACCCGATACCGCGCTGTTCGGCGTGCACGGCCACACAGGCCTCGGCGCGATCCCCGATACCGCGACGCGGCGTGTTGAGAATCCGGCGCAGGCTCACCGCATCGTCCGGATTCTCCAGTACGCGCAGGTAGGCGACGATATCGCGGACCTCTTTGCGCTCGTAGAACCGGACCCCGCCGACCACCTTGTACGGCAGGCCCATCCGGATGAAGATCTCCTCCAAGGCCCGGGAGTTGTTGTTGGTGCGGTAGAACACCGCGATATCGGAATAGGCGGCAGCTTCCTCGTCCACCAGCCGATCGATCTCGCGGGCGACGAAGGCCGCCTCGTCGTGTTCGTTGTCGGCGACATAGCCGGTGATGAGTTCGCCCTCACCGGCATCGGTCCACAGCCGTTTGTCGCGGCGGTTGCTGTTACGCGCGATCACCGAGTTGGCCGCGGACAGGATGTTCTGCGTCGACCGGTAGTTCTGTTCCAGGAGGATGGTTTCGGCATCGGGGAAATCGCGTTCGAATTCCTCGATATTGCGGATCGTGGCGCCGCGGAAGGCATAGATGGACTGATCGGCGTCGCCGACCACGCAGAGCTCGCTGGGCGGCACGATATGCGGGTCCGGTTCCGGGATACCGGGATCGGCGGCCGCCGCGCCGGCGTCGGTATCGGCGGCCTCACCGGTCGTCCCCGGGGTGTGATGCCCGACGAGTTCGCGCACGAGTACGTACTGCGCGTGGTTGGTGTCCTGGTATTCGTCGACCAGGACATGGCGGAAACGACGGCGGTAGTACTCGGCGACCTCGGGATGCCGCTGCAGTAGTCCGACCGTCTCGCCGATGAGATCGTCGAAGTCCAGCGCGTTGGCCGTGCGCAGCCGCCGCTGATATTCGGCGTAGACGCGGGCGACGACCCGCGGCAGTTCCGCGTCTTCGAATTCGGCGTCGCTGCCCGCCCGCTCCGGCCCGACGAGCTCGTTCTTCAGATTCGAAATGGCCGTCGCGAGCAGTCTCGGCGTGTACTTCTTGGCATCCAGTTCCAGATCCCGGCAGATCATGGTGAGCAGCCGCCGGGAATCGTCGGCGTCGTAGATGGAGAAGTTCGAGTTCAGCCCGGGCAGCAACGCCGCCTGGGTGCGCAGGATGCGCACACAGCTGGAGTGGAAGGTCGACACCCACATACTCGCGGCACGCGGGCCCACCAGCTCGATGACCCGCTCCCGCATCTCGGCGGCGGCCTTGTTGGTGAAGGTGATGGCCAGGATCTGCCCGGGGGTGGCGCCACGAGCGGCCAGCAGGTAGGCGATCCGTCGGGTCAGCACCGCGGTCTTGCCCGAACCCGCCCCGGCCACGATCAGCAGCGGGGGCCCGGTGTGCAGGACCGCGGCACGCTGCTGCGGATTGAGGCCGTCGAGCAGCTGTCCGGCGTCCTCGGCCCGGCGCTGCGCGGTATCCGTACGCTGCTGCGCCTGCTCGGCCTGTACCCGCCGCTGCAACGCGGCCAGCCCGCCCGGCGCAGCACCCGTCTCACGGCCACCGGGGCCCGCGGCTGCGCGATCGGCACCGGACAACTCCAGGCCGGGTAGGGCCATATTCTCCGCCGCGCCGGGCTCCGGTGAGCCGCCGGCGGAGGTGGCCCGGGGATTGTGCGAATCCGAACGAAGTGCTGCCGCGGTGGTGTCCATCGTCTGTTCACGCTACCGCCGCGACCCGACACGATCGAACACTCGGCCGAATTCGGTCCCGCGCGCGCACCGGGTCGCCCCGATATCCCCAGCAGTGAGCGTTTTGCATACATCGCACACCGTGGCAAACTGGCAATATGGTTTGCCCTTCAGCGAAACATCCGCGCCGGTTGTGTGGACAGCGGGGCCGCAGACCGGGCACCTGAGGCCCCGACGGGGCAGGTAAGGGGGAACGGCACTACCAGACCCGCCGGGTCTTTTTCACGGTGTAGGAGCTCTGGACCGGTAACACGACGCGCCTCGGCGCCGATCCAGGTTCTGACACGAGGAGATGAGAAATGAGCACACCCGCTACGGCGACCGGGTCGGGTTCGACAACCGACACGGACTCGGAGCTCCCTCGGACCGAAGCCGAGATCGAGAAGCTCCGCAAGGAGATCGACCGGCTCGATGCGGAGATCCTCACGGCGATCAAGCGCCGGACGGAGATCTCGCGGGTAATCGGACGCACCCGGATGGCCTCCGGGGGCACCCGGCTGGTACACAGCCGGGAAATGAAAGTGCTGGAACGCTTCAGCGAGCTGGGTCAGGAGGGTCACACCCTGGCGATGCTGCTACTGCGACTCGGTCGCGGCCGGCTCGGACGCTAGACCCCACAGAACCGACGCGACGGCCCGCAGACCGCCGCAACCTCACGAACCGCCCCGGGTGATCACGCCCCAGGGCGGTTCGTACTGTCTGTCACGTCATGGCGATGTACTTGGTCGACAGATACTCCTCGATCCCCTCGGTACCACCCTCCCGGCCGAAACCGGACGCCTTGACCCCGCCGAACGGCGCCGCCGGATCCGAGATCACACCGCGGTTCACACCGACCATGCCGCTCTCCAGCCCCTCGGCCACACGCAACGCACGATCGAGGTCACGGGTGTAGAGATAGCTCACCAGCCCGAACTCGGTATCGTTGGCCGCCGCCAGACCCTCTTCCTCGGTATCGAAAGCGACGATCGGCGCCACCGGCCCGAAAACCTCCTCGCGCAGAATCCGCGCCCGCGCCGGGATATCGGTGAGCACGGTCGCCGGATAGAACCAGCCGGGCCCACCCGGAGCCTTCCCGCCGACCCGGACCGACGCGCCCGCCGACACCGCGTCGTCGACCAGTTCGGAGACGGTGTTCAGCTGTTGCTCGTCGACCAGTGGCCCCAGGGTGGTGGCCGGGTCGGCGCCCGGACCCAACCGGACCCGCGAATTGATCGCGGCGACGAACTTCTCGGTGAACTCCTCCACCACCGCCCGCTGCACATGGAAGCGATTCGCCGCAGTACACGCCTCACCACCGTTGCGCAGCTTCGCCAGCATGGCGCCCTCGACGGCCGCATCGATATCGGCATCGTCGAATACGACGAACGGCGCGTTCCCGCCGAGCTCCATCGAGGTGCGCAGCAGGCCGGACGCGGACTTCTCGACCAACGTACGACCGACCTCGGTGGACCCGGTGAAGGTGAGCTTACGCAACCGCGGATCGTTTAGCAGAGGTTGGGTGAGCGCCCCGGACCGGCGGGAAGTGATCACCGACAGCACGCCGTCGGGCAGCCCGGCCTCGGCGCACAACTTCGCCAGCAGCAGCATGGTGAGCGGGGTGGCCGAAGCAGGTTTGACGATCATGGTGCAGCCCGCCGCCAGCGCGGGACCGATCTTGCGGGTGCCCATCGCGAGGGGAAAATTCCACGGGGTGATCGCCAGGCAGGGACCGACCGGCTGTTTGTGCACCAGGATCCGCCCCGTACCCGACGGCGCATGCAGGTAACGGCCGTGGATCCGGGCGGCCTCCTCACTGAACCAGCGAAAGAACTCCGCGCCGTAACGCACCTCGTTACGGCTCTCCGGTAGCGCCTTGCCCATCTCCAGGGTCATCAGCAGCGCGAACTCCTCGGCACGCGCGGTGATGCGCTCGAAAACCGCGCGCAAGATCTCACCGCGCTCACGAGCCGGAGTCGCCGCCCAGCCCGCCTGGGCGGCCGACGCGGCATCCAGCGCCCGGACCGCGTCCTCCGGCGCCCCGTCCGCCACCTCCGCGAGAACCTCACCGTTCGCCGGATTGTGCACGGCGAAGGTGCCACCACCAGCGGCATCGACGGGCCCGCCGATCCACAGTTGCTTCGGTACGGACGCGAGTACTTCGGTTTCGGAAGCCATCACGTCAGCCTAGGCCGAGCCGCAGTGTTTATGGCGGCGCCTTCGGCGCCGCGGGGGTGGGGCCCTATTGACCCCGCCTGCGAATGTTGACCGTCCGGGAGTGGACAAAGGGGGTGGGTCCGCATGCCGGCGATCCGGTGTAGCAATAGAGACGGGGTTCGCATGCCGACCTATTCGGGGCAGCGGAAACCGACTTACGAGACGCCACAAAGGGTTGAGTCCGTCCCGCCCCTTGGCCGAAGGTGCGCAAAGGTCACCTTCCGCGGACGGCCCACCGCACGTCGCATGAGCCGAAGGCTCGAGTCCCGAGGCTTGAACGGCGGGACACCAGGGGCCTCGACCCCGCACGCGCCAGCGCACCGAAAACACAGCACCTTCACAACCAGGCCCACATCCCACCTTCAGGAGCAAGCGCACTTCCTGCGCCTTCCCACGTCCACGAGCGCCCTCGACCCACCCAGCCCCCAAACCAGCACTCCGGCCGCCCAGGCTCCCCACGAGCGCCCCGGCCGACCCCAGCCCCGCCGGCACTCCGCCGACCCCGCCCTCCGCGAGCACTCCAGTTCGTCCCAGCCCCACCAGCACTTCGACCGTCCGGGTTCTCCGCGAGCGCGCCGACCAAACCCAACCCCGCGAACCTCAGCTCCCAGTACTCCACCCGACCCCCCACCAGCGCACTCGAGCCGGCCCCGTGCGCACTCCGTCGACCCCGCCCACCGCCACCATTCCAGTTCGGCCCAGCCCCCAGCACTCCGACAACGAGTCTCCGGACGGCCTGCAGCACATACCCGACCGACCCCATGGCTACCGGCCGGCAAATGCCTCCGCTCCGGCGGTGTGATCGCCCGGAACGCGCGGTACGTCCCGACCCCGCCTGCGTCCGGCCGCTGTGGGTTGTACGCTCGGCCAGTGTGAGCGTCGACATAACCGCATCGGCGGCATGGCAGAAATTACGCGATCACCACGCCGCGATCACCGCCCTACAGCTGAGGGATCTGTTCGCCGAAGATCCACCGCGCGGCCGCGATCTGACGCTGACCGCGGGTGAGCTGCGGATCGACTACAGCAAGCATCGCGTCACTCGGGAAACCCTGCAATTGCTGGTGGAACTGGCCCGGGAAGCGGGGGTCGAGGGCCAGCGCGACCGGATGTTCGGCGGGGAGCACATCAACACCTCCGAGGATCGGGCGGTGGGGCACACCGCATTGCGGTTGCCCGCGGGCAGTGCGCTGACCATCGACGGCGAGGACGCGGCCGCCGCGGTCCACGAGGTGCTCGACCGGATGGCCGCCTTCGCCGATTCCGTGCGCTCGGGTGATCGGCGTGGCGCGACCGGGCAGCGGATCCGGACGGTGGTGAACATCGGGATCGGCGGTTCGGATCTCGGGCCCGTCATGGTGCATCAGGCGCTGCGCCACTACGCGGACGCCGGTATCGGTGCCCGGTTCGTCTCCAATGTGGATCCCGCCGATCTGGTGGCGACACTGGCCGATCTGGATCCGGCGACCACCCTGTTCATCGTCGCTTCGAAAACCTTCTCCACGCTCGAGACGCTCACCAACGCGACCGCGGCGCGGCGGTGGCTGGTCGATGCGCTCGGTCCCGACGCCGTAGCGAAACATTTCGTCGCGGTGTCCACGAATGCCGCGCGAGTGGCCGAATTCGGTATCGATACGGCCGATATGTTCGGTTTCTGGGATTGGGTCGGTGGCCGGTATTCGGTCGATTCGGCGATCGGGCTGTCGGTGATGGTGACGATCGGCCCGGACCGTTTCGCCGAGTTCCTGGCCGGTATGCACGATATGGACCGGCATTTCGCCACCGCGCCGCTGCCGGAGAACGCGCCGGCCCTGCTGGCCCTGCTCGGGGTGTGGTACTCGAATTTCTTCGGGGCGCAATCCCGCGTGGTCCTGCCGTACTCCAACGATCTCGCCCGGTTCCCGGCCTATCTGCAGCAGCTCACCATGGAGTCGAACGGAAAGTCGGTGCGCGCGGACGGTTCCCCGGTCACCACCGCCACCGGCGAGATCTTCTGGGGTGAACCCGGTACCAACGGTCAGCACGCTTTCTACCAGCTTCTGCATCAGGGCACCCGGCTGATTCCCGCCGATTTCATCGGATTCGCGCGCCCCACCGACGATCTGCCCACCCGTGACGGCACCGGCAGTATGCACGACATCCTGATGAGCAACCTGTTCGCGCAGACCAAGGTCCTGGCGTTCGGGAAGACCGCCGAGGAGATAGCCGCCGAGGGCACGCAGACGGAACTGATCCCGCACAAGGTGATGCCGGGAAACCGGCCCAGCACCACGATCCTCGCACCCCGTCTCACTCCGTCGGTGCTGGGACAGTTGATCGCGCTCTACGAACATCAGGTATTCGTGGCCGGGGTGATCTGGGGTATCGACAGTTTCGATCAGTGGGGTGTGGAACTGGGCAAACAGCAGGCCCTGGCGCTCGCGCCGCTGCTCACCGACGCGGAAGAACCCGCACCGCAGGACGATTCGTCCACCGATTCGCTGATCCGCTGGTACCGCGCCAACCGCTGAGCGCTCACCACGGGCGGATCGGCAGTTCCACCCGCGTGGCGGTGGCGGTGGCGAGCACGTGCAGCGCGGCGGCGTCGGGGATTCGTTCGGGGTAGAGACTCGCGAGCGTCAGGATGTAGTCGTCACGGAACCGGCACAGGTAGCCGGACAGCCGGGTCCGGGGCCGGTCGGCGCGGACGAGACCGGGATGGATCGCCCGGGTCGCGATACCGGTGCATTCGTGCGGCCCGAGCACGGACAGCGCCGGGGGGATCCGGCCGATATTCGAGCAGAGGACATCCCGTTCACCGGCTCCCCGGGACAGCCGGTGAGCGACCCGGTCCGGGACCAGGTGGAGGAACTCCTCGGGTAGGCCGCCGGGACTCGATATCCGGCGTTCGTAGGCGGCGCGGCTCTTCGCCCGGATCTCGGCGGGACCGTCCGGTGGGGTCACCGTTATCTCGGTCATCGCGAGGTCGTTGTCGATCCGGGGTTCGTGGCGGGTGTCCACCGGCAAACTGGCCGCGATCTCGGCGCCCGCGAAACCGGCACCCCACAGCGTATTCGCGACGAACCAGATGAACAGGCTGTTCGCTGTACCACCGTATCCGCCGGCGATCCGCTCCCAGTCCGGCGCCGGACAGCGCAGTATCACGGCGGGCTCCGATATCCGGCCGTTCCCGGACCGAGGCGGCTCTGTGTTCCCGGTGCGCGCGGCCGGCGGGGCGATCCTCGGTAGCGCAGCCGGCCCGGCAGTGGTGGGTGGTTCGGTGGGCGGGAGTCGCGGATCCGGTTCCGTTACCGGGCGTCCCGATGTGGAGGGGGTGGGTTGCGCACGGGCGTCCCCTCCGGTCGCGCGCACCGCGGAACTTCCCGTCCCGGCCGCTTTCGCGGACAGCGGCTGCCGTACCCGACGCGGGATACGCGCCGCGGCAGCGTGCATCCCGCCCACGGCGACCGTCGCCCAGATACGTGCGGCGTCGGCCCAATCCGAATCGCGCGCACCGGCGGGTCCCGCGATCGGTCCGTCACCGGTCCGCACCGTATCGGCCTTCGCACCGGGATCCAGCTCCCGCAGTGCCAGTTCGACGGCGATGATCAGGCCGCGGGCATCGGTGAGAACATGGGAGCAGGTGAGGGCCACTACCGTACCCCCGCCGGTGAGCGGCGCCGCCGACAGCCGCCAGCCCGGGCCGTGCTCCGGATCGAGATGGTTACCGCGTGTATCGGCCCAGCTCGCTATCTCCGCGGGTGCGAGTGCCGAGCTGTACAGGTCCAGCGGATACGCGTGCTCGTTGTGCTGCCATCGGGACCGGGCGCCCGGAATCCGGGGCCGCACCACCCGGCGGGCGAGCGGGCCGGTACGCAGGGCCTCGGACAACCCGGTGAGGACCGCGGTGTCCACCGCCGCCCCGGTCCGCCACAGGCCCTGGAGGGCGATCGGGGTGCCGAGCCCCTGATGGGTCCGCAGAAAAATCTCGTCGACAACGCTCAACCGGCGCATTCGCACAGGCTATCGGTTGATTCGGGATGGTCGGCCGACGGATCCGCTCCGCCCGCCGCCCGCCGGAGCGGATGACAGCCGGCAGTGGTGCGGCCGAGCGCGAACCCGGCGGAAGCGCCGGATGTCGTAGCCGTGCCGTGCGGTGACCCGGCCGGGAACAGCGTCCGATCCGCGATACCGACCGGTCGTCATCCCCGCCGTATCGCGATGTGACGTACGACGCATAATCGATGGATGCTCACGCACGAGGTCGTCAACCAGGTCCCGCCGATCACCCCGTTCGACGCCGCCCGGGACCCCGCGTTGCTGGCCGGACTGCACCGGGAAGGCGCCGGGTGGGCGGAAGCGGAGGTGCGCGAGCTCGGCGCACTCGCCGGCAGCGAGCGGGTGCAGGAGTGGGGCCGGCTCGCCGAGGAACACCCGCCCGTCCTGCACACCCACGATCGCTACGGCAACCGGGTGGACGAGGTGGAGTTCCATCCGCACTGGCACGACCTGATGACAGTCGCGGTCGGGCACGGACTGCACGGTGCGCCCTGGGCCGACGACCGGACCGGCGCGCATGTGGCGCGGGCCGCGAAGTTCTATGTCTGGGGCGGAGCCGATGCCGGCCATATGTGCCCCATCTCGATGACCTACGCCGCCGTTCCGGCGCTGCGGCACAACCCGGAACTGGCGGCAGTGTACGAACCGCTGCTCACCGCACGCACCTACGACTTCGGACTCCGTGAACCGTCCGGCAAGGCCGGTCTGATCGCCGGTATGTCGATGACGGAGAAACAGGGTGGTTCGGATGTGCGTGCCAACACCACCACCGCGGTGCCGCGGCCGGACGGCAGCTACCGGATCGTCGGGCACAAATGGTTCACCTCGGCACCCATGTCCGATATGTTCCTGACGCTCGCGCAGGCCCCGGGCGGACTGTCCTGCTTCCTGCTGCCACGGGTGCTGCCCGACGGTTCCCGCAACCCGATCCGGCTCCAGCGGCTCAAGAACAAACTCGGCAACCGGTCGAACGCCTCCGCGGAGATCGAATACGAGAACGCGACCGGATGGCTGGTGGGCGCGGAGGGTGCCGGGGTGAAGACCATTATCGAAATGGTCAATATGACCCGCCTCGACTGCGTTGTCGGTTCCGCGGTGGGGATGCGCGCGGCCGCCGTACGCGCGGTCCATCACGCACGTCATCGGAGGGCCTTCGGTGCCGCGCTGGTCGATCAGCCCGCGATGCGCAACGTCCTGGCCGATCTGGTGATCGAATCCGAGGCCGCCACCACGGTCATGCTGCGACTGGCCGGCGCCACCGACCGGGCCGCCGCCGATCCGGCCGAGGCGGCACTGCGCCGGATCGCGCTCGCCGTCACCAAGTACTGGGTGTGCAAACGCGCGGCCGTGCACGCCGCCGAAGCGCTCGAATGCTTCGGCGGTAACGGATACGTCGAGGAATCCGGGATGCCCCGGCTCTACCGGGAGGCACCGCTCATGTCGATCTGGGAGGGGTCGGGCAATATCGCCGCGCTCGACGCACTGCGCGCGATGGGCACCCGGCCCGAGACCGTGGAGGCCTACTTCGCGGAGGTGTCACGTGCGCGCGGCGAGAATCCCCACCTGGATCACGCTGTCGACCGGCTCGGCAAGGAACTGGCCGAGCACAGCGATATCGAGTACCGGGCGCGGCGGATCGTGGAGCTGATGGCCCTGGTTCTACAGGGGGCGCAGCTGGTTCGGCACGGTCATCGCGCGGTCGCCGATGCCTTCTGCGCGTCCCGTCTGGGAGAAGACTGGGGGGCCGCGTTCGGCACGCTGCCGACCGGGGTGGATACGGCCGCGATCATCGAGCGGGCTTTCGTCTGAACGGTCAGCGGGCCGGCAGCTCTTTCTCCAGGAAGGCCAGGGTGAGGTCGATGCCGCCCAGACTCTCCAGGTTCTCGTGCCCGGTGTTGAGCCACCGGGCCTGGTGCTGGGTGCCGTGCAGGACGAACTGCCCGACCAGCGCGAGGCTCAGCGGTAGCGGAACGACAGTGTCGAAATTGCCGTGCACGATCAGGATCGGATCCTGGTAGCCGCTGACCGGGACCGCCATGTAGTCGCGCATCACCGACGCGAACTCCGGATCGTTGAGTGGCCGCGTCAGCATGGCGCCGATCTCCACGGAGGACAGCATCGTGCGCGCCTGCGCATTGCAGCCGGTGCTGAGCCCCGCGATGAACTGGCGGCCCTGCGGGGTCAGGAAGCCGCCCACCTCGGGCCCCAGCTGGGCACCGGTCATACCGGCGAGCACCAGGGGTACGGACCGGCCCACATATCCGGGCATCTCGGGCTGGTCCGGGCGCGAACGCAGGAAGATATCCTCCAGGTTGGTGACCGGGGCCAGCGCGGCCGTACCGCGGAAGTCGAGTTCGGGCGCGTACTCCGGAGCGAACCTGCCGGTACCGAGCGCGGCGTGGCCGCCCTGCGACCAGCCGGCCACCGCCCAGCTCGCAGAAAGTTCGGTGAATGCCGCGCGGGCCGCGCGGACGGCGTCGATGGTGGCGGTGGCCTCCGTACTGGTCTGCAGATACGGGTGCGGTCCGGGCGAGTTGGGGCTCAACCCGATGTAGTCGGGGGCGACCACCGCGTAGCCGGCGTCGTTGAAACGCTGCACAGTCGGGCCGGTGCGCTCCTCCAGTTGCGCCGAACCGGTGAGTCCGCAGTCCTGGGCGAGACCGGAGGTGCCGTGATCCCAGGCGACCACCCGGAGACCACCGTCCGGCACCGGACCGCCGGGCATCCGGACCAGCGCGGATGCGGGAACGAGTTTGCCGCCCGGTCCGGTGGTGACGTATTCGATACGTCGCACGCCGTCGAGGCCCGACCATATCCGGCCGAGTGGCGCGGCCGCGAGCAGCTGTCCCGGATACCAGCTCTGCTGCGCCTGCGCGGTAGCCGCCGGCAGGCCGGAGCACAGCGCAGCCAGCAGCGTCACTACCCCCACCAGTATCCGGACGTGGCGAACCATTACTCTCCTTTGCCGTGTCGCGGCCGAATCATCCATAGTGGCATCGGTCGTTCTCTGTCCCCAGAACGCGGGACAGCCCGGTGATCCGTCGTTCACCGCGTAGGCGGAGCGATGCGCCAGTGTTTCTCGAGCGCACCCGCGATATCCGGAAGCACCGTAATGGGAATACGTTTGTGCCGCAACATATTGCGTATCTCGTTTATCTGTTCTCTTTTGCGCAGGTCGTAGGCACCGGAAACCGGCCCCTCGACGGGCGGAATCGACAGCAGCACCAGTTCGCTGTGCAATTCCGCACCACCGGCCAGATCCAATGCCAGTGACCAGCGCGATTTCTCGTCGAGACCGAAGCGCCCGGCCACCACCCGATCCCAGTCGATACTGGTCACCGACCACGGTGTCCGACGATGGATCGCCTGTTCGGTGAGAACCACGGCGTCCCGGGTGAACAGCGCGAACAGCGCGGCGACCGCGAGCAGCGCACCGAGCACGATCCCGGTGAACACCCGGGCCGGGCCGAAGAGCAGCACTGTCGGAACGGTCACCACCACGACCACCGCGACCCCGGCGATGCTGTACCCCAGCACCCGACCCGTGGGCACGACACCCGCGTGCACCATTTGCATACAAACTCCGTTCACACCACGCACCGGTGCTCTCGGCCACACGCTACCGGACGGTGCGTGGCCGCTTCGGTGACGCTGATCACCCGCTCAGAAAAGCGCGACCGCAGCCTCGGCGGAATACACGTGGAATGTCATGCTCTGCTGGAAGTAGAGCTGCACGGTTTCCGCGTCGTGGGCCAGATAGCCGATGGACAGATCCTGTCCCAGGGTGAGGTCGAAATCTCCGCCGCGGGTCGTGAGAACGAACGCGCCGTCGATGGCCGGTGCCCAGATGATCTCGCCGTCGGGGACGAGCCGCTCCAGGTGGGTGCGCAACGGGTGGCCGTGGTTGGACGTCTCGCTCACCTTGGTGTACAGATCGGCGCTGAGCAGCACCGAATACGGTCCGTCGACACCGGCGAGACGCAGTTGGCTCACGGCCAGCGCGATCACCTCGGGCACGCCGAACACATCGTCGGGCAACGCGATCGCCTTGTTCGACGAACCGGCCCGGATCCCGGTGATACCGGCCGCCGTATAGCCCTCGAATACCGCCCGGTCCTCGGCGAAGGCGATATTGCGGGCCGCGTCCTTCACCGGATCCAGATCGGTGTCCTGGGCGCCACGCTCGACATTGTCGAGTTCCACCCGCGCGAGCGTGAACGGCACCCGGAGCTCCACCAGTGGGGCCACCACCCGCTGTCGCGCCTGGACACCGTCGTGCGGGGCGGCCATGGGCGTCGTACGGCCCAGTCCGCGGGCGGAATAATCCGTACCGTGCGGACCGGACAGGTCCACCACGCGGCGGCCGGCATTGTGCCGTTTGAAGGTCCGCGTGGCCTCCTCTTCGATAACAGCCCAGGCCGAATCCGTGATCGGCGCGAGTTCGCGATGGAGGTTGTTCATACCGTGCTGCTCCTTTTCAACGTGCCGATACCGAGGGAACCGTCCGTGCGCGGCGGCGGACCCGGATCCGCCGCCGCGGCCTCTTCCGGTGGGGCGGGCAGATCGTCGAAGAAATCCTGTGGCGGAACGAAGAACAGGGTGCCGGTGATCGCGGTGGAGAAATCGAGGATCCGGTCGTGGGTGGCCTCGTCGGTCCCGAGGAACATCCGTTCCAGCATGATCTCGGTGGTCCGCGGGGTGGCCGAATAGCCGACGAAATACGTGCCGAACTCGCCCGCACCGACGCTGCCGAAAGGCATATTCGCGCGCAGGATCTCCCGTTCGGTGCCGTCCGGTTCGATCACCTGGTTCACGGCGATATGCGAGTCCGCCGGTTTCACCTCGTCGTCGAGTTCGAAATCCTCGAGTTTGGTGCGGCCGATGACCCGCTCCTGCTCCGGTACCGGCAGCGCCCGCCAAGCGGTCATATCGTGCAGGTATTTCTGCACGATCACATAGCTGCCGCCGGTGAAATCCGGATCGTCGGCGCCGATGAGCGCGGCCCGGCCGGCGGCCGTATCCGGGAACCCGCCCTCGGGATTCTCGGTGCCGTCCACGAAGCCGAGCAGGTCACGTTGTTCGAAGTAGCGGAAGCCGACCGTTTCGTCGACGATCGTGCCGATCCCGGCCAGCCGGTCGCCGATCGCCATGGCCAGTTCGAAACAGGCGTCGTGCACCTGGGCACGGATATGGAAGAGCAGATCGCCGGGGGTGGCCGGGGCGTGGTGCAGCGGTCCGTCGTACCCGGGGAACTCGTGCAGTTCGGCCGGGCGCGGACCGCCGAACAAGCGGTCCCAGGCGGTGGACCCGACCCCGGTGATACAGCCCAGCCCGGCACCCGGCACCCGGAAACCGATGGCCCGGCGCAGACCGGGAAGTTCGGCGAGCAGATCCCGCGCCGCCGCCTCGCCGCCGGGCTCGACGGTGGCGACGAGGAAATACGCGGCCGGTGTGAGCGGTTCCAGTATCGGCTGCGGCTGCCCCATAGCCGATCACATTACCGGCGAACAGCCGGCGACCGTACGACCCGGGCGGGCTACTTCGCGACCGTCAGCAGAAACGCCACATCGTCGATTGCCTGCACACTGTGCCGCGCCTTGGGCACCACGAGCAGGTCGCCCGCCGACCCCTTCCACTCGTTGTCCCCGCTGTGCAGGGTGAGTGTTCCGGAGAGTACGAGCAGCGTGGCCTCGCCGCTGTTGTCGTGTTCGGCCAGGCTCTGTCCCGAACACAACCCCACCACGGTCTGGCGCAGGGAATTGGCGTGGCCACCGTAGATGGTCTGCGAGCTGCGGCCACTGGTGACGGTCGCGGCCAGCTTCAACTGCTGCCGGGCCACCGCTGTCAGCGATTTCTTGTCCATGGACAGCCTTTCGCCTCCGCATACCCACGACCGGGCTGTGATCGCGGGACGTACAGCCGAGTATGCCCGACCGGGCGCCGGCGTTCCGGCGTTTTCCGAGGCTGGTCCGGTATCGCGAACCGGTACGCGGCCCGCCGGGGTCAGCCGCGGGTGAAACGCCGGATCCGGTAACGGTGCCCACCCGTGGATTCGAGCCAGGCCGCCGGGTCGGCCGAGGACCATCCGGGGCCCAGCGCCGGGGCGTGGGCGTCACCGTCCACCTCGGTGTCGACCTCGGTGATCAGCAGTTCGGTGGCCCGGGGCAGGGCGAGTCGGTAGATCTCGCCACCCCCGATCACCCAGGTCGTGGCGGGGGCGGCGAGTTCCAGCGCGGCTTCGACCGACCCGGCCGTTTCCGCGCCTTCCGCGGACCAGTCGACCTGCCGGGTCACGACGATATTGCGCCGCCCCGGCAGCGGCCGGAAACGGGCCGGCAGCGAATCCCAGGTCCGCCGGCCCATGATCACCGGATGTCCGGCGGTCGTCGCCTTGAACCGCGCCACATCTTCGGGCACCCGCCACGGAATGGTGTTGTCCACCCCGATAACCCCGTCCGGAGTCTGCGCCCAGATCAGGCCGATAACGCGTGCGGAGTCCACCGCGGTCACACCGCCACCGGGGCCTTGATCGCCGGATGGTGCCGGTAGTCGCGCACCCGGATGTCCTCGTAGCGGTAGTCGAACAGGGAGGCGGCGGGTTCGAGTTCGAGCGCCGGGAAGGGGTACGGCGGGCGGGTCAGTTGTTCGACCACCTGTTCCCGGTGATTGTCGTAGATATGGCAGTCACCGCCGGTCCAGATGAAATCGCCCGGTGCGAGGCCGGCCTGCTGCGCGACCATCAGGGTCAGCAGCGCATAGCTCGCGATATTGAAGGGCACCCCGAGGAACAGATCGGCGCTGCGCTGATAGAGCTGGCAGGACAACCGGCCGTCGGCGACATAGAACTGGAACAGGGCGTGGCACGGTGCCAGCGCCATCCGGTCCAGTTCGGCCACGTTCCAGGCCGAAACGAGCATCCGCCGCGAATCGGGATCGGTGCGCAGCGTATGCAACACCTGGGCGATCTGGTCGATATGGCGGCCGTCGGGGGCGGGCCAGGAACGCCACTGCACGCCGTAGACGGGGCCCAGCTCGCCGTCGGCGCCGGCCCATTCGTCCCAGATGCTGACCCCGTGCTCCTGCAACCACCGCACATTGGAATCCCCGCGCAGGAACCACAGCAGTTCGTACACGATGGATTTGAGATGCACCTTCTTGGTAGTGATCAGCGGAAATCCGGCGGCGAGGTCGTACCGCAGCTGATGACCGAACACACTGCGGGTGCCGGTGCCCGTACGGTCCGCCTTGGCGGTCCCGGTATCCAGGACGAGCCGGAGCAGATCTTCGTATTGGGTGTCCGGAGCGTGTCGCGGGTCCGGAACCTGACTGTTCGCTGCGCTGACCACGCGCCGAGCTTACTGCGCACTGCGCACGCACTGCGCACCCGCACGGGCATACCGCGGAGCCGGACGGCATCCGCGCCGTTACCACCCGGCCCCGCCGATGCCCGGTGATCCGGCCTGCCAAGCTGACCTCATGCGCACGCTGTATGTGATCGGGATCGGCGCCGGTGACCCGGACCAGGTGACGATGGAGGCGATCAAGGCCCTGCGGGCGGCCGACACCTTCTTCGTGATCGGCAAAGGAGCCGAGAAGCGGGAGCTCGTGGAGGTGCGCACCGCGATTCTCGCCGCATACACCGACCGCCCCTACCGAATCGTCGAAATCCCCGATCCACCTCGCGACCGCACCCCCGACGACTATCGGGGCACGGTGCTGGACTGGCACGAGCGGCGGTCGCTGCTGCTGGAAGAGGCATTCGCGGCACACGACGGAGTCGGCGCGATCCTGGTGTGGGGCGATCCGGCCCTCTACGACTCCACCCTGCGCATGGTGGAACGGGTACTCGCGCGCGGCAGGCTGGATTTCGGCTACACGGTGATCCCGGGCGTCACCAGCGTGCACGCGCTCGCCGCACGCCATCGGACCGTGCTGCACCGGATCGGTGAACCGGTCCACATCACCACCGGCCGGCGGTTACGTGAAGAAGGTCTCGCGAACGGTTCCACCGTGGTCATGCTCGACGCCGACTGTGCGTTCGCCACGGTCCCCGCCGACACCTCCATCTGGTGGGGCGCCTATCTCGGAATGCCCGACGAAACCCTGTTCGCCGGGCGAGTCGGCGATATCGCCGGCGAGATCGTGCGGCGCCGCGCCGAACTGCGCGAGCGCAAGGGCTGGATCATGGATATCTATCTGCTGCGCCCGGCCGAATGACCAGGTGATCGGCGGTCGGGTCGTAGCATGGTCGGCATGACCGAACAGGACATACTCGGGCGGATCAAGGATCTCGTCGACGACGAGCACGACCTGCGGTCGCGGGCCGCGCGCGGGGAGCTCGATCCCGAGGTGGAGCGACGCCGGCTGGCCGAACTGGAGGTCATGCTGGACCAGTGCTGGGATCTGCTGCGGCAGCGACGCGCCCGGATCGAGAGCAACGAACCCCCGGACGAGGCCGCGCCGCGGTCGGCGGGCCAGGTCGAGGGCTACCTACAGTAAGGAGCCCCGATGCCCGACAACGGCAGTGGCGCCACCGCGAACGGTGACGCCACCGAATACGACGTCATCGTCCTGGGCGGCGGACCCGCCGGTGAGAACGCGGCCGCTTACGCCATCGCCGGCAGCGACCGCACCGCGGCCATCGTCGAACCGGAGAAGCTCGGCGGTGAATGCTCGTACTGGGCCTGTATCCCGAGCAAGGCACTCTTGCGCCCGGGCCATGTCCTGGCGGCGGCGCTGGCTCTGCCGGGTATCGAGGCCGAAGGTCCCGATACCGCCGCGGTCCTGCGCCGCCGCGACGAGTTCGTGCACGCCCACAACGGTGACCACGACGATTCGAGCCAGGTCGACTGGGCGGTACAGCAGGGTATCGAGGTGATCCGCGGTACCGGCCGGCTCGACGGAGAACGGCGGGTACACGTCGGCGACCGGATCCTGCGCGCCCGCTCCGCGGTGGTACTGGCCACCGGTACCCGCGCGGCCGTACCGGATATCCCCGGCCTGCGCGACGCCCTGCCCTGGACCTCCCGCGATGCCACCAACCTGCACGAGATCCCGAAACGCGCTGTCGTGATCGGTGGCGGTGTGGTGGCCTGCGAGGCCGCCACCTGGTTGTCGGCGCTCGGCGCGGAGGTCACCGTGCTGGTCCGCGGCGAACGGTTGCTCGCCGGAGTGGAACCCTTCGCCGGTGAATACGTTACTTCCGCGCTCACCGCGCGGGGGGTGCAGATCCGCTTCGCGACCCGGCCGCTCCGGGTACAGCGCCCCGAGGCCGCCGACCACGGCGAGGGCCGGATCCACGGCGGTGCGGTCACGGTGCACGCCGCGGGCCCGGACGGCGAAACCACCCTGGTCGCCGACGAGATCGTGGTGGCCGCCGGACGGGTGCCCCGCACCGATGGGATCGGCCTGGAGACAGTGGGCCTGCCCGCCGGGTACGTCCAGGTCGACGATCAGCTGACCGTGGCGGCGGTCGCCGGCGAATGGCTGTACGCGGTCGGCGATATCAATCACCGCGCCGCGCTCACCCATATGGGCAAATATCAGGGGCGGGTCTGCGGCGATGTGATATCCGCTCGGGCCGCGGGCCGCTCGCTGTCCGGACCGCGCTATCGGGCCTGCGCCGACCACCGGGCCGTGCCCCAGGTGGTGTTCACCGACCCCGAGGTCGCCGCCGTCGGCCTCACTGCCGCCGCCGCACGCGCGGCCGGATACGACATCCGCACGGTCGAACTGGATATCGCGGTCGCCGGTTCGGCCTTGACCCGGGACGATTACACCGGCCGCGCCGCGCTGGTGATCGATACCGCCACCGACACACTGGTCGGCGCCACCTTCGTGGGACCCGATGTCGGAGAACAACTGCACGCCGCCACGATCGCCGTCGCCGGGCGCGTCCCACTGGACGCGCTGTGGCACGCAGTGCCCGCTTTTCCGACGGTCAGCGAATTCTGGTTACGGCTGTTGGAGACCGATCGGTCGTCGTTACCATCGGAGGTATGAGCGAGTCAGACCCGGAGGCGGCAGCCGAGCGTCACCACGAAGGGCCCTCGCACGTACCCGATCGACACAGCATGAGCGAATCGGACCCGGAGGCGGCAGCGGAGCGTCACCGCGGCGGGACCTCGCACGCATCAGGTGGGCACGTGAGCGTAACCGAGCAGGTCACCACCGTCGACGGTGTCGTCCGTGGTCGCCGCGGCCGCCGCGTGATCCACTGGCGGTCGCTCCCCTATGCCGCCCCGCCCGTCGGTGACCTGCGGTTCCGATCTCCGCAACCGGTGCAGCCGTGGACCGATGTGCGCGACGCGACCTATTTCCGTGCTGCCGGTATCCAGCCGAGCTTCGGCGTCCGCCTCGGCCCGCGCAAGCTCCAGGAGATGAGCGAGGATTCACTGACACTGAATGTCGTGGCTCCGGCCACCGCCTCGGTACGACCGCGGCCGGTGCTGGTGTTCATCCACGGCGGCGGCTATCTGTTCGGCACCTCGGCACTGCGGCTCTATTCGGGCGTCCAGCTGGCGGCCGACGGGGACGTGATCGTCGTATCGATCAACTACCGGCTCGGGGCCTTCGGGTATGCCGATTTCTCCGAGTTCTCCACCCCGGAGAGCCCCTACGATTCCAATCTCGGTCTGCGCGACCAGATCGCCGCACTGCGCTGGGTCCGGGCCAATATCGCCGAATTCGGCGGCGACCCGGACAATGTGACGATTTTCGGCGAGTCGGCCGGCGCGCACGCGGTATTGAGCCTGCTGGCGACGCCCTCGGCCGAGGGGCTGTTCCACCGCGGGATCGCACAGAGCCCGCCCGCGGACTGGGGGCTCACCGTCGCCGAATCCCGGGAGTTCGCCCGCCGTATCCTCGACCGGCTCGGTATCGCACCCGAGAACGCCAATCGCGCCCTGCGCGAAGCCGATCCGCACGATATCCGCCGAGCGTTCAACCGGGCGTCGAACGCGACGATGGCGGAATTCCCGGGGTTCTTCCCGGCCGCGCCGGTAGCCGACGGCGATCTGCTGCCGCGGACCCCGATCGACGCGTTCACCGAGGGGCACACCCATCGGGTCCCGCTGATCATCGGCACCTGCCGCAACGAAGGCGCCCTGTTCAACCGCTTCACCGATACGCTGCCCACCCGCCCGGAACGCCTCAAACGCGCGGTTTCCGGCGCGGGCCCCGAGATCTATCCCCGCGTGTTCTCCACGTATCCGGGATTCCCGGCCGAGAAGACGGCGATCCGCGCGGGCGGCGACTACTTCTTCTGGCGTCCGTCGGTGGCGGTGATGGAGGGGCACAGCCGCCACTCCCCCACCTACGCCTACCGCTACGATTTCGCGCCCCGGCTGTTCCAGCTCTACAAACTGGGCGCCACCCACGCGACCGATCTGCTGCCGACCTTCGGTGTGGTCTACGAACCGTGGAGCCGGGCGCTCACCGCCGGCGGAAGCCGGCGCGGCCTGCTCTCGGTGACCCGCCGGATCCAGAACAACTGGCTGCAATTCGCGCGCACGGGTGAACCGTTGCCGTCCTGGCCGCGATACACCGAGCGGGAACGCAGCACGCTGATCATCGACGCGCCGGCGCGGGTGGACAACGACCCGGACAGCGACCGGCGGAAACTGTGGGCGGGAGTGCGCGCACCGCTGCTGGTCCCGGCGGGGGCCGGGACCAGCGGGTTCCCGGCCGAGGCCGAGACCGAATCGGCGGGTGGCGAATCGCTGCTCGACTCCGTCGCCGCGGAACACCCGCTGGCCGCGGCCGCCGCCGATACCGCGGTGCGCGTCACCGGTGAACTCGCCGACCGCGAAGAGGATCCCGCGCCGGACAGCGAGGCACCCGAACCGAAGCAGGCCGACTGAACCGGCCCGGCCTTCCCAGCATTGGGCAGCCGGTCCGGGCGCAGTTAGTTTCGGCTTGTGCCATTGGGTGACCGATCTCGCAGCTACGCCTGCGTAGCCGGTCCCACCGGTGTATCGATTCCGGTCGCCCGCCGACACCGCTGTTCGTCGTCACGATGATCCGCCAGATCGTCGGTCAGGTCAGCCGACGCCTGCTCGCGAGCCTGGGCCCCGGGCGGAGCGACGCGTCCGCCGCCCGGGGAATCGAGGGCAACTATCGACAGGCCGGCAACCTCGCTCGCGACGCGCGGGGCATCCTGAGGCACGCAGAGGGGGACGGGCGCGCGCTCCTGTGCCGGCCGGTGCCGGACCGGACGACCCTGACCCGGGCCCGGCAGGAGCTGGACCTGGAACTGCGGCAACGGTTCGGTGAGCGGGGGCCGGACGAGGACGGCTGGCTCGCGTTGATGAAGGACCGGTGGCCGGCATCACGGCAGTACGCGGTGATCGATCGGCATATCGACGAAGTGGCCGAAACGCTGGGCCGGGACAGCGACGCGGTACGCGGGCAGATGCGGGACGAATTGCGAGCCGCGCTCGCCGGTCGGCCGATCGCGATCCGAGTGCGGGACAACGAGCTGGCGCGCATTCTCGACGAGGGCCGAATCCGCGGCTCGCGCAACCCGACCGGCGATCGCGCCGCCGCCGAAGAACAGTGGTTCGGCCCGCACGTCCACGACAACCCGCCCGTCTACGGCTATATCGCGGTGGACGGGGTCCGACCCTCCGGAACGGGACTGATCGATGCGCTGTCGGAGTTGAACTACGGCGACCATCAGATCTACCTGAAACCCGAGGTACGTTCGCGTACGACCGTGACGGTCGGTGATTCCCTGGTCGACAGGGACCGGGCTATCCCCTCGCCTGTGGACGATCCGTCGGAGTACTCCTATGGCGCCGGAATGTCTCCCGGGACGGTCGGGCTCATCGATCGCGACTACACCGGTGCGGCTTTCCGCTCCTCGATGTTCGTCGAAGCCCAGATGTTCGATATCACCACCGCCGATATCGATTTCATCGGACTGCACCATCCCCCCGACGCCACTCTGCGGCAGGCACTGGACCGGTCGGGAGTCCAATGGCGCGTCCTGGACAATCACGCGATCGCGGCGGAGGGTAGCCCTTCCGAACAGGCGGCCGCCGTCGAGCGGACGAGTCAGGATCTGGACTCCGTGCGCGATACGAGACGTACGCGGCCGTGGCTCACCGAAAGCGAAGATCTGGAGGCTCAGCTTTCGGACGAGCTGCGTGTGCTGCGAGAGGCAGCCCGGGCCGAGGGAGGCGGCTCGGCACCTGGGACGGCCGCCGCGCCGTAGCGGCGCCGGTGACGCACCGCCCGGGCCGACCTACTTCAGCAGCCGTGACATCCGGCGGTCCGCGAGGACTTTGCCGCCGGTCTGACAGGTGGGGCAGTACTGGAACGACCGATCCGTGAAGGCGACCTCGCGGACGGTGTCCCCGCATACCGGACAGGGCAGGCCGGTACGGCCGTGCACCCGCATTCCGGAGCGTTTCTCCCCCTTGAGCCGGGCGGCGTCCTGCCCGGCCGAACGGTCCACGGCGTCCAGCAGTACGGTGCGCAATGCCGCGTACAGATCGGCGACCTTCGGCGCCGGCAGTGTTCGCGCCGTGGCGAACGGGGAGATCTTCGCGGTGTGCAGGATCTCGTCGGAATAGGCGTTACCGATCCCGGCCAGCACCGTCTGGTCGACCAGCACATTCTTTATCCGGCCGGGCGCGGCGGCGAGCAGTTCGGCGAACTGTTCCTCGGTGACCGCCAGCGCGTCGGGCCCGAGCCGGGCGATCCCCGGGACCTGGATCGGATCGTCGACGATATAGACCGCGAGCCGTTTCTTGGTACCCGCCTCGGTGAGATCGAACGCCGGAGTATCGCCCTCCGGAGTGAAGAAGTGCACCCGCAGCGCGAGCGGGCCGCGCCCGGGTTTGGGCGGGCTCACGCCCGGGTTGTCGATCCAGCGCAACCAGCCCGCCCGGGACAGATGGGTGACCAGCCAGAGCCCCCCGCAGTCCATCCCCAGGAATTTCCCCCACCGCCCGGCACCGGTGACATCCCGGCCCGACAGAGCCGTGACCGGGGGGTCGAAGGTTTTGATGGCGCTCAGCGCCGCCACATCGATACGGCCCACCACCGCGCCTACCGCGTGCTCCCGCAGGAACTGCGCCAGCGCCTCCACTTCCGGTAGTTCGGGCACACGATCAGGCTACCGGGGGTCTCCGACATCGCGGCGGTCCAAACGCCGGGTGATCCCGGTGGTGGTCACCGCCAGCAGGGTGCCGATCACCACCAGGTCGAACGCCATCTGCACCGTGGTCGCGATCCGGGCGGCCTGCCCCACCGCGTGGACATCGCCGAATCCGACAGTCCCCAGCGTGGCGACGGTGTAGTAGAGCGCGTCGTTGCGGGTCCGCAGATCGCTGAACTGGCCGGGCTGGCGCAGTTCGAGCACGTAGTAGAACAGCGAGAAGAACAGCACCACCAGCGAGATCAGGAAGAGCAATCCGTCGACGCGGTGGCCGGTATCGTCGCTCTGCGCCAGGAACTGGCCGATCCGCCGGTAGGCCAGCCACGACAATCCGCCCACCCCGGCGACGAACGCGACCACCGTGACCACCCGGGTGGGCCAGAAGCCCGGCAGTTCCAGGCCGACGGGTACGAAGTAGTAGAGAAGCAGCGCGCACAGCACAGTGCCCACGTTGCGCCACAGATGCGCCCGGCCGCTGATACGTCGAGATGCCATGCGGTCATGATCTGCCCACCCCGGCTGTCCGGGTGACCGGGCGCGCCGAGGGAGGTGGCAGAACTCGCCACGGGTGTGAAATCGGTCGCCGCGGCGGGTGGGCGCTGCTAATTTGCGGCGGTGGACCCGTTCTCACTGTCGTGGACAGCGCTGCGCACGGCGATCGCCGAACTCCCGGACGTGGATTTCGCGCAGCCGTCCGGATGTACCGGCTGGCTGGTCCGCGACCTCGTCTGCCATCTGATCATCGACGCACAGGATGTGCTGATCACCCTGGTGACACCCACCGAGAAGGACCCGACCCGGAATGCGGCGACCTACTGGGATATCGCCGAGACCCCACCCACCGGGGACGATCCGCTCGATGCCCTGATCGTCCGGCTGGCCGCCGCGTACCGGGAGCCGGGCCTGCTGGAACTGCATCTCGACGATGTCGGTTCGGCCGCCGGTCGCGCCGCCGCCCTGGCCGATCCGGAACTGCGGGTGAGCACCCGGGACGAGGTGCTCACCGTGGCCTACTACCTGGCCGCCTACGTTCTGGAGTGGACCCTGCACCACCTCGATCTGATCGCGTACCTCCCGGACGCCGCGCAACCCCCGGAGGAGGGTCTCGCCCGGTCCCGCGAACTACTGGAGCGCATCGCGGGCACCTCCTTTCCCGCATCGTTCTCCGATCGGGACGCGCTACTGGTCGGCACCGGCCGGCGGCCGCCGAACGGCGCGGAGACCGCGGCCCTGGGCGAACTCGCCGTGAGACTTCCGCTCGTACTCGGATGAGGCACGTACTCGAAACGGCACGGACGATTCTGCGTCCGTTCGTATTCGAGGACGGCCCCGAACTGCACGAGATATTCGGTGATCCGGCGACCCATACGATCGGCGACGGTCCGTTCACCTCGCCGGAGCAGACCCATCGCTGGATCGGCCGCCGGATCGAGAGCCGGGAGCGGTCGGGCCTGCTGTGGTACGCGGTCCGGGACAACGACTCCGGCCTGTTGCTGGGGAACTGTGGTCTGTTCGCTGGACGTACCGGTGCCGACGAGCCCGAGATCGGTTACGAGATCCGCCGGTCCGAGCAGGGCCGCGGGTTGGCGAGCGAAGTCGCGCGGGCCGTGGTGGGGGAGGCGGCGGCCTGTGGCATACCGCGGGTGTGGGCGACCGTCCGACCGGACAACACCGCCTCGCTGCGGGTCGCGGCCGCGGCCGGACTCACCCACCATCACATCGGCGCGGACGATCGCGGGCAGCTGATCTACCTGGTATCGCCTCGGCTCACCGGCGGAACGCGTACTGCGGCTTCGCTGGTGAGACGATCGTCGCGGCCGACAAACTAGTTGGCGCGGCCAACAAATTGATCTATAGTTGGCTATGCCAACATTGGTAATTCCAACGAAAATTGATCCGGGCCGCGCCGGGACCGACCGAATCTCTGGAGCCACGAGCATGATCACCCCGTTCCGCATCGATATTCCCCAGGCCGACCTCGACGACCTGGCCGACCGGCTCGCCCGCACCCGCTGGCCCGACGAGATCGCCGGCGCCGGCACCGATTACGGCTTCCCGCTGGCGCGGCTCCGGGAACTCACCGAATACTGGCGCACCGGCTACGACTGGCGCGAACACGAAGCCGAGCTCAACGAGCTCCCCCATTTCACCACCGAGATCGACGGCCAGAACATCCACTTCGTGCACGTCCGGTCGGCGAAACCCGATGCTCTCCCGCTGATCCTCACCCACGGCTGGCCCGGATCGTTCCTGGAATTCCTCGGGGTGATCGAACCGCTGTCGCGCGATTTCCACCTGGTGATCCCGTCCATCCCCGGGTTCGGCTTCTCCGGGCCCACCCGCGAACGCGGCTGGGATCTCGTCCGGGTGGCACGGGCCTGGGCCGAACTGATGCGCCGGCTCGGCTACGAGCGCTACGGCGCCCAGGGCGGAGACTTCGGTTCGGGTATCTCCACGGCGCTCGGCGCCGTGGCACCCGGACAGGTCGTCGGAGTGCACGTCAACTATCTACCGACCCGGCCGGACCCGGCCGCCGATATCGAACTGTCCGAGAGCGACGAAGCCCGGCTGGACGAGGTCCGGCAGCTGATGGCGAACCGTCCGCCGTACCAGGCCCTGCAGGCCCTCGCACCGCAGACCATCGGCTACGCGCTGACCGATTCACCGGTCGGTCAGCTCGCCTGGATCGCCGAACGCTTCGCCCAGTGGACCGACCCCCGCACACCGGTCGACGACGAACGGATGCTCACCGATATCTCGCTGTACTGGCTGACCGCCACGGCGGCCTCCTCGGCCCGGCTGACCAAAGAGTCGGCGCGCGGATCCGCGCCCTGCCCGGTACCGCTCGGTGTGGCGGTATTCGCGCACGACATCACCCGATCGGTCCGTCCGCTGGCCGAGCGGCTGTACGACATCAGGCACTGGTCGGAGTTCGAGCGCGGCGGCCATTTCGCCGCGATGGAAGTGCCGGACCTGCTCGCCGGAGATATCCGCGACTTCTTCCTCGGTCTGCTACGGGACGACGGACAAGCCGGAACCCGCTGAAAGGTGTAGCGGCCGCGCGCTTCCGGACAGTCCGGAAGCGCGCGGCCGTCGGCCTCAGCGGTCCTCGCCGGATCCGTCCCGCAGCCGGGCCGACAACCACGGCACGATCACCGACAGCGCCGCCGCGGTGGTCATATCGTCGTGTGTCGCCGGTACCGCGTATTCGGTGACTTCACCGGATACATAGGGCAGCCAGTCCTCGGCGCGCGGGCCGGCCTGTCGCGCATCGGGAGTGGGCACCTCGGCCCGGAAGAAGTCGATGACACCGCGATAGGTGCGGGGCCGGTACTCGGCGATCAGTTCCGCCGAGCGGGCCGCCGTCCGGTACACCCCGCGCAGCCGTTCGACCGGCAGGGTCAGCAACTCCGGCGGAATCAGCTGGTGCAGGCGCGCCAATTCCGCATCGCTCAATTCGGCCACACCCCGGTCGGTTCCCGGTTCCCCGGTCACGATGCCCTGTTCCACCAGCGCCGCGCGGAGCAGAGATTCGAACACTCCGGGATCCACATCGGGATGACTGTCCAGCAGGGCCAGCAGCTCGACCTGTTCGCCCGCCGCCTGCAATTCGGTCGCGACGGCATGGGCCAGCACGCCACCCAGCGACCAGCCGAGCAGCCGGTACGGACCGGCGGGCCGGACCCGCCGGATCTCGGCCAGGTAGCGGGCCGCGATCTCGGTGAGCGACGCCGGGTCGTAATCGGGTTCGGAGTACGCGGGCGACTGGATACCGTAGATCGGCTGATCCTCGGGCAGCAGTCCGGTGAGCGCGGCGAAACTCCAGGCCAGTCCGTCCCGGGCGTGGATGGCGAAGATCGGTGTCGCGGTCCCGGTCTCCCGGATCGGCAACACGACCCGCAATGCGGCCTCGGACAGTTCGCCCGCGGCGGCCGGTTCGGCGATCCGGGCGGCCAGCCCGGCGACCGTCGCCTCGGTGAACAACCACTGCACGCTGATCTCGGCCCCGGTGACCGCACTCAGCCGGGCGGCCACCCTGGTGGCCAGCAGCGAGTTGCCACCCAGGGCGAAGAACGAATCGTCCACACCCACTCGCTCCAGACCGAGGACCTCGGCGAAGACCTCGGCGACGGTCCGCTCCACCGGGGTACGCGGAGCGCGATAGCCCGCGTCGGCGGCGAAAACCGGTTCGGGCAACGCGTTGCGGTCCAGCTTCCCGGCGGGAGTAAGCGGGATCTCGTCGATCACGGTGATCGACGACGGCACCATATGCGCGGGCAACCGGTCCGCGATATGCGCGCGCAGGGCGGCCACGTCCAGCGAATACCCCGGCTCGGCGACCACATACGACACGAGCGCGTCCGCGCCGGCCGCGGTCCGATGGCCGAGGGTGACCGCGAAGTCGACACTGCCGTAGGAGGTCAGCGCGGCATCGATCTCGCCCAGTTCGATCCGGAAACCACGGACCTTCACCTGGAAATCGTTACGACCCACATACTCCACCGCCGGATCACCGGCACCGTCACGACCCCACCGCACGATGTCACCCGTGCGATACAACCGCGACCCCGGCCCACCGAACGGATCGGCCACGAAACGCTCAGCAGTCAAACCAGCCCGCGCGTGATACCCACGCGCCAACTGGATACCACCGACATACAGTTCCCCGGCCACACCCTCGGGTACCGGATTCAACCGATCGTCCAACACCAGCGCCCGCATACCCCGCACCGGACCACCGATGGTGACCGGATCACCCGGCAGCAGCACACCACTGATATTCGTGGCGACCGTAGCCTCGGTCGGACCGTAGGCATTGTGGAACCTGCGCTCCAGACCGCCCTCCGGGACCGCCGACCACTTGGCCACCAGATCCGCCGAAATGGCTTCACCACCGGCGATGATCACCCGCATATCCGCCAGATCCGCTGGATCCAGCGACGCCAGCACCGACGGTGTGATCAGGCCGACCGTCACCCGCTCCCGGGCGATGAGTTCACCGAGTTCGGTACCACCGTAGGTACCCGGCGGCACCACTACCAACGCACCGGCCGACCCGACCGCAAGCAGCAACTCCAGGATCGAAGCGTCGAACGACGGTGACGCGAACGCCAGCGCCCGCGACTCCGGGGTCAACCGGTAACGCTCCACCTGCTCGGCACTGAAATTCGCCAGACCCGCATGCGTGACCACGACGCCCTTGGGCAGACCGGTGGAACCGGAGGTGTAGATGACATACGCGGTGTTGGCCGGAGTCAGCGGCCGCACCCGTTCCGCATCCGTGACAGGTTCGGCGGAATACTGCACCGGCGGAAGTTGATCGAGCACGATCCAGTCCACCGAATCCGGCAGTTCGGCGCGGACGGCGGAAACCGTCACACCCACCCGCGTACGCGAATCGGTGAGCATATGGGCGATCCGGTCCGCCGGATAGGTGGGGTCGATCGGCAGGAAGGCCGCACCCGATTTGGTGACCGACCATTCCGCGAGCACCGAATCCGCCGACCGCGGCACCGCCACCGCCACCAGATCCTCGGCCCCCAGGCCGCGTCCGATCAGCACGCGGGCCAATCGGTTCGAACGCTCGTCCATCTCGCCGTAGGACAACCGCTGATCCCGGAACACCACCGCCGTCGCCGACCGGTTGTGCGCCACCGCCGCGGCCAGCAGCTCCGGCAAGGTCCCGGCCGGCGCCGCCGGGCCACCCGAACGCGATCCCAGCTCGGCCCGCTCGGCGGAACTCAGGAATTCCAGCTCGCCCACCGGCAGTCGCGGCGCGTCGACCAGCTGGTCGATCACCCGCAGCAATCGCGTGGCCGTGCTCTCGATCGTCTCGGCCGCGAACCGGCTGGTCAGGTACTTCAGCGCGATCCGGACCGTATTGTCGGCGGTCACCACGAGGGTCAGCGGATAGTGGCTGTTGTCCCGGGTACCGACCCCGGTGATCGCCATCCCGTCGATATCACCCGCGGCGGCGACCTCGGCGGCATCGGTGGGATAGGACTCGAAGACGAACAGGCTGTCGAACTGCACCGCGGTACCGGCGGCCCGCTGGATATCGGTCAGCCCCAGATAGTGGTGTTCCAGCAGTGCGGCCTGCGCGCGCTGCAATCCGGTGAGCAGTTCCCCGGTACTCGCCCGGTGATCGATCCGCACCCGCACCGGCAGCGTGTTGATGAACAGGCCGACCATGGATTCGATACCGGGCAGTTCCGCCGGACGGCCGGATACCGTGGCACCGAACACCACATCGTCGCGGCCGGTCATCCAGCCGAGCAGGACGCCCCAGGCCTCCTGCACCAGCGTGTTCATCGTGATGCCGAGCTCGGCGGCCCGCGCGGACAGCTGCCGGGTACGGTCCGGATCGATCTCCGCGACCACGGTGGCTATCTCGTAGGTCTCCGCGGCCACCGGTTGTGGTGCCAGTAGCGAGGGTTCGGTGAAACCGGCCAGTTCGTCGCGCCACGCCTGTTCGGAGACCGCCCGGTCGCGATCGGCCAGCCAGGACAGGAAGTTCCGGTACGAAGCGACCCGCGGCAACGCGGAGGTATCGCCGCCCAGCGCGTACAGCGCCAGCAGTTCCCGCATGAGCAGCGGCATCGACCAGCCGTCGAGCAGGATGTGGTGGCTGGTGATCGCCAGCTGCCACGCGTCCTCGGCCACCCGGATGAGGTTGAACCGGATCAGCGGCGGTACCGCCATATCGAAATGCTCGGCCTGGTCCGCGGCCAGCAACCGGCGCAGTTCGTCCGCACGTTCGCCGTCGGCGAGTCCACGCAGATCGATATCGCGCCACGGCACCGCCACCCGGTCGAGGACGACCTGCACCCACTGACCCGCGGTATCGGCGACGAACGCGGTCCGCAGGTTCGGATACCGCCCGACCATCGTCTCCGCGGCCCGGCGCAGCCGGACCGGATCCACGCTGCCGGCCAGATCGACCGACGACTGCATGGTGTAGACATCCACGCCGTCCCGGACGAGCTGGGCGTGGAACAGCAGACCCGACTGCAGCGGCGAGAGCGGCCACACTTCCGACAGCGCCGGATAGGTGTGCTCCCACTGTTCGATATCACCCTGCGAAACCCGCACCAGGGCCATATCCGAGGGGGTGAACCCGCCCGCTTCCGGCCCGCGGACATGGTCGGCGAGCGCGGTGAGCGCAGCGACCCACAGATCCGCGAACGCACGCGCCCGCGCCTCGGTGAGCAGCCCGCTCGGGTAGGCGAAGACCGCGTTCAGCACCGAACCCTCGGCGCCGGAGTTGACGATGGCGTTGATATCGAGCACGGCGTTGGCGGGCATATCCCGGTCCGCGTCCGCGGC
Organism: Nocardia sp. NPDC003963; assembly: GCF_053605105.1. Lineage (NCBI taxonomy): Bacteria > Bacillati > Actinomycetota > Actinomycetes > Mycobacteriales > Nocardiaceae > Nocardia > Nocardia sp. NPDC003963. The sequence continues at coordinate 35,170 of NZ_JBSGIP010000049.1, forward strand.
GATCGGCCCCAGTTCCGCGGTCGGCATCCAGCCGAGTTCGGCGAGTTCGGGCGAGACCTCACCGGCGGAGACACGACCCAGATAGTTGAAGCTGATCTGTCCCGGCACCCGGTCCGGCAGCTGGTCACCGGTTTCGCCGTTCAGATAGCGGAGCAGACCGTAGCCCAGGCCCTTGTCCGGAACCGCGAGCAGCTGTTCCTTCACCGATTTCACCAGGACGCCGAACGCGGGGCCACCCGCGAAGGCGTCGTCGAGATCGATTCCCGGCAGGTCCAGGCGGATCGGATGTACGGCGGTGAACCAGCCCACGGTGCGAGAAAGATCCGCACCGGGCACCACGGTCTCCTCACGACCGTGGCCCTCCAGTTTGACCAGTGCCGCCGCGGACGGGCCGTCGCCGCGCCAGCGGGCCACGGCCAGCGCCAGCGCCGCGAGCAGGGCGTCGTTGGGACCGCCGTGGTAGCGGGCACCGGCGGTGGTCAGCACCGCTTCGGTGATATCGGCGGGCAGCGAGACCTCGAACCGTTCGACCGTCGCGTTGGTATCTACTGCCGGATCGAAGGCGCGGGAACCCAGCAGCGGATCCGGCGTGGACGCGATCTGCTGCCAGTACGGCAGTTCCGCGACCCGCCGCGGATCGGCGGCGGCATCGGCGAGCCCGTGCGCCCACCGCCGCAGCGAGGTCCCGACCGGCGGCAGCGCCACCGCAGCACCGGCCGCGAGCTGCGACCAGGCCAGTGCCAGATCCGGGATGAGGATGCGCCACGAGACACCGTCGACCACGAAGTGATGGGCCGCGAAGAGCAGTACATCGCGGCGCTCGCCGGCGAAGGAGAACCAGACGAACTGCGCCATCACCGCGGCGGCCGGATCCAGCCGGTCCAGCGCGGCGTCGAATTCGGCGGAAGCCAGCCGGACCAGTTCGTCGTCCTCGATCGCGTTGTCGAATTCGACCTTCCGCACCAGCGCGTCGATATCGATCTCGCCGGGTGCGAGCGCGTCGAACTCCGCTACCCCGTCCACGACCCGCAGCCGGGTGCGCAGGGCGTCGTGATGGTCGAACACCGCCGCCAAGGTCGCGACGAGGGTCTCCCGGTCGATATCCGTCGGCAACCGCAACAGCATCGGCTGCGAGAACCGGTGGTACACATCGCTTCCGTCGACCACCTGCGACATGACCGGCAGCACCGGCATATCGCCGACCCCGCCGCCGGGCAGTTCGGCGAGCCGCTGCTCCTCGGCGCCGCCGCGTCCGGCGACCTCGGCGAGCGCGGCAACGGTCCGGCGCTCGAACACATCCCGGGGTGTGAACACCACACCGCGGGCCTTGGCCCGCGACACCAGCTGGATCGAGAGGATGCTGTCACCGCCGAGCGAGAAGAACGAATCGTCCACGCCGACCCGCGCGACGCCCAGGACGTCGGCGAACACCTCGCAGATGATCGACTCGGTCTCGCCCACCGGCGCGCGGAAGGACTGCGCCGCCAGCACCGGTTCCGGCAGGGCCTTGCGGTCCAGTTTGCCGACCGGGGTCAGCGGGATCTCGTCCAGCACGATGACGACCGACGGCACCATATGCGCCGGCAACCGTTGTGAGACGAATTCGGTGACCGCGTCGGTATCCACACTGTGCCCCGGCACCGCCAGCACATAGGACACCAGAATCGTGGCACCCGCGCTGGTGTCGTGACCGAGGGTGATCGCGTACTCGATATCCGGATGCGCGCCCAGCGCCGTATCGATCTCGCCCAGCTCCACCCGGAAACCGCGGATCTTGACCTGGAAGTCCGTCCGGCCCACATAGTCCAGTTCCCAGTCCACCGTCGGCAGCGCCTCGTTACCGGCGCGCGCGCCGGGAGTCGCGTACCAGCGCACCACATCACCGGTGCGATACATCCGCGAACCCTCGGGGCTGTACGGGTTGGCGACGAACCGGTCGGCGGTCAGGCCCGGCCGGTTGTGGTAGCCACGCGCCAGCGCGCCACCGGCCAGGTACAGCTCACCCGCCACACCCGGCGGTACCGGCCGCAACCGCGCGTCCAGGACCAGTGCCGCCATACCGTGCACCGGATCACCGATGGTGACGTGCTTCCCGGCGGACAGCCGCGCGTACGACGAGATGATGGTCGTCTCGGTCGGGCCGTAGCCGTTGAAGTACTTACGGCCCGGCTCCCATTTCGCCAGCAGCTCCGCTGTGGTCACATCGCCACCGACCGACAGCACCTCCAGCGCGTCCAGCCCCGCCGGATCGACGGTGCCCAGTACGGCCGGGGTGATGATCGTATGGGTGACGGCCTCGGTGCGCAGGAGGTCGGCCAATTCGGGACCGCCGATGATCTCGCCCGGCACCACCACCAGCGTCGCGCCCGCGAACGCGGTGCCCATCCATTCCAGGACCGACGGGTCGAAACTCGGTGAACAGATATGCAGGAACCGGTGCCGCGATTCGAGGCCGTAGTACCCGATCGCCACGTCGACGAGACCGCCGAGACCGCCGTGGGTCACCACCACACCCTTGGGCAGACCTGTCGATCCGGACGTGTAGATGACATAGGCCGGATGCGATACCGCCAGCGGCGCGAGGCGCTCCGCGTCGGTCACCGGGCTGTCCGGTTTCGATGCCGTCCGTGCCCGGAACTCCGGATCGTCGAGCAGCAGCCACTGCACCGCACCGGGCAGCCGGTCCACGTACTCGCCGCTGGTGAGGCCCAGTACAGCACCGGAGTCGGAGAGCATATGCCGCATCCGGTCCGGCGGATAGTTCGGATCCACCGGAACATGCGCGCCACCGGCCTTGGCCACAGCCCAGAACGCCAGCACGATCTCGTAGGAGCGTGGCAGGGCCAGCGCCACGATCCGCTCCGGGCCGACTCCGTGTTCGACGAGTACCCGCGCCAACCGCGACGATTCCGCGTCCAGCTCCCGGTAGGTCACCGACCGGCCCCGGTAGCGGACCGCCACCCCGTCCGGGTTCACCCGGACACCGTGGGTGAGGATCTCCGGCAGCAGGCCGGTCGCCATCACCTCGTCGCCGTGGACATGGGTGAGCAGCCGGTGCTCGGAATCGTCGATGATCGGCAGATCACCGATCGGCGCCGCCGGATTCCGGGTGATGGCCGTCAGCAGGTGCAGGAACCGGCGGGCGAAGACCTCGATAGTGTCCTCGTCGAACAGGTCGCGAGCATAGGAGAACGCGGCCGCCATACCCGCATCGGTTTCGGTGATACGCAGCGAGAGATCGAATTTCGCGGTGTCGACGTCGAAATCGACGGCACCGACCCGCAACCCGGGCAGTTCGAAATCGGCCTGCGGCAGATTCTCGAACGACAAGGCCACCTGGAACAGCGGATGCCGGGCGGTGGACCGTTCGACCTCCACCAGTTCCACCAGCCGTTCGAACGGCACATCGGCGTGCGCGAACGCGGCCAGATCGGATTCCCTGGTCGCCGCCAGGAACTCACCGAAACTCGATTCGCCCCGCACATGCGACCGCAGCACCAGCGTGTTGACGAACATACCGACCACATCGTCGAGTTCGGCCTCACCGCGACCCGCGATCGGAGTCCCCACCGCCACATCGTCGGTAGCCGACAGGCGCGCGAGCAGCAGTGCCAGCACGGCGTGCACCACCATGAAGACCGTGGCATTGTTTTCGGCGGCCAACCGCGTCACCGCACGGTGCAATTCGGCATCGATCCGGAACGGTACGGTGCCACCGACCATGGACCGGACGCTCGGACGCGGCCGGTCACCCGGCAGGTTCAATTCGTCGGGCAGTCCGGCCAGCGCCCGGCGCCAGTAATCGGCCTGCGCGCTGACCAGGCTCTCCGGGTCGTCCTCCGAACCCAGGACCTCGCGCTGCCACAGGCTGTAATCGGCGTACTGCACCGGCAGCGGCGCCCACACCGGATCCGACCCGGCGGCCCGGGTGGCATAGGCGGTCATGAGGTCGCGGGTCAGCGGTCCCATCGACCAGCCGTCGGTGCTGATGTGGTGCACCACGAACACCAGTACGTATTCGTCACCGCCCGGATGGAACAGCGCCACCCGCAACGGCACCTCGGCGGTCACATCGAAACCGGTCGCGATCACCTCGGTGATCCGGTCACGCAGTTCGCCGGCGGATACCGGGATCGGCGTCGGGTCCGGTACGGCCCGGCCGGCGGGCAACACCAGCTGGTACGGCCGCCCGTCCTGCGCGGGGTAGACGGTGCGCAGGGTTTCGTGCCGGCTCACCACATCGGCGACGGCCTGCCGCAGCGCGGGGATATCGAGGTCCCCGGTCAGGCGGACGGCGACCGGGATGTTGTACGCGGCCGAATCGGTATCGAACTGGTTCAGGAACCACATCCGCTGCTGCGCCAGCGACAACGGCACCTGGTCGGGCCGTTCCCGCCGTGCCAGCACCGGAACGTTCCCGCGCCCGGCG
>NZ_JBSGIP010000050.1:0-36834 GCF_053605105.1 Nocardia sp. NPDC003963
TGCTCGACGATCGCTGTTCGCAGGCCGAGTTGAGCGGCGCGGATCGCGGCGACGTAACCGCCGGGACCAGCACCGAGAACGACGACATCGTAGTGGGAAGTCACGCTGTCGAGCCTAACTCTCCCGGGTGTGGGTCGGCCCACCCGCCCGCCTCCCGCCGCTGAGCACACCGGCGATACCCGCGCGGCGTCATCGGGCCCGTGACGGGCCGCGATCGTGCTGGACCTACCCCGCGGAGGCCGGTGCGCGAGCCCCGCGCGCGGTCCCGGATGTGCGCATGGTCACCCGGACGGCCGCGGTGCAGACGAGCAGGACAACCGTGCCCACCACCGCGACATACTCGATCCCACCGGCGGCCGACGCCGCCCCGGCCGCGATCATCCCGGCCGGGACCCCCGCCGCACCGACGAAACCCTCGGCCGAACTGAACACGCCGAGCTCGTCGGTCGGCAGCGCGGCCTGGATCAGCGCCTGCCAGACGATCCCGGTGATCGAGACGGCGAAGCCCGCGGTGAGGCAACCGAGGAACAGTACGACCGGACCGGCGATGCCCAGTGCGTAGCCCGCGACGGCGAGCGCCTCGAACCCGACCGCGGCGGTCAGCACGGCGGACCCGGAGCGCCAGCCGAACCGCGCCGCCCCCGCGATCACCGACAGCGATCCGGCCAGCGCGGCCAGCGCCATACCGGTCGCGAGTGCCGCCCACAGCCCGCCACCACCGGTCGCCGGGACGGTGAGCGCCGGGCCGGCCACCGCCACCAGGCCGATCACGAAGGACACCACGAACCACAACATCACCGACCAGCCGAGCCACGGCGCACCGGCGACCGTCGCGCGCAGGGTCACCCACCCCGCGGACAACACCGGCCGCGGGCCGCCCGCCGACCCGTCGCCGTCGCCGTCGCCGGGCACGGTGCCGGCGGCCCGCCGCGCGTAGATCAGGGCGAGCAGGTTCATCCCGAAGGTCAGCGAATCGAGCACCAGGATCCAGACGAACCCCACCGTCGCCGACAACACCACCGCCACCGCCGGACCGACCAGCACACTGATATCGGCGACCAGCGCGATCAGGGCATTGGCCGGGCGCAGCCAAGGTCCGGGCACCACTCCGGGCAGCACCGTGGTCAGCGCGGGGGCGTAGAAAGCAGTGGCCGCACCGAAGAGCGCGGCCGAAACCACCATGGCCGCCAGCGAATCACGACCCGTGCCCACCAGCACCAGGGCCAGTCCACCCTGTGCGACGATTCGCACCACATCGGCCCCGATCATCACCGCGAACCGGTCGCGCCGGGCGGCGGTGACACCGGCCACGGGCGTGCAGGCGAACCGGCCCGCCCACAGGGCGATCAGGATGACGGTGAGTGAAGTGGCCGAGCCGAATGCCTCGATCGAGTGCACGGCGAAGGCCACGGGCACGATTCCGTCGGTGGCGCCGGAGCACGCGGCACCGACGAAGATCCCGCGGAAGGCGCGCACCCGCAGCGGCCGCAGGTTGCGGCGGATCCCGGAGCGGAAAGTGTTGGCGGCCATATCTTCCGCATCCTGCACCGGCCGATGGGCCGGAGGAAACCGGTTTTTCGGCCACGCGGCCCGTCAGCCCAGCAGAAACGCGACGAGAAACCCGGCCGAGGTCGCCATACCGACCCACCAGCCACCTTCCCGGTATGCCTCCGGCATCAGTGAATCGGCGAGTACCGCGATGGTCGCGCCGCCCGCGAAGGCCTGGATCGCACTGATATGGGTCGCTTCCAGGTGATCGGAGAGCAGATCGCCGGCGACGGTCACCAGCACGAGGACCGCGCCGGTGAGCAGCCACAGCGTGAATGCTCTACGGGTGGGGACGTTTCGCTGCCGGTGCAGCAGGGCCGAACCACCGATCGCCTCCGGGACATTGCCCGCCGCGATCGCGACCAGCAGGACCATCCCACCACCGGAACTCAGCGAGACCCCGAGCGCCGTATTCTCCGGAACTCCGTCCAGCACTGTTCCGAGCATCAGCGCCCACCCCACCGCACCCGCGCCCTGCCGGCGTTCGAGGATCCGGTTCGCGACCACGTACACGGTCGCGCCCAGAAACAGCGCGGCCCCGGCGGTGAATGCTCCCGCCTGCAGGAACGCCGGTTCGAACAGTTCGTTGGATACCGCGGCGATCATGGTGCCCGCACCGAACGCCATCAGCGAGGCCAGCAATGGCCCGGGCAATGTGGTTCGCAAACCGATGACCGCGCCGATCAGCAATGGAATTGCGGTACCCAGCCCGTACAGCAGTGCGGTTCCCATAAGGTGAACACTATGTGTTGCCGAGTTATTGCAATGGTCATGCCGGGCCGATAGAAATTATTCTAGAATTTCCCTCTAAAATAGCGTGTACCTGCACCTATCCGAGTACTGTCCGATTTGGCGGTTTCCCGGCGACCCCGATTGCGGGCAGACAACTTTCGGCAAACCCGCACGATGCTACCGCCATGCTACGAAAGGCCAGATCGATGACGAGGGGATCGGGCTTTTCGGTATTGTTCTGCCCGATGTCACAGGAAGCGAATTCGGGACGACGGTATGCCGGGCAGCCCGTAGAAGATCGGCAACGCGAGCGCCGCGCTCGTTTTCTCGAATCCGGCCTGACGGTTTTTGCGAGAGACGGGTATGCCAATAGCTCGGTAGGTGCCATTTGCAAAGACGCAGGGTTGTCCTCGCGCCAGTTCTACGAGGAGTTCACCGGCCGCGAATCCTTACTCCTGGAACTGTTCGCTCTCATCGACCGGGAATCCCGGACGGCGGTGCTCGCCTCACTGGAGCAGAGCACCGAGCACAGCGCCCTACAGCGGATCGACAGCGCCATCCGTGCCTATGTGCAATCCATCGGCACCGATATGCGACGGGCTCGGGTCGTGCTCGTCGAAGTTGTCGGCGCCGGAACCAAAGTCGAGAAGATGCGCGGGGAATCACGCCGAGCCTGGAGTTCGGTACTCGCACGGGCCGCGGAGGACGCCGCGCTACACGGTGAGATACCGACCGGTGATTACGATCTGCGCATGCTCGCCATCATCGGCGCGGTCAACTATGTGGTGGACGAGTGGAGCGGAGCCGAACCCCGGCAGCCACTGGACGAGGTGATCCGGGTACTGAGCCGGATCATCGTGGGTGCGATCCGGGCCTGAGCACGGCAGCCGCCGCCGGTAAGGTTCGGCGGCTAGCCTCGACCCGGTGGAGACAGTTCCGATCCGGATGCCGGACGGCAGCACCGTACCGGTGCGGCTGCTTCCGGCCACGGGACCGCACCGGTACCCGGTCACACTCGACACACCGCGTCCGGTGGTCGTGCTGATACCGGGACTCGGCGTGCCCGGCGAGTACTACCTCTATTTCGCCCGCCGACTCGCGGACCGCGGGGTCGATGTCGCGGTGGGCGAGTTGCGCGGCAACGGTGACAGCTCGCCCAAAGCGAGCGCGGCCAGCACCTACGGGTACCACGAACTGGTCGCGGTCGATTTCCCGGCGATCTTCGATGTGGTGCGCACTCGCTTCCCGGACAGCACCCCGTACCTGCTGGGTCACAGTATGGGCGGACAACTGGCGGCGCTGTACGCCGCACGGATCCGCGGCCGGCTCGGGGGGCTGATACTCGTGGCCTCGGGGACCCCCTATCACCGGGGTTTTCGCGGACTCCTCGGACCGGGGATGCTGCTCGGGACCGCCGCGGTATCGCTGACGGCCGGTCTGGCCGGAGTCTGGCCCGGCGACAAACTCGGCCCCAACGGATTCGGCCGGCAGTCCAAGGTGCTCATCTCCGATTGGGCCCGGCTGGCCCGCACCGGCCGGTTCGCGCCGGCCGGTGCCGATATCGATTACGAGGAACGCCTCGCTCGGCTGAAGCTACCCGTGCTCTCGATCACCCTGTCCGGCGACGAACTCGCCCCGCGCGCCTCGGCCCGGCACCTGCTCGACAAACTGCCGAATTCCGAGACGACCACCTGGCACGAACCCCGGCCACTCGGTCACAACGGCTGGATACAGGATCCGGCCGCCGTGATCGACCGCGTCGAGAAGTGGCTCCGCGACCGGTGACCGGTTATTTCGAGGTGCGGCCCTCGATGAGCAGCTGGGTGAAGAACTCGTAGATCAGCGCCGCCTGGAACGCCGACTGCTTGTTGTCGGCCGCACCGCCGTGCCCGCCCTCGATGTTCTCGTGGTACCAGACCCGGTGTCCCTGTTCCTCCAGCAAGGCAGCCATTTTCCGGGCATGACCAGGATGCACGCGGTCGTCGCGGGTGGAGGTGGTGAGCAGGATCGGTGGATACGCGGCACCGGCACCGGTCTCCGCGGCCCGCTGATAGGGCGAGTACCGGCTGATATAGGCCCATTCCTCGGGCACATCCGGATCGCCGTACTCCGCCATCCAGGACGCGCCGGCCAGCAGCAGGTGATACCGGCGCATATCCAGCAGTGGGACCTGGCACACGATCGCCCCGAACAACTCCGGATACCGGGTGAGCATCACTCCCATCAGCAGACCACCGTTGCTACCCCCGACGGCGCCGAGCTGTGCTGCGGTGGTTATCCCGCGCGTCACGAGATCCCGGGCGATGGACGAGAAATCCTCGTACACCTTGCAGCGGTTCTCTTTCTGGACCGAGGTGTGCCACTCCGGCCCGTATTCCCCACCGCCCCGGATATTGGTCATCACATAGACACCGCCCTGCTCCAGCCACCCGATACCGGACGCACCGCCGTAGCCGGGCGTCCGGGAGAGCTCGAACCCGCCGTACCCGGACATGACCGTGGGCCGCGGCGCACCGCGGCTGTCGCGATGCCGGATGACGAAGTAGGGGATGGCCGTTCCGTCGTCGGACCGGGCGAAGAACTGCTCGGTTTCGATACCGGTCGCGTCGAAGAACGCCGGTTCCTGTTTCCATTCGACCGCCGGCTCCCCGACCGCCCCCGCCAGCAGCGTGGTGGGTGTGGTGAACCCGCTGGTCATGAGCATGTAGTCGTCCCCGCCCTCGAGCGGATCGAGGTTCATGACACCGGTGGTCGCCATCGCCGGGGTATCGCCCAGCGGTTCGGTTCGCCAGCCCTCGGCCCCGGGGGTGAGAACGTAGAGCTGGGTCTGCACATCCTTCAGGGTCACCAGCAGCAGATGGTTCTCGGTCCAGCCGTATCCGTGCAGCGAGGTGTGCGCATCCGGTTCGAACAGCACCTCGAAATCACGTCCACCGTTGCGGAACTCGGTGAAATTCGTGGCGATCAGCGCGCCCGCCGGGAAGGTGCGGCCGCCGGTCTCCCACGGCGATTTCAGCCGCACCAGCAACCATTCCTTGTACCAGGACTCACTGGCATCCGACGGGGTTTCCAGATGGACCCGGGAGCCGTCGGCCTCCAGCAGAAACACTTCTTCGTTGAAGAAATCGGTGGCCCGGGCGATGTAGTGCCGCTCGTAACCGGGGGTCCGGTCGTAACCCGCGGAGACCGAGACATCGGCAATCTCACCCTCGAAAACCGTTTCGGCGGTAGCGAGTACGGTCCCCCGATGCCACCGTTTCGCGATCCGGGGATATCCGGAACCGGTGAGCGAACCCGGGCCGAAATCCGTTCCGACATAGACGGAATCGATATCGATCCAGCCGATACGCGACTTCGCCTCGGGGAGGAAGTAGCCGCCGTCGGCCGGTGCGATGAATTCTCTCGATTCCAGATCGAATTCACGGACGACCTTGGCGTCCGCGCCGCCGCGGGACAGGTTGATCAGCGCGCGGTTCTGGGACGGGCGCAACACCGCGGCACCACCCCAGACCCAGTTCTCCTCCTCGGCCGACGCGAGCGCATCGAGGTCGATGAGCACATCCCAGTCGGGTTCCGGTTGCACGTACTCGGCGAAGGTGGTGCGCCGCCACAGCCCCCGCGGATGCGCGGCGTCCCGCCAGAAGTTGTACAGCCACTGCCCGCGCCGGCCGGGAAAAGCGATCTTGGCGTCGGTATCGAGCATGTCCAGGATCCGGCGCTGTAATTCGTCGAAACGGTCGCCGACGGCGAACCGCTCCATGACGACCTCGTTGCGCGCCCGGGCGAAGTCGAGTGCCCGCTCACCGGTGACCTCTTCGAGCCAGAGATAGGGATCGGCTTCGCTGTCCTGTACGCCACTCATCGGACCATTGTGGCCCAGCCGGCCATCCGGTACGGAACGGCGGTCACCGCGATCCCGCCGTGTTCGCGGTGACTATTCCTCGTCGCGGGTGGCGGCGAAAGCCGCCGGTACGTCCACCCGCGCGGTATCGAACAGCTCCGCGCAGCGGGAGAGCAACCGGCACAGGGTTTCCCGTTCGGCGTCGGTGAATCCGTCACCGACAGTTCGTTCCACCGCTATCGCCCGGGCGTCGGCCGCATCCACCACCGTCTCGCCTTCGTCGGTGAGCCGCGTCTCCAACATGTTCCTGTGCCACGGATGCGGGGTGCGTTCGATCAGTCCGCGGTCGACGAGATTGGTCAGCACCGTGTTCATCGTCGGCGGAGTCACCCCGCACAGGCGAGCCAGGGCCGCCGCCGAGATACCGGGGTTCTCGCCGAGGAACAGCAGCGCCGCGTATTGCGCCTCGGTGACGCCGATGGGTTTGAGCGCGGCGCTCTTGGCCGCGATTCGCGCCTGTTCGGCACGTTTGACATACGAACCGATGCGCTCCTCGGCGGGCATGGACGTCATGCACGCATGGTATCCACCCTCCGAGCAGTTAGAGTCTTGACCAATATTAGAGGTCTAATCTAACTTAGCTGACACATGAATGTTCCAGGTCATACAAAAGCATCGGAGAAGGGCACAGATATGCCTCACCACATCCACCGGCACTGGACCACCGCAGCGCTCGCGGCGGCGGTCGCGATCGTTCTGGCAGGTTGCGGCACCGCCGACCCGGCGCCGGCCACGCGAGTCGATACCGCGTTCGAACTTCCCGGCGAACGCGTCTACCCCGAGGGCATCGCCCTCGACGAACGCGGCGGCGACTTCTTCATCGGCTCCTACGCGGACGGAACCGTCTACCGCGCAGCCACCGGGACCGGCCGAGCCGAGGTGTTCCTCCCCGCCGGGACAGACGGCCGCCGGACCGCGAACGGATTACGAGCCGATCCCGCCGGACGACTGTGGGTCATCGACTCGACCGCGGGAGTGGCGGTGTACGAAATCAGTTCACGCCGCCTGCTCGCCCGCTTCGATGTGACCGGAGCGGGTGAACGGTTCGTCAACGATATCGCCCTGGGCCCAGACGGCTCCGCCTATCTCACCGACAGCCGCCGCCACCTCGTCTACCGCGTAACACCCGCCGAATTGGCCCGGGCTGTCAGCGGAGACGGTCACAGCGGCCTGAACCCGTACCTCGACCTGGCGGACGCACTCGAACCGCACGACCCCGCCGCCTACACCCTCAACGGTATCGTCGCCGATCCGTCGGGCGCCTACCTCCTCACGGTGGATTCCACCGGCGGCGACCTCTACCGCATCGATCTCACCCGGAACCCCGCCACGGCACAGCGAGTCACTCTCACCGGCGGTGACCTGACTCTCGCCGACGGCCTGGACCTGCACGGCGACACCCTGCGAGCAGCACACAACACCGCCGACACCCTCAGCAGCTGGACGCTGTCCGAGAACGGCCGGACCGCCACCCGCACCGCCGAATACCACGACGACGCCCTGACCACCCCGACCACCCTGATCCACACCACCGACCGCACCCTGGTGGTCGCCTCACAGTTCGACAGCGGCGGCCCGCTGGGCCCCGGTACCCCCACTACACCGTTCCGAGTGCTGTCGATCTCCGGGATCTGAGGTGCCGGGACCGTCGAGCCCGGGAGAGCGGCCGGTGCCGTCGCGGAGGTTCAGCGGTGAACTGCGACCATCGGCAAATCGACCCACACCGGTGTTCGTGCGGACGGATCCAGCACGACTGCGCAGCTCACTTCTCGACTACGAATACGGTGCGATTCAGGAACACCCAGGCAGGCGTGCCGTTGATCCAGTATCCGTCGTAGCCGTAAGCGGTAGCGAGCCGTCCCGTATCTTCCAGCACATACGCGCGGGCTTCGAGATCGGTTCGTCTCGCAGACCCCTCGGGCTCGCTGGACAACTGCGTATCGATCCGACTCAGTTCGTCACGTTTTCTTGTCTCCAAGGACTGCATATCGGTCAGCAGAGCATCGGGATGCATCGCCATACGGATCACATTGTTCGGAGTCCGCTTGCCACCCGTACAGTCCAGGGCCAGGTCGCGGAGCTCGGCAGAAGTCTCCCGGCGTTCGGGCGAACCATATTCGCTCCAGGTGGGTGAGCGACCCCACACCCAGATACCGTTGCCCCTACCTGTCTCATCCCTTCCCGGATAGAGTTTCCCGGTTTTGAATTCCGCTACATACTGTGATCCGCTTACGCCTCGGAACATTTCCTCCCAACCGGCGTCGATCGCCCTCCGCATACCGTCGGCGTCCACGAGAAGGGGCGGGCCGTCGAATCCTTGGGCCCTGAGCATCCGCGCCAACACCGGATCACCTTCGGCGACATTTCCACGGCGTTCGACTTCCCTCGCCACCGTCGGATCGCTACGGTCGTGACGCCGAGCTTCGAGATAGAGCTCACGATAATCGAAGGAATCGATCCGGGTACGGTCTGTTTCCCGGGAATCGATTCCCCGCAGCGACCGTGCGATCTCTTCGTCGGTCTGCCCGATCCCGGAAGCCCGGCGAAGTCCCTGTCCGACCCCCTCCAGCGGAGTCGCGTGGACCCTGGCCACGCCCTCTGCCGCACCCAGAAGCCTTTCGACGAGCTCGGGGATCACCCTGTCCCGCAGTGCAATCCTCCGATTTCGACCAGCCGGCTACCACCGCAGCGCAGGTGCAGCGAAAAGTTCGCTCAGCATAGCTCGTGACTCGTGCCCGATGGCCACCGCTTCAGGTCCGTCAGAGCCGGAGCCGACTTTCAGCAGGGCCACACCACCACCGGCGACGATGCCCTCTTCGACGGCGGCCTCGGCGTTGCGACGGCATCACCGGCCTACGCCCCGTAGATATCCGGGTCCTGAGAATCGAATGTTCCCGTAACAAGACGAGGGCCGGTCCACCGTGACGGTGGACCGGCCCTCGTTCCGAAGAAGTTGCCGGGTGGCAGGACTCAGAAGTCCATGCCGCCCATGCCGCCGGTCGGATCGGCCGGGGCGGCCGAGGCCTTCTCCGGCTTATCGGCGACAACAGCCTCGGTGGTCAGGAACAGGGCCGCGATGGAGGCCGCGTTCTGCAGAGCCGAGCGGGTGACCTTGACCGGGTCGGCGACACCGGCGGCGAGCAGGTCCTCGTACTCGTTGGTCGCGGCGTTGAGGCCCTGGCCGGCGGGCAGGTTGGAAACCTTCTCCGCGACCACGCCGGGCTCGAGGCCGGCGTTGAAGGCGATCTGCTTCAGCGGAGCCGAGAGCGCCACCTTCACGATGTTCGCGCCGGTCGCCTCGTCACCGTCGAGCTTCAGGTCCTCCAGAGCCGGAGCCGACTGCAGCAGGGCCACGCCACCACCGGCGACGATGCCCTCTTCGACGGCGGCCTTGGCGTTGCGCACGGCATCTTCGATGCGGTGCTTGCGCTCCTTGAGCTCGACCTCGGTCGCGGCACCGGCCTTGATGACCGCAACACCGCCGGCCAGCTTGGCCAGGCGCTCCTGCAGCTTCTCGCGGTCGTAGTCCGAATCCGAGTTCTCGATCTCGGTGCGGATCTGCGCCACGCGGCCCTGGATGGCCTCCGCGTCGCCCGCGCCCTCGACGATGGTGGTCTCGTCCTTGGTGACGACGACCTTGCGCGCCTGGCCGAGCAGCTCGATACCGGCGGTCTCCAGGGAGAGGCCGACCTCTTCGCTGATGACCTCGCCACCGGTGAGGATGGCGATATCGGCGAGCTGGGCCTTGCGGCGGTCACCGAAGCCCGGGGCCTTGACGGCGACGGACTTGAAGGTGCCGCGGATCTTGTTCACGACCAGGGTCGACAGGGCTTCGCCCTCGACGTCCTCGGCGATGATCAGCAGCGGCTTACCGGCCTGGATGACCTTCTCCAGCAGCGGCAGCAGGTCCTTGACGGTGGAGACCTTCGAGCCGACCAGCAGCAGGTAGGGATCCTCGAGGACCGCTTCCTGACGCTCGGGGTCGGTGACGAAGTAACCCGAGATGTAGCCCTTGTCGAAGCGCATACCCTCGGTGAGCTCCAGCGACAGACCGAAGGTCTGCGCCTCTTCGACGGTGATGACGCCTTCTTTGCCGACCTTGTCCATGGCCTCGGCGATCAGCTCACCGATGGACGGGTCACCCGCGGAGATACCGGCGGTGGCGGCGATCTGTTCCTTGGTCTCGACTTCCTTGGCGGTGTCGAGCAGCTTGGCGGTGACGGCCTCGACGGCCTTCTCGATGCCACGCTTCAGGCCCAGCGGGTTCGCGCCGGCCGCGACATTGCGCAGGCCCTCGCGCACCAGCGCCTGGGCGAGCACGGTGGCGGTGGTGGTGCCGTCGCCCGCGACGTCGTCGGTCTTCTTGGCGACTTCCTTGACCAGCTCGGCGCCGATCTTCTCGTACGGGTCCTCGAGTTCGATCTCCTTGGCGATGGACACACCATCGTTGGTGATCGTGGGGGCGCCCCACTTCTTCTCGAGCACGACGTTGCGACCCTTCGGGCCCAGCGTCACCTTGACCGCGTCGGCGAGGCTGTTGAGGCCCCGCTCGAGGCCGCGACGGGCCTCTTCGTCGTACGCAATTGTCTTGGCCATTGCGGTGAGATCCTCCAAGTAATGAGGCTGACACACAGGATGACCACATTGTCGGGTCACCCTTAGCTACCCTTGTGGCCAGGTTCGGTGCCCGCGACGGACGACCAGGGGTGTCGTGGTACCCGATCTCACCGTCCCGACCTTGGCACTCTCCGGTGGGGAGTGCCAAAGCCATTTTTAGCACTCACCGATGCCGAGTGCAAGGTCAGTGTTCGTGGCGCCGCCTGCGGCGTCGCGGGTCGGAGCCCTATCGACCCCGGCCACCGAGGCGGGCCGACCGGGGAGGCGGGGAAGTATCGCGGGTTCGCGCCTGTTACGGCGGGCGTGGGCACGAATATCGATCAAAGGCTGTCGGTGACCCTCAGCGCCAGGGCGAGGAAAGCGTCCGCACGGCGCTCCTCCGGGGTGCGCGGCTCACCCTCGTCGATGGTGACGAATTCGGCATCGTGCAGCAGCAGCTCGGCCTCGACCCGCATGATGGCGCGTATGAACGGCGGCGCGACATCCGGCGGTAGGTCACCGTTGACCACATAGCTCCCGTCCGACAGCGATTCGGTGGAGACGTAGGTCAGTGCGCGCAGCAGATCGTCCCGGTGCTCACCGGCCACCAGGTCGGAGTCCGTTTCATCCGCCATTGCTATAGATTACCGGGATCCCCGGCCGGATCGAGCGCACCCGGCTCCCCGTCGGCGGTGGCCCCGCTCGACGCGCGGTCGCTACTTCTTCTCGGCCACGATCTGCCGGAGGAGCTCGGTCAACCGGGCCTCCAGCGGCGCCTTGCGCAGCCCGGCGTCGGTCAGGATTCCCGAACCGTTCTCCTGCTCCAGAACAGCCAGCAGGATGTGTTCGGTGCCGATGTAGTTGTGCCCCAGCCGCAGCGCCTCCCGGAACGTCAGTTCCAGCGCCTTCTTCGAGTCGGCGCCGAACGGAACCAGCCCGCTCATCCGGCCGGCCGCAGTCGCCGCCTTGAGCGCCTCGGGAGAGGCCGTCTCGTCCCCGCCCACCGCGGCCAGCACCGCACTCGCCAGATCGGCCAGGGCGACGCCCTGTTCGACGATGAGGTGGCCGGCCAGACTGTCGGCCTCGCTGAGCAGCCCCAGCACCAGATGACCGAGGGATATCTCGGCACTGCCGGTAATATTGGCGGCTTCCTGGGCGGCGACCACGACCGCGCGAGCCCGGTCGGTGTATCGCGCGAAACCCGCGTTGGGGTCCACCTGGTCGGCGGGATCACCCGGAGGTTTGGGCACGAATCGCTTCTGGGCCGCCTGTTTGCTGACACCCATACTCGCGCCGATCTCGGTCCACGAGGCGCCCGAGCGGCGGGCCTGATCGACGAAATGACCGATCAGATGGTCGGCGAGTTCGCCGAGATGGCCTGCCGTGACCACCGCGTCGGAAAGCTGTTCCAGAGCATTGTCGGGACGTGCCTTTTTGATGACCTCGATGAGGTCGTCCAAACGTACTGTCGTCATGCGTCAACAATAGGTTGACGCTCGGTAGGCGTCAACCCGAAGTTGACGATTGCGAAACCGTCTCAGCCCCGCCCGCCGGGACGGCGCAACCGCAATCGCGAATCACCGCGCAACTGCGGCCGCCGGATTTCGGGGCGCCGTAGGACCGGCCGCCGGATCTCCGGCCGCCGCAGGACCGGCAACCGACGGTCGGCCCGGCGCTGCGCGCGCCGCTCGGCCGGTTTGTACTGCCAGGTCTCGGGCCGGGCCGCCACCCAGCGCTGTGAGTACCAGGCGAACGGGATATGCCCCAGGTACAGCACGATCAGCACCAGCAACAGGACGATCGGATAGGTGATCAGCGCGGCACCGGCCAGAGCGACCAGCACCAGCAAGCCGGCGGCGGCCTGCGGTGCCACCGATACCGATTTCAGGGCCAGTGTCGGGATGGTGCTCACACACAGCGCCGCGGCGAATATCGTCCACGCCGCGACCACCGGGAAACTCGTCCACCAGCCGTCGCCGAATTGCACGAACACCGCGATCGGCGCCATCGCGATGAGCGCGCCCGCGGGCGCCGGGACCCCCACGAAGAACTCGCGCGCCCAGTCGGGACGGGTGTCGTCGTCCAGCAGGGTGTTGAAGCGGGCCAGCCGCAGGACGACGCTCACCGCGAACAGCAGCGCGATGATCCAGCCCGAACCGCTGCTCTCACCGTTGAACAGCACGACATAGAGCACCAGTGCGGGGGCCACCCCGAAGGAGATCGCGTCGGAGAGCGAATCCAGCTCCGCGCCGATCTTCGTGGTCGCCGACAGCAACCGGGCCAGCCGACCGTCGAGCGTATCCAGTACAGCCGCGGCACCGATCATGGCGAGCGCGATCTTCAGTTCGCCCTCCAGGCCGAACTTCACCGCGGACAATCCCGAACACAGCGCCAGGATCGTGACGATACTGGGCAGCAACCGGATCGATCGGCGCCGCCTGCCTTCGATGACCTGCTCCATCACGCGTCCGCCGCCGGCAGAACCGCCAGCACCGTCTCCCCCCCGATCGTCCGCTGTCCGATGTTCACCAGTAGTTCGGTACCGGCCGGGAAATAGGTGTCCACCCGGGATCCGAACCGGATCAATCCATAGGTGTCGCCGATGGTGATCCGGTCGCCGGGGGCGGCGTCGCATACGATGCGACGGGCCAGCAGACCCGCGATCTGGACCACCACGAGCTGCTGCCCGTCGGCGGTGTCGATCAGCATGCTGCTGCGCTCGTTGACCTCGCTCGCATCGGCCAGATCGGCGGATTTGAACTGTCCACGCCGATACTGCACATCCCGCACCACCCCCGAGACGGGCGTGCGCTGCACATGGACGTCGAGCACCGAGAGGAAGATGCTCACCCGGGGCAGCGGCTGATCGCCGAGGCCGAGTTCGGGCGGCGGCGCCGCCGTATCGACCAGCGCCACCTCACCGTCGGCCGGCGCGACCACCGCTCCGGGCCGGTTCGGGGGTACGCGGTGGGGGTGCCGGAAGAAGGTGGCACTCGCCACGGCGGCCGCTACCGCGGCCCGGCGGACCCACCGGCGACGCCGGCCGAGCACCGCGATACCCAGCGGGACGGCCACAAAGGGCAATCCCGCCGGATGCATCGGCGGGATCGCGCTGCGCACCAGATCGGCCAGATGGGCCGGCCCGGTGGTTTCCGGGGTGCCGGGCGGGGTGGGACGGCGTGCCACTGATTCCTCTTTCGTACTCGATTCGAACGCCGCGGACTCCGGTGGCGACCGGTCACCGAGCGGGTACCGGCCGAACCTGTCGGCGCAAGCGTTCACACCTTACGCCGAACAGGCCGGTGGCACCGGGTGTCGAACCGAGAGCTACCTCCGCACGACCAACTTCACCAGGAACAGCAGGATGACGGCGCCGGCCAGACAGGTGAAGAAGCTGAACCACCAGCCGCCACTGTTCACGTCGACGCCGAATGCCGAGAGCAGGAAGCCGCCGATCAAACCGCCGACGACACCCACCACGATATTGAGTAGAATGCCCTGTTGAGCATCGGTTTTCATGATCTTGCTGGCGATCCACCCGGCGATACCGCCGATGATGATCCAACCGATGATGCCGAGACCGAGCATGAGTTGATCCTCGCTTGTTCTCCGGTGGCACGTCCGCGGCCGCGGACGCGTACGGCCGCAATACCCCGACCTGGTCCCGATAACCCCGGCGAATATCGAATATGCGATGCCGTCCCGCGCACAGGGAGATAATATGAGGGTGCCTCATGTCTCCGGATTGCCCAGTGGCCGTCCCCAGACGGCCGACGGGTGAGGAATCCACATCGAAATCGGGTCAACCCTCGCGGCGGAGCGGCCGCAGGTACATAGGAGAAGCACCATGGCTACTCAGATCGCCCAGACGACCGGGGCGCAGCACACCGCGATCCTGGGGCTGGGCGTCTACCGCCCGGCGCGCGTCGTGACCAACGACGAAGTGGCCGGACCGATCGATTCCAGCGACGAGTGGATCCGCACCCGTTCGGGTATCCGCACCCGCCGGTTCGCCGATGAGACAGAGACCATCCATTCGATGAGCGTGGCCGCCTGCCGCGGCGCCCTCGACTCCGCCGGCATCGCCGGCGACCAGGTCGACTGCATAATCGTGGCCACCTCGACCCATCTCCTGCTGACCCCCGCCGCCGCGCCGCGGATCGCCACCGAACTCGGCACCGACGGCGCCGCCGCCTTCGATATCTCGGCCGGCTGCGCCGGGTTCTGTCACGGCCTGGCCATGGCCTCCGATCTGGTGCGCGCGGGCACCGCCTCCCATGTGCTCGTCATCGGCGTGGAGAAGCTCAGCGATACGGTCAACCCGGCCGACCGCGGCACCGCGTTCCTGTTCGCCGACGGCGCGGGCGCCGTCGTGGTCGGCCCGGCCGAGGAACAGGGCATCGGGCCCACCGTCTGGGGTTCCGACGGCACCCAGCACCGAGCCATCCGCCAGGACAAGGACTGGGTCGAGTTCTTCGCCGAGATCGAGGAGAAGGGCACCGACGCCGTCCGCCCCTATCTCGCGATGGAGGGCACCGCGGTGTTCCGGTGGGCCGCGCATTCGCTGGAGAAGGTCTGCCGCGACGCCATCGACCGGGCCGGGCTGTCCACCGACGACCTCGACGCCATGATCCCGCATCAGGCCAACGGCCGGATCATCGAGATCATGGCGCGGGTACTGAAACTCCCGGAGAACTGCGCGCTGGCCAACGATATCGAAGAGACCGGCAACACTTCAGCAGCCTCGATTCCGCTCGCGATGGAGACGCTGCTGCGGACCGGGCAATCCCAGCCGGGCGATACCGCCCTGCTCATCGCCTTCGGCGCGGGACTCTCCTATGCGGCCCAGGTCGTAACCCTGCCGAAATTCAGTTCGTCTCGACCGCTGTCCTGATCTTCGCGAGGGATTCGTTCATCCCGCGCACCAAATCCTCCTCGAACGCCGCCTCCCCACCGAGCATCGCATTGATCAGGGTCCGCGATACCCAGGTGGTGCCGTTGGGGGCGTCGCGGCGTTCGACCAGCCGGGTTCCCGCCTCGGTGGGTTCGAGAGTGTAGGTCCACACCGTCCGGTTCTGGGTGACCCGGAAGGCCAGTGCGCTGTCCTTTTCGTAGCGCAGGATGCGCGCGGTGGTCGGCCAGAACTTCCATCCGTCCCGGTTGAGGTTGACCGTCAGCGTGCCGGCCCTGGGCCGTCCGATCGGAATCATCCGCACGCACTGGGGGCTGAACTCCGGCATCCGGCTCGGGTCCGCGAGGACCGCCCAGACCCGCTCCGGCGGGGCGGCGATATCGATGCTGGCTTCCAAATTTTTCGGCAACGTTGCCTCCGGGTAGATGAAACTCCAAGTATCAGAAAGGGTAGCGATTGGCGACGGCTCGGTCACATTTTCCCTCGTCGAGTATCGATAGGGCCGATCCCGAAGCAGAATCGATGGCGGGACCCCCATCGGTTGCCGTAACGCCACCGCAAGCAAGACACGTCGCCAGCAAACACACAGCTACCGTAAGGTGATGGGCCGTGAACCTTCGCTCGCTATTGCGCCGCCAGACCACCGACGGACTGCCGCAACTACCGGCACTCGAACCCGATGACCCTTCCGGGAACGCCAAGATAGACGAACGGCTGGAACGACTGCTCACCCCCACCGAACTGGATATGGTCCTCCAGCATCGCGTTTGATTGCGGCTGCATTCGATTGCCCCGCCTGCGGCGGGGCGGAGCAGGGCCCGCCCACTGAGGTGGAATCCGGCCGCGAGTTCCGGCCATCCGGAACGGACAGGAGCTCGCGTATTCGGCGGGCGCGCGAATCGTTTCCGCGCCTTTGCCCCGGCGAGACCGGGCGCTGCCGTCCCGGCCCGGCTGCACCGGGGGGCATCGCGCACTACCCGGTACGCTGCTGGTCGCGCCGGAGGCTCCGGCGTGGCTGACCACCGGGGAATGCGTTATGAAGCGAATCTCAACTGTTGTCGTCACCGCTGCCGCCGCCGCGGCGCTGGTGCTGTCGGGTTGCTCGTCGGACGAGGAACCGGCCGAGGCCTCGGGTCTGCGTAAGAACACCGCCGCCGTGCAGACGACATCGAGCACGGAATCCGGTGCCGAGACCACTGCGCCCGGCGACGGCAGCACGCCCGAGCAGTCGCCGGAAACCACCGAACCCGAGGACGATTCCGCCGACGATGCTCCCGCCTCGAACCGTCCGTCCGACACCACCTGTGGACAGTTCAAAGCGCTCGACGAACCGCAGCAGCAGCAGCTGGTCGGCGAGATCCTCGCCGAGAACCCCGACAGCGCGTTCGTGGGCAATCCGAACGCCGCACTCGGCACCGCCAAACTGGTCTGCAACTCCGAGAAACTGGCCGACCAGTTGGTCGCCGTGGTCGCGGGAATCGTCGTCAACGGCTGAGACCAGCGGATATCCGATGCTCAGCCGCCGCTGATCACCATCACCTCGTTGCCCGCATCGAAAGCGATGTAGGCCTTGCCGGCGGCGGGATCGACCGCGATATCGACCGCTGTACCGTCGAATCCGAGTTCCACGGTCGCGGTGACCGTCCCCGATTCGGTGTCGATCACCTCGACATTGTTGTAGTTGACGACATACGCGGTGTGCGACTCCGGATCGACGGCGAGATCGAGTGCGTTACCGCTCACCGGGACCGACCTGAGGACCTGGCGCGATTCCCCGGAAACGATCACCAGGGATCGCTCGTCATCGGCATCCGTATCGGTCATGACAGTGGCGTATATGTTGTCGGTGACCGGGTCGACCACCACATCCAGTGCGTTCGTGGACCGGCCGAGCTCGATCGTCGCGGTGGCGAGATGGGTTCGGGTATCTATCACCACCAGACCGTCGTCGGCCGCCACGTAGAGCGTGTGTGCCGACGGGTCGAGGGCCGCCTGCCCCGTGGAGGAGAAGCGGCCGTCGACGGTCGCCGTCACCGCACGGGTGCGGGTGTCGATCGCGATCACGCTGCTGCTGCCGACCGCGTACAGCACGGGGGCCGACGGGTCCGGGACCAGGTCCAGTGGCGCGAAACCGATCGGAACCACCCCGAGGACTGCCCGAGTAGCGAGATCGACCATCGCGACCGAATTGTTCTGTTCATCGGCGACGAAGAGGGTGTGCGTCCCGGGATCGACCGCGACGGCGCCCGGCTCGGCGCCGACCGGGAATTTCGCGGCAACGGTATTCGTGGCCGTATCGATCGCCGACACCGAACCGTCGGGACCACTGGTGGCGTACACCCGGTCCGCTGAAGGGTCCGCCGCGATTCCGTCCGCCGAACCGGCGAGCCGGACCGTACCGGTGACGGCGGCGGCGGGTTTCTCGTCCGAACTCGACGTGGCGACCACCACCACGGCGACCACCGCGGCGACGACGAGTGCCACGCAGGCAAGCACGAGTTCCGCGGCGGATCGCTCGCCGCCGCTCACCGCGGCGGATCCGGCATTCGGGCGGTCGGCAGCGGCGAGCTGCTCCGGCCGATCGGCCACCGCCTGCGATTCCCGGGACACGGGACCACCGATCGGCGCGGCAACGGTAGCGGCGGTGCGCGAATAGCGTGGCGCGGCCGGGGCACCTCCGAGATGTGCGGTGGGCGCGGCGGCGGAGCCCGGACCATCCGATGCGGCCCGGGCGGCGTCGGCGAGCTCCCCTGCCGTGCCGTACCGCCGGCCGGGATCCTTGTTCATCCCACACGCGATCACTGCGTCGAAAGACCGCAGTGCCGCCCGGGATGTGCTGGGCTCCGGCGGCGGCGCGGTGAGGTGGGCGGCGATCTGCTGTTCGAGGCTGTCGCCGCCGAACGGCCTTGTACCGGTGAGGCATTCGTAGAGAACACAGGCGAGCGCGTAGACATCGGCCCGCCGATCGGCACGACCTTCGCTCAGCCGTTCGGGTGCCATGTAGGCGACGGTGCCGACAGCGACTCCGGTACTGGTCAACCCGGTATCCGCGGTGGAACGGGCGATACCGAAATCGATCAGATAGGCGAAATCGCGCTCGGCGAGCAGGATGTTGGAGGGTTTGACATCCCGATGAACCAAACCGTCGGCGTGCGCGGCATCCAGTGCCGCCGCGACCTGCTCGACGATATGGACCGCCACCGCCGGGGCCAACGGCCCCATCCGGTCCAGGACATTCTTCAGATCCGCACCGTCGACCAGCCGCATATCGAGGAACAGGCGACCGTCGATATCACCGTAATCGTGGATGGGCACGATATGCGGTTCCCGTAGCCGGGCGGCGGCATGGGCTTCGCGACGGAACCGCTCGCGATAGCCCGGATCGGCCGAAAGATGCCCGGGCAGTACCTTCACCGCGACGAGACGCTCGGTGACCGTGTCGTAGGCGCGGTAGACCTGCCCCATCCCGCCTTCACCGATCTTGTCCCGTAACCGGTAGCGCCCGAATACCTCGTCCATCGTTCCTCCCCGATCGGGCGGCCTCCACCGGCCGCTCCGCCGCGCTTCGACACTGCCCCCGCACAGCGGCGCACCCTGGGAATTCGCCCAGCGGGCGCTCGCGACTGTATCGCGCCGCGCCACTGTCCATCAACGGCAGCAACGCACCCGGGACGAGGGTTCCGGGAGGCCCGGTCACGAGGGCCTCGCCCCCGTCTCGCGGAAAGCGCGCAGAATGGCAGCGTGGCTGAGTTGGCGTTGACCGTCCGTCTGAATCCATCCGCCGCCGATGCGCGGCGCGGCGTGGTCCGGCTGCATCCCGAGGCGCTCACCGCCCTCGGGTTACGGGAGTGGGACGGTATCTCGCTGGTCGGCGCCCGCCGCACGGCCGCGGTGGTGGGCCGGGCGCCGGCCGGGACGCCGGCCGGGACCGCGCTGCTCGACGATGTGACCCTGTCCAACGCCGGACTGCGTGAGAACGCGGGCGTGGTGGTGGCACCGGCCGTGGTGTACGGCGCCCGCCGGATCCGGGTGAGTGGTTCGCGGCAGGCCACGCAATCCATTCCGGCGGCCACGCTGCGCCAGGCGCTGCTGGGCAAGGTGGTGACCGTGGGCGATACGGTCTCGCTGCTGCCCCGGGAGCTGGGCCCGGATATCCCGTCGTCGGTGGCCAGCCAGGCATTGTCGCGGGCGTTCGGTATCGCCTGGACCTCCGAACTGCTCACCGTGGTCGACACCGAACCCCCGGGCGCGCCGGTCAGCGTGCAGCCGAATACCGCGGTCGAGTGGACCGCCGGTGTGGCCACCGGTGACGAGCCGGCGCCGGTCCGGGTGAACGAACATCCCGGCCCGGGTCAGCCGCTGGCGCCGAGTCATCCGGAGACGATGGTCGGCACCGATATGCCCGGGGCCGTTCCGGTCGAGACCGCGCCGCCTACCGAGCTGAAGGTGGAGGATCTGGCCGGTGCGCAACAGCAGGCCGCGAAGCTCGCGGAATGGCTGAGCCTGGCGTTGGACGAACCCGAGTTGCTCAAGGCGCTCGGCGCGACCCCGCGCCTGGGCGTGCTCATCACCGGGCCGGCGGGTGTGGGCAAGGCCTCGCTGGCCCGGGCGGTCGCGGCGCCGCGCCGGATCGTGGAGTTGGACGGTCCGACAGTGGGCGCGGCGGAGAGCGGCGCGCGGTTGCGCGCGGTGGCCGCCGCGGCCGCGGCGGTGGGTTCGGGGCGCGGCGGGATTCTGCTGGTCACCGATATCGATGCGCTGCTGCCCGAACCGGCCGAACCGGTCGCCACCCTGATCCTGGACCAATTGCGGGCCGCCGTGGCCGAACCGTGCGTGGCGCTGCTGGCCACCACCGCGCATCCGGCGGCCATCGATCGCCGGCTGCGGGCACCCGATCTGTGCGACCGGGAGCTCGCGCTGGCGCTGCCCACCGCCGCGGTGCGCCGGGCACTGCTCGAGCAACTACTGCGCAAGGTACCCACGGGCGCGCTGCAATTGGACGAGATCGCCTCGTCGGCACCGGGTTTCGTGGTCGCCGATCTCGCCGCCCTGTGCCGGGAGGCGGCCCTGCGGGCGGCCGCGCGAGCCAGCCGCGACAGCACCGAACCGCGGCTCGAACAGCAGGATCTCAGCGGGGCGCTGGAGGTGATCCGGCCGCTGTCGCGATCGGGCACCGAGGAATTGGCGATCGGCAGCCTCGGCCTCGACGACGTGGGCGATATGGAAGAGACCAAGCAGGCGTTGACCGAATCGGTCCTGTGGCCGCTGCGCCACCCCGATTCGTTCGCGCGGCTCGGTATCGAACCACCGCGCGGGGTGCTGCTGTACGGTCCGCCCGGCTGCGGGAAGACCTTCCTGGTGCGGGCGCTGGCGGGCAGCGGCCAGTTGAGCGTCCACACCGTCAAGGGCGCGGAGCTGATGGACAAATGGGTGGGCTCGTCCGAACGCGCGGTGCGGGAGCTGTTCCAGCGGGCCCGTGATTCCGCGCCCTCGCTGATCTTCCTCGACGAAGTGGACGCGCTGGCACCGCGCCGCGGCCAGAGTTCGGACTCCGGGGTCGGCGACCGGGTGGTGGCGGCCCTGCTGACCGAACTGGACGGGGTGGAACCGCTACGCGATGTGGTGGTCCTGGGTGCCACCAACCGTCCGGAGCTGATCGACCCGGCACTGTTGCGTCCGGGCCGCCTCGAACGACTGGTGTTCGTTCCGCCACCCGACGGCGAGGCCCGCGAGGCCATCCTGCGCACCACCGGCCGCGCGGTCCCACTGGCCGAGTCGGTGGACCTGGCGCAGCTGGCTGTCGATCTGGACGGTTTCTCCGCCGCGGACTGCGCGGCACTGCTGCGCGAAGCGGCATTGGCGGCCATGCGCCGCGATGTGGACGCGGCCGATGTGACGGCCGCGGATATCGCCGCCGCGCGCCGGGCGGTGCGGCCCTCGCTGGACCGTGATCAGGTGGAGTCGCTGCGTCGGTACGCGGAGTCCCGACACTGACCCCATTCCGATCTGTCCGTTATGCCTGACCTGGCGAAATCGTTGCCCGAGGGTAGCCGGGTGCGCGGGCGAAACCCTCAATCTGTACGATTGTCCCAGTTCGTGCTCGCATATGATGAGCGCGCAATACCCCGCCGCCCCGATACCGACGGAGGTAACGCTTGCTCGCCATCCTGCTCGCACACGCCCTGGCCGCGCTGATCGCGCCCGCCGCCGTGCGAGCAATAGGCCGCAATGCGTTCTATCCACTCGCACTGGTACCCCTCGTCAGCCTCGGCTGGGTGATCACCCACTGGAACGACGAGATCCAGGTCCGGCTGCCCTGGGCGCCGACCATCGATCTGTCGCTGGACCTGCGCTTCGATTCCCTGGCGACCGTGATGAGCGCACTGGTCCTGGGTATCGGCGCCCTGGTCCTGGCCTACTGCGCCCGCTACTTCACCGACAACGAACCGAAACTGGGCTCCTTCGCGGCCTGGCTCGTCGCCTTCTCCGGCGCCATGTTCGGCCTGGTCACCAGCGACAACATGCTGCTGCTGTTCACTTTCTGGGAAGTGACCACGGTGCTGTCGTTCCTGCTGGTCGGGCACAACTCCGACAGCGTCCCCGGACGCCGGGCCGCCCTGCAGGCGCTGCTGGTCACCGGGGCGGGCGGTCTGGCCATGCTGGCCGGGATCGTCATCCTCGGGCAGTCCTACGGCAGCTATCTGCTCTCGGACGTGCTGGCGGCCGACCACCCGCCCGGCGGTATCGCGATCCAGGTCGCGATCGGGCTCGTACTGGTGGGCGCGCTGAGCAAATCCGCGATCGTACCGCTGCATTTCTGGTTGCCCGGCGCCATGGCCGCGCCCACCCCGGTGAGCGCGTATCTGCACGCGGCCGCCATGGTGAAAGCGGGTATCTACCTGATTGCCCGGCTCGCGCCGGCCTTCGCCGACGAACCGGTCTGGCGGCCGCTGGTCCTCACCCTGGGCCTGGCATCGATGCTGCTGGCCGGGCTGCGCGCCCTGCAGGTCACCGACCTGAAACTGGTCCTCGCCTTCGGCACCGTGAGCCAGCTCGGCTTCCTGGTGGTGATGGTCGGCCTCGGCACCCCGGACGCCGCGCTCGCCGGTATCGGCCTGATCGTGGCGCACGCCCTGTTCAAGGCCGCCCTCTTCCTGGTGGTCGGCATCATCGACCACGGCGCGGGCACCCGTGACCTGCGTGAACTCTCGGGGTTGGGCCGCCGCGCGCCGATACTGCTCGGTGCCGCGTCGCTGGCCGCGCTGAGTATGGCGGGTATACCGCCGCTCTGGGGCTTCGTGGCGAAGGAATCGGCGCTGGCCGCCGAACTCGCCGCCGAACCGCTCTCCCTCACCGTAAAACTGCTGCTCGGCGCCGGGCTGGTGCTCGGATCCATGCTCACCGTCGCCTACAGCGCACGCTTCGTCTGGGGTGCTTTCGCGGACAAGCCCGGGGTCCCGGTCCCGAGCTGGCACGCGCCCGGATTCGGCCTGATCGCGGCACCGGTGGCACTGGCCGTGGGCTCGCTGGCCGCCGGACTCGCCGCACCCTGGATGGACGGCCTGCTGGCGCCGTACGCCGAAACCCTACCGGGCGAACTGACCGAACATCTGCAGCTCTGGCACGGTCTGACCTGGCCGCTCGCGCTCACCGTCGTGATCATCGCCGGCGGTCTCGCCCTGTTCTCGGTACAGGACCGGATCGGAGAATCGGCCACCCTGCTCGGCAACGCCGACCGCGGTTACGACGCCGCCCTGCGGGCGATGGACCGGCTGTCGCTGAAGATGACCACTTCGGTACAGCGCGGTTCGCTACCGCTGAACCAGGCGATCATCCTCGGCACGCTGGTCATCCTGCCCGCGGTGGTCCTGGCCCTCGGGACGCGCACCGGTGTGGAGCTGCGGCTGTGGGATTCGCCGTTACAGCTGGTGATCGGTGTGATCATGATCGCCATGGCGCTGAGTGCGACCGTACTGCGCAACAGGCTGGCGAGCGTCCTGGTCGTCGGGCTCACCGGTTACGGCTGCGGTGTCGTCTTCGCCCTGCACGGCGCCCCCGACCTGGCCCTGACCCAATTCCTGGTGGAGACCCTCACCCTGGTGGTCTTCGTCCTGGTGCTGCGGGCCTTCCCGCCGGAGATCGGCCCGGAACAGCAGGCCGGTTTCCAGGTCGGCCGGGCGGCGATCGCCATCGCGGTCGGGATCGCGGTACCGGTGCTGGCGGCCTTCGCCGGCGCCGCCCGCAATGCCCAGCCGATCTGGGAACGTATCCCGGCCGCGGCCTACGAGTTCGGCGGCGGTAAGAACGCGGTCAACGTACTGCTGGTCGATATCCGCGCCTGGGACACTCTCGGCGAGATATCGGTGCTCGTCGTGGCCGCGACCGGTGTCGCCTCGCTGGTGTTCCGCAGCCGCCGGTTCGGCGCGGCGCCGCGCGCCGCCGACGCTCCGAACTACCTCCCGGGCAAGGTGAGCTGGCTGCCCGCCGGGCGGCTGGTCGACCGCCGGGACCGATCGATGGTCCTGCAGATCACGACCCGCCTGGTCTTCCCGACCATCATGGTCCTGTCGGTGTACTTCTTCTTCTCCGGCCACAACGCACCCGGCGGCGGTTTCGCCGGCGGCCTCATCGCCGGACTGGCGCTGGTACTGCGCTATCTCGCCGGCGGCCAGTACGAACTCGGCGAAGCGCTCCCGGTGGAAGCCGGGCATCTGCTCGGCGCCGGACTGATCCTGGCCGCGGGCACTGCCACGGCATCGCTGGTCCTCGGGTATCCCCCGCTGTACTCGACCATCGTGGAGGCCTCGGTACCGCTGCTCGGTCACATCAAATTGGTGACGTCGCTGTTCTTCGACCTCGGCGTCTACCTCATCGTGGTGGGCCTCATCCTGGATGTGCTGCGCAGCCTCGGCGCGCGCCTCGACGACGAGCTGGTGCAGTCATGAGCGAACCTACGGTGACGGGCACAACCGCCCCGGCGATCGTGCCGGGGCCGAACGACAGCGAGGTGGCGGTATGAGCGCCAATCTCACCCTCTTGATCGTGGTCGGTGTTCTGGTGGCCTGCGGGGTGTACCTGCTGCTGGAACGGACCGTATCGAAGATGCTGCTCGGCATCCTGCTGTTCAGCAATGCCGTCAACCTGCTCATCCTGACCATGGGCGGACCCGACGGAGCGCCGCCGATCCAGGGCGCCACCGATACCGATCACAACACCATGGCCGATCCCCTGGCACAGGCATTGGTGCTGACCGCCATCGTCATCACCATGGGAGTCTCGGCGTTCGTCCTGGCGCTGGCCTATCGCTCCTACATCCTGACCACGAGCGAAAAAGTCGAGAACGACCCGGAGGATGTCGGGATCGCCGCGCGCCCGCCGGAGGAACCCGAAGAATGAGCCTGCCGCACGATCTGCTAGCCACCTTCGCGCCGCTGCCGGTGCTCATTCCACTGCTCGCCGCCGCCGTGACCCTTGTCGTCGGACGCAGTCCGCGGGTGCAGCGCATCCTGGCGACCGTCGCGCTGAGCGGCGCCGTCGCCGTCTGCGGTGTGCTGCTCTACCTCGCCGACCGCGACGGTACGGTCGCGGTCCAGGTCGGCGGCTGGGAGACTCCGATCGGTATCACCATCGTGGTGGACCGGCTCTCCGCCGCCATGCTGCTGGTCTCGGCGATCGTATTGCTCGCGGTCGCGCTGTACGGCGCCGGTCAGAACATCGCCGATGCCCAGGCGAAACAGCCCACCTCCATCTTCTGGCCCACCTACCTGGTGCTCAGCGCCGGTGTGGCGATGGCCTTCCTGGCCGGTGACCTGTTCAACCTCTTCGTCGGTTTCGAGATCCTGCTGGTCGCCTCGTTCGTACTGCTCACCCTGGGCGCGACCGCGCAGCGCATCCGGGCCGGAGTGTCGTATGTGATGGTGTCGATGGTGTCGTCGCTGATCTTCCTGATCGGCACCGCCGTCGTCTACGGCGCCACCGGGACCCTGAACTTCGCGCAACTGTCGCTGCGGATGGACGCGATTCCCGACGGGATCCGCCAGGCCGTGTACGCCGTACTGCTGGTCGCGTTCGGGATCAAAGCGGCGGTCTTCCCGCTGTCGAATTGGCTACCCGATTCCTATCCCACCGCGCCCGCGCCGGTCACCGCGGTCTTCGCGGGTCTGCTCACCAAGGTCGGCGTGTACGCGATCGTGCGGACCCAGACTCTGATGTTCCCGGACGGCGGCTTCGACAATCTGCTGCTGATCACCGGGCTGCTGACCATGCTGATCGGTATCTTCGGTGCCATCGCGCAGAACGATATCCGGCGACTGCTCTCGTTCACACTGGTCAGCCATATCGGCTACATGATGTTCGGGGTCGGGATCGCCAATACGATCGGTCTGGCGGGCACGGTGTACTACATCGCGCATCACATCCTCGTACAGACCGCGCTGTTCCTGGTGGCCGGTCTGATCGAACGGCAGGCCGGTTCGACCTCGCTACGGCGGGTCGGCGGATTGGCGGCCGCCAGCCCGATACTGGCGGGTCTGTTCCTGATACCCGCACTCAATCTCGGCGGGATACCGCCGTTCTCCGGTTTCATCGGCAAGGTCGCGCTGCTGCAGGCCGGCGCGCAGGACGGCAGTGCGCTGGCCTGGATCCTGGTGGCCGGATCGGTGGTCACCAGCCTGCTCACGCTGTATGTGATGGCGCGGGTATGGAGCAAAGCGTTCTGGCGGCCGCGGGAGCAGGCGCCGGAGGGCCATCTGGTGTCCGCGACCCTGCCGTCGCTGGTGGAGGACAACACCGACATCCTCTACGACGAACGCACCGACCCCGGCCGGCTACCGGCGATGATGGTGCTGCCGACCGCCGCCCTGGTCGCGGTCGGGCTGGCGCTGACCGTCTGGGCGGGCCCGGTACTCGGTATCGCCGACCGCGCGGCGGCCGAACTACAGGACCGCGCGAGCTATATCGGCGCGGTTCTCGGCGGGGGGACGAAATGACCGCGCTACGTGTACTGGTGAACCGCGACAATGTCCTGCGGGTCGGCATCCTGATCTGGTTGACGGTGGTGTGGGTGGCGCTGTGGGGGCGGGTGAGCTTCGCGAATATCGCCGCCGGGCTCGCGGTAGGCGCGATCATCATGGTGACCCTGCCGCTGCCCCGGATCCCGGTACGCGGGCAGTTGCGGCTGCTACCGCTGCTGAAACTGGCGGCGGTCAGCGTCTACTACGGACTCGAATCCAGCCTTCAGCTCGCCTGGTTCGCGCTGCGACCCGGGCCGCCCCCGGTCTCCGGGGTCCTCAAGGTCCAGTTCGCCTTCAAATCGGATCTGGTCCTGGTGCTGTGCACCAACCTGCTGAACCTGATCCCGGGCACCATGGTGCTGGAACTCGACCGCGAACAGTGCGCGGTGTACGTGCACGTCATCGATGTCAGCAGCAAGGAGGCGGTGGCGAAGTTCTACCGGACCATCCGGGTGGTGGAAAGTCTGCTGATCGACGCGTTCCAGCGTCGCGCCACCCCGCTGCCACCGCCGACCGGTCAGGAGGTTACCCAGTGATCGTCGTGGCCGTGGTGGCCGCGGTCCTGCTCAGTGCGGCCGCGTTGATCACCGCATATCGCATAATCGCGGGCCCCGATACCCTCGACCGCGTGGTCGGGATCGACTCCATCATCGCGATGGCGATCTGCGGACTCGCGGTATGGGCGGCCTACAGCCGCGATACCAGCGTGGTGCCCGCCATCGTCGCGCTGTCGCTGGTGGGCTTCCTCGGGTCCGCGGCCGTCACCCGCTTCCGGGTCCGGGACGACCGATGAACACGGTATTCGACTGGATCTCCGGCACCCTCATCATCCTCGGCGCGCTGCTGGCACTCACCGCGGCGATCGGGATCGTCCGGTTCCCCGACACCCTGCTGCGTATGCACTCCGCGACCAAACCCCAGGTCATCGGTTTGATCTCGGTGCTGGCCGGTACCTGCATCCGGGTCTACGACGACCCGAACGTCTGGATGCTGGTCCTGGTCGGGCTGTTCACCCTGCTCACCGCGCCGGTGATCGCCCATCTGATCGGCCGCACCGCCTATCGGGAGCAGTTGCACCGCAAAGATCTGCTGGTGGTCAACGAACTCGAGGACGAACTGGATCAGCGGCAGCCGTGATCGGGTCCGGCCCGGCCGCCGTCATCTCGAGCGGATCAGCCGTGCTGTTCACCGCGTCCGCCGATTCGGCGGACAGGGTCGCGACCGCGGGCTCGGCCGTCCGGTCGGCGCGCCGGCGGGCGAACCAGGTGGCATGGAAACCCGCGGCCATCGCGGCGAGCAGCGCCGAGACGATCGAACCCGCGACCACCGGATGGTCGGCCATCTGTACCGCGAGATACCGGTAACCCACCAGCAGGGTCACCAGCACCACCACACCACCGGCGACCAGCCGGACCCGGAACAGTCCCCAGCCGCGCTCCGGTTCGCGCAGCGCCGATTCCACGGTCAGGCAGAGGACCGCGCCGGCGACCAGATCGACCCCGTAGTGATAGCCGAATCCGAGGGTCGCGGCCAGCGTGCCCAGCAGCCAGAACATCCCGCCCCAGCGCAACCAGGTCGGGGCGAGCGAACCGTCGGCGTTGCGACGGGTGTGCAGGAACAGCGCCAGCGCCCACGCGGTGTGCATGGACGGCATACAGTTGCGCGGCGAGAACGAGTCGAAATCCATCGCTTGCGGCGCCCGGTCGAGCGGCGGCAGCACCTCGGGCCAGAAATTGCCCAGCTGGAAACCGTTCCCGTCGACCCCGTAGGCGAACATCGGCCCGACCACCGGGAACAGGATGTACACCAGCGGTCCGACCAGACCCAGCACCAGGAATGTCCGCACCAGATAGTGGCTCGGCCACCGTCCGCCGGTCACCACCGTCCGCAACTGCCAGACCGCCACGACGATGGCGGCCGCGGGCAGTTCGATGTACACCCAGTGCAGAATCGCGTCGGGTACCGGCCCCAGCGTCTCCAGCACCCGGCCCATCACCCAGGCCGGATCGCCGAGGGCGTGATCGGCGAGCATCACATACTGGTCCAGGACGCGCGGCCGCACATCCACGGTGATGTGCAGCCACACATCTCCGACCTTGGTCGCCAGGACCAGCAGCGCACCCAGCGCGGCGGCGTGCAGCGCATTGCGCCGTTCGATTCCGGTCCAGCGCAACCAGGCCACCAACGCCAACGCGGTGAGCACCAGCACCGGTCCGTTACCGACCGTGAACGGCCCGCCCGCGAGCACCCGTCCGCCCGCGAAGACGAGATCGATCAGCACGGCGGCCCCGAACGCGATCACCCGGCGCCGGGCCGGGATCCCGACCAGCGCCAGCACCAGACCCGCCCACGGCACTGTCATGGACTTGGGTGTGCCGACGTAATCGCGGGCCAGACTCGTCAGCGGTCCCTCGAATCCCCGCCAGAACGCCACCCCCTGCAGCACCAGCAGCAGTATCGGCACCGCGATGACGGCGGCGATCCGAACCCCCCGCCGCGACACCGATCTGCGCGCCGCTGCTCCGGCGACCGTATTCGGGTTTTCGACTAGCACCCGCCTATCGTAAACGGCACGTGAACGGCAGGTCACCGGGCTGCTGAACAGCAGCGAACCGGCCGGGTCAGCTGTCGAGTTCGCGAACCAGTGCGTCCACCACCGCGATCAGATCCCCCTGGGACGCCGCGGCCACCTGCCGCTGCCGCTGATAGTTGGCCCCACGCCGCGGAATATCGGCGACAGCGGCGAGTTCGGTCGCGCAGCCGAGCCGCCGAGCGGTCGGCTCCAGCCGATCCAGCAGCTCCTCGAGATCGTCGGTGACCAGGCGTTCCCGATTGTCGTCACCCACGATCACGATGGCGTCCAACCCGTAACGGGCGGCCCGCCATTTGTTCTCCTGCACATGCCACGGCGGCAGCGTGGGCAATGTCTCACCGTGCTCCACCCTGTCGTCCAGATAGACGATCAGGCAATGGATGAACGCCGCCAGCGCGGCCAGCTCGGCCCGGTTGGAGATTCCGTCGCAGATCCGCACCTCGATGGTGCCCCACTTCGGCGCGGGCCGGATATCCCAGTGCATACCGCCGAGCTGTTCGAACACACCGGTTTGCATCTGATCGTGCACATACCGCTCGAACTCGCCCCAGTTCTCGAACTGGAAAGGTAGTCCCGCCGTGGGCAACTGCTGGAACATCAGCGCGCGATTGCTCGCGTACCCGGTATCGGAACCCGACCACATCGGCGAGGACGCGGACAGCGCCAGCAGATGCGGATACGACAGCAGCAGAGCGTTCAGGATCGGAAAAACCTTCTCCCGATGGGAGACTCCGACATGGACGTGCACGCCCCAGATCAGCATCTGCCGCCCCCACCACTGGGTGCGTTCGATCAATTCGTCGTAATGCTCGGAACGGGTCAGCTGCTGGGTCGACCACTGCGCGAAGGGATGGGTGCCCGCGCAGAACAGATCCACACCGAGTCCGTCCGCCGCCCGGCGCACGGTGTCCATGGTGCCCGACAGATCCTGCAGGGCCCCGCCGACGGTTTCGTGCACCCCGGTGACCAACTCCACGGTGTTGCGGAGCAACTCCTTGGTCACCTGCGGGGTGCCGTCGTGCGCACGCAATTCACCGACGGCGTCGAAAACCGCTGCGGCGGTATTGGACAGATCGCGACTCGTCTTGTCGACGAGCGCGATCTCCCATTCGATACCGATGGTCGGCCGGGGCGACCCGCGGAACGGCACCGGATCGATCCGTGCCCCGCCCATATCGCCCCTCCGTCGTGCGTCTGTACTAGCCGCCGATTACACCGCAGGCGACGCGGCCGCCCGCATCACCGGTGCTCATCGTCTGCTGGTCGGGACCGGTACCGCCCTCACGGGAGTAGCGGTCCGGGATGTTGGCGAAGTTGTCGGTGCCGGCGTGCACGATCAGCGCCTTGCCCTGGATATCGCTCAGCGTGACGGTATCGGTCGTGGTCACCAGGTAGCCGTGGCCGTCCTTGCGGACCTGCAGCGAGGTCAGATCACCACTGGCCGGATGACCGGTGGCGCCGCCGACCTGCAGATGTCCACCCGCGGACAGGAAGTCACCGGGCGCGCCACCGGCGGGCGGAGCCGAATTGGCCTCGCATTTGCCTTCCTGGTGGATGTGCAGCCCGTGGAAACCCGGGGTCAGACCGGTGGTGTCGACGGTGATACGCAGGTGATTACCCTCGTCGGCGAAATTCGCGGTCCCGACCTTCGCGCCGCTCGGCGACTTCAGCTCGACCTCGGTACCGGAACCGGCCGGGGATTGCTGCTCGGAGCCGTGCTCGCCCGCACCGGCCGGCGCCGGAGAGGACGTCCACACCGGCGGAGTCGTACCCGTCACGTCACTGGACTCCTGGCTGTTCGTGCAGGCAACGAGGCCGAAAGCCGCGACAGCCAGCACCGGCGTCACGCTACGCCAAGACGGGCGACGAGAAGTGGACGGTGCCATCAGGGAACTCCTTTACGAGTACCGAGTTTACGGACAGAGCGTTTCGACAACGATCTTTCGACGCATCAGATGATGCCACGACGCCCCGGACCGCCCGGGACGCCCCCGATATCCGGCGGCCGGGATCACCGGCCGGTCACCACCACAACGATTCCGGAACCGTCACCCAGCCCCGGGATCATGGGGGCGGTGACGGCGCCGATATCCGAAGCGACGGCGGCGGCGGTCGCCTCGTCACCGGGCGCACTGCCGTAGTACACGGTGGTGGCCTCGAGAGTGGTCGCGGCGTAGTTCCCGGTCGAGGTGTTGGTCCAGCCCCGGGCGACGAGATCGGCCGCCGTCGTGGAGGCCAACCCGGCGACCATACTGTTGTTGAGCACCCGGACAGGTGCGGATCGATCCACTTCACCGGCCGCCGCGGTGGTGGTGGGCGCGACGGCGGTGGTCGACGATTCGGCGGCCGCCGTGGTGGGTACCGCCGCACTGGTGGTGGCGCGAGGCGCGGCCAGTGCGGTCGTCGACGATGCCGTCGCCGCGCCCTCGGCGTTATCGGAGCTCTCGGAATCGGCACTCGACAGCGACATCGCACCCAGACCGGCGAATACGATCGCCAGGGCGATCAGAACCATCGCCGTCGCACGCAACGGCGGTCCACCGGAGCCAGAGTTCGAATTGCTCACCCGCCCGAGCCTAGCGGGTGCTGTGTCTATTTGCCCCGCCTGCGGCGGGGCGGGTCGGGGGCTCTGTTCATGGCGCCGCCTCCGGCGGCGCGGGTCGGGGCCCTATCAACCCCGGTTCTTCACTCCGCCGCTCAGTCGCTGCGCTCCTTCGCTCTGTCGCTCCAGAACTGGGGCGGGCCCCGACCACTGCGGTGGGCCATACGGAGTGGACAGAACGGGCGCGCTGAGCTGCGATTCGAGTAGAAGGGGGGTGGGCTCACCGCGTTGTCGGCGCTCGGCGTCACCGGCGCGTGGACCGCTGACAGCACGCGCGCACCGGGTCGGTCGCCGCTTTTCGGCGTTGCAGAGCGGAGGCGGGCTCACCCCGCGGGCGGCGAACATACAGGCAGACGGGCGGTGCGTGACCTATGCACTGGATGAACTCACGGCGCGGCAGGTGATCGATGGCCGGCCTGGGAAATATCGGGGGGCGGGCGTTATCAGGCCGTCGACGCGACGGATCCGGCGACGGCCGCTGTCATGTCTTCCGGATGGCCGCTCACCGTCGCGGCCGGAGCTCAGACCTGGAAACCGAGTTTGCGGGCGGCGCGTGATTTCTGGCGACTGGCGCGCAGGCGGCGCAGGCGTTTCACCAGCATCGGGTCGACGGCCAGGGCTTCGGGCCGATCGATGAGGGTGTTGAGGACCTGGTAATAACGGGTCGGGGACAGCGCGAACAGTTCGCGGATCGCCTCTTCTTTGGCGCCCGCGTATTTCCACCACTGCCGCTCGAAAGCCAGCATCTCGTGTTCGCGGCGACTCAAGCCGCTCTCCGGTGCCGCTTCGGGATTCGTATTCTCTGCAGTGGCCGGAGGACTGCCCTGGATTGCGGAAAGATCCCGCGCTGCTGCGCCGTCCATCTTGCTCCTCGCCGAGTTACCACCGGACGCGATCGCCGTCCGAAGGACACGATCGGGTCACCGTGTTACTGCCTTGCGATATTCAACCACGCCGTCCGGGTAACCGCCGGTGTCGATGTCCGGCGTGTCCGGGACGGTGGTACCAGAAGGCTCGGTGCGACCCGCCGCACCTGGCCGGACCCACTACTGCGAGCGCGCAGAGCGGGCCCTTTTCGCACCCCGGCACCGGCCCCAATAAGCTCGTATCCATGTCAATCCTGCCCATCGTGATCGTCGGCGATCCCGTGCTGCACGGCCCCACCGCGCCGGTGACCGAACCGCCGGCGGAACTGGCCGGGCTGATCACGGATATGTACGAGACCCTGGATGCCGCCAACGGTGTCGGCCTGGCCGCCAATCAGGTCGGGGTGTCCAAACGTCTCTTCGTCTACGACTGCCCGGACCGGACCGAGGACGGTTCGGTGACGCGACGCCGGGGCGCCGTGATCAACCCCGTACTGGAGACCTCGGCGATTCCCGAGACCATGCCGGATCCCGATGACGACGAAGAGGGTTGTCTGTCGGTACCGGGCGAGCAGTACCCCACCGGCCGGGCCGAATGGGCCAGGGTCACCGGCACCGACGAGCACGGCGAACCGGTCACGGTGGAGGGCACCGGTTTCTTCGCCCGCATGCTGCAACACGAAGTCGGCCACCTCGACGGCTATCTCTATATCGACGTGCTGGTCGGACGTCACGCCCGCGCGGCGAAGAAGGCGGTGAAACGCAACGGCTGGGGCGTCCCCGGCCTCGACTGGCTACCCGGTAGCGACCCGGACCCCTTCGGATATGACGACTGATCCGCACGAATCCGACGACCTCCCGATCACCGATATCCCGGTGGGTGAACGGGTGGTGGTGCGCTACCGGCTCCCCGAAGGCAGTAGTCCACCGCTGACCGATGTGATCGGCGAGGTGGTGGAGACCAATCCGCTCACCGTCCTGGCCGCGGACGGGCATCCGGTGATGATTCCGGCCGCCAGTGTAGTGGCGTTGAAATCGTTGTCGCCCAGGCCGATTCGCACCTCGGAGATACGGGCGCTGGAAACCGCGGCGGCCTTCGGCTGGCCAGGCTCGGAATACGCCTGGATCGACGGCTGGCTCCTGCGCGCCGGTCACGGCTACACCCGGCGCGCCAATTCCGCAGTGCCCATAGGTGATTCGAGCGGACCCGCCCGGATCACCCCGGACACCCTGCACCGGATCGGCACCTGGTACGCCGCCCAGGGCCTACCGCTGCAACTGGCACTGCCCGACCGGCTGGCCGCCGTGCCACCGGGCTGGAACAGCTGGGGCGAGACCCAGGTACTGGGCATCGACCTGGAGAATTTCGTCCTGCCCCAGGGTCCGTCCATGGTGCGGATCGCTCCCGAACCCGATATCGCGTGGCTGGAGATCCACCGCTACCGCGGCGACGAACCGACCGGCCACACCGCCACCGTGCCCCTCCCCGAAGTCCTTTCCGCCGTCCACGACGGGCAGCTGGGATTCGCCTCGCTCGGTCTGCCCAACCCCATCGCCATCGCCCGCGGCGCACTCACCACCGCCTCCGACGGCCGCCGCTGGGTCGGCCTCACCTGCGTCGCCGTCGTCGCCGCCCATCGCCGCCACGGCCTGGCCGCACTCGTCTGCGGGGAACTGCTGCGCTGGGGTCACGACCGTGGCGCGACACATGCGTACGTGCAGGTCGAGGCCGGTAACGTCGATGCCCTGGAACTCTTCGGCGAACTCGGTTTCGTCGATCACCACAGCTACCGCTACGCGGTCCCCGGCGGTTCCGCCACCACGTCGTAGCACCGGCGGTTCCGGGCGTCGGCCCCCGCCCCGAGCCCGGTGGCGGCTCGAGCCGGCGTCGAGCCCGGGCTGCTGTCGGCTCCGGCCAGGCGTCGACCCGATCCGTGCCGACTCCAGCCCAGCGTCGGCTCCGACCCGCCGTCGATTCCGGCCGGTGTCCGGCCCGCGGCCCGAGCCATACTCGCCGCCCGGAACAGGCACCGTCCATCCGGCAACCGGCCGCGGCGGAACGCAACGCCGACGCCGACGCCGACGCATCGTCGGCCGACGCCCGCGGCCTGCTCGTACCGGCGCCGGACTCACCGACCGGGTTCCAGGCGAAAGCCGGCCGGACCGGACCAGGTATCGGCCCCGGACCGGCACCGACCAGAGCCCCGCCAACGCACAGACCTCGTAGTGGGCCGGCACAGCAGCGAACACAGCGACCGATTTCCGGCCCCCGGGCCCGTCCCGACCAGCAGCCATCGACCCCCTAGAGTGGTGTCGTCCTACCCACGCCGGTCGAAACACACCTTCACCAACCAACCTCGCGCCACCTACCAACGCCCCGCCTTCTCCGAATCGTCACCTCAGCGGCGGGGCCCGCCCCGGTTCTGGAGCGACGTAGCGAAGGAGCGCAGCGACTGAGCGTAGGAGTGAAGACCCGGGGTTGATAGGGCCCCGCCCCGCGGCGCCGAAGGCGCCGCCATGAACACAGAGGTACCCATTGCGACTGGCAACCTGGAATGTCAATTCGATCCGTTCCCGGCAGGACCGGGTGCTGGCCTGGCTGGATCGCCAGGATATCGATGTGCTGGCGATCCAGGAGACCAAGTGCCGCGACGACCAGTTCCCGTTCGAGCCTTTCGCGGAGGCC
The DNA here is from genome assembly GCF_053605105.1 of Nocardia sp. NPDC003963. Lineage (NCBI taxonomy): Bacteria > Bacillati > Actinomycetota > Actinomycetes > Mycobacteriales > Nocardiaceae > Nocardia > Nocardia sp. NPDC003963. The sequence goes on from NZ_JBSGIP010000050.1 coordinate 35,449, forward strand.
GGGTACGAGGTGGCCCATATCGGCCTGAACCAGTGGAACGGGGTGGCGATCGCCTCGCGGATCGGGCTCGACGATGTGGAGATCGGGTTCCCGGGGCAGCCCGGGTTCGACCGTGATGCCGCCGATACCCTCATCCCCTCACCCACCGTCGAGGCGCGCGCCCTGGGCGCCACCTGCGGCGGAGTCCAGGTATGGAGCCTGTACGTACCGAACGGCCGAGCGCTGACCGATCCGCACTACGAGTACAAACTCGCCTGGCTGGCCGCGCTGCGCGCCGACGCCGCCCGCCGGTTGGCCGCCGACCCGCAGGCGAAGACGGCACTGGTCGGGGACTGGAATATCGCACCCACCGACGACGATGTCTGGTCACCCGAGTTCTTCTCCGGCAGAACCCATGTGTCGCAACCGGAACGGGATGCGTTCGACGCGATGCTCGATACCGGTTTCACCGATGTGATGCGGCCGTTCGCGCCCGGCCCCGGGGTGTACACGTATTGGGATTACACCCAGTTGCGGTTTCCCCGGAAGGAAGGGATGCGCATCGATTTCGTGCTGGCCTCCCCGGCATTGGCCGCGACGGTCGTCGATGCCGGAGTCGACCGGGAAGAACGCAAGGGCAAGGGCGCCAGCGATCACGCCCCGGTGATCGCCGAGTTCACCGACTGACCGGCGTTACAGCCAATCCGCGAGCGGATCGGTGGCCAGGAAGACCCCGAGCGGCTCCGGGATTTCGATATCGGTGCCGAACGGCACGGTCACCTTGGTGCTGTAGCGCCCGTCCTCCGGCTCGCTGTACACACTGACTTCCGCTGCGCCGCGGTCGATCAGGAAGTAGAGCGGAATACCCGTGGCCGCGTACAGGAACGGTTTGTCGAGCCGGTCCCGGAGTTCGGTGTGCTGGGCCCGCGAACTGATCTCGATGGTCATGATCACCGGCTGCGGATCCGACCATTCACCTTCACCGGCGAAGGCCGACGCGGGCGCGAGTATCGCATCGGGCCGTACCCGGCTACCGCCGTTACGCCCGGCCCGCAGGCCCCGATCGGCGAAAAGCCACAGTTCGGAGCGGCGCGGCACCAGGAAACGTGCCAGCCACTGCACGACCCGGGTGTGATTGGGATCCGGGCGCGCCTTCGCGGCCAGTAGGCCGTTCAGGTATTCGAGCCGCAGCCCTTCGGAAATCCGCTGAGCAGCCGCGTCGAGTTCTTCGAACTCGTCGGCGGTCATCAGCGATCCATGCGAGAGGGTCACGGATAGACCCTATCGCTCTGTGTTCATGGCGGCGCCTTCGGCGCCGCGGGGTGGGGCCCTATTAACCCCGGTTCTTCACTCCGGCGCTCAGTACCTGCGGAACGTGCGACAGTAGCGCCAGAACCCGGGCGGGCC
>NZ_JBSGIP010000051.1:0-36443 GCF_053605105.1 Nocardia sp. NPDC003963
AAAGGCGGGGCCCGCCCCGGTTCTGGAGCGACAGAGCGAAGGAGCGCAGCGACTGAGCGGCGGAGTGAAGAACCGGGGTTGATAGGGCCCCGCCCGCGACGCCGGAGGCGGCGCCATGAACAGAGCCCCGCCGCAGGCGAGGCAGATAAACACAGCTATTCTCATCGGGTGTTCGTTGTCGCAATTCTCCTGTTCGTCCTGGCCCTGGTGGCCCTGACGACTGGTGTGCTCGGCCTCATCGGCCGTCTTCCCGGCAACCGCTACGTCGGCGTGCACACCGAGGCCGCGCTCCGTGACGAGACCGCGTTCCGCACTGCCAACCGGGTCGCCGCGCCCACCTCGATCGTCGCCGGTGCCTTGCTGGCCGCGGGTGCGCTGGTGGTGCTGGCCGCCGGTGGGCTCATCGCCGTCGTGGTGACGGCGGTGGTGCTGGTGATCGCACTGTTCACGCTGGGCGCGGGTGCCAACGCCGGTGCACGGGCCGCCGAGGCGATCGCGCCCCCGCCGGAGACCGGTGGCTGTGGTGGCTCCTGCGGAGGTTGCTCGCTCAAGAGCACCTGCGAACCCGCGGCCTCGCAGCCGGCCTGATCACACGGTTCAGCCCAGCCAGTCCAGTACCGAGGCGGCCGTCCAGGACTGCTGCATACTCCCCAGCGGTTCCCCGGTGAAAGGTTCGTAGTACTCGGCGAAACTGCCGTCGCTGGCCTGCCGCAGCGCCTCGGCGCGCAACATGAACGAGCGTTCCGCCCAGCCGCGATGGGCGAACACCCAGGAGAACAACCAGCTCATCACCGGCCACACCGGTCCCCGCCAGTATTCGCGCGGCCGGAAATCCTTCGATACCGGCGAGGTGGACGGTGGTAGCGCGTAGCGCAGATCCGGATGGCCGCAGAAGCGCGGGCCCTCGAAGAGCCGCAGCAGATTGCGTTCGGTGGCCCGGGGCAGACCGCCACAGATGAGGGGCGCGAACATGGCCAGGGTCTCGGTGGTGATCCAGCGTTCCAGGCGGGTGTCGTAGTCGCGGGCCGCGCCGGTGCGGGCATCGGTGGTGGCGATCACTCCGGCGCGGAACCGGTCGGCCCAGCCGAAGAGTTCGCGGATATCGGATTTGGCCTGGTGATACTCCTCACCGATCTGTCCGAGTACCTCACAGGCCAGGGCGAAGATGGCGGTCACGAAGACATCCTCGACCGCGAAATCCATCGACGAACTCAACGCGTCGTCGTCGTAGTGGGCACGGCGCATCTGTTCCACCAGCCACAGATAGCGGTCGTATTCGCGGTCGGTGGGCCGCTGGGTGGGGTCGGCGACGACGAGAACATCCTCACGCCGGTACGGGGGCAGATCGCCCGGCACCACATTCCCGTAGGCGCGGTCCCAGCGCGGGGAGTTGTCCATCCCGGATTCCCATCCGTGGTACAGCGTGATGCGACCGCTGCCCAGTGGGTCGCGGGCGTGGGCCAGCCAGCGATGCCAGCGCACCAGATCGGCCCAGCGCCGGTTGAGGAACTCCTCGGCCACCGCGCGAGTGCTGCGGCCGTGGCGGCGCGAATGGTCCAGGATCCGCTGCACGGCGATGGCGTGCACCGGCGGCTGGGTGATCCCGGAGGTGTCCGGGCCGTCCGGCGCGTTGGCGGCCAGCAGCCGGCATTCCCAGCGGGCCGGTCCGGGGAAGTACCCGTCCACCCCGTTGGCGAAGACGATATGGGGGATCATGCCGTTCTTCCACTGCGCCGAGAGCAGGGTGTCGAGCTCGATCACCGCGCGTTCCACACTCAGCGGAGCCAGCCCGACCGCGACGAAGGCCGCGTCCCAGCTCCACATATGCGGATACAACCGCGGCGCGGCGCTGGTCATGGTGCCCAAATCGTTGCCGCGCAGCAGGTAGGCCGCTCGGGCGGCGAGCTGCGTGGGAGTGAAACCTGGGTGCGCCATCTCTATATCTTGCTGGTCGGGGCCGGGGGTACGCAGCATCGGTGCGTATGAACGCAATATCTACCCAGTCACGGTTTCACTCCGGTGTGCGCTGTATTTCGCGCGCGCTACACGAACTTGCCGAACCCACGCATCGCGAGGGTGACCGCGGTGCGGTGTGGTACGCACTATCCGGCGTGCCGCCGACCGCTCGGTGGCACAGGAGCCGGGTCCGATACGAGGAGTGGGCGATATGCAGCAGGAAGCCGAGAGCGCACGCCGGGAACGGCCGGTCGCACTGATCACCGGCGGTGGGCGCGGGCTCGGCGCGGCCGTCGCACGCGAACTCGCCGGTGACCATCACCTGCTGTTGGGGGCGCGTACCGCGGCAGGTCTGGAACCGATCCTGGCCGAACTGCCCGATGCCGCCGGGTGGCCGGTGGAGCTCACCGATTACGACGCGGTGGCGGCGGCCGTGCGACCGATCGAACGGCTGGATGTACTGGTACACAATGCCGGTATCGCCGATCTGGGCACGATCGCCGAATCCTCGGTGCGACAGTGGCGCGATACGCTCGAGGCCAACCTGATCGCCGTCGCCGAACTCACCCGGCTGCTGTTGCCGGCACTGCGCGCCGCGAACGGCCATGTCGTACTGATCAATTCCGGTGCGGGGCTGCGCGCCAACGCCGGCTGGGCCTCCTACGCGGCCAGCAAATTCGGTCTGCGGGCGTTCGGTGACGCACTGCGCCTGGAGGAACCCGCGCTACGGGTGACCTCGATCCATCCCGGCCGCATCGATACGGATATGCAGCGCGCGATCGTCGCCGACGAGGGCCGGGCCTACGATCCGGATCAGTTCCTGCGCCCGGAAACGGTGGCTCGCGTGATCCGTACCGCGATCGAAACCCCTGCCGACGCGCATCCGACCGAAATCGTGCTGCGTCCCAGATGAGCACGGCTCGATCGTGGCCGGAGCGGCTCGTCGTACGGTCCTGGACCGCCGATCACGCGCACCGTGTCGCCGCCTGGCGGTACGGCGGGCCGTGGCGGGTCTACGACCTGTCGTGACCGGGCCCCGGCCCGAGCAGCTCTACTGCGGGCGCGGCGCGCCTGCCGGCGGCCGAATACCCGAGTGCGAAACCATCTGCGCACCAATACCATCGACCGATGGAATCAGGGGAGAAGAGTACCGCACCGAATCGCCGGAAGATCATCGCGGCTTCCGCCGTGGCCGTCGCGGGTGCCGGTGTGGCAGCGGGGGTCGCGGCGGGAAAACTGCGCGACGACGAGGAGTCGTCGACGGCCGAGGGATCGTTCGCCGTGGTCGACCGCCGCGGCCGACAGCGGTTCCTGTTCGAATCGACGAAACCGCCGATCGTGTTCGGTGGCCGAACTTTTCCCGCGCACGAGCGGCAGGGTCCGGACGCCACCTATCTGATCTTCAACGATGAGAACGGCGACGAGAAGGGCGGCATCATCGCCTCCAGCGAGGCCGCCCAGATCGCCCTCGACTTTCCCAACGGCGATGCCGTCCACCTGCGAGCACAGTGGGAGGGCAAGGTGGGCGGGACCACTTTGTCCATGCGGCATATGGGTGATCCGACCACTCCGCTCGAGCAGGCAGTTCATCCCACCGGGGTGGTACTGGCCACCGATACCGAGCACGGCGCGGCCCTGATGCTGTGTGATCAGCAGGGCCGCCCGCGGATCCGGCTACAGGTGGGGACGGACGGGACGCCGTCGATCGCGATGCTCGACGAAGAGGGCGCTGTCGTCCGGCAGCTCTGACACCCGTGGCGGCGGATACGCCGTATCCGCCGCCACGCAGGTCGTCGTTATCGTCCGGCTGTGGTCAGTGTTCGTCGTAGTGGCCGTCGTGGGCGGCGTGCCGGTGCCCGTCGTGGATGTAGTCCACATGATCACCGTGCGGAACCGCGACATGACCGCAACCCTCGCCGTGCACATGATCGTGGGACGCGTGTTCGGTGTGGCTGTGGGTTTCGCATTCGTCGAAGTGCCCCTCGTGCGCGCGGTGCAGATGTCCGTCGTGGACATAGTCGACGTGATCACCGTGCGGGACCGCGACATGACCGCAGTCCGGCCCGTGCACATGAGAATGCTCGGTATGCTGATCGTGTGCCGTTGTCATCGGTGCTCCTCTTTCCTCGACGCGGTTGCTTTCTTCGAAAACGGTCACCTGGAACTACGCACTCGAATACATTACCAAGTGCGCATCAATGCAGGTAGCTACGTATGCGCCGACCCTCGACAGCACGGCGGTTCGCCCGGCGGACCCCCATCACTCCCCCACTGTGGCAAACTGTGAGATATACCCGAATCATCCGATCTTTAAACGCCATTCGGGAATTTTTTACGCTATTTGCGTGTCTTTCGGGTACCAACCGCGTAACGTCGGTGTAGTTCGAAACCGCCGGGCGACAGCCTTTATGCCCGGCGGCCATAGCTGCGCGTCATTTCTGGCTGGTAATCCCACTGGCAATCCGTGATGAAGATCGGACACGAGACCTCATGATGATCCGCAAGATCGTTGCGGCCGTAGTGCCGCTGCTCGCCACCACCACCGTAGGCGCCGCGGTCGTGCACGCAGAACCCGCGACCCCCGAAATCGGCTACCGTGCCGAGCTCATCGGCAACAAGGTGGTCACCACTCTCACCAACGGCACCTTCGATATCGAGGGTGAAACCGTCGAGATCGTGGACACCTCCGGCGCCACCGTCGTCTCGCTGCCACTGGCGATTCGCGAAGGGGCCACCGAATACCCGCTCCCGCACGCGGTACGCGACGACGGCCGGGTGCTGGAGTTGACCGCGGTCAAGGATGTCGCCGCGGCCCGGCCCGCGGCGCAGCCGGTCGCCTCACCCCAGGAGAACTACTCGGCACAGAACAACTTCGCCTCACAGTTCGGTATCGCCACCGCCATCGGCGGCTTCATCGGTACCGCGCTCGGCGCGGCCATCGGGCTCGTCGCCACTCTGCCGACCGGCGTCGGAATCCCGGCCGGGGTGATCACCGGCGCGACGATCGGCGGCATCATCGGCACCCTCGTCGTCGGCGGACCGGCACTGATCGTCGCGGGCGTCGATCTGGTCAACACTCTGACGGCAGCGCCCGGTAGCACCAGATGGGCCGAGCGCCCGCAGGTTCAGTCGGCGAACTGACAGCGACGCCACGGATCGGTGACACGGGTCGGTGACCCGGTCGGTGGGATATACGCAACGGGCCCGGTCTGCCATCGCAGACCGGGCCCCGCGCTGTCCGGAACGGTCAGGCGATACCGCTGACCGGCTCCGGGTTGATCTCGTCGCGCCAGGCGATCGCCTCGCGTACCTGGGTCAGGTCGTAGTCCGGGCCGTTGATACCCACGGTGAACAGAGTGGCACCGGCCTTCAGGTAGTCCGGGGCCGACTCCACACCCGGCCAGGCGACCGAACGCTCGATCTTCTCCGGTTCGGTATCCACCCGTGCACAGTGCTCTTCGAGCACCTGGCTCTTATGAGTGAAAACGTCGAGCTCGCCGAAGCTGTGCCAGATATCGGCATATTCGGCCACCAGCCGCAGCGTCTTCTTCTCACCGCCGCCGCCGATCAGCACCGGGATAGGCCGCACCGGCTGTGGGTTGAGTTTCGCCAACCGGCCGGTTATCCGCGGCAGGTACTCCTTGAGCAGATTCAGGCGCCCACCCGCCGTACCGAAGTCGTACCCGTATTCGTCGTAGTCGCGTTCGAACCAGCCCGAACCGATCCCCAGGATGAGACGGCCGCCGCTGATCTGGTCGACCGTGCGGGCCATATCGGCGAGCAGATCCGGGTTGCGGTAGCCGCCACCGGTGACCAGGGCACCGATCTGCACCCGCTCGGTCTGCTCGGCGAAGGCGCCGAGCATCGTCCAGCATTCGAAATGCGCGCCGTCGGGATCTCCGTACAGCGGATAGAAGTGATCCCAGTTGAACACGATGTCCACACCCGCGTCCTCGGCCCGCAACACGGCATCGCGGATGAGTCCGTACTCGGGTGCGTGCTGGGGCTGGAGTTGGACTCCGATCCGAACCGGTCGGCTCATCTTCATTGACTCCTCGTCGTCGGGTGATCTCCCGGATTCGAGGCTACCGGGGTACGCCGCCCCCGGCCCGGCGGAAACCGGCCACCTGCTTGCCACCGGTCGGTACCGGCGCGAATTCCGTTCCGGCATGGATTTCGTAACAGATGGATACTCCCCTTTTCCGCCCCTTTTCCCTCGGTAGCATTTCGACCGCGACTCGTTGTCACGACCGGCTCCCGGTCGGCGATCCGCACAGAAGGAGGCTCCGCCCATGCCTGTGTGCACGACTCGCGACGATGTGAACATCTATTACAAGGACTGGGGAAGCGGCCGGCCGGTTGTCTTCATCCACGGCTGGCCGCTGAACGCCGACGCCTGGGACGATCAGATGAAATGCGTGGCCGATAACGGCTACCGCGGTATCGCGCACGACCGGCGCGGTCACGGGCGTTCGGATCAGCCGTGGAACGGTTACGATTTCGATACTTTCGCCGACGATCTCGCCGATCTGCTGACCGGGCTCGATATCCGGGACGCGACGCTGGTGGCGCACAGTATGGGTGGCGGCGAGCTCGCCCGGTACATCGGCCGGCACGGTACCGGACGGGTGCATTCGGCGGTGCTGCTCTCGGCGATCCCGCCTCTGATGATCAAGAACGACAGCAATCCGGAAGGTGTGCCGGACAAGGTTTTCGAAGAGATCAAATCCGGAATCCTCAACGAACGCTCGCAATTCTGGAAGGACACCTCCGAAGGATTCTTCAGCGCGAATCGCCCGGGCAACAAGGTAACTCAGGGAAATCGCGACGCGTTCTGGTTCATGGCAATGCACGAGAGCATCCAGGCGGGGGTGAAATGCGTCGATGCCTTCGCCTATACCGATTTCACCGAGGACCTGCGGAAATTCGACGTTCCCACCCTGATCGTGCACGGCGACGACGATCAGGTGGTCCCGATCGATGCCACCGGCCGGAAAACCGCCGAGATCGTGCAGGATTCGACATTGAAAGTGTACGAAGGCGGTTCGCACGGTATCGCGCTGGTGCCGGGCGACAAGGAGAGGTTCAACGCCGACCTGCTGGAGTTCCTCGACCGCTGACTCCACCGGCGCACGGACCGCGTTCCACGACTCACCCGGAACGCGGTCCTTGTGCCGCACGCAGGCCGCGCAGCGGGCGCGATTCCACTGTTCAAGCAGGTCAGCGAGTTTTTGATCGACTGAAACGCCGCCCCTGCCGCACCCCCGGCATTCCGGACGGGGTTTTCGAGGATGCCCGGCGGTGTGTCCCGGCGGAACCGAAGAGCCCCGCGGATCTCGTGGATTCCGCGGGGCTCTTCCGCTTTCCGCCCGGGTCCGGAAAAGGCCGGTTCGCGACTGCGGCCGGGCCCGGGCGGGGGGTTCCGGGGCGGGTGGTCAGCCTCGGACGAGTGACATGAGATTGTCCAGGGATCCGGCCGTGGGGAGTCCGAGAGCCCGTTCGGCCACCGTTCCCGCCTGCACCGGGGACAACCGTCCTTCCACGTTCAGATCGAACTTGAGCGTGAGTTCGTCATCGGAGAGCGGGTTGGCCGGACCGCCGCGATTGTGGTCGACGCGCGCCTCGTGCCATTGCCCGTCGCGGGTCCGCACCCGCAGCACGGCCGGGAACTGGTGCGGGTAGATCTCGTCGCACCGGTCGTCGCTGTGGCTGACCACGAGCGCGGCCAGTGCGAGCGTGCGTGGGTCGCGAGCGGCTTCGTCGGTGAAGTCCGCGTGCCCCAGCCCCAGCCCGGAACCGCCGAGCAGTGCCCGCGCCACCGTGAAGGGACCCGAGAAGGCCGCGTGATAGCCGGATTCCGGAGCCGCCTTGGCAGCGTGAGGTTCGGCGATGGTGCGCAGTACCGGTTTCGGTACCCCGAGATCTATCTCCACGATCTGATCCGGATCGAGCCCACCGCCGCGCATCGCGCGGGCGGCATCGATACCGGCGTGGGTGAAGTGGTTGCACGGATAGGGCTTGAAGAAGATCCCCGGCAGCTCCCAGTGCTCGCCGAGCCGATCGACGACCTTGGCCGTATCGGCCCGGTCTCCACAGAATGCGTGCAGAAATCCGAACCGGCCTTCGATCACCGTGGGCGGCCCGGTCAGTCCGTGCCGGGCGAATTCCGCGGCGGTGACGCCCGAATGCGCGGCCCAGCCGCAATGCGCCCGTTTGACCGTCCCACCGGTGCGATTGGCCTCCAGCAGCCCGGCACCGAAACTGGCGGCGATACCCATCGCGTCGGCGATACCCTCGGCGTCGAGCCCGTACAGCATCGCCGCCGCGGCGGCCGATCCGACGGCACCGCAGATGGAGGTCGCGTGCTGACCCCGTTCGAAGAATTCGGAATTACCCAGCTCTTCGTCGTAGCCGCCCATCCCGAGGCGTACCGCGATCTCGATACCCACACCCGCCGCGTCGAGAACCGCGGCGCCCGTGGCACCGGTGGCCTCGCCGACCGCGAGGGCAGCGGGGACGGCCGAGGCCGAGGGGTGCAGTACCGACGGCAGGTGGGTGTCGTCGGAGTCCATCGAATGCGCGAGAGTGCCGTTCACCAGCGCGGCGGTGGCCGCGGGGAAACGCTCGCCGGTGCCGATCCCGGTGGCGGCGGCCGCTCCGGCCCAGCCCCGGGCCACGGCCGTGACCGCCTGCGCCGAAGGCTGCCCCTGCGCGGCCAGGGAGTTGCCGAGCACGTCCAGTACGCGCCGGGCCACATCCTTGCGGAGTTCGGCGGGAAGCCCGGTGGCGCGGGTGTGCTCGGCGAGGGCCGCGAGCCGGCCGACGACGGTACCGGTGAGATCGTGGCGGGTGGTCATGCTGTGTCCTCCGGGCACGAGCGAAGGCCCTGCGTGGTCACGCTTCGCCACCGCCTCCGGGCCTGATTCGCTCATGCCGGCACCACCGCGACGGGGCGGACCGGCGAACCGGTACCGCCGGTGATACGCAGCGGCGCCATCACGAAGGTGAATTCGGTGAGACCGCGTGCGCTCGCATCCTCGAGGTTCAGGTGTTCGATGATGTGGATCCCGTTCTCCACCAGCAGCACCCGGTGCACCGGCAGCACACTGTGCCCCTTACCCGGCGGAATATGTTCGAAGGCGGTCGTATCCGCGCCCGCGGCCACGATCCCGGCCGCGGCGAGCCACTGCGCCGCACCCACATCGGCGCCGGGTACCCCGTCCTGCTGTCCGAGGTAGCGCTGAGCGTTGTCGAAATGCCGAGCCCAGCCGGTGCGGATGAGTACGACGTCCCCGCGCCGCGGCGTCACCCCGGCGGCGTCGGCGGCATCGCGCAGATCCTGTTCGGTGACCGCTTGGCCCGCTTCGAGAGCGTCGACACCGCGCACCCGCGGCACATCCAGGAGCAGACCGCGCCGCAGCATGAAAGGAATGGTCTCCGCGCCCAGTTCGGAGAATCGCCCGCCCCGCTGCGCTTCCTCGGCGTCGATATCGCCGTGCAGTTTGCCGCAGTGGCTGACATGGGAGAGGGCATCGACATGGGTGCCCACGTGCCCACCGGTCACGATGATCTCGTTGGACGCCGACCCACCGTCCGGACGGACCATATCGCCGTGCCGGCGGATGAGGGTCATCCGGAACCCGGGGTGGTTGGGTGAACAGGGCATCCCGGTGGTGTACGGATGCCCGAGCTCGACGGTGTCGACCTCACTGCTCAGCACCGCGCTCAGCAGCGGATCGGGTGCGGTGGTCACGGTCTGTTCGGTCATGCTGTTACTCCTCGTACTGCGGTGGCCTCGGCCCGGTCGAGCACCACGCGGGCGTTCGCGACGACCGCGGGATCGATGAATCTGCCGTTCTCGTCGAGAACCGCTGATTCACCCGCCGCCTGCGACGCGGCCGCGCATTCCACGATCCGCCGGGCTCGGCCCTGTTCCTCCGGCGACGGTGTATAGGCCTGGTTGACGATGCCGATCTGATTGGGATGGATGACGGAGCGCCCGAAGAAACCCTGGCCGCGGCCCGCGCGCGACGATTCGGCCAGACCGGCCGGGTCGTCGACCGCGGTCCAGACGCTCTGCACCGGCGAGGACAGCCCCGCGGCACGTGCCGCGGTGACGATCCAGCCGCGTGCCCAGGCCAGGCCCTCGGCTTCGGTGCGCATATCAGCGGCCAGATCCGCCTCTCCCAGCGCGATTCCGGTGACCCGCGGATGGCATTTCGCGATCGCGGGCGCCGCGAGCAGGCCCGCCGCCGATTCGATGATGGCGTGCACCTGGCAGGTGAGCCGGTCGGTGGTGGCCGCGACGGCTACCGGGTCCTCGGCCTTCGGCAGCCGCACCCCCGCGGGTGGCGACGGTGTGGCGGCGAGTTCGGTGAGTTCGGTGTCCAGCCAGCTCGATCCGAGAGCGTTGAGCCGCAACCAGATCCGCCGCTGCGCCGGTGCGGCGCGCAACGCCGCGAGAGCATTGGTCAGCGCACGATCCTTGGCGTGGACCGGTACGGCGTCCTCGAGGTCGATCACCACGGCATCGGCGGCGCTGTCGATCGCCTTGCCGATCCGGTCGTCGCGATGTCCGGGTACGTAGAGCCAGCTGCGCGGTGTCATTTCGCCTCCGCCCCGACAGGCTCCGGAGCCCGGTAGCCCAGCGCGCGCGAAACCCGTTGCGCCGCTTCGACCAGCGCGTTCTCGTGACGGTCGCAGGCTTCCTCGGTCATCCGGTAGCTCGGCCCGCAGACCGAGACCGACCCGATCACCGCGCCGTCGGCACCGAAGACCGGTGCCGCGACGGACCCCGCGCCCTCCTGACGTTCACCGGTCGACCGGCACACTCCGCGCTCACGCGCCGCGCGCAGCGTTTCGCGCAGCGATTCCGGGTCGACGATCGTGGTGGAGGTCAGCCGGGGCAGTGGCCGCGACAGCAGATCGTCCTGTTCCGCCTCGGACAGGTAGGCCAGGATGATGCGGCCCGACGAGCCGCTGTGCAGGTCGAACCGGCGACCCAGCTCGACGGTCATCTTGATTTCCTGGGTACTCTCGACCTGATCGAGGTAGACGCGACCCCCGGGCAACCGCCCGGTGACGGTCGCCGTCTCGCCGGTGGCGCGCTGCAGGTCGACCAGGGCCTCGCGGGCCATCCGCCGCAGCGGGGACACGTCCAGTGCGCGTGCGCCCAGCGTCGCCGCCGCCGGTCCGAGCAGGTACCGGCGGGTCGAGGGCTCGTAGAGCAGCAGACCGCATTCGACGAAGGTGGTCAGGATGCGGTGGGCGACCGCCTTCGACATACCGGTCGAGCGGGCGATCTCCGAGACGCCGAGGGCGCTCGACCGGCGGCCGAACTCGAGCAGCACATCCGCTGCTCGTGCGGCAGACGTGGTGCCTCCACTGGAGGACTCCATCGTGGCTCCGTTTCTGCGGGGTCTTTTCGTTGTTGCGACAGCGACGCTACCGACGCGACCGTCGTACATCTGAACGAACAACTGAACAAAGTTGTACCGCTAAGCGAAACGATTGTCCAGACCGCTCTACCTGATCTTGCTCGAGTTTCTGCGGCGTTAATCCTTTCTACAGGCACTTGTGTCCGGATTGTCAAACGTGCATAGTGCAGGGGACCACATTCTTGCGTTCCGCTAAGCGGAACACGATAGGAGGAAGCGTGGACGGTCCGGATTTCGATCTCGTCGTCGCCGGTGCGGGCGGCGGGCTCGTCGCCGCGCTGCGCGCCGCCGAACGCGGCGCGAATGTGCTCGTGGTCGACGCCGACGAGTACTTCCAGCGCGGTAACAACACCTCGATGTGCACCGCGATGATCCCGGCCGCCGGTACCCGCTGGCAGCAGGCCGCGGGTGTCGAGGACAGCCCGGACCGGTTCCTCGCCGATATCGACCGCAAAACCGGCGGTACGGCCGATCACCGCCTGGCCCGTGCCCTGGCCGAGTCGAGCGGGCGGCTGGTCACCTGGCTGGCCGATACCCAGGAACTCGACCTCGAACTGGTCACCGACTTCCGCTACCCCGGCCACAGCGCCGACCGCTGCCACACCATCCCCGGCCGGCACGGTTCCCGGCTGCTGCGCCACCTCGTCGAACGCGTCCGGGCCCACCCCGGGATCGAACTCATCGCCCCGATGAGCCTGCGCGAGGTACACACCACCGGCGGCCGCGTCACCGGGGTCGAGATCGCCACCCCGGACGGGAACGCCGAACAGCTGACCACCCCCGCCGTGCTGCTCGCGACCAACGGGTTCGGCGCCGACAGCGCGCTGGTCCGCCGCTGGATCCCGGAGATCGCCGACGCCCACTATCACGGCGGCCAGTTCAGCCGGGGCGACGCACTGCGGATCGGACAGGGCCTGGGCGCCGATACCGGCTACCTGGACGCCTACCAGGGGCACGCCGCCCTCTCCGCGCGCAGCCAGACCCTGATCGGCTGGGCCACCGTCGTCCACGGCGGCGTCATCGTGAACAGCGAGGGCCGCCGGTTCGCACCCGAGACCACCGGATACTCGGAGTTCGCGGCCATCCTCGCCGCACAACCGGGCGGTACCGGCTGGATCGTCATCGACGAGCACATCGAAGCCCTGTGCTCGGTGTTCGACGATTTCCGCACGGTCGCCGAGAGCGGATCGCTGGTCCGCGCCGCGACCGCCACCGAGCTGGCCGAACGGATCGGCGTACCGGCCGCGACGCTGGACGACGAACTCGGGGCCGCCCGGCGTGCCGCAGTGGGCGCGGAAGCGGACCGGCAGGGTCGCACCGACGAGCGGCATCCGCTCGCCGCGCCCTATATCGCCATCGCCGTCACTCCCGCCCTGTTCCACACCCAGGGCGGGCTGGTCGTCGACGAACACGCGCGGGTACTTGCCGGTGGTTCGCCGGTACCCGGCCTCTACGCCGCGGGCGGCGCCGCCATCGGTATCTCCGGTCACGGCGCCGGCGGCTACCTCGCCGGTAACGGCCTCATCACCGCGCTCGGACTGGCCTACCTCGCCGCCGAGCACGTGACGAGCCCGGCCACCGTCTGACCACAGATTCCCTATTTCGGATATTTCGCCAGGAGAAGAAATGACCTCGTACCTGATCAAGAACGGCACCGTCGTGCGCACCGACAACTCGGCCCCCGAGGAGGGCGAGTCCGCGGATGTCCTGATCGTCGACGGCAAGATCGCCGCCATCGGCGCGAACCTGGAGTCCGCGGATGCCGAGATCGTCGACGCCACCGGCAAGCTGATCTTCCCCGGCGTCGTGGACGCGCACCAGCACTGGGGTATCTACAACCCGCTGGCCGAGGACACGCAGACCGAATCCCGGGCGAGCGCGCAGGGCGGTGTCACCACCGCGCTGACCTATATGCGGACCGGCCAGTACTACCTGAACAAGGGCGGCTCCTACGCCGATTTCTTCCCGGAGGTCCTCGACGCCTCCGCCGGGCGCAGTTATATCGACTACGCGTTCCACCTGGCGCCGATGTCCAAGGAACATATCGGCGAGATCCCCGCTCTGGCCTCGGATCAGGGCGTGACCTCGTTCAAGATCTTCATGTTCTACGGCAGCCACGGCCTGCACGGCCGGTCCACCTCGCAGAGCGATTTCCTCATGATCCCCGAGGACGAGCGCTATGACATCGCGCATTTCGAGTTCGTCATGCGCGGGGTGCAGAAAGCCCGTGAGCAGTTCCCGGAACTCGCCGAGCACATCTCGCTGTCGCTGCACTGCGAGACCGCCGAGATCATGAGCGCCTACACCAAGATCGTCGAACAGGAGGGCACGCTCAGCGGCCTCGCCGCCTACAGCGCGTCGCGCCCGCAGCATTCCGAGGGCCTGGCCGTGACCATCGCGTCCTTCCTGGCCGACGAGACCGGCCTGCCGAATATCAACCTGCTGCACCTGAGTTCGGCCAAGGCGCTGAAGGCCGCCATGAAGATGGCCGAGGCGTTCCCGCACGTGAACTTCCGCCGCGAGGTCACCATCGGACACCTGCTCACCGATATCGACAACGCGAACGGGCTGGGCGCCAAGGTGAATCCGCCGATCCGCCCCCGCGAGGACGTCGAGGCACTGTGGGAGCACCTGCTGGCCGGGAATATCGACTGGGTCGTCTCCGACCACGCCTGCTGCAAGGACGAGGTGAAGTTCGGCGAGGACCGCGACGATGTGTTCGCCGCCAAATCCGGTTTCGGCGGCACCGAGTACCTGCTGCCCGGCCTGGTCACCGAGGGCCGTAAGCGGGGTCTGTCGCTGCGCCGTATCGCCCAGCTCGTCGCATCCAACCCGGCCGACCGCTACGGCCTGCCCGGTAAGGGCCGCCTGGCCGAGGGCGTCGACGCCGATATCGCGATCGTCGACCCGAACCGCACCTGGACCGTGCACGCCGCGGAATCCGAATCCACCCAGGAGTACACGCCGTTCGAGGGCTTCGAACTGACCGCCGCGGTCACCGACACCTTCGTACGCGGTAACCGGGTACTGGCCGACGGCGTCGTCACCGGCGAGCCCGAGGGCCGCTACATCTCGCGTCCGTACTGAGGAGCCTCTAGTTGAACGACGAGCAGCCGCCGACCGGTCCGCTACACGGGATCAAGGTTCTGGATGCCTCCACCATCCTGGCCGGACCACTGACCGCGCAGATCCTCGGCGATTTCGGCGCGGAGGTCATCAAGATCGAACACCCACAGAAACCGGACGGGATGCGGGGTCACGGCCTCGAGAAGGACGGAATTCCGCTGTGGTGGAAGATGGTCGCCCGCAACAAGCAGACGGTCACCCTGAACCTCAGCACTCCCGACGGACAGCAGATCTTCCGGGATCTGGCCGCCGAGGCGGATGTGGTGATCGAGAACTTCCGGCCGGGCACCTTCGAACGCTGGGGCCTGTCCTACGCGGAACTGACCACCCGTAACCCGGGCCTGATCATGTTGCGCGTCACCGGTTTCGGACAGCACGGTCCCTACGCCAAACGTCCCGCGTTCGGGACGCTGGTCGAATCGATGAGCGGTTTCGCCCATCTGACCGGGCAGCCCGACGGGCCACCCACCCTGCCCGCGTTCGGTCTCGCCGATTCCATCGCCGGTGTCGCCGGTTCCTCGGCCGTCTCGATGGCGCTGTTCGAACGCGAACGCAACGGCGGTACCGGGCAGGAGGTCGATCTCGACCTGCTCACCCCGATCATGACCGCGGTCGGCCCCGGGGTGATCTACGCCGATCAGCTCGGGATCGACCAGCAGCGGACCGGTAACCGGTCGCAGAACAACGCGCCCCGCAACCTGTACCGCACCAAGGACGACCACTGGGTGGCGATCTCCACCAGCGCCCAGGCGATCGCCGAACGAGTGCTGCGGCTGGTCGGTCATCCCGAGGTGATCGACGAGCCGTGGTTCGCGACCGGGCGCACCCGCGCCGAGCACGCGGACCTGCTCGACACATACGTCGGCGACTGGATCGCCGAACGAACTCGTGACGAGGTCACGAGTGTTTTCGAAGAAGCCGGCGCGGCTGTCGCGCCGGTCTACCGTCCGAGCGACCTGCTCACCGATCCGCAGGTCGTCGCCACCGACATGGTCACCACCGTAGAGGACAGCGAGCTCGGCCCCATGCGCATGCAGAACGTGATGTGGCGCATGACCCGATCGCCCGGGGCGATCCGGCACACCGGCCGAGCCGCCGGTGCCGACACCGACAAGGTCCTCACCCGACTCGGGCGCAGTCCCGAGGCCATCGACGACCTGCGGGCACGCGGGGTCATCTGACCCCGCGGCAGTTTTTTTCGAGGAGTTCGCTATGAAATCGCGTTGGTGGACAATCGCCATCATCTTGGGCCTGGTGGTGGTGAATTATGTCGATCGCAGCGCCATCTCGTTCGCAGCCAGTCATCTGCGGGACGAGTTCGGTATCACGACCGGGCAGTACGGCCTCATCAGTTCCGCATTCTCGATCGGCTATATGCTTTTCGCCCTGCTCTCGGGGCCGCTGGTCGACCGCTACGGTTCGCGCCGTGTCCTCATCGTGGGGATGTTCATCTGGGCCGCGGCCACCGCGCTGACCCCGTTCGCGGGCGGGTTCATCGGCCTGATCCTGCTGCGGATCCTCCTCGGAGCCGGTGAAGCACCCTGCTTCCCGGCGGCGACCCGGATCGCCAGCCGGTGGCTGCCGGCACACGAACGCGGTAAGGCGCTCGCCCTCATCGGCGGCGTCGCCGTCTCCGGCAGCCTGCTGATCGGCGGACCGATTCTCACCCAGCTGATCGCGCTGGTCAGCTGGAAGGGCATGTTCTTCGTGCTCGCGGTCGCCGGACTGGTCTGGGTGGTCGTGGCCTACCCGTTCCTGAAGAACTCGCCGAGCGAGGCGTCGTTCGTCTCGGACAAGGAACTGCGCTACATTCGCGCCGGCCAGGCCGAGGGCGAGGACAGCGGCCAGGAGGAGAAGGTCGACTGGGGCGAGATCCTGCGCAACCGCAATCTGTGGCTCGTCGGACTCGGCTACTTCGCCTGGGGATTCATGTTCTGGGCGTTCATGTACTGGCTCCCCCAGTACCTGGAACACGAATTCGGGCTCTCCATCAAGGAGGTCGGCGGTTTCTCGGTGGCACCCTGGGCGGCCGGTGTGGTCGGCGCGCTGGCCGGCGGCATCCTGGTGGACCGCGTGTACAAGCGCACCGAGAGCATCCGGTCGCGATTCCTCATCATCGGTGTGGCGCTACTGCTCGCCGGTGCCTCGATCGCCCCGATCCTGTTCTTCCCCGGCAACCTCACCATCGCCCTGATCTGCATCTCGGCGGGCGTCGGCTTCGGTTTCATCACCGGCGGGATCTGGTGGGTGGCCTCGATCGACGCCGCACCGACCCAGCCGGGTACGGCCGCCGGTTTCGCCGACGCGTGCTTCGCTCTCTCCGGGATCGTGGCCCCGTCGGTGATGGGCTTCATCGTCTCCGAGACCGGTACCTACGACGGCGGTTTCATCGTCATGACGGTGCTGTGTCTGATCGGCGCGGCGGCGATGCTGTTCTTCACCAAGGAACCGGAGCGTCCGGCGCCGGCCCGTCCGGAGGGACCCGAAGGCGAGCTCACCACCACGAGCTAGCGACCACCGGAATCATCCGTTGCCGCTGAGACGCACCGTGCAACCCGAAGAGGGGGTTGCACGGTGCGTTTCGCGTGTACGGACCGTGGACGCGGGCCGCCGGCTCCGCGCGAATACGTCGTCGCGAACACCGCTATTCGGTGCTGTTGTTGCCGAATTCCTCGTCCCATAGTTGCCTGTACATCCGTTCGTACGATTCCCGGTAGGGAACTTTGCTCGAGCTCATGATCTCGTCTCCATACAATTCCGCAGCGGCGTCACGAGCAGAATCGGGCGACAAATCCCCCCGGCGAAATTTTTCGTAGATATCGACATACTTGCGTGGAACCGATATTTCCGGTCCAACGTCGTCCAATATCTCCCGCCGCACTTCGGCTTCCGCCAGGACGGCATCCCCCTCTCGGCGTAACTGTTCCATCACCTTCAGTTTCACCCAGTCTTCTCGAGTCTTTCCTTCGGGTGATACGTCCGCACCCTGATACGCACGCGGGTCGGCATGCCTGGTCTCGTGTGCGAGAACTGCTACCGTTCCCAGGTCATCGTCTCGCCATCTGCCATCGACAGTGATCGTCTTTTCTCTGCTGTTCATATAGTCACCGCCGCCGCGCTCACCGTATCGGACGAGCCATCCCTCGTGCTGGATACCACGTACTCGAGCGGTGAGCCGTAGCAAGCGGGCGGATTCCCAGCCGACGCGGCGGGGAGATCCGGCCGGACGGTCCCGGCCGGATTCCTCCGCTCACGCCGCGTCGAGAGCCGCGGTGATCTTGCGGGTCATCTCGACCAGAGTCGGGCTCGGCGCACCCTTGCCGGGCCGGCCGGCAGCCTCGACGGCCACCAACACAGTGTCGCGGAAGTTGACGGCTTCCGCCGAGTCCTGTTCCTTCAGCAAGCTCATCGCCGCGGTCAGGGCCGGCAGCACCCGGTCGGCGAGCTGGGCGACGGTCCGGCCCTTCAGCTCGATATCCTTGGATTTCGCGGCGAGCACATGCCCGATCGGGCCGGTCGCCGTCCACAGGGCGAGGGAACCCTGAGTGGCGGCCTTGTGCGGCGAGCCGGACGCGTCGGCGGCCGACATCAGGGATACGGCGCCGTAGGCGGCGGTCCGGACGGTGGCTTTGTCCTGGTCGGTAAGCGTGATGGACATGATGTGTGCTCCTTCGAAGCCGCGATGGTGCGGATGGACGAACGGTCGAAAGGAGCCGGGCCTCTACCCGGGCATCCGATCGTTCAGAGCCGGCCGCCGTGGCCGAGAGGCTCACTGCGTTGCTCATGTGAATACTGTCGCGACCACACCTGACGCCGGACTGACAGCGCGCTGACACCTCCGCTGATACGACATCCGGCCCGGGAGCATCGGGCCCGCCGGCGCTATTCGCCCGATCCGAACAGGATCCGGTTGACCCGGACCAGCACATCGAGCTGGGCCGGGTTGTAGAGATCCCGCAGGGCTTTGCCCACCGTTTCCGCCGCTCGTTTCGCACCCACCGGCGAATCGTCGGCCGGAGCCTGGATTTCGGGGTATTCGGCAGTCACCTCACCCACATACGGGGCCAGCCGTTCGGCCAGGCCGGCACGGGTGGACTCGTCGGCCTCGGCGGACAGATGATCGAACTCCGTCATCGCCGGCACATCCCGCTGCTCGCTCAGCAGGCCCCGCAGTGCACTCAGCCCGGACGGCCCCAGAACGCGGGTGAGGATGAGGGTGAAATCGCGGTCGGCGTCGGTGAACACGGCGGCGGCCGGCCCGATATCCGACGGGAGATCGGTGGGTGTGCCCTGGCGCAGGATCAGGGCGAGTTCCACCCGGATGCGCTGAAGGCGTTCGATGGTCGAGGCCAGTTCGGCGTCCAGGGTCCGCAACGCGTCCCGGGGGAAATCCTCCGCGTCACCCATCGCGGCGATCTGCGAAAGCGGTATCCCGAGGTCGGCGAGTCGTTTGATCCGGAGCACCCGCAGCAGATGCGCCACTCCGTAGCGCTTGTACCCGTTGGACGCGCGTTCGGGCTCGTCCAGCAGACCGATATCGTGATAGTGGCGGACCGCCCGCACGCTCGTGCCGGCGAGTTCCGCGAGCTGACGGGTACTCCACGTCATGACCGACTCCTCCGCTACGGTTCCGCCGCCGCGAATGCGCCGACGCGATACCACCCTGAACCGTGCCGCCACGGCACAGTCAAGCGCTCGCGCGCCGGGGCTGGAGTTCCCGCCCGAAAACCACGCGAACCACTTCCCCGAATGTGACCTGGATCATTCCGGATCGCCGTTGACCCTGCCGTTGCGGCCGGGTGTCTCCTGGCATCGAAGGCGGTCGTCGCACCAGCGTCCTCCGGATACGCGCCGTGCCGCCGTGCTTCCGATCGCAGACCCGCCGACAGCCGGAAGGTTCGAATGACGAAGACCGATACGACATTGCCGAAATTCATCGCCGTACAGGATTTCTTCGGACCGCCCGTCCGCACGGGCGCCTCCATATCGCCGGACGGTTCCCGGATCGCGTATCTGGCGCCGTGGCGCAATCGCCTCAACGTTTGGATCGAGAACACCGACGGGACCGGCGAACCGCGCTGCGTCACCGCCGACGCGAACCGCAGTGTGCAGGAGTACCACTGGACCGACGATCCGCGCTGGCTGCTGTACACCCAGGACAGCAACGGCGACGAGAACTGGCATCTGTACCGGGTCGATCTCGACGACCCGGCCGCCCCGGCCGTGGATCTCACGCCGTTCCCGGGTACCCGGGTCGTGCATCTCGAGTTGCCCACCGCGCTGCCGGGGCGTGCCCTGGTCTCCGCGAACTTCCGAACCGTCGAGGAAGTCGACCTCCACGAACTCGATATCGCCACCGGCGAACTCACGATGCTCGCGCGGAACCCGGGCGGTGTCAGCGGCTGGTTCCGCGGCCGGGACGGTGAACTGTTCGCCACCACGATGACCGCGGCCGGCGACCTCGAGTTCGCACGCTGGGACGACGCGACAGCCACCTTGCGTCCGCTGCTGGTGTTCGACGGCACCGACTACCCGATGGGTATGTACCCGGTGCAGATCACCCCCGACGGGACCGGCGTGTGGATCGGCTCCAACCGGGGCACCGACCGAACCCGGCTGGTGCGGGTGGATCTGGCCTCGGGCGCGGAGACCGAGGTCGACAGCCATCCCACCTACGATCTCGACACCCGCCCGCAGGTGAACCCGGCCCTGCCACCGCCGCTCATCCGGGACCGGCGGACCGGCGAGCTGCTCGGCGTGCGATATCTGCGCGAACGGCAGGTGATCCGTCCCCTGGATCCGCATTTCGCGGAGGTGCTGGAGAACCTGTCCGCACTCTCGGACGGCGATCTGGCCGCGGTGTCCTCCGATACGACCGGGCGGCAATGGGTCGCCGGTTTCACGCACGACCGCGACCCCGGCCGCACCTACTACTACGATCACCGCACCGGCGAGAGCAGGCTGCTCTTCCGTCCCTTCCCCCACCTGGATCCCGCGGCGCTGGCACCTATGACACCGGTGACCGTCACCTCGCGCGACGGGCTCGAACTGCCGTGTCACCTGACGCTGCCCGTGGGAGTCGAACCGCGCGGGTTGCCGATGGTCGTGCAGTTGCACGGCGGCCCGTGGTACCGGGACAGCTGGGGCTACGTCCCCGGCGTGCAGCTGCTGGCGAACCGCGGCTACGCGGTTCTGCAGGTCAACTTCCGCGGATCCACCGGTTACGGAAAAGCTTTCGTCGAGGCCGCGGTCGGCGAGTTCGGCGGCCGGATGCACGACGATGTGATCGATGCGGTGGGCTGGGCCGTGGCCGAGGGGTACGCCGACCCCGGCCGGGTCGCGATCTTCGGTGGCTCCTACGGGGGCTACGCCACGCTGGTCGGCATCACCCGTACTCCCGATGTCTTCGCGGCCGCCGTCGACTACGTCGGTATATCCGACCTGGCGAACTTCATGCGCACCATCCCCGAGTTCGGGAAACGTTTCCTTACCAACAATTTCCACCGTTTCGTCGGCGACCCCGACGATCCGGAACAGGCGGCCGATATCGCGGCGCGGTCGCCGATCAACTATCTCGACCGGATCCGGACACCGCTGCTGGTGATCCAGGGCGCCAACGATGTGCGGGCGGTTCGCGCCGAATCCGACAACGTCGTCGACGGGCTGCGGGCGCGCGGGGTCGAGGTCGAATATCTGGTCAAGGAGGACGAGGGGCACGGTTTCGTGAACCCGGACAACCAGATCGATATGTATCACGCGATGGAGCGCTTCTTCGACCGGCATCTCGGAACCGGCGCGGACGGTGCGCGGGCCGGTAGCTGACCCGCCCGGCGGCGTCCGGGGCGTGCGCGGGGTACGCCACGAACGCCACCGCCGAGTCGGCTCCGGCCGCCGGAGCACCGGGCCCGGCCCGGGATCGGGCCGGGATCGGGCCGGGATCGGGCCGGGCCGGTGCGTGACCGGCTCCGCTG
Organism: Nocardia sp. NPDC003963; assembly: GCF_053605105.1. Lineage (NCBI taxonomy): Bacteria > Bacillati > Actinomycetota > Actinomycetes > Mycobacteriales > Nocardiaceae > Nocardia > Nocardia sp. NPDC003963. The sequence goes on from NZ_JBSGIP010000051.1 coordinate 21,491, forward strand.
CCGCTGGACACGGATCCGCGCCACCCACCGCGGCGTGTCGCGCGAGCGCGTACGGGGGTGGACAGTCGATGCGTTCGCTGGCACGATACGCACCGAAAACGTACAGACCATGCGGAGCTCGAGAACACCAGCGGTAGCCTCTGACGCCATGACCACGCACATGTTGCGAATTCGCTCCACTTCGCGTGTTCCAACCGGTGAAGGGAAGTGAACAAGCCGTGGCCACGGTGACCTTCGATCGCGCCACCCGGCAGTATCCGGGGGCCAGAACGCCCGCAGTCGATCAGTTGCAGCTCGAGATCGCCGATGGCGAGTTCCTGGTGCTGGTCGGCCCTTCGGGGTGCGGGAAATCGACTTCGCTGCGGATGCTCGCCGGACTGGAGGAAGTATCCGGCGGTCGCATCCTGATCGGTGACCGCGATGTCACCCATTCCGATCCCAAGAACCGCGATATCGCGATGGTCTTCCAGAACTATGCGCTGTACCCGCATATGACGGTCGCCGAGAACATGGGTTTCGCGCTCAAACTGGCCAAGGTCGGCAAGGACGAATCCCAGCGCCGGGTGCGCGAGGCAGCCCGCCTGCTCGATCTCGAACCGCTGCTGGACCGCCTGCCCAAGGCACTCTCCGGCGGTCAGCGCCAGCGGGTGGCGATGGGCCGGGCGATCGTACGCGACCCGCAGGTGTTCCTGATGGACGAACCGCTGTCCAACCTGGACGCGAAGCTGCGGGTGCAGACCCGCACCCAGATCGCGCAGCTACAGCGCCGGCTGGCGACGACGACGGTGTATGTCACCCACGACCAGGTCGAGGCCATGACCATGGGCGACCGGGTCGCGGTGATGCGCGACGGTCTGCTCCAGCAGTGCGCCGCCCCGCGCGACCTCTACCGCGATCCGGCGAATGTGTTCGTCGCCGGGTTCATGGGGTCGCCGGCGATGAACCTGTTCACGCTGCCGATCACCGACGGCGCGGTCCGGATCGGCGGATTCGCGCTGCCCCTGCCCCGGTCGGTGGCCGATGCCGCGGGCACCTCGGTGACCGTGGGCATCCGTCCCGAACACCTGGACACCGGCGATTCCGGTATCGAGATCGAGGTGGATGTGGTGGAGGAGCTGGGTTCCGACGCCTTCATCTACGGCCGCCCCACCGAGGACACCCAGGGCGCCGACTCGATCGTGGCACGTACCGACTGGCGCAATCCTCCGGCGAAGGGCAGCCGGGTACGGCTGGCCACCGACCCCGAGCACGTCTACTTCTTCGCACCCGACGACGGCCGCCGCCTGAACTGACCGCTGCCGCCCACCCGGACCGGTACGGATCCGGGCCTGCATCGCCATCGGAGGCGTCGACGGGGCAGGCCGTCCCACGTGCCGTGGCGTATTCGGCATGCCGCGAGCACCCCGTATCCATCCTGCCGAGCGTCCGATGACACACAGAATCGCGGTCGCTACGGGTGATCGCCGGTACGCCCCGCTCCGGACGTTCGTCGTCGCCGATGGTCGGCGCGCCATCGCTCGTTGAGCCGGACCCCGAGATCGTCCACGCCGATCTCGCGGCCGGATTCGCTGCGCACCTGGACCCGGACCGGATCCCCGGTTGCCGCTTCGACCAGGTCGAGGGGCGGTGGGCCGGGTTGCAGGTGGGTATCGCCCCATTGCATGAGCGCGAGCACCACGGGTAACAGATCGCGCCCTTTCGCGGTGAGCACATATTCGTTGCGGGTGCGCTTTCCCTCTTCCCGATACGGCTGCCTGGTGAACAGCCCCGCCTGGGTGAGCTTGCGCAACTGTCCGGCGACTGCGGCATCGGTGATACCCACCCGGGACGCGAACCCGTCGAACCGGGTCGTGCCGTAGTACGCCTCGCGCAGGATCAGGATCGCCGAACGCGTGCCGACCACCTCGAGCGCCATCGCGATCGAGCAGTGGTCGGGTTGCCACGAGTCGAGATCGGCCAGGGGGCCTTCCATCACCGCTGCCATCCGCCCATCATATCGACCCTGGCTTGCCTTCACTAACGTCAGCACTTACCCTGGCTTTAGATAACTTTAGCCAGGGTTCGCCCCGGCGACGAAAGGAATCACCATGCGAGACGCGGTCATCGTCGATGCGGTACGGACCCCGGTCGGGCGCGGTAGGCCCACCGGAGCCCTGCACTCGGTCCATCCGGTGGACCTCATGGCGCACAGCCTGCGCACACTTGTCGAACGCGCCGGAATCGACCCAGCGCTGATCGACGATGTGATCGGCGGGGTCGTGAGCCAGGTCGGCGAACAGGGTGTGAACATGACCCGGCGCGCCGCCCTGGCCGCGGGCTTCCCGGAATCGGTCCCGGCGACCACGGTCGACCGGCAGTGCGGCAGCAGCCAGCAGGCGGTGCATTTCGCGGCACAGGGCGTTATCGCCGGCGCCTACGACATGGTGGTGGCCACCGGCGTCGAATCCATGAGCCGGGTACCGATGGGCGCGAGCGCGCGCGGCGCCGACGACATCTCCGGTGTGGGCTTCGCCGAGCGGTACCCCGAAGGATTGGTGCCGCAGGGAATAAGCGCGGAACTCATCGCCGCGAAATGGGGTATCAGCAGAACCGAACTGGACGAATTCGCGCTCGCCAGCCACGAGAAAGCCGCCCGCGCCACCAAGGACGGTCGCTTCGCCGCCGAATCGGCCCCACTGGCCGGACTGGAGAGCGACGAGGGCATCCGCACCGGTTCCACCCTCGACACCCTCGCCGCGCTGCGCCCCGCCTACTACGACCCGGCGATGGCGGCCCGCTTTCCCGAGATCGGCTGGAACATCACCGCCGCCACCGCCAGTCAGATCAGCGACGGCAGCGCGGCGGTTCTGATCACCACCAGCGAAAAGGCCCGCGAACTGGGTCTGCGGCCGCTGGCCCGGCTGCACAGTTTCGCGGTGGCCGGCGACGATCCGCTGCTCATGCTCACCGCCGTCATCCCCGCGACCCGCAAGGTACTGGACCGGGCCGGGCTCACCATCGACGATATCGACCTGATCGAGATCAACGAGGCGTTCGCCTCCGTGGTCGCGGCCTGGGAGCACGACACCGGCGCCGACCCGGAACGCGTGAACGTCAACGGCGGCGCGATCGCCCTCGGCCATCCGCTCGGCGCGTCCGGGGCCCGGCTCATGACCACCCTCGTACACGCCATGCAGGATCGCGGCGCCCGCTACGGCCTGCAGACCATGTGTGAGGCGGGCGGGCTCGCCAACGCGACAATCCTCGAACGCCTCTGATCGGCACCCTCACCGATGTCCGGCCCCGTCCGAGGGCCGGCATCGGTCTCACCGGGACTGCTCCGCAGGGAGTGATGTGCCGCGATCCGGGGTGGACGCGAACGTGATGGGACCAGGCAACGCTCCGCCGATACCCGAATCAGGCGGCCGAACGACGCGCCGATGATTCGGAAACGCCGATAATCGAACACACTTTCTAACGTAACCCGCGGTAACCCGGATACGTTCTGCCACATGGTCGGTTCCCCGCACGAGGTGATGCACCGCCTCTTCCAGCACGATCCCGGCGTCTTCGCCCGAGCGTTCCGCGCCCTCGGACTACCCTTCGACGACCCCGCCGAAGTTGCGGTGTTCACCAACGACCTCACCGAGATCCGCCCCCTCGAACGCCAGGTCGATACCCTTCTCAGGATCACCACCGTCCACGACGGCACCTTCCTGCTACTCGTCGAAGCCCAGAACAAGAAAGACGACGACAAGCCCGGCGCCTGGGCCTACTACCTGGCCCACCTCCACGAGAAGTACCGGCTCCCGGTCGTACTACTCGTCGTGTGCCGCGACAACACGACCGCCGGCTGGGCACGCGAACCGATCAGGATCGGCCTGCCGCAATGGTCGAGCATTATCGTGCGCCCACTCGTCCTGGGGCCGGACAACGTCCCTGTGGTCACAGATCCCGAGGTGGCGGCGGCCGATATCCCCTTGGCCGTGTTGTCGGCGGTCACCCACGTCGAAGACGCACGTATCGGTGCCATACTGAAAACGCTCGCCGATGCCCTGCACGAACTGGAAGATGAGGAAGACTTCCACGTCTTCGCCGAACTCACCGAACTCGGCCTCGGCGCGACCCGAGCCGCGAAAACCTGGAGCAAACTGATGAGCGTGGACCTGTCGTTCTATCGTTCGCGTACCTCGCAGCGCTTGCGCGCCGAAGGCCGCGCCCAAGGGCTCGCCGAAGGTCTGGCCGAAGGTCTGGCCGAAGGTCTGGCCGAAGGTCTGGCCGAAGGTCTGGCCGAAGGGCACATCGAAGGCCGCGTCGAAGAAGGCATCGACAAGACTCTGCGGCTGCTGGAGGCACGCGGGATCACTGTCCCCGACCGTGCCAGAGAGCGCATTCGGGCCTGCACCGACCTCGAGATCCTCGATCGCTGGTTCGACCGGGCCATCACCGCCACCGAGATCGACGAGATCTTCGCCGACTGACGGTCGGCCTTCCCGTCCGGCAGCTCGAGCCCGCTCCGGACGACCGCCGCTGCCCGGGACGCCACTACTGTGGGACCGGTGACGCAACTGCCCGAGATCGACACCCTCGTCGTCTACGCGATTCCGTTGCGGTCGAAGTTCCGGGGGATCACGGTGCGCGAGGGGGTGGTGGTTCGCGGGCCGCGCGGGTGGGGGGAATTCTGTCCTTTCCCCGAATACGACGATCGCGAAGCCGCGAACTGGATGGCGACCACCGTCGAACAGATCACCGTCGGTTGGCCGGAACCCCTCCGCGATCGGATACCGATCAACTGCACTGTGCCCGCAGTGTCACCGGAGCGCGCGTATGAGCTGGTGGCGGGGTCGGGTTGCCGGACAGCGAAAGTGAAGATCGCCGACCATCCGGGTTCCCTGCCGGAGGATCTGGCCCGGGTGGAAGCCGTACGGTCGGCGCTGGGGCCTACCGGGGCGATCCGGGTGGACGCGAACGCGGTGTGGGATGTGACCACCGCGATCCGCAGTATCGGGGAAATAGACCGCGCCGCAGGCGGTCTGGAGTATGTCGAACAACCGTGCCCGACGGTCGCCGAACTCGCAGAGGTCCGGCGCCGGGTACAGGTTCCGATCGCGGCCGATGAATCCATCCGCCGCGCGGAGGATCCGATGCGGGTCGCGGTGGCGGGCGCGGCGGATATCGCGGTGATCAAATGCACTCCGCTCGGTGGCGTCCGGCGGGCATTGGGGGTGGCCGAAGCGGCCGGACTGCCCTGTGTGATCTCCTCGGCACTCGAGACCAGTATCGGATTGTCCGCCCAACTGGCGTTGGCCGGTGCGCTACCGGACCTCGACCACGCCTGTGGCCTGGGGACCGTGACCCTGTTCGACGGCGATCTCGTCACTGATTCGCTGGTCCCCGCGCACGGATACCTCCCCGTTCCGCGCAGCGCCCCACAACCCGATCCGGCCAGGCTCGACGAGTACCGCCACCCCGACCCGGGACGCACCGCATGGTGGACCGAACGTTTCCACCGGGTCCTCACCTACCTGACGGCACACCGTGCCGGCGAATACACGACCTGAGTACGCCGAATCGTCCGGGCGCGACCGGAATGTGAGACATCCGGACACGGGTGCCGCTCTACCGGAACGGATATCGGTCGCCGCCTGCCGAAATGCCGAATACGCTTCCCGATGTTCCTGCCCCGGCCGAGCAATGGACGCAATCATGATCGTCGTACCGTCCGTACTCACCGATCTGTTGTGGGCGTCGGAGCCGGATACGTGCCGATCCTTATCCCTCGATTTCGGCAGTCACGCCCTAGATGCATGTGCCGATATCTGCACCGGCGAACTCTTCGAGGCAGCGCACGCCTGTATCGCCGCGGCCCGGCGGGTGAGTGCCGTCGATACCGCCGGAACAGCCCAGGCCGCTGTCGGCCGCTACGCCGCCCATCGTGCGGCGAGCACGATCGAAGGCCCGGACGAGCGCGCCGCTGCGCGAAGCGCTCGGTGGGAGGAGGCCCGGTGGCAGCTGATCCGGGTGATCGAGGTCGCGCCGCGGCCGCCGGAAGGCCGGGAAGAATGCCCGGACCGCGGGTGACAGCGCCGGATACAGCACGGTCCCGGGGCATCAACCCACCCGCGCACCGCAATCGTGCAGGTTGATACGTAGCAGCAGAGCTGCTTCCGGACCTATGACGCCCTCGACCAGATCCACATAGCGACCGCAGAACCTGGTGCCGTGCGCGGCTTCCGCAGCGGGATCCGGCGCGAGGTGGTGGGCGAGTTCGTGCAACACCACCAGTTCACGCAGCGCCCACGCGGCGGAATCCCCGCGGTGCAGCGGCACCGCGAGCACCGCGTCCGCTGCTTCGTAATGTGCTGCGATGTTTCCCGCCCGGGAGCGAACCCGGACCGGAATTTTCGCCGACGTCCACCGTGCCCGGACCCAGTCGAGACCGAGCACCCGATCGCAGTACCGCTGCACCGAATCCACCGAGGCGAACTTCCGTTCCACCGGGAGGGTCAGCCGGGATCCGTGCACTTCGACAGTGCGCTGCCCGAATTCCGCTGCCCGGTCGAATATCGAGCGCACCAGCTGTTCCGCGTCGTACACCTTGGCGCGCTGGGAATCTCGCACGGTACTCACGGCGCTACCCGGGGAGCTGTCCGCGCGCACCGTCCAGCTCTTGCGCGGGCCCGAGTCTGGCCGCCTGCCCGGCCAGGTCACCCGCCCGCCGGGCGGCCGGCGCGTAGCCGGTGGAGGTGCGCGGCCCGCGCCAGGTGCCGCGGGCCTCGGAGGTGCGGGTGTAGAAGTCGGTGAGTTCGATTTCCTTACCGCGCAGCGCGAGCGCTGTCTCCGCGGCGGCCTCCGGCGATACGTGTCCGGCGCCGCCGGTGTCCAGGGTGGTCGCGGCCCGCTCGACCTCCGTCGCGGCCTCGGCCAGCCGGATTCCGATCCGCTCGGCGAACGCGAGCTGGAAGTTCAGCCGTGCTGTCACCCCGGCCACCGGGACACGCGTCACCCGGCGCATCCGGCGCCCGCCGCGGCGTTCGACGACCACCTTCTCCACGGTCGCCGAACGGTAGTCGCCGGATTTGATGTACCGGTCCGATGCCCGCACCATCTGCACCAGCAGGCTGGAGTAGAGGGCTTCGCAGACCGCGATATCGGCGGCGAACCCGTAGGCGTAGACCTGGGTGGAAGTACGGGCCACATCGCAGCGCACGGCATTGGCGCCGGCGATGGCCACGAACAGCTGGACGTAGGTGCGCAAGCCCTTGCGCCCGGGTTCACCGATCGGGATCATCCGCTGGATCAGCTCGTTGGGCCGTTCCCGGTCCCGGGTATGCGCCCGGGCCACCGCCAGATCGATCGAGGACCGGGTCGCCAGCCGCTGCGCGGCGGCCAGGAACGCTTCGGCCTCGTGCTCGTTGTCGGTGGATTCGGCTTGACGCAGCAGTCCACCGACCCTGGTGAGCAGGCGATCGGATACTGCGTTCGCGGTGGACATCGGGCACCAGCCTAATCAGCGCAGCACAGCGAAGCCCACTCCCGACTCACCCACGACCGGAGCGCAGGCAACGAGCCCCCTGAACCACAGTCCGCGCTCGGTGAGCAGCGAATGCGGAGACACCGCCCGAGAATCACGACCGGGCCGACCCACCCACGCCCGCGTACGACCGGAGCGAACGCGGAGGTACACCGAAGGAACACGGCCGGCCGCAGCCCGCCCTCGGTCCGCGCACGGCCGGAGCGAAGGCGGAGGTACGCAGAAAAACACAGCCGGGCGTAGCCCGTCCTCGGTCCGCGCACGGCCGGAGCGAAGGCGGAGGTACGCCGAAAAAACACAGCCAGGCGTAGCCCGTCCTCAGTCCGCGCACGGCCGGAGCGAAGGCGGAGGTACGCCTAGCAGTCGTTATAGGCTCTCCGCACTATTCGGCGAACTCTCCCGCCCGTCCCGGACAGGTTCGGGTGCCGGAGCTTCCGCTCACTTCGATCCAGGAGTATCCGACACCGACCGTGCACACCATGTATGTTGCCTTGTGCTGCCGCTCACGTGTCGACCCTGGAGTTCCGCGATGGCTTTCAAGAAGGTGCCGTCTCTACGTGCCGCGCTCGTCCTATGGCCGATCGCGCTGCTGACCGTGACCTTTGCCACCGCGTGCAACACCAGTGACACCGATGAACAGCTCGGGATGAACCAGGACGGGCGCGGCCCGATCACCTACGTCGAAGGTAAGGACACCACCGAGACCGGCGCCGTCAAACAGGTCATCGATCGCTGGAACGCGACCCATCCGGACGAGCAGGTCACCTACAAGGAACAGTCCAACGACGCCTCGGCCCAGTACGACGATCTCGTCGAACATATGCGCGCGAAGTCGACGGACTACGACGTGGTGGCCCTCGATGTGCCGTGGACCGCGGAGTTCGCGGCCAAGGGCTGGATCCAGCCCTTGGAGGACGAGTTCGCCATCGACACCTCGCCGTTGCTGTCGCCGCCGGTGGCCAGCGCCACCTACAACGGCACCCTCTACGCCGCGCCCCGTAACACCAACGGTGGCCTGCTCTTCTACCGCAAGGACCTGGTGCCCGCCGCTCCCCTCACCTGGGCCGAGATGCGTGCCAGTTGCCCGCTGGCGCGGGACAACCAGATGGGCTGCTACGCGGGTCAGTTCGCTCCGTACGAGGGCCTGACGGTGAACACCGCCGAGGTGATCAACGCCTTCGGCGGCACCTTCGTCGGTACCGACGGCCGCACTCCGACGGTGAACAGCCCGCAGTCGCGGGCCGGGCTCGAACAGCTGGTGGATTCCTACCGGGTCGGCGATATCCCGCGCGAGGCCATCACCTTCCAGGAACCGGAGAGCGGCGCCGCGTTCACCCAGGGCAAGCTCATGTTCCTGCGCAGCTGGCCCTCCACCTACGGTGACGCCTCCTCGGAGGCCTCGGCCGTCAAGGACAAGTTCGGGGTCGCGCCGCTGCCCGGCGATACCGGTATCGGCGCCTCCACCCTCGGTGGCTACAACGCCGCGATCAGCGCGTATTCCGAGAACAAGGCCACCGCACTGGATTTCCTGAAGTTCCTGATCGGCGAGGAAGCCCAGCACATCATCGCCTCCGGCGCACTGCCGTCGGTGCGGGCCTCGATCTACGACGATCCGGCACTCATCGCCAAGATGCCGTACCTGCCCGCCTTGAAGGATTCCATCGCCAGCGCGGTGCCCCGACCGGTCACCCCGTTCTATCCGGCGGTGTCCAAAGCCATTCAGGACAACGCATATGCTGCCCTGACCGGAACCAAGTCCGTGAACGACGCGATCATCGGCATGCAGAAGGGCATCGAGACGGCCGGATCGTAGAGGTTCAACCGGACCCGGCGAGCCCGTAGGAGAGAGTAACGGTGTCGGATCCTTCCGGAACGGACGCGCAGGCGTCGGTCCGTACAGAAAAGCCCGCGAACGCAACCGATAGTCGCGGGACGGCCAGCAGGCTTCGCGACGAAGTCCGCATATCGGGGCGGGCGTGGTTGTTCGTCGCGCCGGTACTGATAGCGCTCACCGTCGTGATCGGCTACCCGGTGCTGCGGGCACTGTGGATGTCGTTCACCTACGACGATCAGCTCGACGAGGCGACCGGTCGTTTCGTCGACAGCGGCCAGGGCACCTTCTACAACTACCTGCACTGGCTCGTCGGTCAATGCCAGGTGATCACCGGGGGCGTCACCGACTGCCCGACCGGCAATCTGGGCGCCGAGTTCTGGGGCGCTGTCGGTGTCACACTGTTCTTCGCGGTCGTCACGGTGACCATCGAAGTCGCGATCGGGCTGGGCATGGCGATCGTCATGGGCAAGACGTTCAAGGGACGGGCGCTGCTGCGGGCGGCGGTCCTGATTCCGTGGGCGATCCCGACGGCCGTCACGGCCCGGCTGTGGGAATTCATGTTCCAGTACGACGGCCTGGTCAACACCGTATTCGGCACCGATATCCTGTGGACCTCGGAGACCTGGCCCGCCCGGTTCGCGGTAATCGCCGCCGATGTGTGGAAGACCGCGCCGTTCGTGGCGCTGCTGCTGCTTGCCGGTCTGCAGATCATCCCCGACGACGTCTACGAGGCGGCGCGGGTGGACGGCGCCTCGGCCTGGCAGCGGTTCACCCAGATCACCATGCCGCTGCTCAAACCCGCGCTGCTGGTCGCGGTGCTGTTCCGCACCATGGACGCGCTGCGCATGTACGACCTGCCCGCCATCATGACCAACAATCTGCCGGCCACCCGGACCCTGTCGGTGCTGGTGGTCGAACAGACACGGCAGGGACCCAACAGTGCGGCGGCACTATCGACGATCACCTTCCTGTTGATCTTCGCCGCGGCCTTCGTACTGGTGAAGATATTGGGCGCGAACGCGGTGCGGACGCAGGAAGAACAGCGGAAGGCGTGATGGCCGCGGTGACAACACAGCAAACCGGTACCGTCCGTTCCGCGCCGTCGTGGCGGCGCAGGCTCGGCTCGGCCCGCATCTACGTGGGCGCCCTGATCATCCTTCTGTGGGGGCTGGGCCCGTTCTACTGGATGGCGGTGACCGCTTTCCGCGACCCCGCCTACACCTTCGATCCGACGCCGTGGCCCACCCATGTCACGCTCGACAACTTCCGGGACGCCTTCGATACGAGCCGGGGTAACAATTTCGGCCGGGCCCTGCTGAACAGCGTGATCATCGGCTCGGCCAGTACCGCGATCGCGCTGGTGATCGGGATCATGGCGGCCTACGCGCTGGCCCGGCTCACCTTCAAGGGCCGGTACGTGGTGTCCGGGCTGATCCTGAGCGCATCGATGTTCCCGGTGGTCGTCCTGGTGACCCCGCTGTTCCAGCTGTTCACCGATATCGGCTGGATCGGCAAATACCAGGCGCTGATCCTGCCGAACATCTCCTTCGTACTGCCGCTGACCGTCTACATCCTGGCCTCGTTCTTCACGGAACTGCCCTGGGAGCTCGAGGAGGCGGCCCGTATCGACGGCGCCACCAAGGTGCAGGCGTTCCGGTTGGTGATGCTGCCGCTGGCGGCGCCGGCGGTGTTCACCACCGCGATCCTGGCGTTCATCGCCTCGGTCAACGAGTATCTGCTCGCCCGCGTGCTCTCCGGGAGCAAAACCGAACCCGTGACCGTGGCCATCGCCCGCTTCTCCGGTAACAACCCCCTGGTGGAACCGTATGCGGCGATCATGGCGGCCGGCACGCTGGTGACCGTGCCACTGGTCATCCTGGTGCTCATCTTCCAGCGGCGGATCATCTCCGGACTCACCGCGGGCGGCGTCAAAAGCTGATCACTGGGTATCCTGGGGACCGGCGGTGGTGCGCCTGAGTTTTTCCGACGCTCCGAGAGGAGATGATCGTGAGCTCGTTCCGTTCCAGAGGTGGCAGCAACACTCCACAGGTACCGCAGTATCCCTCCATAGCCGGTTGGAACCAGCTCGACGATTCCGGGCCGCATCCCCGCCCACCCCGGCCGCCCGTCCGTATCCGTCCGCACCGATCCCGCGGCCGGCGTATCCGTCATCTCCTGCTCTGGCTGTTCACCATCCTGGTCGCCGTACCCGCGCTGATCATCGCGCTGGTCTATTGGAGTGCGGAGATCCCGGCCGCCGGAACGGTGCCCATCAACCAGACCGCCACCATCACCGCCTCCGACGGGACGACCGTGCTGGCGAAGGTCGTGCCACCCGAGGGCAACCGCACCCCGGTACCGCTGTCGGATGTACCCGAACACGTCCGTGAAGCGGTGTTGTCCGCGGAGGACCGCAACTTCTACACCAATCCCGGTTTCTCCACTTCCGGTCTGCTGCGCGCCGTCCGCGACAACGTCCTGGGCCGGGCGAACGCCGGTGGCGGTTCCACCATCACCCAGCAGTATGTGAAGAACGCCTTCCTCGACTCCGAACGCACGGTCAGCCGCAAGGCTCACGAGCTGATCATCTCCTCGAAGATGGCGAAGGAATGGAGCAAGGACGATATTCTCGGCGCCTACCTGAACACCATCTATTTCGGTCGCGGCGCGTACGGGGTCGCGGCGGCCGCACAGGCCTATTTCGGTAAACCGGTTCCGGAGCTGACCGTCGCCGAGGGCGCCGTCCTCGCCGCCCTCATCCGTTCCCCGTCCGGGCTGGATCCGCAGACCCGGCTGCCCCAGCTGCTACAGCGCTGGAACTACGTGCTCAACGGCATGGTCGAGATGCGAGCGCTCGCCCCGGGGGAACGTGACGCGATCGTCTTCCCACCGACGATCCCGCCACCGGCCCCCGAGGACGCGAACACCACCCGCGGCCCGGAGGGCCATATCAAAACCCAGGTCCTGCGCGAACTGGCCGATGCCGGGATCTCCGATCAGGAGCTGAACACCGGGGCCCTGCAGATCACCACCACCATCGACGCCAGAGCCCAGGAGGCCGCCACAACCGCCGCGACCGGCGCTCTCGACGGACAGCCCCCGGAATTGCGGACCGCGGTGACCTCCATCGATCCGCGCTCCGGAGCGGTGCGCGCCTATTACGGCGGTGCCGACGGTATCGGCTTCGACTTCGCCCAGGCCCCGGTCCAGACGGGGTCGGCGTTCAAAACCTTCGCGGTGCTCGCGGCCCTGCAGCAGGGCATCCCGCTGTCCCGGGCCTTCGACAGCGCACCCGTGGACGTCAACGGAGTGCTGGTGCGAAATGTCGAGAACGAATCCTGCGGCACCTGCAGTCTCGGCGAGGCCTACAAACGCTCGCTCAACACCAGCTTCTACCGGCTCACCCTCGCCATGAACAACGGGCCCCAGGCGATCGCCGACGCCGCCCACCAGGCCGGTATCCCCCAGGACATCCCCGGTGTGCCGGGTCAGTCGCTCACCGAGATGGGTTCGGCGCCCATGCCGTCCATCGTGCTGGGCACCTACCTGGTGCGCCCGATCGATATGGCTTCGGCGTACGCCACCATCGCCGATGACGGCCGCTATCACCAGCCGTACTTCGTGGAGCGCGTGGTCCGCGGTGACGGCCGCGTCCTACTGGACCGCGGCGGCGACCCGCAGCAGCGGACCGGCGCGCAGCCGCCACCGGCCGAACAGCGGATCCCGCAGACCATCGCCGCGCAGACCGCCGCGGCCATGCTGCCGATCGCCTCGTATTCCAACGGTCACGCACTGAACGGGCGCCCCTCCTCGGCCAAGACGGGCACCACCCAGCTCGGTGATACCGGGCAGAACAAGGACGCCTGGATGGTGGGCTTCACCCCGTCACTGTCCACCGCGGTCTGGGTGGGTACCGAATCGAACCTGCCGATTGTGACCGCCGGTGGCGGCCGCATCTACGGGTCCGGACTCCCCGCCGATATCTGGAAGCAGACCATGGACGGCGGCCTCGTCGATACTCCCGTCGAACAGATCGGCGCACCGGCCCCGAATCCCGCACCGGTCGTCCCGGCCGCGCCGCAGCAGCCTTCACGCAATCCCTACGACATCCTCAACCCGCCGCCCCCGCGGCAACCGGAACCGCAGCAACCGTCGCAGCAGCCCTTCATCGTGATCCCGCCCGCTTCCGAACCGTATGTGCCCGAACCCGAATACCAGCCGGAACCACAGGCGCCCGCGCCCCCGCCCGTCGAAGGACCCGCGCCCGCGCCCGCTCCGGCACCACCGGCACCGCCCCCACCGCCGGCCCCACGAGTCGTCGAAATCCTGCCGGGCGTGACCATACCCGTACCGTGATCTACGGATTCCGGTCGTGATCCCACCGAAGGAACGGTCGGCATGGCAGCATCGTTGGCCAGAGTGAGATGTCGCCCATCCGACCGACCGGCACGGGCCGACGCCCGGTCCGGGACGGGCGTGCGGGAGGATATGCGCTGGAGCGACGACGTATGACGAGACATAGGGGCTACGCCGGTGGAATTCAATGTCGTTGACCGCCCGGAGACGCTGGTGGCGGGAATGGTGCTACGCAGCCCGGCACTCGCTGTGGAAGGGCCGCGCCGCACCAGAGTCGAAGAAGCCTGGAAGCGTACCCTGGCCCGCTCGTTACCCGGTCATCCCGCCAGCGCGTTCGTCGATCACGCCCCGGAGATCAACTCCTACCTGACCCATATCATCGGCTACCGCTGTCACAGTCTCGACGACCTGCTACCCGGCGATATCCTCGCCCGCATTCCCGCCGGCCGTTTCGCCCGGTTCACCCTCAGCGGCGACGACCTGGGCGAAACGATCGTGACCCTGTGGCGCGCGATCTGGGATGCCGAGGCAGCCGGCCGCTTGACCCGCTCGTACACGGGTGACTACGAGCGCTATCCGGACGAGCACAGTGTGGAAGTGTTCGTCGCACTGGCAGAAGACGATTCGGTGAGCAGGTAGGAACAGCTGTGGACTTCGAAATTATCGAACTCGACGAAAGCCTGGTTGCCGGGCTCACCATTCCGCTGGCCGGGCGGGAGGTGACCGCCCGCGACCTCGACCTGGTGAACTTCACCTGGGACCGCTACCTGTCCCGGGAGAAGAACGTCCCCCGGGCCGCCGCCTATATCGGCCAGGGCGACCACGCGGTGGCGGTACTCGGCTACGAGATCAAGGGTATGGACGATCTGGACGCCGGCGATGTACTCACCCGGGTCCCGACCGGCCGCTACGCGAAATTCGTTGTCACCGAGAAACCCTACGATCTGCTCCGCACCGCGTGGGCGAGGGTCCGGGAAGCGGAGAAGGCGGGCACCATAACCCGTTCCCACACCGCCGAATTGGAGCGCTACATCGGCCCCACCTCGGTGGAGGTCTACGTCTCGCTGGACTGAGCCCCCACAGGTCCTCTCCACCCCCAGCACAGCCCGGACAACCCCGGGCGCCGCATACCGACCCGGCCGTCGATGCCCACGTAACCCCCCGAGTCGAGTCTTACGAGACACCTCCAAGGGTTGAGGCCCGTCCCGCCGTTCAGGCCTCGAAGCGCATGCGCCGAAGGCGCGAGTCTC
>NZ_JBSGIP010000052.1:0-36259 GCF_053605105.1 Nocardia sp. NPDC003963
ATCTGGAGCGACGAAGCGAAGGAGCGCAGCGACTGAGCGAAGGAGTGAAGAACCGGGGTTAATAGGGCCCCACCCCGCGGCGCCGAAGGCGCCGCAAATATACACAGCCCTAAGCTCGAGGTATGGCTGTTGTGAAGATCAATGCGATCGAAATCCCCGAAGGCGCGGGTCCGGAGCTCGAGAAGCGATTCGCCCACCGTGCGCACGCGGTCGAGAACTCCCCGGGGTTCCTCGGCTTCCAGTTGTTGCGGCCCACCGCCGGCGAGAACCGGTACTTCGTCGTCACCCAGTGGGATTCCGAGGAGTCCTTCGCCGCGTGGCGCGACGGCCCGGCCAAGGAGGCGCATGCCGGGCAGCAGAACAAACCTGTCGCCACCGGTGCCTCGCTGCTGGAATTCGAGGTCGTCCTCGATGTAGCGGGTAAACCCGCCTCCTGATCCTGCCGGACCGCTGGCCACGCCACCGACCGCGAGTGGCGTGGCCAGTGCTTATTCGCGGGCATATTGACGTCCGGCGACAGCTGGTGTCAAAGTTTGAAGTGAAAGCGGAGGTGAAGCGGTAATCCGGTGAGAACCCGGAACGGTCGCGCCACTGTGACGTCCCCCCTGGCCGGGGTGGGCGGAGTCAGACACCGGCACCTGCGCACAACTCGCGAACCGGACGCGAGCATCCGGATGAGGAGGATCGACCATGGCCATAGCCCATGTCCCGAGCAGGGCCGCCGATACAGCGGTGACAGTGCTCGTCACCGTCGGTGTCGTACTGCTGGCCCTGCTGGCGTTGTATCTGGTCGGGTTCGATCAGGGTGCCGTTTCGCGCAGCGGAATGTTCCTGCACGAACTGATGCACGACGGGCGCCATCTGCTGGGTGTTCCATGCCATTGAGCGGATCCTTCGGGGCTCTGCTGCTCCGTGGTCTGCTCGCCGGTCTGATCGCCGGTCTCCTCGCGGGTGTCGTCGGCAATTTCGTCGGTGAACCGAAGGTCGATGCCGCTATCGCCATAGAGGAGGCCGCGGCACCCGCCGATGAGCATTCGCACGATTCCGGCGCGGGGCAGGCGCACGACGAGGGTACCGGCCATTCGCACGGCGACGACGCCGTGGTGAGCAGGCCGTGGCAGAAGTTCGGGCAGTTCCTGGCCGATGCCCTGGCCGGTATGGCGTTCGGGGCGATAGTGGCGACCGCGGCGCATTACGCGCGACGGTTCACCTCGCTGCCGGGGCAGCGGCTGGTGCTGGGGCTCGGTCTGGCGGGCTGGGTCGCGCTGGTCGCGGTGCCGTTCTTCAAGTATCCGGCGAACCCACCGGCGGTGGGTGATCCGGAGACCATCGACGACCGCACCCTGCTGTGGCTGGCGGCGGTGGTGCTCGGTCTGGTGGCCGTCTCGGTCGGTGGATTCCTCTGGAAAGCGTTGCGGGCACAACCGGAATCGGTCCGGCTGATCGCCGCGGTGGCGGGTTTCGTACTGGTCACCACGGTCGGTTACGTACTGCTTCCCGGGGTGAACGAAGTGGGATCCGATTTCCCGGCGTCGCTGCTGTGGGAGTTCCGTACCGCCTCGCTGGCCGTATCCACCACGCTGTGGCTGAGCATCGGCCTCGCGTTCGCCGCGCTCACCGAATGGAGTACGCGCCGCACTACTCCGGTACGGGAGGTCGCTGCTACGGGCGGGTGATCACGGCCGCGCAGGCGGGCGGGCAGGGTCGGGGTATGACCGATCCTGCACCCGACCACCCGGACAGCGCGTTCGCCCTGCGGCCGCCGGCCGTCACAACCGCATTCGTCGCGCTCGTGGTGGCGGTGAGCTGCGGTATCGCCGAAACCGTCGTCCGCGACGTGAGCCTGCCGGCGGCCGATACCGGCTCATCGGCGAGCGGTCTGCTGCTCAGGACCGTGGTCTATGTCGTCGCGCTCGTTGCCGCATGGCGAATGTGGCAGGGCGGCCGATGGGCCCGGCTGCTGCTCACCGCCGGAATCGGGGTGATCGGAACAGCGTCGCTGCTGGTGGAGCCCATCGGTATGTTCGCGGCTTCCGGCTCGGCGGTATTCGCCGATATCGACGCTACGACCGTCCTCGTGGCGATCGCCCGGATCGCGCATCTCTGCGCGGTGCTCGTCGCGATCCCCGCCATGTACACACCGGCTGCTCGCGCCTGGTTCCGCGCCGGGCGCGGTACCGGTCGGCTCGAACAGCACAGCGCGGCCTGATCCCGGGCCCCGCGGGGGCCCGGGACTCCGATCAGGATTCCAGGGCGGCGTCGAGCGTGATGTCGTCCACTCCGCCCAGCGCCTTGCTGACCGGGCAGCCGGCCTTGGCCGCCGCGGCCGCCGCGGCGAAACCGGCATCGTCCAGTCCGGACACCCGGCCACGTACGGTCAGTTCGATCCGGCTGATCCGGAAACCGCCCGCCGGATCGGGGCCCAGCGTGACCGCGGCCGATACCTCGAGGCTCTGCGGTGTTCCGCCGGCCTGGGCGATCTCGTTCGACAGCGCCATCGCGTAGCAGGACGAATGCGCCCCCGCGATCAGCTCCTCCGGGCTGGTGGTGCCGTCGGCGTCGTCGGCCGACCGCTTGGGGAAGGACACCTCGTACTTGCCGACCCCCGAGCTGACCAGCTCGACCTGGCCGGAGCCGTCCTGCAGACCACCGGTCCATGCGGTGCGCGCGGTACGTGTGGGCATCACGATCCTTTCGAAGACGATTCGTTGCGAGTTCGGTTCGAACCTACTCGTACCCTCAACTCGTCGCAGCGGTTCGTTCCTCGAGACGGGCCAGTACGGCCGGCCAAGCCGCGCGATGCCGGTCGCGGGCGGCTTCGTCGGCGAAACCACTGTGCCGCAACCGCAATCGGATACCGCGGGGTTGTTTGACGAATTCCACCCGGACCAGAGTCTCGGCGCCCTCGGTACCCCCGGCACCGGTCACCCAGGTCATTTCGACGAGTCGTCCCGGTTCCAAACGGACGAAGCGTCCGTAGTGCGGCCGGACACTCCCCTCGTGCCGGGTCTCGAAGTAGAACGGCTCGTTCACCTCCGGCCGCATCCGAACCGAAGACGGCTCCGCGAACCAGAGATCGAACCCCTGGGTCCACGCCAGATAGAGGAGATCGGGTGCGGCAGTCATCACCCGCTCCACGGTGAGTTCGTACGGCCGTGTGGACAGGTCCGGTACACGCACTTGCTGGTCGACCATCACTGGACCATACCCGCGTCCGGGCAGGTACCGCCGCAGATGCGATGATCACGCGCCGCCGTCGACCGGCATGCCCGAAACCGGCGGATCCGGCCGGAACATCGTTGCGGCGCCGTAAATCCGGGTGTGCGCCGACGTCGGAGCGCAACGGGCGAATAGGGTGGTGCAGGTGGAGAGTTCGCGATGACGAGCTGGCAGATGGTCGGGCTACTGGGTTGGGTGGCGCTGGCCGCGGCATTGGTCGAAGTGCTGCGGTACCGCCGCATGCTCGGACGAGCCCGGCAGGCACTGGACACCGCCGAACGTACGATCGCGCAGCAGCAGCGAGAACTCGAGGTGAGCGCGGAGCGTCTGCTGATCGCCCGCGAACTGCACGATGTGGTGGGACACAACCTGTCGTTGATCAATGTGCAGGCCGGAATGGCGCTCCAGCAGGTGGAGAACAAATCGGCCAAAGCCGCCGGCACCGTGGCCGAGATCAAATCGACCAGCCGCAACGCACTCGAAGACGTACAGGCGCTGCGCCATGCGATACAGGCGGTGGATCCGGCACCGAGGCCGCCTGCCAGGGGATCCGGAGACCGCCCCGCGGACGACCGCGATACCGGACCGCCGGATCGTGAGAGACGTTCCCGGCGAGGCGGTTTCGTACGCCGGGAACGCCCGGGCGCCGAACGTCCGCCGCGGAACGCCGGAAACGGGGGCCGCCCGGCAGCGGCCGCGGTCACGCCGAGCCCCCCACCCCGGGAACCCGATCCCACCATGTCCGATCTGGACGAACTCCTGCGCAAGCCCCGGCAGGCAGGATTGATCGTGCACACCCGGGTCCTGGGAACCACCGATTCCCTGCCCGCGGCGATCGATGACGCCGCGACTCAGATCGTGCAGGAATCCCTGGCCAATGTGGTGCGCCACGCCCCCGGCGCCGAAGCCACCGTAACTGTGCGCTACACCGGCGATTCCGTCGACCTCACCGTCGACAACACGCGCCCCACCGGCAGGCCCGACCACGCCGGGCCCACCCGCGGGATGGGGATCATCACCATGCGCGAACGCACGCACGCCCTCGGCGGCGCGTTGACGGCCGGCCCGAAACCCAGCGGGGGTTACCGGGTGGCCGCGCGGCTACCGAGCCGCCCGCTCCGGATAGCGATCGACCCCGACGCCCGGCCGCGCGCCCGCAAAGAATCCGGCGACAGCTCGCGGGATACGGCCCCGGTCGCGGTGACCGCCGAGCCGAGCCGGAGCGCGCCCGGCAGCGACCGGACCGATCGCGGCGCGTCGGAGTGAATCTCTTCAGCCCGGGTTGGCGTCGCGGCGCTCCTCCTCAGTGAACCCCGCGGCCCGGGCCGCACCCGGCGCACCCGCGGGCGCCTGCAGACGGCGTGAATAAGCGCCGGCCGCCCGGAATACCCCCGCGACACCGGCCGGTGCCGCCCCGTAGGTGATGGACTGCTGCGGGGCGAAACCGAGCCCGCTGCCGATCTCTACGGCATCCATATTGGCGCCGAGGAACAGGAAGTCCCAGCTGTACACGTTCTGCTGCTGTTCGATCAGTGAGCGCACCGCGGCATGTGTCCACTCCCGGCTGGAATTCTCGTGGCCGTCGGTCAGCACCACCACGATCACGGTGCCGGGCCGCTCGTCCTCCGGCCGGGCCGCGAGTTCGGTGCCGAGATCGGTGACCAATTTGCCGATGGCGTCGTAGAGCGCGGTACCGCCCCGTGGCTGCAGCGCCGGTGCCGGAACCTCGGCGATGGGAATGTTCGAGTACACGCATTCGTACTCGGTGTCGAACTGTGCGAGGGTTACCCGCACCGAGTTCTCGACCTTGCGCTGTTCCTCGAAATACGCGGCCAGGCCGCCTTCGGTATCCGATTTTATGGTCTGCATGGAGCCGGAGCGGTCGAGCAGAACGGCGATGGTGGTCAGGTCCGGATTCGTCATGGTGATACCCCCGATTCGTATCGAATGAACGCCACCACCGTACTCGCGCCCACCGACCACACCCTCCCGGCGACCGGCGGCAACCGGTGATCGACGTACGAAAAAGGCCTGCCCACCGGTGCGATACCGGTGGGCAGGCCTCGTACTGTCTTGTCTACTCGCCGGAGGCGGCCTCGGTCGAGCCCTCGGCAGCGCCGGTCAGCACGACCTCGGGCTTCTTCTCACCGTCTTCCTTGGTGAGCTTGGCCTTCGGGGTGAAGGTGAAGCGCGCGTCCTCGCCCGAGCCTTCGCCGTCCCAGCCCTCGACATCGACCTGGACGGTCTGTCCGGGGCCGATCTCGCCGAAGAGGATCTTCTCCGAGAGCTGATCCTCGATCTCGCGCTGGATGGTGCGGCGCAGCGGCCGGGCACCGAGCACGGGGTCGAACCCACGCTTGGCCAGCAGGGCCTTGGCGTTCTCGGTGAGCGTGAGCGCCATATCCTTGTTCTTCAGCTGCCGCTCGACGCGGGCGATCATCAGATCCACCATCTCCACGATCTGCTCGGTGGTGAGCTGGTGGAAGACGATCACATCGTCGATACGGTTGAGGAACTCCGGCCGGAAGTGCTTCTTCAGCTCGTCGTTGACCTTGAGCTTCATCCGCTCGTAGTTCGAGCCCTCGGCATTGCTCTGGGTGAAGCCCAGACCCACGGCCTTCGAGATATCGGAGGTACCGAGGTTCGAGGTGAAGATCAGCACCGTGTTCTTGAAGTCCACGGTCCGGCCCTGGCCGTCGGTGAGACGACCGTCCTCCAGGACCTGCAACAGGGTGTTGTAGATCTCCTGGTGGGCCTTCTCGATCTCGTCGAACAGCACGACCGAGAACGGCTTGCGGCGCACCTTCTCGGTGAGCTGGCCGCCCTCTTCGTAGCCGACGTACCCGGGCGGGGCACCGAACAGCCGCGAGGCGGTGAAGCGGTCGTGGAACTCGCCCATATCGATCTGGATGAGCGCGTCGTCGTCGCCGAACAGGAAGTTCGCCAGCGCCTTGGACAGCTCGGTCTTACCCACACCGGACGGGCCGGCGAAGATGAACGAACCGGACGGACGCTTCGGATCCTTCAGACCGGCGCGGGTGCGGCGGATGGCCTTGGAAACGGCCTTGACCGCGTCCTCCTGGCCGATGATCCGCTTGTGCAGCTCGTCCTCCATACGGAGCAGACGAGTGGTCTCCTCCTCGGTGAGCTTGAAGACGGGGATACCGGTCCAGTTGGCCAGCACCTCGGCGATCTGCTCGTCGTCGACCTCGGCCACGACATCCAGATCCCCGGAGCGCCACTGCTTCTCGCGCTCGGCCCGCTTGGCGACGAGCTGCTTCTCCTTGTCGCGCAGCCGCGCGGCCTTCTCGAAGTCCTGCGCGTCGATCGCCGATTCCTTCTCCCGGCGCGCGTCGGCTATCTTGTCGTCGAATTCGCGCAGGTCCGGCGGGGCAGTCATCCGGCGGATACGCATCCGGGCGCCGGCCTCGTCGATCAGGTCGATCGCCTTGTCCGGCAGGAACCGGTCGTTGATGTAGCGATCGGCCAGAGTGGCGGCGGCGACCAGGGCACCGTCGGTGATGGACACCCGGTGATGCGCTTCGTAGCGGTCGCGCAGACCCTTGAGGATGTTGATGGTGTGCTCGACCGTCGGCTCGCCCACCTGCACCGGCTGGAACCGGCGTTCCAGGGCGGCGTCCTTCTCGATGTACTTGCGGTACTCGTCGAGGGTGGTGGCACCGATGGTCTGCAGCTCACCGCGGGCCAGCTTCGGCTTCAGGATCGAGGCCGCGTCGATGGCGCCCTCGGCGGCACCCGCTCCGACCAGCGTATGCAGCTCGTCGATGAACAGGATGATGTCGCCGCGGGTGTTGATCTCCTTGAGCACCTTCTTCAGGCGCTCTTCGAAATCACCGCGGTAGCGGCTGCCCGCGACCAGGGAACCCAGGTCGAGGGTGTAGAGCTGCTTGTCCTTGAGCGTCTCCGGAACCTCGCCGTTGACGATGGCCTGGGCCAGGCCCTCGACCACGGCGGTCTTACCGACACCGGGCTCGCCGATCAGGACAGGGTTGTTCTTGGTACGGCGGCTCAGCACCTGCATGACGCGCTCGATCTCCTTCGAGCGGCCGATGACGGGGTCGAGTTTGCCTTCCAGCGCGGCCTGGGTGAGGTTACGGCCGAACTGATCGAGCACCAGCGACGTCGACGGGGTACCGGTCTCGCCCCGGGCACCGGATTCGACCGGCTCCTTGCCCTGGTATCCGGACAGCAGCTGGATGACCTGCTGACGGACCCGGTTGAGGTCGGCGCCGAGTTTGACCAGCACCTGGGCCGCGACACCCTCACCCTCACGGATCAGGCCGAGCAGGATGTGCTCGGTGCCGATGTAGTTGTGGCCGAGCTGCAGGGCCTCGCGCAGGCTCAGCTCCAGCACCTTCTTGGCGCGGGGGGTGAACGGAATATGACCGGACGGGGCCTGCTGGCCCTGGCCGATGATCTCTTCGACCTGGCTGCGCACGCCCTCCAGCGAGATGCCGAGCGATTCCAGGGACTTGGCCGCGACACCCTCACCCTCGTGGATCAGACCCAGCAGGATGTGCTCGGTGCCGATGTAGTTGTGGTTGAGCATCCTGGCCTCTTCTTGGGCCAGGACGACGACACGCCTCGCGCGGTCGGTGAACCTCTCGAACATCGCTCCCTCACTCTCCTGCTCCGGACTCTATGGCCGGCTGACGCCGTGGTGTGTCGTGGACAACCGTCGACTTCAGCCTGCCATGTAGGCCAGGGGTTGCGGCCCCCGCCTCCCACTCTAGTTGGCAAGGGATTACACCGCCGCCGCTCCACCCTATTGCTGTGGACCCGCCGACATGCTTATTCACTCATAACGCCCTTACCCACCGATTGGTTTCCCACTCCGGTTTTGCCCAGAGCGAACAGAACGGCTCCCACGGCTGGGGAGATCGACGGCTGGACGAAGAGCAGAGCCGGGCCGGGCCCGCGACGAACCCACAACCGGGCCGTCGGTCCACATATCGACGCGCACAAGGAGCGATGGCGGAGGTACGCCGGGGCCCACAACCGAACCGGCCGCCGCTCCGCAGACCCGCATACGGACGCGACGGCCGGAGAGCCGAGGCGGGTACGTTCAGAGATCCCGATCGGTGATGAGACCACTGCGCATGGCCAGCGCGGCGAGCCGGACCCGTTTCTGGTTCTGCGGCAGATCTTCGACACCGAACTTGGCGAACAGGGCGCGCAGATGAGTCTTGACGGCGTCCACGCTCAGATACAGTTCGTCGGCGATCTGCTGATTGGTGGCGGGGGCGGCGAAACCCACATCCCCCTTGTAGGGGCGGCACAGCGCTACGAGTACCCCGCGCTGCGCCTCGGTCAGCGAGCGCACGGTAGGGATACTGGCGCCGGAAGCGCGGGTGGCGTCGTCGGCGACGCCGTTGAAATCGTGGAAGGACACCAGCGAGGTACCGACCCGGATCCGGTCACCGGGCATCAGACGGCGGCGGCCGTTGATCCGTTCACCGTTGACGAACGTGCCGTTGCGGGACAGGCCGTCGTCCACAATGGTCCAGTGCGCGGCGAGATACTCCACCGCGGCATGCAATCGCGAGACCTCCGCGTCCCAGCGCAACGACAGATCGGCACCTGCGGAGCGGCCGATGGTGACACGCTGCCGATCGGGGCTCAGCATCACTTCGCGCCTACGGCCTTCGTCATCGGTGAATCGAAGGAACGAACCGACGGATCCGGTCACTGCGCCGATACCTCACCTCTCCATATCGGCAGCAACTGCCGAGCACTGCGGACCTCTTGCACTTCGGCACACGACGGGGCCCGGACGAACCCCTCTATGGTGCCGGGCAGTCGGCCGCACGAGCAAGATGGAACCCCGCCGGGCGCAGTGACCCCGGCGGTCGACGCCGGGGCCAGCGGTAATTCCAAATAGCTATCGAGAAGACCAGCCGCCGCTGCGTTCCGTGAATATCGGCACGCGCGACGGTTGAAAGAAGAACTAACCCTTCGATGCCTTGTTGTACGCGTCGGTGATATCGGCGGAGATACGCCCCCGCGCGGAAACCTTGTGACCATTCCGGCGCGCCCACTCACGAATAGCCGCGCTTTGCTCGCGATCCATCGTGGCGCGGGCCTTGGTGCTCCCGGAGGCCGCGACCGCGGACTTCACCCGGCGCCGGCCACTCACCCGGCGAGCACTGGTAACCCACTGCTCCAACTCGTCCCGAAGCTTCGACGCATTCGTCGACGACAGGTCGATCTCGTACGACACCCCATCGATTGCAAACTCGATGGTCTCGTCCGCGATGGACTCACCGTCGACATCGTCGATCAGGCTAACGGTGACCTTCTTTGCCATGAGATGAACGTCCTCTCGAAATCGTGCGGCCCGCAAAATCAGGCCGATTACCCGAGGCAAGAATACCCCGAATTCGGAAAATTCCAAGACGAGCGGCCCGCTATGCAAACCGTTCGCTCAACGGCCGACCGGCCGCACTATTGGGAAGAGTATCGTTTCCCGGATTCCCAATCCGGTGAGCGCCATCAACAACCTATCGATTCCCATACCGGTTCCGGTTGTGGGCGGCATCCCGTGTTCCATCGCGGCCAGGAAGTCTTCATCGAGCACCATTGCCTCGTCATCGCCGGCCGCGGCCAGCCGGGCCTGATCGACGAACCGCTCGCGCTGGATCACCGGATCCACCAACTCCGAATAGCCGGTGGCCAACTCGAAGCCGCGGACATACAGATCCCACTTCTCGGTGACCCCGGCCCGCGACCGGTGCTGCCTGGTCAGCGGGGAAGTCTCGACCGGGAAATCGCGGACGAAAGTCGGCACGTACAGCTTGTCACCGTAGGTGTGCTCCCAGAGTTCCTCCACCAGTTTGCCGTGACCGTAGCCCTTCCCTTCGGGAATTTCCAGACCGACCCGATCGGCCAGTTCGAGCAATTCCGGAACAGTTGTTTCCGGGGTGACCTCCACCCCGATCGACTCGGACAACGACGGATACATCTCGACTGTTGTCCACTCGCCGCTCAAGTCGTATTCCGAACCGTCGGCGAGGGTGACGACCTGAGTTCCCAACGCTTCCTGCGCGACTTCCTGGATCAATTCCCGGGTCATGCGCGCGGAGTCGTCGTAGGTCCCGTATGCCTGATAAGTTTCGAGCATCGCGAACTCGGGCGAATGTGTTGAATCGGCACCTTCGTTACGGAAGTTCCGATTGATCTCGAAGACCCGCTCGATCCCGCCGACCACGCAGCGTTTCAGAAACAACTCCGGAGCAATGCGCAGGTAGAGATCCATATCGAGGGCATTGGAGTGCGTGCGGAAGGGCCGTGCGGCCGCACCCCCGTGCAGGGTCTGCAACATAGGCGTCTCGACCTCGAGGAAATCGCGACGTTCCAGCGCATTGCGCAGTGCACGCACCACCGCGACCCGGGTACGGGCGGTTTCCCGGGCCTCCGGGCGCACGATCAGATCGACATAACGCTGACGGACCCGCGTTTCCTCGCTCATCTCCTTGTGCGCTACGGGTAGCGGACGCAACGCCTTGGCCGCCATGGACCACGAATCGGCCATGACACTCAATTCACCCGTACGTGACGAGATGACCTCGCCGTGCACGAAAACCATATCGCCGAGATCCACATCGGTCTTCCACGCCGCCAGCGCGTCCGCACCGACACCGTTCAAGCTCACCATGGCCTGCAAAGTGGTGCCGTCGCCCTCCTGTAGCTGAGCGAAGCACAATTTGCCGGTATTCCGCATGAAGATGACCCGGCCCGCCACACCGACGAGTTCACCGGTCGCGGTATCGGCCGCGAGATCCGGATGGGCGGCACGGATTTCGGCCAGGCTATGGGTACGCGGCACCGAAACGGGATAGGCCTCCCCGCCCGACTCGAGCAGCCGCTCCCGCTTCTCCCGGCGGATCCGCATCTGCTCGGGGACGTCGTCGACCTCCACAGAGCGGCTGGATCGCCCCGCGGGAACAACGCCCGCGGAGCCGCCGGATGACGAGATGTTCGGGTTGCTCACAGCGAACCACCCTAGCGTGCACGGCAAATCGATTCGTCGGCCGCCCGCCCCAACGGGGCGATAAGGAATCGTCCGTAGAAGACGCGACGGATCACCCCGGGAGAAATAGACCATTTGGTTGCTTAGAATTTTCCCGGGCAGCCGACACGCGTCGGAAATGCATTGTCGTCCGGCCGCATTCGGCCGGCGACGAGAATTCAGAGAACCGCGAGTGAACGAACTTCCCTGGTGAAGTGGGCAGCCCCGGTGGCAACCGATCGCATCCCGGCCGCTTCCAGTGCCTTATATCCGCCGACCAGATCGGTCGCGCGGTGCAGACCCAATTGGCGCAACGACGCCGCCGCCAGGCTGGAGGTGTAGCCCTCCGAGCACACCACCACCCATTCGACCTCGTGATCGATGGCCAGTGCCAGCCGGGCCGAACTGCTGGGGTCGAGCCGCCATTCGAGCACATTCCGTTCGATGACCAGGGCCCCGGGCAGTGCCCCTTCCCTGGCACGTTGCGCGGCGGGCCGGATATCGACCAGGAACGCGCCCCTGGCGAGCGCTGCGGGCAGTTCCACGGGGTGGAGCCGCCGCAACTGGGAACGGGCCTGGTCGAGCATCTGATCGATGGTCAGTCGCGACATCAGAGATCACCTTCGGGCTGATCGGTGAGAACGGTGTGGGTGCGCCGCAGGTTGCCGTGTCCGGTCACTTCGTAATAGGACATGGCGGTGAGCGGCGGTGAGTAGGCGTGCACGCTGAGAGTGGGATCGAGCGGACCGGTGCCGGACAGGCCCGAAACCGCGATCCGGTCGGGGGCTCGCACGACATCGTGCACCCAGCCGATGGGGAAGGCGGCCTGATCGCCGGCGGACAACACCCGGTGGCGCAGTTCGGTACCGTTCCAGCGATATTCGGCGAGGGCGCCGCTGAGCACGGTGAGCGCACCCAGCGAACCGGCATGATCGTGCAATTTCGTGGATTTGTCCGGGGTCCAGCTGATCAGCCAGACGTCGACCTCGTCATCGGAGACGAGCCGCGCGGCCCAGCGGTCCACCGCCGGCCACGCGCCGTCCACGGGAAGCAGATGGTCGTACCGGCCGGCGAGCACATCCTCACCGGTCTCGTCGGTCAGCCGGAGCAGATCCGCCGGACGCAACCGGGTGGGCAGCGCCGGAGCGATCGGACGATCGGGAATCGGATTCGCGGCGGAAATATCACGCGCCGACCGGGACACTACGGAAGAAAGAACAGGCGAACGCATCAGCGCATCTCCAGGAAGTAAAGAAACGGTCGAGGACTGCAGAATGCCTCGAACGGTCGAGGCGAATCAGCCTCGACAACACTCCTGGGTACGCATGCGGGTCAGCACACCGGAAGCTTAGCAAGCCGCCGACACCACGGCCACATCCGACTCAGCGGAATAGGTCACAGCCGGGCCGGGCCGCGGAATCACCCGCGATTACGACGCTGGTTCCGCTCGAACACCAGCCGCAATCCGGTGATCGTGAGATGCGGTTCGTGATGCTCCACGGTCTCGGACTCACCCACGATCAGCGACGCGGCCGCACCGGTCGCCACCACCGCGACCCCCTCGTCGGCGAAACCCTCGATATCGTCGCGGATCCGATCCACCAGACCGTCCACCAGACCGGCGAACCCGAAGATAGCCCCGGACTGGATACATTCGACGCTGTTCTTGCCCACCACCGATCGGGGCCGGGCCAACTCCACCCGGCGCAACGCGGCCCGCTCGATCAGCGCCTCGGTCGCGGTCTCCACCCCCGGCGCGATGACCCCGCCCAGGAACTCCCCCTTCGCCGATACGAGATCCACGCAGACCGAAACACCGAAATCGACGACGATCGCGGCACCACCGAACTGATGATGGGCGGCGAGACTGTTCACGATCCGGTCGGCACCGACCTCTTTCGGATTGTCCACCAACAGCGGAATACCGGTCCGGACGCCGGGCTCCACCAGCAGATGCGGTACATGGTGCCAATACCGCTCCAGCATCGACCGCAGCTCACGCAGCACCGGCGGCATGGTCGACAGACCCACCACTCCGGTCACCGCGTCGAGATCGGAACCCACCAGCCCGCGCAGACTCATCGCGAACTCGTCCGCGGTATGCAGCGGATTCGTATGGATCCGCCAATGCCGCACCAGTTCGGCCTGCTGCCCGGCACCGGAAATCAACCCGACGACCGTGCTGGTCGTACGGACATCGATGGTCAGGAGCATACGGTCACCGCCGCCGCTCAGGCGAAGGTCAGATTACGAGGGCTGATCAGATCCGAACCCTCGGGCGCATGCGCCGGATCCGAACCCAGCTCGACCGGACGGTTCCGGGCATCGACGAACACGACCTTCGGGTCGTACTCGCGCAGCTCGGCCTCGTCCATCATGCCGTAGGCGATGAGAATGACCAGATCACCGGGATCGACCAGATGTGCGGCGGCACCGTTGATACCGATCACACCGGAACCACGCTCGCCGGCGATCACATAGGTCTCGAGGCGGGCGCCGTTGTCGATATCGACTATGCAGACCTGCTCGCCCTCGAGCAGATCGGCGGCATCGAGAAGATCCTGATCGATCGTCACGGAACCGACATAGTGCAGGTCGGCATGGGTCACGGTGGCCCGGTGGATCTTCGATTTCATCATGGTGCGCAACATCATCGTCGCCTTTCTGTGTGTATTTGCCCCACCTGCGGCGGGGCGGGTCGGGGCCCTATCAACCCCGGTTCTTCACTCCGGCGCTCAGTCGCTGCGCTCCTTCGCTCTGTCGCTCCGGAACCGGGGCGGGCCCCGCCTACGGAGGTCGACCGTCCGAAGGGGACAGAAGGTTCGTGGTGGGCGGTGGTCCGGCCGGCTGGGGTCGGCGGGTAGCTCGGTGGCAGTTCGATGGACTGCCGGTTACCAGCGACGGGCCGCGTGCACTCTGCCGTTGCTGTCTTCCGCTCCTCCGGACCACCGGTGCTCGGGTGGACACCGAATACCGGGACAGCGCGTTCGGGGAAGGCGGCGGGTTCGTGCGGATCGGTGGCCCGGCCGGCCCGAATGTTCCGGCACATCGGTGAGTGCTCGCCGACTTCTGTGTTGTCGCCGGCCGTCCGATTGCGCGCCACGGCGCTCCCCGGTCGCGGCGGAACGGGGCGGGGGTGTGCTTCGAGCGCGGAGCGGGAACGCTGTCGGCCGGATGTGGGGACGGCGGGGCTCGGACCGGGCGAGAGCGCGGGGCTGGGCGGGGTGTTCACGGTGATCCGGACCCGTTGACGCGCGGCGCGCGCTGCGTGGTTTCAGCGGCGGACGCGGGGATATCGGCGTCGGGGTGACCGTCGAGCTGGACGCCGAGTTGGACCGGGGCGTTGTCGATCAACCGGGTGGTGCCGACGCGGGCCGCGATCAGGAGGCGGGCGTTGCCGTTCTCCGGGGCGGGATCCAGGTTTGCGGAGCGCAGTTCGAGATAGTCCAGTTGTATCTCTGGGGCGGCGGCCAGCACGGCGTGCGCGGCCTGCAGTACGGCACCGGCACCGGCCGCTCCGGATCGCGCGCCGGCCAGCAGGGCCGCCGACAGTGTGGTCGCGAGTTCCCGTTGTACCGGGTCGAGGTAGCGGTTGCGCGAGGAGAGCGCGAGACCGTCGGATTCGCGCACGGTCGGTACCGCCACGATCTTCACCTCGAAGTTCAGGTCACGGACCATCTGACGGATCAGGGTGAGCTGCTGATAGTCCTTTTCGCCGAAGAAAGCTTCGTGCGGGCCCACGATCTGCAGCAGTTTGGCCACCACGGTGAGCATTCCGGCGAAATGGGTGGGCCGGGAGGCCCCCTCGAGATCGGCGCCTATCGGGCCGGGCTGCACCGTTGTGCGTGGGCCGGCCGGATACATATCGGCCGCACTCGGCGCGAATACCAGATCGACTCCCGCACCGCGCAGCAACTCCACATCGGCGTCGAGGGTGCGGGGGTAGCTGTCCAGATCCTCACCCGCGCCGAACTGCAGCGGATTCACGAAGATGGACACCACCACGACCTGGTTGGTGCGCTTGGCACGCCGCACCAGTTCGAGGTGACCCTCGTGCAGGGCACCCATGGTGGGCACGAGGCCGACAGTGCGCCCGGTGCTCCGCAACGCCCGAACAACCTTGCCGAGCCCGGCCGGATCGTGCTGCACCGTCAGCTCACCGGCGCGGTACGCACCACGCAACGTCGAGTCGGTCACAGCAGCTCCTCCGAACTCGATACATGCGATCCGAGACCGCGGCGAAAAAGGCGAAGGGACCGCATCATCGGTGTTCCTCCAGCAGCTCGCGTAGTTCGGCGGGGGCCTGCGCCCGTTCGGCGGTCCGCCGCGACAGCGCCCGGTAACCGGCGGCGACCTCGGGGTCCGCCGCGGCGAGAGCATCCAGATGAGCGGCGACGGCCGCGGTGTCGCCGCGGGCCACCGGACCGGTCAGCGCGGCCTGGCCGCGGCGCAGGGCGTTGTCCAGCGCGGCAGAGGCCAGCGGTGCCAGCAGCCGTTCGGGCAGGCCGTTGGGTTGATCGTCGATGGTCTGCTGGCCCAGAAGTCCGGGGCCGGCCAGCGCTCGGCGCAGCGTCTCGACCGCGTCCAGCACCAGCGTCACGAGATGGTTGCTGCCGTGCGCGAGCGCGGCGTGATAAAGGGTGCGGTGTTCCTCGGCCACCCGGACCGGTTCCCCACCCATCTCGATCACCAGGGACTGGGCGATGGCGTACCCGATTTCGTCGGCGGCCGTGATCCCGAAGCAGGCATTGCCCAGACGAGCCAGGTCCTCGTCGTGACCGGTGAAAGTCATGGCGGGATGAACTGCCAACGGCAAAGCACCGGCTTCGCTCAGCGGGGCCAGTACGGCGATCCCGTTGGCACCGGAGGTGTGGGCGACGATCGTACCCGGCCGTACGGTCCCGGAACTCGCCAGACCGCGGACCAGCCCGGCCAGTTCCGCATCCGGAACAGCCAGGATCAGCAGTTCACTGCTGGCAGCGACCTCCTCGACCGGGAGGATCCGCGAATCGGGCAACCGGGACTGCGCCCGGCGCACCGAGGCGTCGGATATGGCGGCGACGCCGAACACCACATGTCCGGCGCGTTCGAGCGCGGCACCGAGGGCTGATCCGACGCGTCCCGCCGAGACGATGCCTACCGTCAGTCGTGCGGGCGCTGGATCACCACTCGCGGCCGGATTGCCAGGAGTCACGCGTGGCGAGGTCAACAGTGTCCTCTCGAAGTCGTTCCAGTCCCGCGCTGCGGGTACCGGACGTTACGAATCGAGGATAGGACCAGCTCCCGCGAATGCGCCATGGGCGTCCCGGGTGATATATGCCGCACTTCAGGAGCTGCGCTGCTCCTCTTCCTGCCGCAGATTGGCCATGATCTCGGCGACCGAGAGGCGCCGGTTCCCGGCAGAGTCGGACTGGGTGCGGCGCCGCCGCGAATTCGCCGACCGGGGGAAGAGCCCGGTCGGCGCGCGAACGGCCGGTTCGTGCGGCTTTCCCTCGGCGGATTCGCCCTCGACAGCGGGCGCTTCGGCGAGCCCGGGCACTGCCGCCGCCTCGGGACCTTCGCCGGGATCGGCTGAACCCAGCGCCTCGGACGCCGCGCCTAACTCGGACGAATCCGGCGTTTCGGGAGTTCCGGTCACCGGCGGGCGCGCGTCCGGCGCGCTGTTGTACGGCGACGGTGGGCCGTGGAAGGGCTCGTCACTCGGCGAGCCGTAGCGGTCCGCAGCCGCGGCATCCGGTTCGTCGTATACCTCGGTGAACGCATCAGCCCAGCTCGGCCCCGAGATATCGGGACCGACCGGCTCGTCCTCGAGACGGACGATCGCCGTCTCCGCGGTAACCGGGGCATCATCGGGGCTCGCGAACTGCGGCCGGTCCGGAAAGTCGGTTTCGTACACCGGAGTCACCGCACTGCGCTCACCGGTATCACCGGCCGGATCGGCGGCCTCCGCTTCGGCATCGGCCCAGCCGTCGGCGGCATGCGACCAGCTCGCGGCCGCATTGGCCCACGCGTCCACTGCCCGCCGCTCGCCTTCCTCCGGCCCCTGCCAGCCGGGTGGCAGGCCCGCCGCGCTGTCGTCGGCGCTGGGCAGTTCCTGAACCCGGAAGGCCGACGCGCGCAGTGCCGGCCGCTCGTCGGGCAGATCGCCCTCGAAGAGTCGCTCCAACTGTCGCCGCAGCACGGCGAGTTCGGCGCGCAGCGCCGCCATTTCCGTAGCGTCGGCACCCAAATCCGAACGTACGCGTGACTCGACCCCGATTTCGTGTTCACGGCGGGCACTGATCTCGCGCTCGAGTTCCAGTTCATAGGTCTGCCGCATCGCACGCATCTTCGCCTGGTATCTGCCGGCGGCCCACGCACCCAGTACCGCCGCCCACAGGGCGACAACCAACCCCACCCGGATGAATTCCAGGCTATCGCTGAAAACGAGAAATACGCTGGCCACCAGGCCCAGTAGGACGAGTGCACCGAGGAAGAGCTTGCCCACATCTTCCCGGCCGCGCGAGGAAGTACTACTGCGGGACGGTGAAACCATGACCGCAAGGGTAGCCGCGATATTCGCCACCGCCCAGGTCGGAAAGGGCGGGATCGATCACGGTCACGAGCGCTACGAAGGGGCCGGGTCGTCGGTGGGGTCGTCGGGAGCGCGACAGCAGTATTCGAGCCACAGTGCCGCCGCCGCGAGCGCGATCCCGGCACCGCATCCGATGAGGGCGCCCGGGTAATCCGCGTCGGCCGCCCGCAGATCGCCGCGCTGCGGGAAGATCCAGAGCAGAAATCCGAGCCATACGCCGGCCACCAGCGATCCCACCTGCGCCGAGGCCTTCGCCAGCGCGAGCGCCCGAGCAACAGTGATCGGATGCAGCTGCCGTAGATCCGCGCCGATCTGACGGTGGCTCACCCGGGTCCGGATATAGAAGCCCAGCGCGACCTCCAGGACCGCCACGGGATACAGGGAAGCGCCGGCGATGGTGGAGATCGG
Source organism: Nocardia sp. NPDC003963 (assembly GCF_053605105.1). Classification (NCBI taxonomy): domain Bacteria; kingdom Bacillati; phylum Actinomycetota; class Actinomycetes; order Mycobacteriales; family Nocardiaceae; genus Nocardia; species Nocardia sp. NPDC003963. The sequence continues at coordinate 18,231 of NZ_JBSGIP010000052.1, forward strand.
CGGAAAACTCGCATAGGCGAGCCGGCTCGCCACCCAGGCGATGACCGCCGCGATGAGAACATTGGCCAGCAGCTCCCGGACGCGAGTGGGTTTGAGCTTCATTCCCCCACCGTCGTCGTCTCCACCGGTGTTCCCCCCACCGGTGTTCCCACCACCCCCGAGACTCATAGTGCCTCCCTCGAAACAGACGCATGGCGGCTGCGAAGCCCAGAGCGAAGGTGGAGGGACCGCATCACGGCATCTCCCCGAACCCGCCACGTTCGGCCCGCGGAGCCCGAAGCGAAGGCGGAGGGACCGCGGCGGGCAGAAGAGTGAATTCGGTGCGCCGCACCCCGGCACGCTCGGCCGGATCCAGCTCCGCCAGCAGCTCGCGGACACCGTGTTCGGCCCCCTCGACGGCCAGCACCGCGTCCGGTTCCACATCGAGCCAGGGCACCAGGACGAACGCGCGGTTGTGCGCCTGCGGATGCGGCAGAGTCAGCTCGGGATCGGTACTGCGTACCGCCCGGAGGACACCCCTGTCCGGTTCCGCGCAGGAGACGATATCCACGTCGAGCGTGCGGGCGCCCCAGTGGACCGTCCGCTCGCGCCCGGCCGCCTGCTCCAGCCGCTGCCCGTGCCGGAGCCAGTCGTGACAGTTGTAATCGGGGTCCTCGGCCACCAGCACCGCATTGAGGAAATCGTCCTGCTCCACCCCGCCCCACGGCGCAGTGGCGTAGACCGGCGAGACCGCGCGCACCCGGGTGCCGAGCCCGGTGACGACACCGCGCAGCAATCCGAGCCGATCCCCCATATTCGAACCGATCGAAAGCACCGCACGCGTCATGCAGACCCCTGTCCACGACTGCCCGCGGTGACCACCCGTACATCGGTGAAGCTGTGCGGAATAGGTGCCGCGGGTTTGTGCAGCACCACCTCGACATCGGCGACTCCGGGTACTTCACGTACCCGGTCAGCGATCTCGGTGGCGACGGTTTCGATCAGGTCGCGGGGTGGACCGGCCACGATCCGGACGGCCAATTCCGCGAGCGCGCCGTAATCGACGGTGTGGGCCAGGTCGTCGGTGGCCGCGGCCGCGGCGAAATCCGACCATACGGTCAGATCCACCACGAATTCCTGGCCGTCCCGGCGTTCGTGTTCGAACACCCCGTGCCGGCCGAAAACCCGCAGCCCCCGGAGCTCGATCCGGTCCGGGCCGGACGCGGATGTACTCACCGCGGCGATCCCGGCCGCTGGGCGCGACGCCAGGCATCGGTCACCGCGACGGCGTCCTGCGATCCGCGTACATCGTGGACCCGCACCCCCCAGGCTCCGTGCCATGCCGCCAGCGCGGAAACAGTGGCGGTGGCGGTCTCCCGGCCGTCGGGCGGGCGCGGTCCGCCGGTATCACCCAGCAGCGACCCCAGGAATCGTTTGCGCGACGCCCCGATCAGCACGGGGAATCCGTCGGCGACGAAAAGGTCCAGGGCGCCCAGCAGGGCCCAGTTGTGTTCTGCTGTTTTCGCGAATCCCAGACCGGGATCCAGAATGATCCGCGCCGGATCGACACCCGCGTCGATCGCGTGGCGCACCTGGACTCCGAGCTCGGAACGGACCTCGGCGACCACATCGTCGTAGTGGTCCGCCGGGCCGGCGTGCCGGTAGTCCGAGGCGGCCCGCCAGTGCATGAGAATCCACGGGATATCGGCGGCGGCGACGACCTCGGCCATCGCCGGATCGGCACGACCGCCGGAGACATCGTTGATCACCGTCACCCCGGCCCCGACGGCCGCCTCGGCCACCCGCGCCCGCATCGTGTCGACGCTGGTGGGGATACCGGCGGCGACCAGCCCGCGCAGCACCGGAACCACTCGCTCGACCTCGGTCTCCACTTCCACACGTACCGCGCCCGGCCGGGTCGACTCACCGCCGACGTCGATGATGTCGGCACCCATCTCGTACAGCCGGACACCGTGTTCGATCGCTCGCTGCGGATCGAGGTAGCGACCACCGTCGGAGAACGAATCGCTGGTCACGTTCACCACGCCCATCACGACGCACGAACGGCCCGCCCGCGGTTCCACACCCGGTCGGGGCCGGATCCCGGCCGCGACCGGTACCGCGGGGGCGGTTCGCTGGTCACTCACTTGCGCAGGATCAGGTCGAGGGCCTCGGCACGCGAGGCCGAGTTGGTCTGCAGAATTCCGCGGACCGCGGAGGTGGTGGTGCTGGCGCCGGGTTTGCGGATTCCGCGCATCGCCATGCACAGATGTTCGGCCTCGACCACCACGATCGCACCACGCGGATCCAGTTTCCGCATGACCGCGTCGGCGATCTGGCTGGTGAGCCGCTCCTGCACCTGGGGCCGCTTGGCGTACAGGTCCACCAGGCGCGCCAGTTTGGACAGACCGGTCACCCGGCCGTGCGGTCCGGGTATGTAGCCCACGTGGGCGACACCGTGGAAGGACACCAGGTGATGCTCGCAGGTCGAGTACATCGGGATATCGCGAACCAGGACGAGTTCCTGATGTTCTTCGTCGAACGTGGTGTTGAGGACCGCGTCCGGTTCCACGTACAGCCCCGCGAACATCTCGCGGTATGCGCGCGCGACCCGCGCGGGGGTGTCGAGCAGCCCCGGCCGGTCCGGGTTCTCACCGACGGCGAGCAGCAGGTCGCGAACCGCTGCCTCGGCCCGCGCCTGATCGAACCGTCTACCGGTCTGCAGCGCGATCAGCTCCGGTGCGGGCTCGCCGCTCTCACCCAGCTCGGCGGGGATACCGGGCTGGTGACCGTTGGTCTGCTGATCGGTCGACATTTCGAGGACACCTCCACATCTCGGGCACGGCAGTACACACCGTGCGCCGAACCCGTCCGAGCGTAATCGGCGCCGGTTTACTGCCGACCGTTCGGGCTGTCCCAGGAGTGCGATCCACCACGGCCGGGGTCCTCGCCGGAGCCGTAACCGGAATCGTCCTGACCACGATCGTAGGGCGACCCCGAGCCGTCGTTGCGGTGTTGCCCGCCGGGGTTCTGTTCGGGATGCGGTTGCCGGGACTGTTCCGGCCCGCCGCTGTAACCGCGATCGGCCGGTGGGGCCTGCGGTTCCTCGCGCGGCGGCCACCCGGGCGCCGACCAGCCGGCCGGAGCACCGTAATCGGGCCGGGAGCCGTGGGTGGCGCCCCGGGGGTAGGCGGGAGCGGGTTGCGGTGGGGCCGGGTAGCCGGTGGGCGGCTGACCGTAGCCCGGCTGGACCGCGCCTCCCGGGAAGCCCGCGGGCTGTGGCAGGCTCCCGGCGGCGGGATCGCGCGGACCCACACCGGCGGGCACGGCGGGTTGCGGGGGCCACGGCTCGCCGCGTTCGACCGCGAGCTCACCCGGGGTCTTGACCGGCGGTTTATCCGACGGCACCCGATCACCGAAATCGTTGAACGCGGTGATCCGCGGCCGTTTCTGGACCGCGCTCAGGATTGTTTCCAGATCCTTGCGGTGCAGTGTTTCGCGTTCGAGCAGGGCCATGGCCAGATCGTCGAGCACATCGCGGTACTCGCTGAGGATCGCCCACGCCTCGGTGTGCGCGGCCTCGATCAGGTTGCGGACCTCTTCATCGATGGCACCGGCGACTTCGTGCGAGTAGTCCGAGGCCGTCCCCATGGACCGGCCGAGGAAGGGATCGCCCTGTTCCTGGCCGTACCGCACGGCGCCGAGCCGGGCGCTCATCCCGTACTCGGTGACCATCGCACGCGAGATCTTGGTGGCCTGGTCGATATCGGAGGAGGCGCCGGTGGTGGGCTCGTGGAAGACCAGTTCCTCCGCCGCGCGCCCGCCCATGGCCATGACCAGCCGCGCGATCATCTCCGAGCGGGTCATCAGGCCCTTGTCGTCCTCGGGCACGGTCATCGCGTGACCGCCGGTGCGGCCGCGGGCCAGGATCGTGACCTTGTAGACCGGCTCGATATCGGGCATCGCCCAGGCCGCCAGCGCATGGCCGCCCTCGTGGTAGGCGGTGATCTTCTTCTCGTGTTCGCTGATGATCCGGCTCTTGCGGCGCGGGCCGCCGATCACCCGGTCCACCGATTCCTCGAGCGCGTCACCGGTGATGGTGGAACCGTTCTCGCGGGCGGTGAGCAGGGCGGCCTCGTTGATGACATTGGCCAGATCGGCGCCGGACATGCCCACTGTCCGTTTGGCCAGCCCGTCCAGATCGGCCTCCGCGGCGATCGGCTTGCCCTGGGAGTGGACGCGCAGGATGGCCCGGCGGCCGGCCAGATCGGGGTTGCTCACCGGGATCTGGCGGTCGAACCGGCCGGGGCGCAGCAACGCGGGGTCGAGGATATCGGGACGGTTGGTCGCGGCGATCAGGATGATGCCGGTGCGGTCACCGAACCCGTCCATCTCCACCAGCAGCTGGTTGAGGGTCTGTTCACGTTCGTCGTGACCGCCGCCGAGTCCGGCGCCGCGCTGGCGGCCGACCGCGTCGATCTCGTCGACGAAGATGATGCAGGGGCTGTTCTGTTTGGCCTGTTCGAAGAGATCGCGCACCCGGGAAGCACCGACACCGACGAACATCTCCACGAAATCGGAACCGGAGATGGTGAAGAACGGTACGCCCGCCTCGCCGGCGACAGCGCGCGCGAGCAGTGTCTTACCGGTGCCGGGCGGGCCGTAGAGCAGCACACCCTTCGGGATCTTCGCGCCCAGCGCCTGGTAACGCACCGGGTTCTGCAGGAAGTCCTTGATCTCGTAGAGCTCTTCGACCGCCTCGTCCGCACCGGCCACATCGGCGAAGGTGGTCTTGGGCATATCCTTCGACAGCTGTTTGGCCTTGGATTTCCCGAAGCCCATCATGCCGCCGCGACCGCCGCCCTGCATGCGCGACATCACGAAGATGAACAGCCCGAGCAGTAGCACCATGGGCAGTACGAACAGCAGAATCTGGGTGAGCCAGCTCTCCTGTTTCACCACCGTGTTGTAATCGGCGCCCGAATCCTGCACGGCCTTGAAGACCTGTGCCGAGGTATCGCTGCCGCCGGGATACTTGGCGATGATCTTGTCGGCGCCCTGGGTGGCGTCGTTCCCGTTCTTCAGTTCGATCCGCAGTTGTTGTTCGCGATCATCGATCTGAACGTGAGCGACGTTCTCCTTGTCGGCGAGCTGACTGAGGGCCACCGACGTGTCGACGCTCTGCCAGCCGCGGGTGTCGTTGCCGAAGTAACTGAACAGATAGATCACGAGCAGAATGCCCGCGATTATCGCCAGGGTACGAAACACTGTCTTGCGGTTCATAGAGCGTCGGCCGGGCGGCCAGTCCTTTCAGGCGTCTCCGCGTTCTTGCCTAGCGATGCGTCGATCTCGGGCGGCGCAACCCACATCCTTACCGCCCGGTGGGCGGATTCGGGTGCGGACATGCCACGTTACCGCGTACGGTCTAGTCGATACATCGCGCTTCCTGACTCGTCGCAAGCCAGAAGTTCGGCTGGTGATGCAGTTCAAGAGGTAAACGGCCGGAAAACCACGGTGGTTCCCGGGGTCGTGGACTGTGATATCTCGTACTGATCACAATCATGGCACGCATGTAGGACCGATGATGATCGCGTACGACCCGAGCGCAGGGGGTATGGACATAGTCGAGTTACGGACACCCACAGCAATCGTGCGGCACGGCGAAGGACGATTGGTCGTCCTGCGTCCCGGTGCCGACGCCGAAACCGAGAGCGACGGCGAGCGTGTTCTCGACGTCGCGGTGACCGACCTACTGGAGGTGCGACTCAGCCGGCGAGCCGACGACGCGGTGGTCATCGAGATATATCTGCGCTACCCCACCCCCGTGCTGGTCGGCGTTCCCGCCGACCGGACCCCGCTGCCGGTGCTGATCGCCGAACACGATGTCCCCGCGGCCGCGGGGATCGTCTCTCGTATCAACGACCAGATACTGGCCGCGCAGCGGATCGATATCGCCGCCCCCGAGCTGAAGGCGCCGCCCACCGAATGGACCGACCACGGTCCGGTGCGCGCGGATGTGGAACGCGCCGTACGGCGGATGTCGGCGGCCGGGCGAGGCGAATCGACCGTGGCCGATCTGGCCGGCTATCTCACCGGCGACGAATATGTGCTGGAGACCGCGAGTGTCGTCGCACACCCACCGGTGGGGGACGACGATCCCTGTCTGCTCACGGTGACCACAGCGCGGCTGCTGCTGGTCTCGCTCGGCGCGGATGAGGCATACGCCCACGAACTGCCGATTCCGATGATCATGCGGGCCCGCGCCACCGAGGAGACCGTCTCGGTGGTCGAGGACATCCGGGTGCGTAATCGCCGCCCTCTGGTGGAAGTGCACGACGGCAATACGACGATGTGCTTCACCGCACTGGACCGGGCCGATTCGGAGCGATTGGCGTGCGCGATCAATTTCGCCGTGCGCCTGGTCGCGGTGGACGGTGCGGCCGGTCCGGCCGATCCCAGCGTCGCGCATCTGTACTCGGAATGGGAACTGCTGGTCGAACGGCATTCGCTGGGAATGGTCGACGATACCCAGTTCCAGCGCTACGGCCGCGGCATCCTGCGTTCGCTGCCGGGTATCTGATCCCACGCCGCCCGGCCCGGTATCCGGGCCGGGCCGGAAACGGTCGCGCCGGACGGGCGCTACCTCGCGTTATTGCGGCCCGACCAGGCGCCGACGGGTGCGCTCGGGGGCCCAATCGGGTAGTTCGGCGACGAGATCGGCGAGCGAAGTGGCGGCCAGACTGGCCCGCCACGCCTCGTGTGCCTCGGCCATCTTCACCGCCAGGATGCACCGATCACGGCAGTCCTCGGCGGGCAGTCCACCCCGGCCCTGCTGCCGTATCTCCCGGCATTCGTAGGGCGAGGCGCCACCGTCGACCGCCTCGACGATCTGCAGGAGCGTGATCTGCCCGGCGGACCGGGCCAGCCGGAAGCCGCCCCGAGGACCCGTGGTCGCGTTGAGCAGGCCCGCCCGGACCAGTGCCTGCAATTGTTTCGCGAGGTAGGGCGCGGGCAGGTCGAAGTACTGCGCCAGCTGCGCCGCCGACGCGGTTGCCCCCGCTTCGAGCTGTGCCAGCGAGGTGGCGCAGTGCAACAGCCATTCGGTACTCACCGGTAACTTCATGCCCGTGAGTCTATCCGAGATATTGCGGATCTATTTAGTCCGAGATAATGTTCCGCGTATCCGATCGGACGAACTCCCGAGGAGCCAGGACCCATGACCATGCGAATCGCCGTCGCCGGCGCCACCGGAAACATCGGAACCCGCACCGCCGCCGCCCTGGAAGCGGCCGGCCACGAAGTCGTCCGGATCAGCCGGTCGCTCGGTGTCGATCTGCGCACCGGCGCGGGCTTGGACGCCGCACTCGCCGGAGTCGATGCCGTCGTGGACACCACCAGCGTCGAGAGCACCGACCGTACCGAGATCGTCGAATATTTCGGCTCCACCACCGGCAACCTGCTGGCCGCCGAACAGCGGGCGGGTGTCGGCCACCACGTCCTGCTCTCCATCGCCGGGATAACTCGAGTGGAGGGCAACGCGCACTACGCGGGCAAGCGTGAACAGGAACGTCTCGTGGCGCAGGGCACAGTGCCGTGGACGATCGTCCCGGCGACCCAGTTCCACGATTTCGCCGCCACGGTGACCGGCTGGACCGAACAGGACGGCGTGGCCACCCTCGCGCCGCTCCTCGTCCAACCGATCGCCCCGGCCGATGTGGCCGATATCCTCGCCGAGATCGCGACCGGCGCGCCGCAGGGCCGCTATCGCGATATCGCCGGACCGGATCCGCAGGACCTGGTGGATATGGCCCGCCGTACCAACGATGCGCGGGGGCGCGCGGTCACGCTGGTACCGACCTGGTCGGCGCTGTTCGGACCCGAGATGGCCGGAAACGCGCTGCTACCCGGCGAGGGCGCCCGGATCGCCCCGACGAGCTTCGAACAGTGGCTGGCCGAGCAGCGCTGAGCGTATCGACGGCTCGCGGCCGGACGGTCCCGAGTTACGACAGGCCGATGCGGCGCCACGGGCTGGTCGGGCGCAGCCAGAGGCGCATCAGCTCCAGGCGGCGGTCGACGCCACCGTCCTTCAGTTCGGCCAGGTCCTCGCAGGCCTGCCAGTAGGTCCAGCCGGTGAGGTAGGCATCGCCGAACTGTCGCCAGTTGCGGTATTTGCGCTGGGCCAGCGGTAGCGCCCGGCCGAGGTAGTCCCACGCCACATCGTCCTCGATATAGCCGGCGGTGTAGGACATCCGCGCGACGGCGACCACTCGGGCCAGGTCCCACGCGTGGATATCGGCGGGTAGCGGCCGGGACAGATGGTCGGTGAAACCGATCTTGATCGCCTGGGACCAGATGTCGTAGTCGCGGACCAGCGCCTCGGAGTTGTCGATCCCCCGGAACGAGGCGACCTGCCGGAGGAAGGCACGGTGCCGATCCGCGCGTTCACCGAACCGGTCCCGCTCGCTGGCGTTGAGCGAGGCCGTGACCAGCGGATGCACCAGGGCGTAGAGCGGGGCGTGCATACCCTCGAGCAGCTGTTCCATGGAGGCGCGGGCCTCGGTACCGTCGGTGATCCCCCAGGCACCGGTGAGGGTGTCGATGGCCAGCTCACGCCGGTCGCCGAGGGGATGGTCGCGTTCCGGGCCGAGCAGCAGCGCGTCGTGGAAGGCATCCCAGCGCGCCGAATAGAAGGCGCCCAGCGACAATGCGCGCAGGCGGTCGTCCTCTATCTGCGCGCCGGACCAATGGTCCTCCTCGCGCTTGTCGAGCTCCGGATAGGGGAAGGGAATCGGCGTGGGCAATCCGGCAGCAGCCATACCGTGAGTCTAGAACCAGGGACGCCCGGTGGTCCGAGCAATGTATTTTCACATTTTTTCCTTGGCCTGCCACCGGCCCTGTTCCGGGGCTAATGTGCATTCATGTGTAGAAACATCACCGTCTTGCGAGGTCTGGAACCCGCCGCTACCGAGCAGGAGATCTATGCCGCCGCACTGCAGTACGTGCGCAAAGTCGGTGGCCTGTCCGGGCTGAGTTCGGCCACCAAACCCGCAGTGGACAAAGCCGTCGCCGCCGTCGCGGCCGCCACCACCGAACTGCTCGCCGAATTACCCGACCGCCGGGTGCCCCCGGCAACCGAGCCGCCACTGCGCCGGTTGGCTCGCGAATCCCAATAGATCCCGGCGTCGGACACCGCGACCGGGCGCGGTGTCTCGCACAGTGTGTCACGATCGAGCAGGTGAGCTGATTCACAACGATCAGCCACAGCGGTTCCGAGCACGACGCAGTGGGAGAACGCAGTGACCAAAACCGAATCGGGACAACCCGAATCCACGGTGAAAACCGTGGACCCGCCCACGGACTCGGAGATCCGAGTCCTGAATCCCGCCACCGGAGAGGTGGTCGGCTCGGTACCGGATATGACGGCCGAGCAGGTCGTCGCGGCCATCGCCGAACTGCGCGAACAGCAGCGAGCATGGCAGGCCATCGGCGCCGACGAGCGCAAGGAATGGCTGCTCAGACTCCAGGACTGGATCATCGACAACACCGAGGTGCTGGCCGATGTTCTGCAGTCGGAGACAGGTAAACCGCGGGTCGATTCGCTCATCGACCCGATCTTCGGCAGTGATCTCATCGGTTACTACGCGCGGCGTGCCGCCAAATTCCTCGCCGACGAACATCCCGCCCCGCACAGTCCGCTGTCCCGGGTGAAACGGCTGACCACGGTATTCGAGCCCTATCCGGTGGTCGGCGTGATCACCCCGTGGAATTTCCCGCTGGCCATGCCCCTGCTCGATGTGATCCCGGCGCTCGCCGCCGGCGCCGCGGTGATCCTGAAACCGTCCGAGGTGACTCCCCTGTCCGCCCTCGAACTCGCCCGCGGCTGGGCCGAGATCGGCGCTCCCCCGGTGCTCGCCGTCGTCACCGGCGCGGGTGCCACCGGCGCGGCGGTGGTCGAACACGCCGACTACATCCAGTTCACCGGATCCACGGCGACCGGCCGCCGGATCGCCGCCGCCTGCGCCGCCCGGATGGTTCCCTACAGCCTGGAACTGGGCGGTAAAGATCCGGCGATCGTGCTCGCCGACGCCGATATCGACCGCGCCGCACACGGTATCGCCTTCGGCGGCATGTTCAATTCCGGGCAGGTCTGTATCTCGGTGGAGCGGGTCTACGTCGAGGAGCCCGTCTACGACGAGTTCGTCGCGAAACTGACCGCCAACGTCGAGTCCCTGCGACAGGGTCGCGACGATCGCGTACCGCGCAACGATGTGGGCGCCATGGCCAACGAGAACCAGGTCGCCATCGTCGCACGGCATATCGACGAGGCGGTGGCCGCGGGCGCGAGAGTCCTGACCGGCGGCAAACGAACCGGTGTGGGCACCTTCTTCGAACCCACCGTGCTGGTGGACGTCGATCACACCATGTCGTGTATCTCCGAGGAGACCTTCGGACCGACCCTGCCGGTGATGAAGGTGGCCGACGAGGCCGAGGCCATCCGGTTGGCCAACGACTCCGTATACGGACTGTCTGCGACAGTCTGGACCGGGGACAAAGCCCGCGGCGAGCGAGTGGCGCGGGCGCTGAACGCCGGCGCGGTCAATATCAACGATGTTTTCGCCAACCTGTTCAATTTCGCGCTCCCGATGGGCGGTTGGGGCGATTCCGGTGTCGGCGCGCGCTGGGGCGGCCCGAACGGAGTGCGCAAATACTGCCGGGCCAAGGCCATCACCACGCCGATACTGCCCACGCAGGAACGCGAACTCACCTGGATGCCCTATGACCTGAACAAGATCCTGATCGGGTTGGGCGCCATGCGCGCGGCCGGTGCGCGCGGAATGCGCCGGATCGATATCGGCGCATTGCTGCGACTCAAGGGAGACAAGGGTGAGTAGGAGCGATTCCATTCGCGGCAAGGTCGTCGTCATCACCGGTGGTGCCCGCGGTATCGGCCTGGCCAGCGCACTCGCGCTGAAGAAACTGGGTGCCGCGATCGCGATCGGTGATATCGACGAGAAGACGGTCAAGGAATCGGGTACCGATCACGATTTCGATTACTACGGCCGCCTCGACGTCACCGATACCCAGTCCTTCACCACATTCCTCGACGACGTGGAACGCGAAGTCGGGCCGATCGATGTGCTGATCAACAATGCGGGCATCATGCCCACGGGGCGTCTGGTCGACGAAACCGACCAGATCACCCGGCGGATCCTGGATATCAATGTCTACGGTGTGATCCTGGGGTCCAAGCTCGGCCTGGCCCGCATGCTCGCGCGCGGCAGCGGTCACATCATCAATATCGCCTCGCTCGCCGGTGAGACGCATATTCCAGGCCTGGCCACCTACAACGCCTCCAAGCACGCGGTGCTCGGGTTCACCGATACGCTCCGCGAGGAGTACCGGGGCACCGGAGTCTCCTTCTCGTCGGTACTGCCCACGCTGACCAATACCGACCTCGGTTCCGGGGTGGCGGCGCCCAAGGGCCTGCCCGCGGCCGAACCGGAGGATATCGCCGCGGCGGTCGTCCGGCTGATCGCCAAACCCCGGTCGAAGGCACGGGTCACCCGGGCGGCGGGTGCCATGTCGGTGTTCGTGAACCTGCTGCCGCAATCGGTGGGCGACGCACTGGGCCGATCGATGGGGTCGGCGCAGACCTTCCTCGACGATGTGGACGCCGAGAAGCGCCGGGCCTACGAGGAGCGCGTGCGGGGCGATTGAGGCCCGATCGCCGGCCGAGCGCCGTGGTCCCTCGGCGAGGGACCACGGCGCTCGCCTTTGCGCCGCCGAGACCGCACCGAAACTCTATTGTGATCAACGTCACTTGACGTGCACAGTCGAGAAAAGGTCCGCGCCCGACGCGCGGGCAGGACAACCCCCGGGAGCGATCGGCGGCCCCATCGGCCGAGGTGACGGCACACCCAGACTCAACAGCCCTACCACGACAAACGCCGAAGATTTTACGCCATATCGACCGGCGGCGGCCCGCCGTCGGCGATACGAAGAACTCATGATGCACATCACCGCGCCACCCCATAAGCTGTCACTAACAAACCTGCTGACTGTTTCAGCCCCGATATGCGGACCCACCGAACAAATTAGGGCTGGAAATTCAGCAACGATTCTGATAGCAAGGTGCTATGGACCCGCATTTGCGCGATCTGCGGTATTTCGTCGCCGTCGCCGAGGAACTGCACTTCACCAACGCCGCCCAGCGGCTGCACATTGCCCAACCGACCCTGTCGCGTCAGATCCGACAGCTGGAACGTCAGCTCGATGTGGTCCTGTTCGATCGCAACCAGCGCAGCGTCGCGCTCACGGTCGCCGGCAAGGAACTGCTCACCGGCGCCCGCAAGATCCTGGAACTCTGGGAGACCACCAACAGCTCACTCCAGGAGGCAGGCGAAGTACTGCGTGTCGGCCTCCAGTCGACGCTGGGCCGCGGGCTGCTGCACGATCTCGAGAGCGCCAGCGGCCACCGGCTGGCCCTGCACCCGGCCGCCTGGACCGACCCGTCCAGCGGGCTCGCCGGTCGACAGGCCGATCTGGCGCTCGTCTGGCTCCCGTTGCCCGACCCGAATCGCTATCGCTGGCAGGTGCTGCGCACCGAGCGCCGCTGGGTACTCCTCCCGGAGAACCATCCGCGCGCCGGACAGGAATTGATCGATTTCGCCGACCTGATCGACGAACGATTCATCGCACTGCCCGCCGAAGCCGGCGCGGTCCGCGATTTCTGGCTCGGTAACGACGCCCGCAACGGCCGCCCCGCCACCATCGGCGCGGAGGCCGCCACACCCGAGGACCGGCTCGAAGCCGTCGGGCTGGGTCTGGGCCTGTGCCTGCTAGCCGAGAACAACGTACCGATGTACCGGTGGCCCGGACTCACCGCGCGACCGGTCACCGGACTGCCGCCGTGCGAACTCGCGGTCGCCTGGCGCGCCGACGACACCCGCCCGACCATTCTCGAATTCGGTCAGCGGGCCGTCTCCGGCGGCTTCGCGGCACCGCCCGCCATTCCGGCCTGATATTCATCGAATCCAGTGGGTAGGTGGGCCTCGCCCACCTACCCACTCGCGATTCAGGCCTCTTCGCCGCCGTAGACCCGCGGATGCAGGGTGCCGATATAGGGCAGATCCCGGTACCGCTCGGCGTAGTCGAGTCCGTAACCGACGACGAACTCGTTGGGGATATCGAACCCGACATTGGCGACCTCGACCTGAGTGCGCAGCGCGTCGGGTTTACGCAGCAGCGTCACCACCTCGAGCGAGGCCGGGTTGCGGGTGGAGAGGTTACGCATCAGCCACGACAGCGTCAGACCGGAGTCGATGATGTCCTCGACGATGAGCACATTGCGACCGGCGATGTCCTTGTCCAGGTCCTTCATGATGCGCACCACGCCGGACGACGACGTGGACGATCCGTAGGACGAAACAGCCATGAACTCCATCTGAGTCGGTATCGGCAGAGCCTTCGCCAGATCCGTCATGAAGAAGATCGCGCCCTTGAGCACACCGACCAGCAGGAGATCGCCCTCCGATGCGTCGGGCGGATACCGCTTGGCGATCAATTCGGCCAGTTCGCCGACCTTCGCCGCGATTTCTTCTTCGGTGATCAGGACCGAATCGATATCGTCCCCATACACGTCAACTGGTTTCCCTTCGGATTCGGCGTTCCCGATCGGTGCGGGCAAGTGTCAGCCTGCCATGCTCGCGAATCACGACCAACCGGGTCCCCCGCTCACCGCCGCCCACCGCGACACCTCCCTGTCCGCGCCAAGCCACCACCAGCTCGTCGATTCCGCGCAGATGTGTTCCGGTCACCGCCGGTACGCCGTGGGCCAGCAGCCATGCCCGCACCGCCCGGCGGCGCACCGCGGGGGCGGCCGCCGCCAATATCTCGCACACCGGCGCACCGGCGCCGGCACGCGACAACAACTCCTCGGCGAAGGCGTCCAGAGCGGTGTTGTCGTCGCGCAACTGTTCGGCGGTCCGGGCCAGTGCGAGCGCCGCGGTACCACCGAGTACCTCCTCGAGCAGCGGCAGCACCTCGGTGCGCAGCCGTACCCTGGTGAACTCCGGCGCACTGTTGTGCGGGTCCACATAGGGATCCAGACCGAGATCGGCGCAGAACTGCCGGGTCGTATCCCGGCGGACACCCAGCAGCGGCCTGCCCCACGGACCGTCGTCCGCGGCCATTCCCTGAATGGAACGCGCACCCGACCCGCGGCCGAGACCCAGCAGCACGGTTTCGGCCTGATCGTCGAGAGTGTGGCCGAGCAGCACCGGCAACCCGGCCCGAGCGCCGGCCAGTGCCGCGTAGCGCGCCGTGCGCGCGGCAGCCTCCATCCCGCCGGGCCCGGACACCTCGACGGGCAACACCCGCGCCGTGCGGCAGCCGAGCGAACGTGCCGTAGCCGCCGCCTCGGCCGCCACGGCGTCCGACCCCGCCTGCAACCGATGATCCACGACGAGCGCGTGCACTTCCGCGGATTCGGCGAGCGCGGCACCGGTGAGCGCCAGCGAATCCGCGCCGCCCGACAACGCCACGGCCACCCGCCCGTCCGCGGGCCCGTATCCGCTCAGCCACGCCCGCACCGCATGCCGCACACCCAATACCGCGGGTGTCTCCGGTAACCGGATCGGCCGCGCTCCGGCGGGACGCACCGCTCAGTCCAGGACCCGGGCGATCCAGCGCCGCGGTTCGTCGATCTCGTCGGTCCGCGGCAACGTATCCGCGTCGGTCCACACCACGTTGAACCGCTCCATCCCGACGGTCCCCACCACCTCGTCGACGAAAGCCTTTCCGCGCACGTACTGCGCCACCTTCGCATCGATACCCAGCAGTGCCCGCAGCAGGCGCTGCACCGGGTTCGCGGGACGGGTACGGCGTCTGTCGAACGCCGCCCGGATCTGCTCGACCGACGGCACCACGCTCGGCCCCACCGCGTCCATCACATGATCGGCATGCCCCTCCAGCAGGGTGCCCAGCAGCAACAGCCGGTCCAGCGCCGCACGCTGTTCCGGCGGCTGGGTCGCCCGCAGCAGGCCCACCACACCACGGGTCGCGGGATCGTCGGAGGCCTGACCGCTGCGCCGAAGTTTCAATTCGGCGAGCAACCGGGACAGCATCTCGGTGGTCGCCTCGTCACCGATCTCGCCGAGCACCTCGACGTTCTCCCGCATGTACCCCGCCAACCAGGGCGAGGCCGAGAACTGGACCCGGTGGCAGACCTCGTGCAGGCAGACCCAGAGCCGGAAATCGCTGGGCGCGACACCCAGCACCCGCTCGACCCCGACGATATTCGGGGCCACCAGCAGCAGCGTCCCGTCGGGACCGGTGAACGGGTCGTACTGACCCAGAATCGCGGTGGACAGGAATGCCAGCATCGCACCGACCTGCACCCCGGCCGGTTTACCGGTCAGCAGGCCCGACTCCGCCCCGGTGCCGGTACCGGTCAGCTGGGCCATGGAATCGGCCGCCGCCGCGATCCAGCCCGGCCGGTCGACGATCCGGGCCGCGGGAACGGGCTGATCGTCGAGCAGACCGGTCACCGCCCGGACGGGCCCCTCGGCACGGACCGATGCCTCGACGAGTTCGGCCACCGCCTGCTCGGCGAGCGGACGCGGAGTCCGCGGACCGGCCGGTACCAGCGCGGCTCCGGTGCGGGCCGCCCAGCGCCAGTCCACCGACCCCGAGAATGTGCGTCGCTCGTCCTCGGATCCACCGGCCTCGGACAATGTCCGGGCGCCGGGCCCGTCGGGTCCTTGTCGAATCGTCATGCGCCCTCCAGCCGTCAGGAACATCCACAGTTGCGCAACGTGGCCGCGACGGCGTCCAGCGCGGGCCGGCTGACCTCCGGCGGCCGATCGCTCGACATCAGCGTGAAGGTCAGCACCCGGCCGTCACGATCCAGCACGTAACCAGCCAACGTACTGGCCACCGACAATGTTCCGGTCTTCGCGCGCACCCACCCGGCACCGGACTGGTTCTGCGTGACATACCGGCTGCTCAGCGAGCCGGTACCGCCCGCGACCGGCAAATAGTCCAGCATCGGCACCAAACGGCTCGACAGCGTATCGACGGCATTGCCGGGCTGGGCCTGCGCACCCGCGCCCAGCGGCGGTACGAACGGGGCGGGCGCGGTGGTGGTCGTCTCGGTTTCGGGTTCGGGCCCGGCCGCGGTGTCGATGATCTGGTTCAGCAGCCGAGCCGGGATGCGGTCGTCCACCGAGAGCCCGCTGCAATCGAACATGGTCACACCGGTCATATCGAAGTTGTGTTCGGCGAGCACCGCCGCCACCGCGGCCGCCGCCCCCTCGAACGACATCGGCCGCCCGGTGGCCTGCGCGACCTCCCGGCCGATGGTCTCGGCCAGCACATTGTCCGAGTACACCATCATGTCGCGCAGCCGGTCCCGCAGTGGCGCCGAAGCGACCTCACCCAGCCGTTTGGTGCCCTGCGGCGCGGTGCCGAGACGGACCGCGGCGGGGTCGAGACCGAGTTCGGTGGCCAGCCGCCGGCCCACGTCCAACGCCGGCGTCCCCGACCGCGGCGAGTACTCACCGGCCGGATCGAGCCGGCCGCCGTCGAGCATCACCGGTTCGAGCGGCGCGATGGAACCGCCGGGAATATCGATCGGATCCCAGCCGCGCGCCATGGTCTCGCCCGAATACACGGAGGCGTCCACCACGACCGTATCGGCCCGGACGTCGGCATTACGCAACTGATCGGCCAGATCCAGCAGACTCCCGGCACCCGGGTAGTAGCCCTCGCCGCCCGGCTGCGCGGTCAGCGTGGGATCGCCCGCTGCCCGCAGGACGATCTCGTTCGGCGCCGAACCGGCCACGACGGTCGTCTGCACCCGCTGATCGGCGGGCAGGGTCAGCAGCGCCGCGGCGGCGGTCATGATCTTGGCAGTGGACGACGGCACCCGCGGTTCGTCGGCGCGCTCACTCCACAGAACGGTTCCGGTCGCGGCATCGGTCACCGATCCGGCGAAACCACCCAGATCGGGGCTCGCGACCACCGGACCGAGAGCCGCGGCGATACCCGCCGTGCTCGGCGCCGGCGCGGTATCCGGGGCCGGCGCCACATGCGGGGAAACAGTCACCGGAGCAGGAGGCGCGGCGATGGTGAGGCCACCGTGCCGGAACTCCGGCGTCCACGGTTTCAGAATCACGGCGGTCACCGCCGCCGCACCGGCCAGCACCGCCAGCACGATGATCAGCCATGTCCGTACGCCGCGGCGCCGGCGCGAGGCCGAACCATTCATACCGCTGCCGCCCTGCACCACCACGTTGCCCGTCTTCTCCCTTGTCCCCAGCTATCACACCCGAGCCCCCGCTGAACCCATGTGCCCGCCGACAACAATATCGGTGTTCGGCTACCGTTCTCGGCGAACAACCGGGTGCGGCGGCGAGGCCGGCACCACGGCGCAACGTGAGAGCAGCGGAAGGAGCTGGCGTGGAGTTCGACGTCACCATCGAGATCCCCAAGGGTTCGCGCAACAAATACGAGGTCGATCACGAAACCGGACGGGTCCGCCTCGACCGGTTCCTGTTCACCTCTATGGCCTACCCGGCCGACTACGGCTACATCGAGAACACTCTCGGAGAGGACGGCGACCCGCTGGACGCGCTCGTCCTGCTGCCCGATTCGGTGTTCCCGGGCGTGATCGTAGAAGCCCGCCCGGTCGCCATGTACAAGATGACCGACGAGGCGGGCGGGGACGACAAGATCCTCTGCGTCCCGGCCGGCGACCCGCGCTGGGACCACATCCAGGACCTCGCCGATGTCCCGGAGTTCGAACTGGCCGCGATCAAGCACTTCTTCGAGCGGTACAAGGACCTGGAGCCGGGCAAATTCGTCAAGGGTTCGGAATGGGTGGGCCGGGCGGAAGCCGAGGTCGAGATCCAGGCTTCGTTCAAACGCCTGGAGGAACAGGGGCACTGAGTTTTCGGCGCCGCCTTCGGCGGCGCGGGGTTGAGGCCCCCTGGTGTCCCGCCGTTCAGGCCTCGAGACTCGCGCCTTCGGCGCATGCGCTTCGAGGCCTG
>NZ_JBSGIP010000053.1:0-34279 GCF_053605105.1 Nocardia sp. NPDC003963
GAAGCGCAGAATCGTGAAAGAGCTTCCCGCAGCGGCATGTTCACCCGCGGAGAACGGAACCACCTGAATCGTCACATTCGGCAACCGGGTCAGATTACACCTGGACGGCGCAAACGCCGCGCACTACGGCACCGAATGGCTGTGCCAGTACGCCTGAGCCCCGCTGTTCAGCGGGATTCCCCAGGAGATCCGGGCGGCCGGTCCGGCGTCAGCAAACCCTCGAGCGCCCGGCGTATCACGAGTTCGAAGATGTCGGCCGGCGGATCGGTGTCGCGGTGCGAGGTACCCAGCGCCGCCGCGAGGTACGGATGGTCGCCCGCCGCTGCGGTTCTGGAGAGGTAGGCCGCCTGAGCGGCACGCCGCGACCGGTCGGCCGACCGGTCGACCACCGCGGCGCGGGCGAGCTGCTGGACGAGCGCGTTGAGCGCGGCGATCGCTTGTAGCTTCATCGGCCCGGACAGGTCGACGGCCGCCATCGCCCGCAGTGCGTATTCGAGATACCGGATTCCGTGTGGCCCGACTCGTAACGGCTCGACCGGAATATCGAGCAGCCACGGATATTTCAGGTAGACGCTCTTCGCGCGGACGGCCAGTGCGGTGAGGTCGTCGATCACCGCACCGCTCGGCGGTATACCGAGATCCACCTCGCCGGCGGCGGCATCGACCATGAGGTCGAGCACATCGTCGCGACTGGATACGTAGCGATACAGAGCCGACTGGCTCACGCTCAGCTGCTCGGCGATCCGGCGGGTGGAGACTGCGGCCAGACCACCCCGCCCGGCCAGCTCGATCGCTACCGCGGCAAGTTTTTCCCGGCTGTGCGCGGGAGCCGGACCACGTTTGCCGTCGACACGCTCCCACACCGTGGGGTTCGTCTGCCCGGACTGTGTCACTCGCCACACCCTTCTGATCGGCGCCGGTCATGCCATATTCTAAAACTGCGTTCACTGATCACTATTAATGGAGGTTCGCGATGACATCGGGGACGGCATGGGGACCGCGGCGCTGGGCCCGGAACGGGGCGGTGCGCCTCGCGTTGGACGAGTTCCGGCCGGAGCTCGGCGGCGAGCCGCTGCTGGTGGCCACCGGTTTGGGCGCCAACCGGCACTGGCTTCCCGACGGGTTCTGCGAGCAGCTGGTCGAGCACGGTTTCGCGGTGGCGCGCTACGACCAGCGCGACGGCGGCGAATCGACTCACCTACCGCCGACCGCGGTCCGCAACCCGATCACCGCGCTGCTGGCGCGACGCGGCGCGGCCTACACCGCCGAAGATATGGCCGACGATGCGATGGCGGTACTCGACGAACTGGGTTGGAGTTCGGCGCATCTGCTGGGAGTGTCCCTCGGCGGCGCGGTCGCGCAGCGTATCACCCTGCGCCATCCCGACCGAGTACGTTCGCTCATTTCCGCGGATGCGGTACCCGGTGATGTCACCGGTCTGCGCACGCTGCGCTACATCCGGCTGGGCACGCTCGCGAAATTCGCGCGGGTGAAGTTCCCGGACACCCGGGAGGGTGCGGTCGACGCGGGTGTCGTGGTGGCAAAACTGCTGGCCTCCCCGAAACGCGAATTCGACGAAGCCGCGGTGCGCACCCGGCTGGAACATGATCCGGACAGCGGGATTCACGATCAAGAGGCGCAGAGCCGGCAGATCGGGGCGCGATGGAGCGGTCCGGCGATCACCGAGATCACCCGGCCCACCCTGGTCGTGCACGGCGAAGACGATCCGCTGATCAAAACCAGTGCGGCCCGTGCCATCGCGTCGCGCATTCCCGGCTCCAGGCTGCTCCTGCTGCCCGAGGTCGGACACGAGCTACCGGAGAACTCGTGGCGACCACTCGCGTCCGCTATCCGCGAACTCGCCGACACCCACGTGTAATCCTCGGACGGCCGGCGGGTCGCCCACCCCGGCAGAGGTTGCCGTACCGCGCGGCTCCGGGATTTCGGATGTAACGTGTTCCACTTCAGGAATTTCGACCGGACAGTCCGAAGGGGGATCGGTCGCAGATGGTGAGTTTCTTCGACAGCCGCGGCGGTCGACTCGTCGCGGAGAAACTGGCGATCAGCCCGTGGGCGCCCGCGAATCTGAGCGGAACCGGTGTGTGCGGTCTGCTCGCCCGGGAACTCGAACGCCAGTGCCCCGGCGGCTTCGTCCCGGCCCGCTTCACCGCCGACCTCTACCAGCCGGTGCTCAACGCACCATTCGATATGCGCACCAGCGTGGTTCGCCGCGGTTCCCGGATCACCCTCGTCGATACCGTCCTGGCGCAGGAAGGCCGGGACCGGGTCCGGGCGTCGGCCGTATTCCTCACGCCCGGTACCGAACCGCCGGGCGAAGTATGGAGCCCGAGCGAGGAGCTGCCGGTACCGCCGGAGGGTTGTACGGCGCCGGAGGGATCCCCACCGCTGTTCCGAAGCGGTGGCCGCGACTGGACCGCCGATTTCGGCGCGAACCAGAACGCCGACCGGAAGACCACCTGGCAGAGCCTGCCGCCGCTGATCGCCGGCGAGCCGATCACACCGTTCCAGCGTGCCGCGATCATGGGCGATGCCACCAACCATCTGTGCCACTGGGGGTCCGAAGGCGCCGGCTATATCAACGCCGACGTCACTGTGACTCTCTGCCGGCTCCCACTCGGCTACGAACTCGGCCTGCGCGCCGACAGCACCATCGCCTCGGCCGGGATCTCCATCGGCACCGCCACTCTCTACGACCGCACCGGTCCGGTCGGCACCTGCGTGGTGACCACACTGTCGAACGCTCGCCGTCAGATCGATTTCTCCACCGACCCGCTCGCCTGAAGCCTCGTTCGGGCCGGTCCCTGTCACGTCATCCGCGACGCTCATGTCCCCTGGCTGTGGACCGAATGACGGACGCCGACGCCACCCGTGCCGCGGAGCCGGGCGGGCGGGCGTGCGGTCTCCGAATGACACCGCACGCCTTCGCTGTCAGTCGGGCTCGGCGAGCCGCCGGGGCCTGCCGAGCCCGGCCCGTGCCACCGGCGGCGAGGATTCAGTCGTTGTCCGGGATCAGTATCCCGATGGCCCAGTTGACGAGCGTGACGATGATGGCGCCCAGGAACGCCGCCCAGAAACCGTCGATGCGCAGACCGTAGTCGGTGGCCTCGGTGATCCATGCCGTGAGCCAGAGCATCAGGGCGTTGATCACCAGCAGGAACAGTCCGAGGGTCAGGATGACCAGCGGCAGCGACAGCAGTTTCACGAGGGGTTTGACGAAAGCGTTCACCACCGTGAACACCACCGCGACCGCCAGCAGGACCACGATCTTCGCGCCGTTGCCCTGGTCGGGCGGGGAGACGATTTCGATGTCGCCGACCCAGAGGGCGGCCAGCCAGATAGCGAACGCGGTACCGATCAAGCGGAGCACAAGCTGCATAGCTCATGCTAAGCACACCGGCCCGCCGTGTGCCGGATACAGCCGTATCCGCGGCCCGCCCCGGCCGCGGATACGGAGCCGTCCAGCAAAGCTGCTCGGCACCGTGGCCGGGGTGGGCCGCCCTGATCACGCCGCCTTGTCGAGGAAGGTGTGGACCTCACCACGCAGGCGGGTTATTCCGGTGGCGCCGCCGAGCAGTTCGGTGGCGACCGGCCCGGGCGCGCGCAGGATCCCGAGCAGTACATGTCCGGTCTCGATGGACCTGTCCTTGCGCGCGAGCGCCTCGCGTAGTGACAGTTCCAGTACTTTCCTGGCGCCGGGTGTGAAGGGGATATTCCCGAACCGGCCGCCGCGGCGGCCGCGCGGAGTCCGGGATTCGTCGGCAGGTACGGCTCGGTCCAGGGCGTCGGCACCGAAGTTCGCCTCCAGACTCTCCCGCACCGCGTCCAGGTCGATGCCGATGGACCGCAACGCTTCGGCGTCGCCCGGACCCAGCGGCTCGTCGGCGCTCGCGGCGCCGAGGGATCCCTGCGCGCTGTCCAGGGTCAGGCCGCTCCCCTCGAGTAGTACCTGCAATTGCGGTTCGCCTTGTTCGAGCAGTCCGAGCAGCAGGTGCTCGACGCGGATCTCCGGCGAATGCAATTCGCGCGCCTGTTCCTGTGCCGCGACCACCGCCATGCGGGCGTTCCTGGCAAATCTCTCGAACATCTATCGACCCCTGCCTCTCCGGGTGTGTTTCTGATGGACCGCCTGTTTGCTGACCTCGAGCGCGTCGGCGATGGCCTGCCAGGACCAGCCCTGGTCCCGGGCATTGGCCACCTGGATGGCCTCGAGCCGTTCGAGGAGTCTGCGCAGCGCCAGTACCGCCCGTAGACCCACGGCCGGGTCCGGGCTGCCCGCCGCCGCGGCCAGCGTGGTTGCTTCTGTCATACGTCAATTTTTATTGACATCTCCGGTGAATGTCAACAAAAATTGACGACAGGCGGACGCAAACGCGACGCAAGAGCCGTGCAAGACAGGACGAGGAACGTAGCCGATATGACGAAACACGCATCAGCGACCACGTTCGCGATCGAAGCGAACGACCTGGTCAAGGTATTCGGCACCCAGCGGGCCGTCGACGGAGTGAGTCTGGCCGTCCCGCAGGGGTCGGTCTACGGCGTGCTCGGACCGAACGGAGCGGGGAAGACCACGACCATCCGTATGCTCGCCACCCTGCTGCGTCCCGACGCCGGCAACGCCCGTGTCTTCGGCCACGATGTCGTCGCCGAACCCGGTGCGGTGCGCTCGCTCATCGGCGTGACCGGCCAGTACGCCTCGGTCGACGAGGATCTGACCGCCACCGAGAATCTGATGGTCTTCTCCCGGCTGCTCGGACTGAGCCGGTCGGCGGCCAGACAGCGGACCGCCGACCTACTCGACGAATTCGAACTCACCGACGCCGCGAACAAACCGCTGAAGAACTTCTCCGGCGGTATGCGCCGGCGGCTGGACCTGGCGGCGGGGCTCATCGCGACCCCGCCGCTGCTGTTCCTCGACGAACCGACCACCGGCCTGGACCCCCGCACCCGGGCCCAGATGTGGGAAACGATCCGCCGGCTGGTGCGGGGCGGCACAACCGTGCTGCTCACCACCCAATACCTGGACGAGGCCGATCAACTGGCCGACCGGATCGCGGTGATCGATCACGGCCGGGTGATCGCCGACGGCACCGCCGACGAATTGAAGGCATCCGTCGGCGGGTCATCGCTGCACCTGACCATCGCCGACCGGTCCCGGCTCGCGGACGCCCGGCGGATCATCGCCGAGGTATTGCGCACCGACGCCCAGACCACCCCGGAGGCGGGCCGGCTCACCGCGGCGCTGCCCGACCCGAACAGCACCACCGATCTCCTGATCAGGCTGCGCGACGGCGATATCGCGGTAGAGGAGATCACCGTGACCAAACCCAGCCTCGACGAAGTCTTCCTGACCCTCACCGGCCACCCGGCCGAAGCCGATACCGAACGGACCGCAGCATGACCACCACCCTGACCGCGCCCGCCACCGCAGCAGCTGCGCGGATTCCGCAACCGGCCGCCCGGATCGGGGTGCGCAGAACTTTCGAGAACACCCTCACCATGGCCTATCGCGGCCTGCTCAAGATCAAGCACAACCCCGAGCAACTGTTCGATGTGGTGATCCAGCCGGTGATCTTCACCCTGATGTTCACCTACATCTTCGGTGGGGCCATCTCCGGCGATGTGAAGAGCTATCTGCCGGTGATCATTCCGGGCATTCTGGTACAGACAGTGGTGATGACCTCGGTCGTCACCGGCGTGCAGCTCAAAGAGGATATGGAGAAAGGGGTTTTCGACCGCTTCAAATCCCTGCCGATAGCCCGGATAGCCGCCCTGTCGGGTGCGCTCACCGCCGATATGGTGCGCTACGGCATCGCCTCGGTCTTGACCGTGGTGATGGGTTTCATCATGGGTTACCGTCCGGAGCCGGCCGGTGTCCTGCTGGCGGTGCTGCTGGTCGTGGTCTGCTCCTTCGCCACCAGCTGGATCTGGGCCTTCTTCGGCGTGATCGCGAACAAGGCCTCGGCGGTGCAGGGCTATTCCATGCTGGTCATGTTCCCGCTCACCTTCGCCTCTCCGGCGTTCGTCCCCAAGGAGACCATGCCGGGTTGGCTGCAGGCGTTCATCGACGTCAACCCGGTCTCCCATCTGGTCTGGGCCTGCCGGGACCTGATGAACACCGGGCATATCGGAATACATGTGTTGTGGTCGCTGGTGGGCGCCGCGGCGATCATCGCGGTATTCGCACCGCTGACCGTACGGGCCTATATGCGCCGGGCCTGACGGTTCGGCTCCGGGTCCGCTCGATCGGTCACAGTCCGATCGAGCGGACCCGGAGTGCTCGTACCCACCCCACCGATCAGTTCCAGAATCCGGGTGGCGGCCGCGCTTCTGGTCGAGCCGCGCGTCGCGGCCAGCGCCTCCGACAGCCGGGACTCACCGATCCTTTCCCGCCACAGCTCGTAATGCCGCCGCCGTTCGAGAACCGGATAATCCTGCCGCCCCGACACCACCTGGGCGAGCGCGAGCAGCTCCACCCCGGCCCTGTTCCGCTCGTCCAGCGCCAGCAGGGCGGAACCGAGCGCGCAGGCCACCGCCCCGATCTGCGGGTAATCCGGGACGGTACCCAGCCGGTCCACGGCCGCCGCGGCGAGTTCCGGGACGAGCGGCGCGACCACCTCGATCCGTCCCGCGAACACATGCGCGGCGACCGTCGTCGAACACATCAGCAATGCCCCGGGCCCCGGGGTGAAATCGCCACCGGGCCAGCCCAGCAGATCCAGCGCACGCCGGAAATGGGCCAGACCGGCCTCGATATCGCCCTCGGCGAGTTCGACCTCCGCCAGACCCGCCGCGATCGTGGACAACCGGTGGTTACGGCGGATGGTCGGATCGTCGATCAGTTCCAGCCCCATCTCGCCGGACCCGGAAAGCCGCAGTGCCACGGCGAGTTCGCGGCGGGCCGCGGCGGGCTCGCCGATACCGGCCAGGCTCACCGCCATGAACGAACGTAATTCGAGGCTTTCGTCATAGGCCCGGATCCGGCTCAGCAATTCGGCCGCTTCTTCGTAATAGCCCACCGATTCGCGGTAGCGGGCGGTCTGACCGGCCAGCGCGCCCAGATGCTGCACCACCATGGCCCGGTTCCACACCTCCGCCTCGGTGGTCAGCGCCCGGGCGGCCAGCGCGTCCCGGCGGGAGGCGGATATCCGCCCCAGGTTCTCCCAGATATTCGCCCGCGCGACGAGTGCGACGAGCCGGACCTGCTTGTCCTCGGCCCGCGTACCGGCGGCGAGCAGCCGGGCCGGCCGCCGCATATCGGCGGGACAGGTCAGCAGCAGCCCGAGATAACGCAGCGACCCGGTCATCCCGGCAGCGTCGCGCAGCAGCGCGCGCACCCGGATCCGGATCACCGCCAGTTCACGGATACCGCGAGTCATGAAGCCCAGATGCAATGCGGTTATTCCGTGACCGAGCATGTACAGATCAGCGAAGGTCCCCGACGCCCGCTCCGGCGGTGGCAGGGCCAGTAGCCGCGGAATCCAGCCCATCAACTCCATATGCGCCCCGTGCGCCACCCACCGCATGGCGACCACCGGAAAGACGGCGTAGACGGTGTGCCGATCCCGTTCCGCCTCGGCGCGGCGCAGCACCGCGACGAGGTTGTCCAGCTCCGCGACCATGAGCAGAGCCGGTCCGAGTTCGTCACCGGCGAGATAGCGCTGCGCGACCGATACCGCGAAATCGCGCGCCCAGTGCGCCATGCGCGTTTCCACGAGTTCGATCTCACCACCGGTCTCCCGGTCCGCCGCGGCCAGCTGCTGCTCACCGAATTCGCGGACCGTCTCCAGCATCCGGTACCGCACGCCCGGCACGGCCTCGGCCTCGTCGGCCTCGTCCTCCACCACGGTCAGCAGAGACTGTCCCGCGAGCCCGTCCACCGCCGCCGCGATATCGCCGACCTCCGGTCCTCCCGCCACCGCCTCCGCCGCGGCCGAGGTGAATCCCGCCGGGAAACGGCACATCCGGCGCAGCACGATCCGCTCGGCCGGTTCCAGCAGATTCCAGCTCCAGGCGATCACGGCGTGCAGGGTGCGATGCCGTTCCGGTGAGGTGCGATCACCGGTGCGCAACAACGCGAAACGCTGGTCGAGGCGGCGCTCGATATCCTCCACGCTCATGGTCCGCACCCGGGCCGCGGCGAGTTCGATGGCCAGCGGCAACCCGTCCAGGGTATGGCACAACCGCGCCACGACCGCCGCGTCCAGCCGCACCGACGGCCGTACCGACCGGGCGCGGGCGGCGAACAGATCGGTCGCCGGTGAACCGGCCGGGTCGATGGTCAGCGGTGCCAGCGGATAGACCGTTTCGGCGGTGATCGCCAGCGGTGATCTGCTGGTGGTGAGCACAGTCAGCTGGGGACAGCTACCCACCAGATCGGCCACCACCAGGGCCGCGCCCTCGATCAGATGTTCACAGTTGTCCAGGACCAGCAGCATCGGCCGCGCGGAGAGCGCGTCGCGCAGCCGGCGGCCGCTGTCGGTGGGCGGGCGGACCTGTGACATCGTCCGGTCGCGCACGGTCTCACCGAGACCTACCGCGGCCGCGATCGCGGTTTCGATATCCACCGCGGCACCACGGCTCGTACCCTCCGGACGCACCGACGCCAACTCCACCAGCACCACCGGCTGGGCGGTGGCCGTCCGGGCGGCGAGTTCGTTGGCCACCCGGGTCTTACCGGCACCCCCCGGCCCCAGCACGGTGGTCACCCGCGAAACCCGCAGCAGGCGGGCCAATTCGGCGAGATCATCCGACCGCCCGAGCAGCTCGTTGGGTGCGGCCCGTACCCCGACCGCGACGACGGGCGGAGGCGGTGGCGGGACCGGTTCGGACCGTGCGGATTCCGCGTGGGAGGCGAACCGGCCCTGCAGGATCGCCGTATTGAGCTCGGTGATCGCGACCCCGGGATCGGTACCGAGTTCGGTGGCCAGGGTCGTGCGGAGGGTGGCGAAGACATCGAGTGCCTCGTTATCGCGTCCGGCGGTCGCCAGCAATCGCATCAGGGTTCGGGCCCGGGGTTCGTCCACCGGGTGTTGCCGTGCCTGTTCCCGGGCGAGCAGGACGGCGCCGTCGAGATCGCCGGTGGCCTCCCGGGCCGCCAGCTCGATACCGTCGAGCGCTCCCGCGTATTCCGCGGCCGCGGCGGCGAGTTCCGCGGCCGGCCCGCCCGGTGGGAGGTCGGTCCCCGGCTCACCGCACCACAGACCGCGTGCCCTCTCCACGATCGCCAGCGCCCGGTCCGGGTCACCTGCGGCCAAGGCGTCCCCGGCCCGCCGGGCCGCCTGCTGCGCGGCCGTCAGATCCACCTGCTCCGGGCGCAACGCGATCCGGTAACCGGCCGGCCCCGCCTCCAGCAGGCCGTCGGGCAGGGCAGCACGCAGCCGGGAGATCTGGGTGTGCAGCGCGTTCATCGGCGAGCGCGGCGGATCGTCGCCCCAGACCTCGTCGATGAGTACGGCGGCACTGCGGCTACGCCCCGGCCGCAGCGCCAGCGCCACCAGCAGCAGTCGAGCCCGGGTCCCCGGGAGCACCACGAGTTCCGCGTCGCGGCGCAGCGCGATACGACCCAGCAGCGCCACCACGAGCGCTTCGTCCGTGGACGCCGGGATCACGGGAGGACGGCCGTACGAACGACCCGGATCGACAACCATATCGACGCCATCGTAAAGAGCGCACGGCCGGAACGGACGCGAAGGTAGACGCGCGCTGCTCCGCCCGGGCCGCGCGCCGTTCCGCCACACCACCCGACGTCAGGCGTTCCACCCGCCGGTAGCGAAGAACTCCTCCAGGACCGCGGTCGGCGCGGCCAGATCCCAGCCCTGGCCCGCGATCCACTCATCGCTGAAATAGGTGCCCGCGTAGCGCTCACCGCCATCGCACAGCAGCGTCACCACGCTCCCGCTGCGGCCCTCGGCCAGCATCTGCGCGATCAGCCCGCACGCGCCCCAGAAATTGGTTCCGGTGGAACCACCCACCCGCCTGCCCAGCCCCCGGCTCGCGAACCTGGCCGCGGCGATCGAAGCGGGGTCGGGTACGTGGATCATCCGGTCCACCACCTCCGGGACGAACGAGGGTTCCATCCGGGGACGGCCGATCCCCTCGATCCGCGACGGCATCCCGGTCGTGTAATCGCGCAGGCCGGTCTCGTAGGCCCCGAAGAACGCGGAATTGTCCGGATCGACCACGGCCAGCCGGGTCGGATGCCGGCGGTAGCGCAGGTATCGGCCGATGGTCGCGCTGGTTCCGCCGGTACCGGCCCCCACCACGATCCACTCCGGCACGGGATGGCTCTCCAACGCCAGCTGGTCGAAGATCGACTCGGCAATGTTGTTGTTCCCGCGCCAGTCCGTCGCACGTTCGGCATTGGTGAACTGGTCCAGATAGTGCCCACCGCACTCCGCGGCCAGCCGGGCCGCCTCGGTGTACATATCGGGCGGTCGCCGCACGTAATGGCACCGGCCGCCCTGGGCTTCGATGAGGGCGATCTTCTGCGGCGAGGTGCCGGCCGGAACCACCGCCACGAAATCGAGGCCGAGCAGCTGGGCGAAGTACGCCTCGCTCACCGCTGTCGAACCCGAGGATGCCTCCACGATCGTGGTCCCCTCGGTGATCCAGCCGTTGCACAGGGCGTACAGGAACAGCGACCGGGCCAGCCGATGTTTCAGGCTGCCGGTGATATGGGTGGATTCGTCCTTGAGGTAGAGCTGCACATTCCAGTCCGCCGGCAACGGATAGCGCAGCAGATGGGTATCGGCGCTGCGTTGGGCGTCGGCATCGATGAGCCGGACCGCTTCGTCGGCCCAGCCTCGCGGATTGCCGCGGGCGCAGGATTTCACGCCGGGCCGCCGGCGCTACCCGATTCCCCCCGCTTCGTATCCGCGTCCGGCGCGTCCTCGGCGGTACTGCCGGATTCGTCCGCGGCGGATGCGGCCGGCCCGTCGTCCGCGGCCTCGCCGCGCAACCGGGCCCGCAGTTGCGCCTTGTCCCGGCGGCGGCGTTCGTCCACGGCCGCGATATCGGAGTTCACCTTCCCCCGCAGGCCCTTGAACAGGGTGAGCGAGAGCGGCAAGGCGATGACGATCGCGAAGAGGATGGCGACGATCAGCGGTATCTGCACCGTGGCCACCGCCGCCACGGCCATGATCACGGCGGTGAGTAGCACGACCAGCACCAGCCGGGCCAGGGTGTAGAGCGCCAGGTTGCGGGCCAATCGGCGGCCCGGCGACGTACCGGGCCGGGGGTCGGTCGGTTCCTCGGATAGGTTCGCGTCACTCACCTGACCAGCGTAAGCGACGCCCCGGACCGGACCGCATCGCGTATCCGTTTTGTCCATTACCTCCGCTTTACCAACAGTAGGTGGTTCGAACACCCGGGGGTCGCGGTGCCACTATGTCGGAATCCGATGAGAAAACGTGACGAAACAGAAAGGTTTGCCATGACCGCGATCGCCGTGGGGGTGCAGGAGAACCTGTTGACCCCGGGCCAGGTTGCCGCCCTGTTCCACGTAGACCCCAAAACCGTCACCCGCTGGGCGCACGCGGGCCGGCTCGGCTCGCTGCGCACCCCGGGTGGACATCGCCGGTTCCGCGAATCGGAGGTGATGCGGTTGCTCGAATCGCTCACCACCGAGGCGACCGTACGCGGTAGCTGAGCCACACCGCACCCACACAGGGCAGCTCGGCCGCACCGCGGCTGAGCTACACCCGGGCAGCACGTCTACCATCACCACCTCGGCCGCCCATACCCACCGGCGGCTCCGGGAGTTAACCTCGTTGGAGGAGGTGAGCCACGTGATGTACCTGTTGGCGCTCATCGCGATCGTGGCGATCGTGGTGCTGTGCTGGAAGGCATTCGGCCCCGGAGGCGGCACGACCGCTCCGGGACCGACCCGAAAGCGTGTTCTCGGCCCGGACGACGATCCCGAATTCCTGTGGCGTATCTCGCGTCAGCAGAAACACCGGGACGGCGATCCGGGATCGGCAGAGCACTGAACTCCTCGCCCGCACAACGCCCGGCCGCGGGTTTCCCCGCGGCACGGAGGGGCGGGTTCAATCGGCGGTGCTGTCCAGTTGCGGCAGCCCCTCCACCGCGCGCAATTTATCCGCGACCACGGCCAGGCGTTCCAGCGCTTCGGCGGGCAGTCCCACTGCGGTACGCACCAGTCTGAGCAGGGAGTCGGGCTCCAGCCCGCAGATGAGCGCGTTGTCGGCGGCCACTGTTGTGCAGCAATCGGCACCGCCGCTGTTATCCGAACTGAAATTCTCCGAATCCACTGCCGCTCTCCTCATTGCTCGCCGCGCTATGGAGGGGAAATGACCGGTCACACCCGATAAATCGCATACCGGGCTTTGTACAGTTCAGCAAACAACTCGACCGAACAATAGCAACCACGCATTGCAGCGGAGTAACGATCATTACGGCCGGAGAAATAGGCCCGCGATCAGGTCAGACCGGAGTAGCTGTGCAGACCGGAAACCACCAGATTGATGATGAACAGGTTGAACAGCATCGCGACGAATCCGGCCACATTGATCCACGCGGCTTTCGTATCGCGCCAGCCCGAGGTCGCCCGCGCGTGCAGATACGCGGCGTAGAGCACCCAGGCGATGAACGAGCAGGTCTCCTTGGGGTCCCAGCCCCAGAAGCGTCCCCACGCCGCCTCGGCCCAGATGGCGCCGAGGATCACCCCCGCCCCGAAGAGCGGGAAACCGATGATGGTGGTGCGGTAGGCCAGCCGATCCAGGGTGCGGGCATCGGGTAACCGGCGCGCGATCACGCCCAGGATATTCGGCGATTCCCCGCCTTCGGGCTGCCGCAGCCGGTACAGGAACAGCAGGCTCGCCACACCCGACACCAGGAACACCCCGCTGCCCAGGCTCACGATCGTGACGTGCAGCGGCAGCCAGAACGACCGCAGCGCCGGTACCACCGGAGCCGCGTCCGAATAGAGCACCGTGCCGCCGAGGAACATCAGAATCAGCATGGGGACGAGCAGGAAAACCCACATCGCCCGATAGCGCACGTCCCGCATGAGCACCAGCCCGACCAGCGCGGCGGCCGCGGTCGCCATGGAGACGAATTCGTACATATTGCCGAGCGGGAAACGGCCGGTCGCGAAGCCGCGCGCGACGATCGAACCGATATGCAGTGCCACCGCGACGAACAGCACCGAGAAGGCGATATTGCCGAGCCGCTCGGACAGCGGCACCGTCGGCTCCTCGGCGATCCGGCCCGGGGTCTCGCTGCCCGCCGTCACGCCACCGGCGGCAACCATCTCCCGATCGCTCACCTGCCGGACGCGCGCCGAGGCGTACTGCACGATCAGTAGCACAAGCACCAGCGCGTACACGACGATCGACGTCTTGTAGGCGAGGTCGCTGTAGCCGGCGAGCGTATCGTCGATCGGCATCGTTGCATCTCCCGTGTTCGTACCGCGGTGCTCATCGGGCAGGCTCTGCCCGTGCGTGGTCGCCCACGCCCTGTTCTCGGGGCGGCGTTCAGTCGCCGGACGCGTCCAGCAGGCGGTGGCGCAGGCGGTCGAACTCCCCACCCCAACCGGCCTGGTCGGTCCGGGCCAGCCCGCCCATCTCTACTACGACGCGTCGTTGCTCCACGGTACCCTCCGGGGTCACCCGCAACCAGACCCGCCTCCGCGAAACGAGCAGCGAGACCAGCAGGCCGCCCATCATCACCACCGCGCTCACCAGCACCCACTGCTGCGCCGGATCATGCGAAACCTGGATGTTCGCGAACTCCTCGGCACCGTCGAAACGAATCTCGGTGCCGTTGGGCAATGTCGTGGTCTCACCCGGCCGCAGATTCACCCGGGCCTCCTTGGTGAGCCTTCCCTGCGCCACCATCTCCTGATCCAGCGCGAAGATCGACTGCGGGCGGCCGGTATCCAGACCCGTATCACCCCGATAGACATCCACCGCGACCGCCGGGTCGGTCATCGCCGGGTACACCGAAGTGAGCAGGGATCCGTGAAAGCCCGCGGTCGGCGCGAACAGTCCCTCGATCGCGATCTGATTCCGGCGTCGCTCGGCATCGGTGGCGAACATCCCACCCGGCGGATCGATACGCAGCACCCCGCTGGAGAGGAAGGTCTGCATATCGGTGGGTTGCCACTGGATGGTCTCGGTACGCTTCTCACCGTTCGGGAAGGTCACCGTGAATGTCGGCGCGTAACCGTGCCCCTGCAGATAGACCCGGTCACCACCGACCCGCAACGGATGGTTCACCTTGATGGTGGTGTCCCGCCAGGTACCGGTGGCCAGATCCGCCCCCTCCTGATAAGCGATATCGGAGGTGAACATCTCGGCCTGACCGTTGTCGAGGTAGTCGGCTCGGAAGTTCTTGACCCGGACACACAGCGGGTTGATACCGGTGCCGTCGCTCACGTTCCCGGCGCGGAAGGAATCGAACACCGCGGGTGAGGTCGTACAGAAACCGGGCCCGTCGTTCGCGATCACGATGACATTGCCTTCGTAACCGAACAGCTTCCCCACCGCGATGGCGACCAGCAACCCGACCAACGCCAGATGGAACACCAGATTGCCCAGCTCGCGGGTGTAGCCCTTCTCCGCGGACAGTGTCACCTCACCGTCGCGCTCACCGGGCCGCGTCTCGGTACGCCACCCGCGCAGCCGGGTCCGGGCCCGGTCGGCGATCTCTTCCGGGGTGCCGTCGAGCACCACACGATGGTGGTGCGGCAGCCGCCCCAGGTTGCGCGGTACCCGCACCGGCGGGGTCCGCAGCGCACGGTAGTGGTCCACGGTGCGCGGCAGGATACAACCCACCAGGGAGATGAACAGCAGCACATAGATCGCGGTGAACCAGAAACTGGAGAACACATCGAACAGCTCGAACCGGTCCATCCAGGCGCCGAGAACCGGCCGGTCCGCGATATAGGTCGCGACCTTCTGTTCGTTCAGGCTGCGTTGTGGCAGCAGGGCGCCGGGAATGGCGGCCAATGCCAGCAGGAACAGCAATACCAGCGCGGTCCGCATACTGGTGAGCCCACGCCAGCCGTTGCGCACCAGCGCGAAAGCACGGCCGAGCGGAGATTGCCGGGGCGGAAGGACCGGGGGCGCCTCGGGGTGGTCTGTCACGGTCATATCGGCAGCGTCACCCCGGCGACGAACCCGTCGCGCACCCAGCCGACGAACTGATCCCAGGCCCCGGTCACCAGGGCGGCTCCCACCGCGACCAGCAGAATGCCGCCGACCACCTGGATCCGGCGCGAATTACGCCGCAGCCAGCCGACGCCGCGCAGCGCGCTCGCCGACCCGAAGGCCAGGATCACGAACGGCAGCCCGAGTCCGAGACAGTAGGCGACGATCAGCGCCACCCCGCGGACCGCGGTGGTGCCCTCGGTACCGGCGGCCACCGCCATCACACCGGACAGCGTCGGGCCCAGACACGGGGTCCAGCCGAGGGCGAATACGGCCCCGAGCAGCGGCGCCCCCGCGATCCCGGCCAGGCGCCGGGGCTCCATCCGGGTATCGCGCTGCAACGCCGGGATCAACCCCAGAAATGCCAGGCCCATCACGATGGTGACCACACCGCCCAGGCGCTGCAGCAGCTCCCGGTTGACGTTCAAGGTCTGGATGAGCCCGAAAACAGTGGCGGTGGCCAGGACGAACACCACCGTGAAACCGGCGACGAACAACCCCGCCGCACCCGCGACCCGCAGACGTCCCGAATCGGGGGCGGTCGCCGGACCGCTGTCCACGGTCGCCGGGGTTTCGGTGCGCACCGCCGTCGTGGCACCACCCGTGGGTGCCGTACTCCGGCTGCGGGCCTGGCCCACGGTCACCGGCGGCGCCTGCGCGCCCACCAGACCGGCCAGATAGGACAGATACCCCGGAACCAGCGGTACGACGCACGGTGACGCGAACGACACCAATCCGGCCAACAGGCAGGCGCCGAGGGCGAGCAGCAACGGCCCCGTGGCCGCTGTCTGCTGAAACGATTCCCCCACTCCTGCCAACACCGTCAACGCGAACTACGCTCCGATTCGCCCTCGGAGTTGTTCGTGCGCCGCTCGTCCTCGCGGCCGCCCGGCGCGGTCGAGCCCCGGCCGCTGGACGGGCGCGAACTCGATACCCGCCGGTCGCTGCCGGCCTGCTGAGTCGCGGGCTGTAGCTCCCACGAGCCGAGCGAGGATTTCACCAGCACCTCGGCGCGGACGCCGCGTGGTGGCCGGGTCGCCCCGTAACGGCGTACGCCTCGGGATCGAAGACTTCTCATGATGCTCCCTCCGCGGCGATGCCCTGCACCACCGGTAAAAGATCGTCTGCGAGTAGGGCGCGCAAGAAAACTGCCGCTACCCGGTGGTCCCGATCCAATACCAGAGTTGTGGGTATGACACTGGTCGGGAAATTTCCACCGAGCGCCAGCAACGTGCGCATCGACGGGTCATAGATCGACGGATAACCGACGTGGTTATCGATAACGAAATCTCGTGCTTTGTCCTGCTGGAAATCACGGACATTGATCCCGAGAAAAGCGACCCCGAGATCTTTGGTCTGCTCGTAGACTTGTTCGAGCGCGGGGGCTTCACCTCGACACGGCCCGCACCATTGCCCCCATAAATTGATGACGACCACCTGACCCGGGAAATCGTCCACCGAGACGTTCTTACCGTCGTCGGACATGAGATCCGGGCCCGCGAGCTTGCCGATGGTGCCGCGGGAAGAGGGCGGATCGTAGAAGATATCGGTCTTTCCGCCCGGTGAGACGAATTCGAAGGTACCGCCGGTGGCCACCGCGTCGGTACCGGTCGAACAGGCCGAGGTCACACCCAGGCACAGCAGCGCGACGAGCGCCGGCAGCAACCGGAACGCGAATACCGCGCCACCTCGGCTCGGACGCCGACCGCTCATGCGCTCTGCCTTCTCGCGCATGAACGGGCGCCCTGCGTGGTCACGCTGCGCTACCGCCTCCGGACGCCGACCGCTCATGCGCTCTGCCTTCTGGCGCATGAACGGGCGCCCTGCGTGGTCACGCTGCGCTACCGCCTCCGGACGCCGACCGCTCATGCGCCGTGCACCGTCGGATCCGAACCGCCCGCAGGCTCGGAGTAGACGATATCGACGAGCGTGTCGCCCCGGTACACCAGCGAGGTGAGCGAGGCCAGACCGCACTGCCGGGAGCGGGGATCGTGCCAGAGCCGCTGACCTTGCAGGAACCGGCGCAATGTCCACACCGGAAGCTGATGGGATACCAGCACCACCTCACGGCCGGCCGATTCCACCCGGGCCTTGTTGACCGCGGCCAGCATACGGTGCGCGATCTGCAGGTAGGGCTCACCCCAGGACGGAGTGAACGGATCGCGCAGCTTCCACCAGTGCCGGGGTTTGCGCAGGGCGCCGTCACCGACCGATACGCGCAGACCCTCGAAGGTGTTACCGGCTTCGATGAGGTTCTCGTCGGTGCGCACGATCAGCCCGTGTTCACCCGCTATGGGTTCGGCGGTCTCCTGCGCGCGCTGCAGCGGCGACGCGATGACCAGAGCGATATCGTGATCGGCCAGCGCCCGCGCGACCGCGCCTGCCTGGGATCGCCCGGTCACCGACAGCCCGAACCCGGGCAACCTGCCGTACAGGATCCCGCGCGGATTGTGCACCTCACCGTGGCGCAGGACGTGCACGATGGTTTCGACGGCTTCGGAATCGGACGCACCGGTGGAAGGCGCGGCGGCCGCGACAGCGTCGGAAGTCGAGAGATCGGCGCCGGTCGCCGAAGTGGGTGCCGGACCGGCCGGGGCCGCGGGAGTATCCCGGTCGTCCGGGGCGGCGGATACGCGCTCGGGGTCGGGCTTGCTCACGCGCGATTTCCTTCGGGTGTGGCGCTCGCGGCCGCTTCGGCGGCGGCGGGCAGGGCTGCGGCGATTCGGTCGAACGCGGCGTCGTCGAGCGCGGCGGAGACGAACCAGGCCTCGAAGGCACTGGGCGGCGCGTAGATACCGCCGTCGAGCAGTGCGTGGAAGAAGGCCGGGTAACGCCAGGTCGCGCTCGCCTTGGCAGCGGCATAGTCGAGTACCGGTTCATCGGCGAAGAACACGCTCACCATATTGCCCGCGAACTGCACCCGGTGCGGGACCCCCGCGCCGGTGAGGGCGTCGGTGAGCAGAATCCCGAGCCGCTCGCTGTTGCGATCCAGCGCGGCGTACACGGCATCGTCCGCGGCACGCAGGGTAGCGAGCCCGGCCGCTACGGCGACCGGATTCCCGGACAGGGTGCCCGCCTGATAGACCGGGCCCAGCGGTGACAGCCGGTCCATCACGTCGGCCCGGCCGCCGAACGCGGCCGCGGGCAGCCCGCCGCTCATCACCTTTCCGAAGGTGTAGAGGTCGGCGGCCACCGGATCCAGTCCGTACCAGCCGGACGCGCTCACCCGGAAACCGGTCATCACTTCGTCCATGATGAGCAGCGCACCGTGATCAGAGGTGATCCGGCGCAGCCCGGCATTGAAATCGGGCAGCGGCGCGACGGCACCCATATTGCCGGCGGCGGCCTCGGTGATCACCGCGGCGATCTCGCCCGGGTTCGCTTCGAAGGCCGCGCGAACGGCGTCCAGGTCGTTGTAGGGCACCACCACAGTGTCGGCGGCCTGCGCCCCGGTGACTCCCGGGGAGGTCGGTAGCCCGAAGGTGGCTACTCCCGAGCCGGCGTCGGCCAGCAGCGCGTCGACGTGGCCGTGATAGCAACCGGCGAATTTGATGATCTTGGTGCGTCCGGTGTACCCACGCGCCAGCCGGACCGCGCTCATGGTCGCCTCGGTGCCGGAATTCACCAGCCGTACCTTCTGCACCGGAGCCACCCGCTCGACGATGAGTTCGGCCAGTTCCACCTCACCCGGTGTCGGCGCCCCGAACGACAGCCCCGACCCCGCGACCTCACGAACGGCCTCGACCACCGCCGGATGGGCGTGCCCCAGGATCATCGGCCCCCATGAGCACACCATATCGACGTATTCGTGCCCGTCGGCATCGGTGAGAAGACAGCCCCGCGCCGATGTGATGAACCTCGGCGTGCCGCCCACCGAACCGAAGGCCCGCACCGGGGAATTGACCCCACCGGGAACAACCGCTTCGGCTCGCTGGAAAAGCTGACTGGAGGCCGGCACTGCCGTACCGGCCACGCGCAGAGAACTCACGGCCTCCAGTTTGGCAGCCCGCCGCCGCGGAGTCGACGACAGGGTGCGCATACGTGACACACGCCGCCGAGACGACACGTCGCGAGCCGAACTTCCCGAGCCAAATACTGCGGGGCCCCGATCCGAGTGCGTAGTCTGCAGTCTGCATCGGATCAACAGCGGATCACCGGCCAGGGAGGTCGTTTTGCGTATTGCCTCGAGTACTGCGGCTCTATCTCTGGTCTCGGTCGCCTTCGGAATTCTGGCGACCGGACTCGGCGCGGGGACGGCGGCGGCCGCCGAACCGGTCGTGGACCCGGACAACGCCCGTGCCGGCTTCCGGTTGAACCAGCCCGAAACCGCGGCACTGGCCGCCGGGCCGATTCCGGCGCTGGTGGACCACGCGGTTCCGCCCTCCCGGATCGGCGCCGGGCTCGACAGCGATACCCGCCTCTACCGCGACGAGAACGGCGGCGTGCACGCCTCGCTGCGTCAGGTGATCCTGGAATCGGCGGACAACGGTGGATCGGTACTGGTGTTCTTCCATGTTCCCGGCGCGGAGCACGGCCGGGTGTTCGATATCTACCAGCAGTGGCGCTGACCGGGCGATTCAGACCCGCCGGGGTGTGCGGACGAGTCGCGTCGCGGCATCGATGACCGCCGCTCCGGCACCGGCCACGAGCAGCATCGCCAGGAACAACCAGGGGCCCACATAGCGGGTCGCGGTGTATGCCGGAACATCACCGGTCGCCGGGAAATCGGTATTGCGCACCCCGAGGTTCCAGCAGAGCACGGCCAGTGCGATCGCCAGGACCGCCAGCACGATATCCGCGGCCGGTAGGACGAGCGAACGATTCACAGGTCTCCTCGGGTCGACGGCGCCTCGGATGCCGATCACCCGATCGTGCCCGCGCGGGACCCGATAATCAATCGTCGCGACCGGTTCCGGGCTCGGAATCTCGATCGGCGCCGGAAGCGGTGACCGCCTGGTTCAACGCCGACCGCAACGCACGATGATCCTTCGCCCAGGTCCGGATCAGTTCGCCGTCGGTCCGGCGCAATCCGATCGCCGTACGCCGCCGCGGGACACCGGTCAACTCACCGAGCGCCCGGCCGTCCTCCCAGGGTTCGTCGGCGTCCACCGGCAATACCGCGGCGATGGACCGGACCGGAGTCGTCTCGGCACCGTTGCGCAGGAAACCCTCGGTGAGCTCGACACTGACATGGGTACGCGCCGCGTAGACCTGCAGGACCGCGAATCCACTGATCAATACCGCGCAGAACAGCAGCGCGAACCAGTGCGGCGTAACGCCCGCGGCGAGCTCGGCGGCCAGCAGCAGTACACAGAGCAGTGGTCCGTAGGCGACTGCGCGCCACCGCGCCCCGGGTTCGGAGAAGAGAACTTCCCCCGCCCCCTCGGTGGTATCCACTCGATCAGACATCGTGGAACCGACCGGGAACCAGGACCATGCGGATCAGCCGATGACTCCGGGGATCAGCAGAACCGCGACAGTGAGGACCCCGAACAGGACCAGAAGAGTCAGTACGAGCATGTCCCGCCGAATACTCTGTGGCTGTTGGATCACCACTCGCATCGTTGCCTCCGATCCCCGGGCGGTCGGTCTCCGCCCTACTGGCCGGGTACCCGAGGCCGCCCGTTGGCATGTCCTCTGTGACAGCCCTCACCATACATGGCGGAATACCGGGAACAAACTCCACGTTCGTTATCTGAATGCGCCACATACTCGGCGCCGGTATCAATGCCCAGGTCAGAAAGCCGGGTTTCGGGTACTACGGGTTCTTGGGCGCACCGGGCCCACGCGGCGGCAGAAACCATTTCGCCGACTCCGGCCGCTGACAGAGGAAGATCGCGCCACCGGCCAGCACCGCCTGCACGATGGCCGCGGCCCCCGACAGCACGGGCCCCAGCCCTTCCACCACCCCGATGGAGAACAGCGCGGCGACGCCGCTGACCACCAGCCAGATCCCGACGAAGGTCAGCAGGGTCCGCGCCCACAGCTTCCCCTTGCCGAGCTGATGCACCACCAGTACGCCCAGCGCGGCCACCGCCAGCCCGAGGATCACCCCCAGAATCGCCCCGACCGTTACCAGCAGATCGACCATCGCCGGTGTGATCTGCGGATCCGCCGATTGCATCCGCTCCCGGAACTCGGCACTGAACCGCTCCCGGTTGGTCAGTGTATCGGCCAGGGATACGAACAACCGGCCCACACCCAAACCGATTACGCCCCACCACAGTTGCCGCGCGGTGGTGATATCCACCGGCGGGGTCACGATAGCCAGAGCGCTGCCTCCGTCGCCCAATAGGTGAGAACGATATCGGCGCCCGCGCGGCGGATACCGGTCAGCGATTCGAGTACGGCACCGCGGCGATCGATCCAGCCGCGCTCGGCTGCCGCCGTGATCATCGAATACTCCCCTGAAATCTGATAAGCCGCCACCGGAACCGGTGAACGGTCGGCCACCTCACGCAGGATATCGAGATAGGACATCGCCGGTTTCACCATGACGATATCGGCGCCCTGCGCCAAGTCCAATTCCAGTTCCCGGATCGACTCCCGGCGGTTGGCCGCGTCCTGTTGATACGTCCGGCGATCGCCCTCCAGCGAAGATCCCACGGCTTCCCGGAACGGGCCGTAGAACGCCGACGCGTACTTCGCGGCGTAGGCCAGTATCGCGGTATCGGTCCGCCCCACCTCGTCCAGCGCCGCGCGGATCGCGCCCACCTGGCCGTCCATCATCCCGCTCGTCCCGAGCAGATCGGCGCCCGCCGCGGCCTGCGCCAGCGCCATCTCCACATACCGATCCAGTGTGGTGTCGTTGTCGACCGCCCCGGACGCGTCCAGCACACCGCAGTGCCCGTGATCGGTGAACTCGTCGAGACAGGTATCGGCCATCACCACGGTGGCATCCCCCACCTCGGCGGCCAGCGCCCGCAGGCCCCGGTTCAGGATGCCGTCCGGATCGCTCGCCCCACTGCCCACCGGATCCTTGTCCTCGGGCTCGGGCACCCCGAACAACATCAACCCGCCCACCCCGGCGGCGACGGCCTCGGCGGCGGCCTTACGCAGGGAATCCAGTGAGTGCTGGTACACCCCCGGCATGGAACCGATCTCCCGGGGTTCGGACAAACCATCGGCCACGAACATCGGCAACACCAGATGCCGCGGCTCCAGACTGGTTTCGGCCACCAGTCGCCGCAACGCCGGCGTACGCCGCAAACGCCGCGGACGCTCGATACCGCTCATGCTGTCATTATGGCGTCGCCTCCGGCGCCGCTGGGGTCGGGGCCCTATTAACCCCGGTTCTTCACTCCGCCGCTCAGTCGCTGCGC
The DNA here is from genome assembly GCF_053605105.1 of Nocardia sp. NPDC003963. NCBI lineage: Bacteria > Bacillati > Actinomycetota > Actinomycetes > Mycobacteriales > Nocardiaceae > Nocardia > Nocardia sp. NPDC003963. The sequence continues at coordinate 22,514 of NZ_JBSGIP010000053.1, forward strand.
TCCTTCGCTCTGTCGCTCCAGAACCGGGGCGGGCCCCGACCACCGAGGCTGACCATCCGGAGTGCACAGCAGGCACAGGGGCCACTCGATCACCTGGGAGGCGCATACCAGCGCCTTCGTCGACGGCCCGTACACGCTGCATCAGCTACGTCGTTCACGATTGACGCACGCTGCGGGGGTAGGCGAACGGCGCTGAATGCTCGGTGGCCGCGAGAGCCGGGCCGTAGGCTACGCGCTCCGGAACCGGGGAGTTCCGCCTATCGAGATAGACCGTCGCAGAGCAGACGGAAGAACGGGCCGGCTGACACACCTCGATCGCCGGAAATACTCTCGACAATTCGAGCGCCGCAAAGGAGGTCGCTACCGGGTAGCCCACTGGACGGCGTCCCCACGCTCCGGCACCGTGCCGACCGGACCCCGGACCACACAGCCGTTGCGCTGCGGGGTCCGGGGGCTCGGGATCAACGGCTGCGACGGCTCTTCTTACGCGGCGGCGGCAGCAGGCCCTCCGCCCGGAGCCGGGCGGCGTGTTCGGCCAGGGCCTCCACCAGCGGACCCACCTGCGCGACCTCCGGCTGCACATCGACCCGGAGGCCGAACTCGACCGCCGTCTCGGCCGTCTTCGGGCCGATGCAGGCCACGATGGTGCGGGCGTGCGGCTTGCCCGCGATACCGACCAGATTGCGGACCGTGGAGCTCGACGTGAACAGCACCGCGTCGAATCCACCGGTCTTGATCATCTCGCGGGTCTCCGCGGGCGGCGGAGAGGCACGCACGGTGCGGTAGGCGGTGACATCGTCTATTTCCCAGCCGCGCTCGCGCAACCCTTCGGCGAGGGTCTCGGTGGCGATATCGGCACGCGGGAGCAGGACCCGGTTCACCGGGTCGAACACATCGTCGTAGGGCGGGAAATCGGCCAGCAGACCGAGCGAGGACTGTTCGCCGCTGGGCAGCAGTTCGGGGTTGATACCGAAGGACCGCACCCGCTCCGCGGTGGCCTCACCCACACAGGCGATCTTCACACCGGAGAAGGCACGGGCGTCGAGGCCGAACTCGGCGAACTTCTCCCATACCGCGCGAACCGCGTTGGTGGAGGTGAAGACCACCCACTGGTAGCGGCCGTCCACCAAGCCCTTGACCGCGCGTTCCATCTGCGCGGGGCTACGCGGCGGTTCCACCGCGATGGTCGGCACTTCCTTCGGGATGGCACCGTGGGTGACCAGCCGTTCGCTCATCTCGCCGGCCTGATCCTTGGTGCGGGGCACCAGCACGGTCCAGCCGTAGAGCGCCCGCGATTCCCACCACGACATCTTCGACCGCTGGGCGACCGCCTTACCGATGGTCACCACCAACGGGCCGACCAGTTCGGAGGCGGCACTGTTCAGAGTGGCCAGAGTGGCTTCGATGGTGCGCTGCTGGCGGGTGGTGCCGCGCACGGTGACCGCGACCGGAGTCTGCGGTGCCATCCCGTGTTCGACCAGGGCGCTGGCGGTTTCGGCCAGATGCCCGGAGGTCGCGTGCAACACCAGGGGGCCGGGCGCGGCCGCCAGTGCCGGCCAGTCCACTTCGCCGCGCACATCGGCTTCGGTATGACCGGAGCCCAGCGCGATCCCGGCGTAGCTGGGTACCGCCGACCCCGAGGGCAGCCCGGGCAGCACCTCGAAGACGATATGCGACCGGGTCACCGTGGTGACCTCGGCGATCACCGCATCGGTGGTGAGCGGATCGCCGGAGACCACCCGCACCACATCGTGGCCGGCCTTGGCCTCGGCGATCAGCGTTTTCGCGACCTCGGCCGGATCGCCGAGGGCAGGCCGCACATCCACCGGACGCTCTCCGTCCGGCTCCGGTTCGACCTCGCTGCCGATCAGGGCGAGCACCCCGGCGTCCACGTCGGGATCGGTGAACGCGAGGGTGGCCCGGCCGAGCACTTCGCGCGATCGGGTGGTCAGCAATGCCGGGTCCCCCGGGCCCGATCCGACGAACAGGATCCGCCCCGGATGCTTCTTGCTGGCTCGACTCATCGGTTGTTCTCCATTGGACTGGGTTCGGTGAAGTCCGTGGCGGTGCTCGTTCCCGCGGCAGCGGCGTTCGATTCCGCGGCGGTGCCGCCCGATCGCGCTGCGGCGGTGCTCGTTCCCACCGGGGTGGTGTTGTTCCCGGCTCTCGCGAGATCCGGTTCCGCGGTGCCGGGTTCGGCGGCGAGTAGCTCGCGGGCTCCCAGATCCAGCAGTTCGCGGGCCAGTGCGCGGCCGAGTTCGGCGGCCTCGGCAGGTGCACCCACCGTCGAGGCCCGTATCACATCGGAACCGTCGAGCGCGGCGGCACAGCCGCGCAACGAGAGTTCCTCGACGATGCGCCCGTCGTCGTCCAAGGATTCGACGATTTCGGCGATCGCTCCGACGGGCGCGGTGCAGCCCGCCTCGAGTTCGGCGAGCAGCGCCCGTTCCGCGGTGACGGCCGTCCGGGTGGCCGGGTCGTCCAGAACAGCGAGCAGCTCGATCAAATCTGTATCGTCGGCGCGGCATTCGACCGCCAGCGCGCCCTGCGCGGGCGCCGGAAGTACCTGCACCGGTTCCAATGCCTCGGTCACCGCGTCCAACCGGCCGATCCGGGCCAGTCCGGCACGGGCGACCACGACAGCGTCGAGGCTGCCGTCGGCGACCTGACGCAACCGGGTATCGAGATTGCCGCGCAGCGGCCGGATCTCGAGGCCGAGCCCCAGCGCGCGCACCTGCGCTATCCGCCGCGGCGCGGAGGTACCGACCACCGCACCGGGCGGTAGTTCACCCAGCACCAGGCCGTCCCGGGCGACGAGCGCATCGCGCGGATCCTGGCGCGGCGGTACCGCGGCGAGCGCGAAACGATCGTCGCGCGCGGTGGGCAGGTCTTTGTAGGAGTGCACCGCGATATCGATATTCGCGGCGGCGAGTTCGGCGCGCAGCGCACTGGTGAAAACGCCCACGCCGATCTCCTCGACCGGATCGGCGGATAGGTCGCCCGGTGTTTCGACGATCACCAGTTCGGCGGGTTGTCCGCTCGCGATCAGCGCGTCGCGCACATCACCGGCCTGGGTACGGGCCAGCAGACTGCCCCTGGTACCGATCCGCCACGGCCGCCGTCCGGCGGCTCCGGGGCCCCCGGCGCCCGCGACCGAGCCCTGCAGGATTGTCATGTCGACTGCTCCTGTTCGTCGTCGTGACCGCCGGGTGTGAAATCGTCGGCCAGGGCGATATCGCCGTCCAGGCCCATCCAGCCGGCACCGTTGTGTTCGGCCCGGCTGATCTCCATGGGCGCCGCGACCGCCTGCGCCGATCCGGGTTTCAGTTCGAACAGTTCGCGCAACGCTTCGGCATAGCTGTCCCCGCCCGGTGTGCTGGCCAGTTGTTTGACCCGCACCGTCGGCGCGTGCAGCAGTTTGTCCACCACGCGCCGGACCGTGCGCGCCACCTCGTCGCGTTCGGGATCGGCCAGCTGCGGCAACCGCGAATCCAGCCGGAGCAGTTCGGCCTCCACGACTTCGGCGGCCCGCTGCCGCAGCGCGGCGACGGTCGGCGTGACCTCGGCCATCCGCTGGCCGGTCAGGTACTTGGCCAGTTCCTCGGCCACGATGGCACGCGCGGCGGCGGTATCACCGGCGGCGGCGCCGGCGGCCGGATCGTGCTGGAGGGTCTCGATATCGATCACAGTGACACCGGGAAGCCCGGCCACGGCGTGATCCACATCGCGGGGTAGGCCCAGATCGCAGAAGACCATCTGCCGGCCCGCGCCGCGTTCCGGATCCGACAGCGCGTTGTGGGCGTCGGCCAGGGTGACCACCGACCCGACCGCACCGGTGCAGGTGACGATCACATCGGCGGCCGACAACGCCTCGGAGAGCCGGGACAGTTCATAGGCCTGCCCCGCCACACCGTGGGATTCCGCTGTCGCGGCGAGCCGTTCGGCCCGTTCGATGGTCCGGTTGACCACCAGGATCCGCCCGATACCGGCCCGGGCCAGATGCGCGACCGACAGACCACCCATCGCGCCGGCGCCGATCACCGCGGCCGTCCGGCCGGCGAGCGGTCCGAGGATCGTCGTCGCCCGGTCGAGGGCCACCGACACCACCGAGGCTCCGGCCCGGTCGATCCCGGTTTCCGAATGCACCCGTTTACCGACGCGCAGGGCCTGCTGGGAGAGTTCGTGCAGGGTCCGGCCGACCGCCTGCTGGGCGTCGGCGGTGGTGTAGGCGCTGCGGATCTGGCTGAGTACCTGCTGTTCGCCGACGACCATCGAATCCAGGCCGCTGGCCACCGCGAAAAGATGTTCGGCGGCGGCCTCGCTGTACCGGACGTAGGCGTGGCGGGTCAGTTCCGGCATCGGCAGCCCGGAGTGCGCGGTCAGCAGTTCGCCGACATCGGCCAGCCCACCGTGGAAGGCGTCGACCACTGCGTAGATCTCCACCCGGTTGCAGGTCGAGACGATCATCGCTTCGGAGATATGACTCGAAGCCAGCATGCGATCGATCAGCTTGGGCCGATCGGCATCGGTGATCGCCACCTTCTCCAGCATCGCAACGGGTGCGCTGCGATGGGAGATTCCGACGAGAAGAACGCTCATGGTGTGACCACCGATCCCTTGCTGGTTGGCTCCGTTGCCGTATGCGAGGTCGTCTGGGCGGCCTGCGCCGCGCAATGGGACAGCCCCGCGGAGCCCGGCGTCGAATGCGCGGGCATCCGGCGGGCGATCCGGCCGGAGCCGTTCAGTGGGTAGGCGGACGGGCCGGCACTACTGGTTCCAACGCCGCCCGCGGTGGAATCATTCGCCGTCCCGGTGGCGTTCTCCGCCACATTTCCGGTGGTCACGCTGTCGCCGGCGGCCGTGGACTCGTCGGGATCGGCGTTGCGGACCCGCTCGAACGAGAGCATCTGCATTTCCACCGCGAGATCCACCCGCCGCAGCTCGACACCGGACGGTGCGGTGAGCGGGCAGAGCGCGAAACTCAGGATCGACTGCACCCCGGCGGCGACCAGTTCGTCGCATACCCGCTGTGCGGCGTCGTCGGGTACCGCGATCACCGCGATGGTCGGGCACAGCAGCGCGATATCGCCGGTGAGCCCGGCCGCGTCACGTACCCGCAGCCCTTCGACATCGCGGCCGATCACATCCGGATCGTTGTCGAAGACCCCGACCACCGTGAAACCACGCCGCCGGAACCCGCGATAGCCGACCAGGGCGCGGCCGAGATTGCCGGCTCCGACGAGCACCACCCGGTGCCCACCGGACAGCCCGAGGACGTCCTCGATCCGGGCCCGCAGCCGGGCCACGTCGTAACCCACACCGCGAACTCCGTTGGGGCCCAGGAAAGACAGGTCCTTACGCAGTTTGGCCGAATTGACACCCGCCGCGACAGCCAGTTCCTCACTGGATACGATGGCCACACCGTCATCGGTCAGCAGGGCGAGCACCCGGAGGTAGGTGGCCAGCCGCGCCACCGTAGCCTGGGGAATACCCTTCTGCAGTGTGCGGGTGGTGACGTTGGGAGCATCGCCGGAGACGTCGCGCGTCTCATGGTGCTCTGTCACGTCCTCGGCTCCTCGTCCGGACCGAAAGGCCCGGGTGCTCGGCGACCTCCGTAGCGGTCCATGCGCCGATGACGGGGTCGGATATGGGTTGATTCACCTGCTACCGGCGGCCGGATACTCGCCCCGGCCTGCGGTTCGCGTGCCACCACCGTAACTGCTTGTGAACCCATGCACAAAGTCGGTGAAATTCGCCTCATTTTGTGTCGCGACCTCACCTTGTACGATCCCCTGCCGGAATTCGGACACCGTCAACGATTCAGATCGGCCCGCAGTCGCGTCTCGTCGACATCGAAATAGCTGTGTTCACGGCCGTCGAGCAGCACCACCGGCAGCCGGTCACCGTATTCGGCGCGCAGGCCGGGCTCGGTCGCGGCGACCGCGTCCACATCGACGCTGCCGACCTCGATACCGAAATCCGCGCAGATCCCCCGCAGCTGTTCCAGCGCCCGCTCGCACATACCGCAACCGGCGCGGGTCAGCAGGGTCACTTCATGTGTTGTCGCTGTGCTCATGGCCGCTATTCAACCCGCTGGGGCAGTGCGGTCGCACCACCCGTAATAGGTCTCGAGCCGTGCCATCGGCCGGGCCCGTCTCCCCGTCCGCTCCGCTCTGGCGGATGCCGCGGACAAGCTCCGACCGGCAATACCCGCCGGGTGTATCCCGGCATTCGCCCCGGCCGCGCGCGGCCCTGCGAACGGGTACGCCCGGCCGTACCGGTTCGGGCGTACCTCCGCATCCGCTCCGGCCGCGCACGGCCTGTGGATGGGCTACGCCCAGCTGTACCCGTTAGTGTGGACGTGATTCGCGCGAACAGGCGGAGGTACTGGTGCCGGAACGATCGAAGGTGGGGAAATCCGGGTTCATCGCGGGCCGGTTCGGGGAACTTCCGGTCCGGTGGAACCTGGGCCCGCTCGGGCAGGGTCTGTCCGAGCAGTTGGCGCGCATCTCGCGCAGTCCGTTCGGACCCAGCGAAGAGGAGGTCCGCGCCAATGTCGCCGGCGAGGCCAGCGCGGATGCCGCCCTGGCCCTGCAGGACGCCGAACGCGCGGCGACCGGGGGCCCGCCACACGAGGTACCGCGGGATCTCACTGCCGCGGCTTTCTTCGATGTGGACAACACGATGGTGCAGGGCGCCTCGATCGTGCATTTCGCCCGAGGATTGGCCGCGCGCAAATACTTTCGGAGCGCCGACCTGATCGATATCGCCTGGAAGCAGGTGAAATTCCGGATCACCGGCAAAGAGAACAGCACCGATATGGCCACCGGTAAAGAGAAAGCGCTCGAATTCATCGCCGGCCGTTCCACCGCCGAACTCGCCGCGCTCGGTGAGGAAATCTACGACGAGATCATCGCCGACAAGATATGGCCCGGCACCCGCGCGCTGGCCCAGATGCATCTCGATGCCGGACAGCAGGTCTGGCTGGTGACCGCCACCCCGGTCGAACTCGCGCAGGTGATCGCCAAACGCCTAGGTTTGACCGGGGCGCTCGGCACCGTCGCCGAGAGCGTCGACGGAAAATTCACCGGCCGCCTGGTCGGCGATATCCTGCACGGCCTCGGCAAAGCGCATGCCGTCCGCGCCCTGGCCATCCGCGAGGGCCTCAACCTCAAACGGTGCACCGCCTACTCCGACAGTCACAACGATGTGCCGATGCTGTCGCTCACCGGGACCGCCGTCGCGATCAATCCGGATTCGGACCTGCGCGAAGTAGCCAAGGCCCGCGGCTGGGAGATCCGCGATTTCCGTACCGGCCGCAAGGCCGCCAAGATCGGCGTCCCCACCGCACTGGCCCTGGGCGCCGCGGGCGGCGCGGTGGCCGCCGCGGTGACCCGCCGCAAAGCGGCCCACTGACGCGAGGGACCTACCGTGGGCACAGCGAGAGCGGGACTCAGCCCATGAAGGTATTGCGGCGCTTGATCAGCAGTTTGTACAGAGTCTGCTGGATCGTTTCGCGGACCTGGTCGGTGACCTCGAACATGAGCATCGGATCGTCGGCGTCCTCGGCCTGATAGTCGGCCGTGCTGATCGGAGTGCCGAATTCGATGTACCACTTCGAGGGCAGCGGGACCGCCCCCAGCGGGCCCAGGTGCGGGAACGTGGGGGTCACCGGGAAGTAGGGCAGGCCGAGCAGCCGGGCCAGCGGCTTGAGGTCGGCGAGCTTCGGATAGATCTCCTCGGAGCCCACGATCGAGCACGGGATGATCGGCACTCCGGCGCGGACCGCCGCGGCGACGAATCCACCGCGTCCGAAGCGCTGCAGTTTGTACCGGTCCGCGTACTTCTTGCCGACCCCTTTGAAGCCCTCGGGGAAGACACCGGTGAGTTCGCCGGCACTGAGCAGGCGCTCGGCGTCCGCGCGGCAGGCCAGGGTGTGCCCCGCTTTGCGGGCCAGGGTGCCCAGCATCGGCATCTCGAAGACAAGATCGGCGGCCAGTAGGCGCAGGGCGCGCTGTTTGGCGTGATGATCGTGTACCGCGAGCTGCAGCATGAGCCCGTCGAGCGGGATGGTGCCGGCGTGGTTGGCCACGATCAGTGCGCCGCCGACTTCCGGCACATTGTCCATACCGGTGGTCTGGACCCGGAACCAGTTGTCGGCGAGCGGGCGCAGCGCCGGCAGCAGAACCGTTTCGAGCAGATGTTCGTCGAACCCGAATTCGTCGACCTGATAGTCGCCGGTGAGCCGGCGCCGGGCGAATTCGGCGGTATGGCCGATCTGCTTACCGAGAGCATCGCGCATCAGCTCGGAGAGCGAGCGCGGCGCGGCGGGTGCGGGCGGGGTGAGACGGTCGGTCAGCGAGGTCACCGACCGGTCCGCGGGACCGGTCCAGGTACGTGTCACGGGCCGTGGCCGCGGCACGGTGGCGAGGTCCTGCAGTCTGATGACTTTGGCGACGTCGTTCATGTATGTGCTCCCGTACCGGCCTTGATGAGGCCGAGCAGTTTGTTTTCTGCGGCGTCGATCCACGCTGGATCGACTACGGGCCGCGACGCTGCGCCCCCGATGAAGTCGTCGAACGCCTGCACCGTCGTCCAGCGCGGTTCGAAACCGAGTTCGCCGCGCATACGCGTCGTGTCCAGACCACAACCGAAAAGAAAATAATCGAGCTGCTCGGAACTGAAATCACGCATGACCGGATTCATGAGAGTCCGGCCGACGGTGTGGAACAACGACCAGGGTACCGGCATTGCGACCCGACCGGAACGGCGAACTGCCTGAGAAAGTGAGAGTGCGCCGTCACCGGCCACATTGAAGGTGCCACCAGGGCCGGACCGGACGGCATGCACCAGGGCAGCGACCGCATCCTCCTCGTGGAGGAACTGCATTCGCGCGTCCCGGCCGAGCACGGTCGGAGTGATCGGCGAGCGCATCAATTGCCCGGCCCGCGCGCCCAGGCCGGGTCCGACCATCGGCGCGAGGCGCAACGTGAGCGCGGTGATATCCGGGCGGCGCCGAGCCAGACCGCGGGCGAAGCCCTCGATCTCGATCATGTCCCGGGCGAACCATCCACCCGGCGGCCTGCGTGCGCTCATTTCCTCCGTGAACTTCGCGGGATCCTTGGCACTCCCGCCGTATACCCCGGAACTCGAACGTGACACCACCCGGCGCACAATCGGTGATTTCTGGCAGACCGCGAACAACTGCATCGCACCGAGAACGTTCATATCCTTCATCGCGGCCCGGCCGCCGCCCGAAGGCGGCTGCGACAGAACCGCGGTGTGCACGACGGTATCGACTCGGTAACGCTCGAAGATCTTGCGAATCAGCGGATTCCGGATATCGGCGCGAACGAATTCGGCGCGGCCCATCCGGCGGCGCAACGGCGGCGCGGGGGTGAGTACATCGACGGCGACAACTCGTTCGATATCGGGATCGGCGGCGAGCCGGCACACGACATTGCCACCGAAGAACCGGCTGGCGCCGGTCACCAGCACGACCCCGGGCTTGTAGTTGCCGTTCGCTTCAGTGTCCACCTGCACCGGACCGTCCCGCCTCGAGCATCGAGCCCCCGCTCAATAGTTCCGACTATCAGCCTAACGGCCGAAGCATCGGCCCCCAGCTTCTTAACGGGGACCTAACCCCGATTTCAGTTGATGGAAACGCAGCGAAACCCGCCACCGAATGGTAGCGGGTTTCGCCGATGACGAAGCGCGGTTGTGCTTACTTGCCGAGTTTGCGCCGCTGCACGCGGGTACGACGAAGCAGCTTGCGGTGCTTCTTCTTCGACATGCGCTTGCGGCGCTTCTTGATCACAGAACCCATAGGGTGTCCTCGCGTTCTCTCCTCGGCGCGTCTCGCGCTCGCTTACGTCAACTGTCCGGTCGAATGCCCGGTTGCTCGCGGCTGAATCTCAGCCCTGGAGGCGGCGGCCGCGCACGACCCCGAAGGGTAGGTAGCCCGCCACCGATCCAACACAGCGAGGGTTGATGTTACCGGCCCGCTTACGCGAGCCGGTAACCGCCTTCACCCGGCATCGAAATAGGACGTTTCCAGATATTCGTGCACGGCCTTTGCGTGCACGCGGAACGATCTACCGACGCGGACCGCCGGTAGCTCTCCCGAGTGCACCAGCCGGTACACCGTCATCTTGGAAACTCTCATCAAATTCGCCACCTCGGCGACGGTGAGGAATTGCGTACCACCACCGAGTATCGATTGTCCTGGCGACGAACCACCGCCGCCGCTAGCGGACATCTTGTTCGAAGACATCATCGCACCACTGACCTCCGGCACGTCCGCGCCACCGGCTTCCCCACCGGCGGAACAGACACGCACGTGCTCCTTGAAGCTTAGCGGGACCAGTGGGATTACTGCGACGGGAGTGAGAAATCAGGTTCATACGCTGGGGGGCAAGAGGTCATTCGGAGGTCGTGCCCTGTTCGGCGGAACGCTGTTTGGCCGCGTGCAGCGCCTCCAGGAAGGCCGAACGCAGACCCGCGCGCTCGAGTTCACGCACCGCCGCCGCGGTCGTTCCCGCCGGGGAGGTGACCGCCGCCCGTAGATCGACCGCGCTCTGCCCCGACTCCGCGAGCATGGCCGCCGAACCCAGCATGGTCTGGGTGACCAGTTGCGTAGCGATATCGCGAGTGAGCCCCAGACCGACACCCGCCTCCACCATCGCCTCGACGACCAGGAAGAAATAGGCGGGACCCGACCCGGAGACCGCGGTCACCGCGTCCATCTGCGCTTCGGGAACGACGCACACCTGGCCCACCGTGCTCAACAGCTCGGTCACCAGATCCAACTGTTCGGGTTTGGCGTAGCGGCCCGCGGCCAGCACGCTCATACCCGCGCCGACCAGCATCGGGGTATTCGGCATGACCCGGACGACGGGGAAACCCGCGGGAAGTTTGCCCTCCAGCCGCGTCGTCGGCACCCCGGCCGCCAGCGAAACCAGGATCTGGTCGCGGTCGCCGCCCAGATCGGCTTTACCCAACTCGGTGAGCACGGCATCGACGTCGGCCGGCTTCACCGCGACCACCAGCAGATCGGCACCCACGGCGGCATCGGCGACCGCATCGGTCACCCGGACCCCGAACCGATCCGCGAGCAGTTCGGCCCGATCGGCGTGCGTTTCGACTACCACCAGATCCTTGACGGCCCGCCCGGCCTCCAGCAGGCCGGCAATGAGGGCCTCCCCGATCCGGCCGCCACCGATCACCGCAATTCGTGTCATGAACGCCATTGTTCTTGGCACGTCTTCGGCGGTGGGGCCCGGGGCCCTGTTGTTCCCGGGCCGGACCCGTACGAGTCCACGAACTGGTGTCGCCTGTGGTCCGACGGCTTCCGCGATTCTGTCCGGGCCGGCCCGGGTGGGTGTTCACCGCAAGATCTTCCGAGGATCGTCGGTTTCCGGGGCGGGTATCCCGGGATCGACAGCGTCCCCGACCGAAGCCCGCCACGACCCGACAACACCCACCACCCGAGCCCGCCCACGACCCGACAACACCCGCAGCCCGGGGCATACACGCTTGTGAAGGTGGGGAAGGTGGGCCTGTTTCTGAAGGTGTTGTGTTTTTGGCGCCGCCTTCGGCGTCGCGGGGGTTGAGGCCCCCTGGTGTCCCGCCGTTCAGGCCTCGAGACTCGCGCCTTCGGCGCATGCGCTTCGAGGCCGCCACACCGGGGACAATTCGCAATGCCGGATCGGCCCGGCCGGGCCAGCACAACGACGAGGTCTACTCCGGGCTGCTCGGGAAATCCGC
>NZ_JBSGIP010000054.1:0-33804 GCF_053605105.1 Nocardia sp. NPDC003963
TGGTTTGAGGCCCGACCGGCGTTTCAGGCCTCGAAGCGCATGCGCCGAAGGCGCGAGTCTCGAGGCCCGAACGGCGGGACACCAGGGGGCCTCAACCCCGCGACGCCGAAGGCGGCGCCAAAAACACAGCGCTTTGGCGAGTGAGTTGGCTGTCCTGCTTTGGCGAGTGAGTTGGCTGTCCTGCTTTGGCGAGCGAGCTGGCCGTCCCGCTTTGGCGAGTGAGCTCACCCCCACCCGCACAAGCGCGTTCATATCCAAGCCTCCGCCGTCCAGACCGGTGCCACATTTCTCAGCCGTGGACTGGTGCCCCCGGCCACCCCGGCCAGGCACTGCGGGCATCCTTCTGCTGAAACCCCCGTACAGCAGCGGGCACGGAGGGTCGCCGGTACCTTCCAACGCGTCGGTGAACTCGATTCCGAAGCGCGTATCCAGCCGCCGCGGCCGCCCCCCGGTCGGCAGGTCGCGCGGACGGAATGGTCCGGACCATGGCAGCAGCCGCCACTCCGGCGTCTACCGCACCTTCGCCCCCATCCGGTGCGGATCACCGCCGTCACTCCGGCGCAGCGGGCAACAGTCACCGTCTTCACCGGGTGGGCAACCCCCGCGCCCGCGCGCCGCAGGCCTATCGCACCATGACCCGGTACCTGCGCACCATGACCCGGTACCTGCCCACAGCCGTGTCCAGGTCGATCGGTGATAAGGGAGCGAGGAGAGCGTGTCGGTCTGCGGACGGACACGCTGTGCTCATCGACCCCGCCCGCGGCGAGCGCCTCGTCAGGGCCGCTGTACCCGCCGTCGCGCGTATTCCTCGGCTTCCAGCACCGCCGCCTGCGCCGGCGTAGGTGCCCCGCCCCCCAGCCGAGCCGGAACCCACGGCCGGCCCGCGGGCATCGGGTAGTCCTCCTGCGCGGCCGTCAGCAGTTCGCTCATCCGCCCCCGTAGCGCCGTGGTCACTTCCTCGACCGAGCCCGCGGCGGTCAGTGGTTCACCGATGCGGATGTGGACCGGGAAATTGTGGCGTCCCAATTGTTTCGGGAAACCCTTCGTCCAGATGCGGTGGGCACCCCAGATGGCGAGCGGGATTATCGGCGCCCCCGATTCCAGCGCCATCCGGGCCGCGCCCGATTTGAATTCCTTCAGTTCGAAGCTGCGGCTGATGGTGGCCTCCGGGTAGACCACGACCAGTTCGCCTTCGCGCAGCGATTCGACCGCCCGGCCGAACGATTCCGCGCCGGCCGTCCGGTCGACCCCGATCGCCTTGCAGTGCTTCATCAGGAAACCGACGATGCCGTGTTCGAGTTCCGCTTTCATCATGTATCGCACATTGCGGCCCGATCGGCGCCCCACCACACCGACTTCCATGAAATCCAGATAGGAGGTGTGGTTCACCGCCAGGACCGCGCCGCCGGTGCGTGGGACGTTCTCCTGGCCGCGGATATCGATGCGTACGCCCTGCGCGAAGCACACCGTGTGTACCAGCCCGGCCAGAACGTCGAAAACCGGCTCCCGCGTCATCGCAACTCCTGCTCACTACCGGCGGATATCCGCTCGTCGGTGACCGCCCGCGGTGGAGTGCTATATGTCGGTGTCGTCCCGGCCGGTGAGCTCGGCCCGTTTGCGGGCGGCGCGTTCCGCGACTTCGACGGCGTCCATCGCATCGGCTTCCTCCAGGGTAGGTGCCCCGCCCCCGAGTCGTGCCGGAACCCAGTAGGCGCCGGGTTCGTGCGTGTAGTTCTGTTGCAGTCCGTGCAGCAGTTCCTGCATGGTCGCCTTCAACTCGGCGGTGAGCTCGGCGGCCGGTTCATAGGGTCGGATCGGTTTTCCGACGGCGATGGATATGGGGGTATTGGTGCGGCCCAGTCGTTTCGGATGGCCTTTCGTCCAGACCCGCTGCGCACCCCAGATCGTGATCGGGATGATCGGCACATCTGCCTCGAGTGCCATCCGGGCGGCGCCCGATTTCAGGTCCTTGATCTCGAAGCTGCGGCTGATGGTGGCCTCGGGGTATACGCCGACCAGTTCGCCGCGGCGCAGGTATTCCACAGCGGCTTCGTAGGAGTCGGCGCCCGCGGCCCGGTCCACCGGAATGTGTTTGAGAGCTCGCATGATCGGCCCGGAGATCTTGTTGTCGAAGACCTCGCTCTTGGCCATGAACCGGATATACCGCTTGGGGGTGCGTACCGGCAGGCCCGCGTAGGTGAAGTCCATGTATCCGGTGTGGTTGACCGCCAGGACGGCGCCGCCGGAGGCGGGAATGTTCTCATCGCCGGTGACGGTGAACTTCAGGCCCTCGAGGAAGAAGACGGTCCGGGCCAGCCCGATGATCGTCCGGTAGACGGGTTCCACAATTCAGCTAGCGTAGTCGCTGTCATGATGACCGGCAGCGTCCGGCCCGCCGCGCGCGCCCCGGCCCGCCGGATAACCGGCCTCCGCGGTTCGGTCGCACTTCCGGTGTCACGGCCGAACTCGTATGTACCGCAGGAAAGGTGATCGTCGAAGTGGAACGCGCCCGCCCCGTACCGTTGTGCCGAACCGGCCGTGACACCGGGCGACGTGCCCGGGTTCGCGTGCTCGCCGTGGGGCTCGCCGTATCGGGGGTGCTGCTGGGTACCGGATGTGATTCCGTATCCGGGATCCCGGACGATTCCGGAAGTGCCCCGGCGCAGGATTCCGGGGACCGGGCGACCGGTACGGAGCCGCAGGCCACCTCGGCCGGGGTGCCGTCGTCGGCGCCCGCGCTGCCGCCGATCCCGGCCGACGCGCCCGCCGTCGGTGCGGTGCCCGGTTTCCCCGATGCCGCGCCCGCACTGCAGCGGTTCGCCGCGGATCTGCGGTCCGGCGATATCGCGGCCCTGCAGAGTGCGTGCTGGACCATTCCGCCGCTCACCGTGCAGACCATGTACGCCGATCCCGACGCGGTGTTGAGCGCGCTCGCCCAGCCCGGTACGGCGGTGGACAGCACGCTCACCTGGACCGACGGCGTCACCACGGTCAGTGTCGACGAGCACCGGGTGGCTGCGGGATATGCCTGCGGCCGGGTGTCCGCCGCGGGTGCGGAACCGGTCTACGACGCGGCCGATGCCCGGCACACGGTGCGCCGCTATCTGGCCCGCTCCACCGGGCAGCCGCTGGACGCCGCGGATCTGGAAGACCGGTACCCACTGGTCTGCGCGGCGGACTCGGCGACCTGGGATCCGCAGGCGAGCGGCGCGCCGGTAGTGGCACCCCTGGCGCAGAATCCCGGTACCCTCGACGGGATCACCGGATTCGCCGATCAGCAGATCAGTTCCCAGCCGATGACGACCGGATACATGGCCGTCGCGGTTCCGGTGACGAATGCGTCGGGAATCACGCAGAACCGGACATTTCTACTCGAACAGGGTGACGACGGCTACTGCATCGGGGATATCTCGTCCTGACGCACTACCCTGGAGGGCCGTAAACGGTCAGGAGGAGCGAGCTCGTGCAGATCACCAGCGTCGGACATGCGGGATTCCATATCCGGACCGCGGCCGGTTCGATCCTATGCGACCCCTGGATGAACCCCGCGTACTTCGGATCCTGGTTCCCTTTCCCGGACAACACCCAGCTCGACTGGGAGGATCTGGGCAACTGCGATTTCCTGTATGTGTCGCATCTGCACCGTGATCATTTCGACGCCGCGCATCTGGCGGAGTACGTGAACAAGGACGCGACCGTCCTGCTGCCCGACTATCCGGTCCCGGATCTGCGTCGTGAGCTGGAGAAACTCGGTTTCCACAAATTCTTCGAAACCGAGGATTCGGTCAAACACAAGATCAACGGATCCATGGGGAACGGCGGTGGTGATCCGGACGCCGAACTGCAGATCATGATCGTCGCGCTGCGTGCTCCCGCCGACGGCCCGATCGGTGATTCCGGATTGATCGTCTCCGACGGTGAAACCACCTGTTTCAATATGAACGACGCGCGGCCCGTCGATATGGATGTCCTGCACGAAGCGTTCGGCAGGATAGATATTCATCTGCTGCAGTACTCGGGCGCCATCTGGTATCCGATGGTCTACGACATCCCGGCCCGTACGAAATCGAATTTCGGTAAACAGAAGCGGCAGCGTGGAATGGACCGGGCCCGCAGCTATATCGAGCAGGTCGGCGCCACCTGGGTGGTGCCGTCCGCCGGTCCGCCGGTTTTCCTCGACGACGAACTGCGCTATCTCAACGACGACCACGGCGACGAAGGCAATATCTTCCCCGATCAGATGGTCTTCCTCGAGCAGATGCGCGAGCACGGGCACGATCGCGGACTGCTGATGGTCCCGGGTTCGACGGCCGATGTGCACGGCGGCGACCTCGAACTCGATCACCCCTACGATCCCGACACCATCTGGAACGACAAAGCCGCCTATATCGAGAAGATGGCGCAGCGGCTGGCGCCGGTGCTGGTGGCGGAGAAGAAGACCTGGGCGTCCGCGGAGGGTGAACCACTGCTGGAACCGCTGCGGGCGCTGTTCGAGCCGATCATGGCGCAGAGCGATCTGATCTGCGACGGGATCGGCTACCCGGTGGGCCTGGTCATGGGCGAGGAGACCGTGGTCCTGGACTTCCCGAAACGCACTGTTCGCGCACCGCAGGAGGGTGAGGGCAGGTACCGCTACGGATTCCGGATCGCGCCCGAGCTCGTGCGTACGGTGCTGCGCGATCAGGAGCCCGACTGGGTCAATACGATCTTCCTGTCCACCCGGTTCCAGGCGTGGCGTATCGGTGGGTACAACGAGTATCTGTACACCTTCTTCAAATGCCTCACCGATGAGCGGATCGCCTACGCCGACGGCTGGTTCTCCGAGGCACACGACGATTCGGCGTCGGTGGAGGTGGCCGGCTGGGAGATCCAGCGCCGCTGCCCGCACCTGAAGGCCGATCTGTCGAAATTCGGTGTGGTGGACGGCAACACGCTGACCTGCAATCTGCACGGCTGGCAGTGGGATCTGGAATCGGGCCGCTGCAAGACCTCCAAGGGCCACGAATTGCGGTCGCGGAAGGTCGCCGAACCGGCGGGGTAGTGCTGGCGGTGTAGTGGATCGGCTGCCGGCCGGTAACAGTGGCGGTCCACTGTGCTGTGGGGTGACTCTTCCTGTCCACACGCAGCACCGCACCGCCCTTGTCCCGGCTGACTCTCCTCGACAACTGGTACCACAATTCGGTACCATTCCAGTGCGACACGGGGAAGGAGACGCCGATGACCAGCATGTCCGCGAGTGAAGCGCGTGCCAACCTGTATCCGCTGATCGAACAGGTCAACGACGACGCCGTCGCTGTTCATATCACCAGCCGCAAGGGCAACGCCGTACTGATATCCGAAGACGAGTACAACTCTCTTCGCGAAACTCTTTATCTGATGCGTTCCCCCGTCAACGCCGCGCGGTTGGCACAGGGTATCGCCCAGCTCGAAGCCGGCGATTCCGTCGAGGTGGATATGGAACAGCTCGTCGAAGACTTCGAATGAAGGTCACCTTCGCGAAGGTCGCATTCGAAGACCTCGAGCACTGGATCTCCACCGATCGGAAAATGGCGCTCCGGGGCATGCGTCTGATCAGCGATATCGATCGTGATCCGTTTGCCGGGCTGGGTAAACCCGAGCCTTTGAAGGGCGACAAGTCCGGGTACTGGTCGCGCCGGATCAACGACGAGCACCGACTGGTCTACGCGGTCGCCGGAGAAAACATCCTCATCGCGCAGGCCCGCTACCACTACTGATTCGAGTACGGGCCGGCCTGCGGTGAGGTCGGTATTCGTGATTCCGCGAACCCCGTCGGCCCGGCCCCGGTGGCCTGGGATTTCTTTCTCGATCCCACCACCGATGGTTGATCCGTAAACCACCGCGTCTTCGGGGCGATATGCGGCGGCGGTAGAGTCTGCGCATGGCTTCGCGCATCATCCGGATCGCCACCCGCTCCAGCCCGATGGCGGTGGCCCAAGCCGAGCAGGTGGCTGCCGGTATCGCCGGATTCGGAATGGAAACCGAGCTGGTGAAGGTGACCTCCGCCGGCGACCGCTGGATGGGGGATCTGGCGAAACTGGGCGGTAAGGGTGCTTTCGTCAAGGAGATCGACGACGCGCTACTCGACGATCGGGCCGATCTGGCGGTGCACTGCCTGAAGGATATCCCCGGCGATATCCCGATTCCGGACGGTATCGCGTTCGCCGGTTTCCCGGCGCGCGACGATGTGCGTGACGCGATCATCACCAAGAACGGCCGCCCGCTGGCCGAGCAACCGGCCGGGACCGTGGTCGGCACCAGTTCGGTGCGGCGGGCCGCGCAACTGCGTCTGCACTATCCCGGGCTGGTGATGAAACCGCTGCGCGGGAATATGAACACCCGGCTGCAACGCCTCGAGGACGGGTACTGCGATGTGCTGATCGCGGCGGTCTCGGGGATGTACCGGATCGGGCGCGAGGACCGGATCACCGAGATCCTGCCGGTCGAGGTCATGTGCCCGCCGATCGGCGCCGGGGTGCTCACGCTCGCCTGCCGGGCCGGCGACGACGAGGTCCGCGAGCTCGCGGGCCGCCTCGACCATGCCGAAACCCGTCGGGTCGCCGATGCCGAACGCGCCATGCTGCACGCTCTGCAGGGACACTGCAACTCACCGATCGCCGGTGTCTGCGTGATCGAACCGACCGGCCGGCTCTCGTTGCGCGGCAAGGTGTTCGACCTCGACGGCACCCAGTGGCTGGACGCGCACCACTGGGGCGTACCCGAAGATCCGCAGGCACTGGGCTTCTTCGTGGGCGCCGATCTGCTGCGCCAGGGCGCCCGGGCGATCATCGACTCCATCCCGCACTGAGTTTCACCACCGCAGCGAATTCCGGTAAGCCGGGCACCGACGATGGGGGCAGCCGTATGCCCGCCCCCATCGCCCGGATGTCCTCGCCGCTTCAGGCCGCCGGGCTACCCGGTCCGTTGTAGCCCGCCGATTCGATCAGCTCCCGCAGCCGAGCCGTGAACGCTTCGGCGTCCCAGCCCATCTTGTGCAGGACCTGTGTCGGTATCGCGGCCGCGTCACCGAGGATGGCGAGCTGGAGATGCTCGGCACCCACCGCGCGCTGGCCCGAGTCCCGGGCGATGGCCTCGGCCGCCGCCAGCAGGTTTCGTAAGCGCGGGTTGTAGGGCAGGTCGTCTTCGGATTCGGTCAACGTGCGGCCTTCCATCGTGCGAGCGAACTCTCCGCCGGTGCGTTTCACCTGGCCATGCGCATGATCTCCGCCCACGCCCAGTATGGGTCACCGAAGATCGGGTCGTAGAACTTGCAGACGAACAAGCGTTTCTTGCCGTCGACAATGGTGGTCGCCCCCTGTCCGTCATGGAACTGATTGCATTCCATCCGCGGTTTCCCGTCCGGCCCCGCCTCCACCTCCGGATAGCCGCCTGTCGCCTGGAACGGGTGTGCTCCGATCGGCGGACCGGCATTCGCCGGTGCCGAATCGGTCGCGACGCTTCCCATGAACAGTGCGAAGAATGTCAGGGCGACCGCCCCGACCGCTTTGTTCACAGTCGCTACAGAAATAGTGGTCATGAACGATCCCTCCCGAAGAGCTGTCCCGGAATTCGGGTACACACACTTGGATGGGAGGTGTGCGCTGCCGGTTCCGCCGACCGGAAAGGCTTCGGTCGACACCCCTTTCGGATGGGGTGCGAGATATCAGCTGGGATCCGACCCACGGATCGCGCTGAGCCAGATCCCGGCCGCGGCGGCCACGCACAGCGCCCCGGTGAACGCCGCGGTGCCGCCGTCCATCACATACACCCACAGCAGCCCCGCGAACGGTGCCGCGACCACGGACTGGGCGTCCAGCAACAATCGGCGGGTGATCTTCGTGGCGGTGGCCGCCCGGGCTCCGGCTGCGGGATCCACCCGCGTCGGGTTGTCGACCAGCCGGCCCGGTGGTTCGTTCTCCCGGGCCCGGCCGGACGGGAGCGCGCGGAATTCGTCGGCTGCTCCGTCCGGTGTTTCGGGGCTCGGATCCTGTCGCAACACGATCTCCCGCTCGCCGAGCCGGGCGGTTCCACCGGTGAACCCGATCAGCTCCGGCGTGAAATACACCGGGAGCCAGCGCCGGTCGCCGCCGTTGCGCAACTCCAGCCATGACCGGCTGAGCAGCTGATGTTCCTGCCGCACCCGTCGTACCGCGACCGACTCCGCCCCATCTGCCCGGTGCGGCAGTATGGCCAGCGCCACCGCGAACCGGTATCCGCTGTACCCGATGACGCCGATCCCGATCACCGCCAGCGCGCTGAGCTGGTCCGGATCGGCGAACGGCGCCCACGCGGTGAGTACCGCGAGGGCGCCGATGGTCACGCACAGCGGATAGGCCAGGGGGTGGCCTATCCGGGATCTCACTTCAGGAAACCGATTTTCGTGTAGTCCAGCGAAGCCAGCCCCGCGGCACCGTAGTTGGCGAGATTGTCGCGGACCCCCACATTGCCGGCCGACTGCACCAGCGGAATCGAATGGCCCTCGGCCCAGACCGCCCGGTCGACCTGGTTGGCCAGTTCGATGGCCTTCTGCGGATCGAGTTCGGTCAGCGTCTTCTCGATGAGGTCGTTGAGCTCCGGCGAACCGATCCGGCCGTAGTTGCCCTGCAGATTGTCCGGGTAGTAACCCCAGATCTGCGGGATGCTGCTCAGCGGGAACGCGTCACCCATCCAGACCCACTGGCCGACATCGAAATTACCTGGCTGGATATTGTCGGTGAAGAAGCCGCTGCCGGGTTTGGTCTCGATACTGAGTTCGATCCCCACCTGCCGCAGGTTCTGCTGGATGATCTGCGCGACCTGGACCCAGGTCTGGTCGTTGTACATGACATCGCGGATCACCAGTTTGCGGCCGTCCTTCTCCCGGACGTCGCCGTTCAGTTTCCAGCCCAGCGCGTCGAGTTCCTGCGCGGCGGCCTCGGGATCGAAGGGCAGGCTGTTGTCCTGATAGCCCTTCTGGCCCTGGATGAAGATGTGGTTGTTCAGCGGTTTCGGATCCGTCACCAGGCCGTTCTGCATGGCCTTGGCGATACCGGCCCGGTCGATCGCCTTGATGATCGCGACCCGCAGCTTCGGGTCCTCCAGCAGCGAACCCGGGGCACCGTTGAAGGTCAGATGCGACCAGCTGTTACCGGGTGCGCGCCGGATCGCCACACCGGGCGTTTTGCGGGCGGTCTGCATATCGTCGCGGGTCGCCAGGCCGATCGCGTCGATCTCGTTGTTGGCCAGTGCCGGCACCATGGCCTCGCTGGACAACACGCTGAAGGTGATGGTGTCGAGCTTCGGGGTGGCGCCCCACCATTTCGGGTTGCGGCCCAGCGTGATCCGGCCCTGCCCCCGGTCGGTGGACTGGATGACGAACGGTCCCGAGGTCTTTCCGGGCGCGTTGCGCCAGCCCTCGTTGAACGCCTCCGGTGTCGCGGTGGCCTCTTTGGGCATCAGCATGGAGTTGCCGGAGAACTGCCCGGCCCAGTCCGCGTAATGGCTTTTGAAGGTGATGACCGCCTGGCGATCGTCGGTGCCGCGTTCGACCTTCTCGATCCGGTCGAATCCGTTGGTGTTCCCGATGAGGAACCGCGGATCCCTCCCGCTGAGCGCGTTGGCCTGCGACGAGATGTCCTCCCAGGTGATGGGGGAGCCGTCGGACCATACCGCTTTCGGGTTGATGGTGTAGGTGACCTGCTGGGGCTCGGTGCTGGTCAGTTCGACACCGGTGAAGAAATCGGTGTTCACCGAGATCTCGCCGGCCGCGTCGGTGGCGAACGCGCGCGGCATCATCGGGCGCATGATGCCCGCCGATTCGCCGTCGCTGTCGATCTGCATCGGGTTCCAGTGCTCCGGATACGACGTCGTCGCCAGTCGAAGGTTGCCGCCGTCGCGCAGTTCGCTCACATCGTGCGGGTTGATATCGTTGACCGTGCCCAGTTCGGCGACCGAACCCTCGGGTGCGCCCGAGTCGTTCGCGCCGCATCCGGCCGCGAGCAACGCGACGGTGCACAGCGGCACCGCCAGCCGTACCCCCAGTGATCGAATCCTCATGGCCGATACATCCTTCCTGCCGGTGGAACCCCGAACACGTCTGTCAACCCTCTACCACGGGTACGGGCACGGCATCGATCAGTGATCGTGTGTATTCGTGTCCCGGCGCACCGAAGATCTGTTCCGCCGGTCCCGCTTCGACGATCTTGCCCCGGTACATCACCGCGATATCGTGGGCCAGGTTGCGC
Source organism: Nocardia sp. NPDC003963 (assembly GCF_053605105.1). Classification (NCBI taxonomy): domain Bacteria; kingdom Bacillati; phylum Actinomycetota; class Actinomycetes; order Mycobacteriales; family Nocardiaceae; genus Nocardia; species Nocardia sp. NPDC003963. Next base: position 10,242 of record NZ_JBSGIP010000054.1, read on the forward strand.
ACCACCGACAGATCGTGGGAGACGAAGAGGTAGGACAGTCCGCGTTCGGCCTGTAGATCGCGCAGCAGATTCAGCACGCCCGCCTGGATGGAGACGTCCAGCGACGAGACGGGCTCGTCGAGCACCAGCAGTTCCGGGTCGAGAGCCAGCGCCCGGGCGATACAGATGCGCTGTTTCTGACCGCCGGAGAAATCTCCCGGATAGCGGTCGGCGTGTTCCGGGCGCAACCCGACCTGCCGCAACAGATCCGGCACCCGCTGTTCGATCTCGGATTTCGGCCGCTTCGCGATCCGCATGGGCTGGGAGACGATATCGGATACCGGTAGCCGCGGATCGAGCGAGGCCGTGGGGTCCTGGAAGACGATCTGCAGTTTGCGGCGCAGGTCGCGCCGTTGCGCGCCGTTGAGCGTCGCGGTGTCCCGGCCCATGATCTCGATGGTCCCCGACTGCGGTTTCACCATGTCCATGATCTGGGTGAGCGTGGTGGATTTACCCGATCCGGATTCACCGACCAGTGCCAGCGTTCGTCCGGCCCGGACCTCGAAACTGATCCCGTCCACCGCGCGGACCTCGCCCTTGCGACGTCGCAGGATCACCCCGGAGGTGATGGGGAAGGTTTTGACCAGATCGGTCACCTTCAGCACCGGCTCGGTATCGGTCTCCGGTGCGGTCTCCGGTTCGCCGATCTCCCGGCGGTAGGCCTCGAACAGTGCCGCCGAATCGACCTCTCCGGTGCGGATGCAGGCCGCGTCGTGGCCCGGAACGGTTTCGGTCAGCGGCGGTTCTACGGACCGGCAGTCCTCGATCGCGACCGGGCACCGCGGGGCGAACGAACACCCCGCCGGCAGCGCGTGCATCGCCGGCGGCGCACCGACGATGGGGATGAGCGGAGCGCGCGCCGGGCCGTCCATCCGCGGGATCGAACCGAGCAGACCCACGGTGTAGGGCATCCGCGGGCTCCGGAAAACCTGTGCGGTACCGGCGGTTTCCACGACCCTGCCCGCGTACATCACGGCCACGCGATCGGCGAGTGTCGCCGCGATGCCCATATCGTGGGTGATCATGACGACGCCCGCGCCGGTGATATCGCGCGCCTTGCGCAGCAGGTTCAGGATCTGCTTCTGCACCGTCACATCGAGGGCGGTGGTGGGTTCGTCGCAGATGATGAGCGCCGGATCGTTGGCGATGGCCATGGCGATGACCACGCGCTGGCGCATACCCCCGGAGAATTCGTGCGGAAAGGCTCTGGCGCGCAGTTCCGGGTCGGGGATACCGACCAGGTCCAGCAGTTCGACCGCCCGTTTCGACGCTTCGGTCTTGTTCAGGTTCCCGTGTGCGAGCAGCGCTTCGGCGACCTGGTCGCCCACCCGGTACACGGGGGTGAGCGCCGAGAGCGGATCCTGGAACACCATGCTCACCGCGCTTCCGCGCAGTTTCGACAACTCCTTGTCGCCCAGACCCAGCAGTTCGCGACCCCGCAACCGGATCGAACCGCTGACCCTGGCCTGATCGGGCAGCAGGCCCATCACCGCCAGGGAGGACACCGATTTCCCGGATCCGGATTCGCCGACGATCGCCAGTACCTCGCCGTCGGCGACGGAGTAGTTCACCCCGCGCACCGCGTCGACCCGGCCTTCCTCGCTGGGGAAGGAGACGTGCAGATCCGATACTTCCAGCAGGGGAGCCCGCCCCTGGCCGGGATCGGGATCGTCGGGGCCGGTCCGGTCCGCTTGCACTGTGGTGGTCTCTCCGGTCATGTCCGTGCTTCCTCCGCCCGCCGCGACTGTTCCGCACGCGCGGCGCGCCGCGCCTTGCGGGACGGCCGGGACCGGGCGCGTTTCGCACCCGGATCGAACGCGTCGCGCAGACCGTCACCGACCAGGTTCGCGCAGAGCACGGTGATGATCAGCAGACCGCCCGCGAAGAGGAACAGCCACGGGTAGGTCATGGCGGAACTGGTGCCGCCGGCGATCAAAGACCCGAGCGAGACATCCGGCGGCTGGACGCCGAATCCGAGGAAGCTCAGCCCGGTTTCGGCCATGATCGAGGCACCGACGGTGAGCGTGGTGTCGATGATCAGGATCGAGGCGATATTCGGCACGATATGGGTGAGGATGATCGTCCGGGTGGGGGCGCCCATATAGCGCGCGGCGCGGACGAATTCGCGTTCCCGCAGGCTCATGGTCAGCCCGCGGACGATCCGCGCGCTGATCATCCAGCCGAACACGCTGAGCAGGATGATCAACAGCACGATCGAACTACTGCCCTTGGTGCGCGGCGCGAACAGGGCCACGATGATGAAACTCGGGACCACCAGCAGCAGATCGACCACCCACATGATGGTCCGGTCGGTCCAGCCGCCGAGCAGCCCGGCCACGGCACCGGTCAGCGCCGCGATGGTCGTGGAGAACAGTGCCACGCACAAACCGATGATCAGCGATTTCTGCAGGCCGCGCAGTGTTTGCGCGAGTACGTCCTGGCCGATCTCGGTGGTGCCGAAGGGATGCTGGGGGCTGGGCGGTTCGAGCAGTGCCGTGTAGTCCAGCTCCTGGTAGTCGTAGGGCAGGAAGGACGGCAGGACGAAACTGGCCAGGAACATCAGGATCAGGACAGCTGTCCCGGCCAGGGCGGGTTTGTTGCGCAGGAAGCGGCGCAGGATCAGTTTGCGCCGGCCGGACGCGGCGGGTTCGGGCGCGCCCTGGACGAGGATCTCGGTTTCGTTGATACTCACGCTGTGCCCTCGGTGGATTCGGGAGAATCTCGGTGGCCACGGATACCGCTCATGCTGTGTTCTCCGCTCATGCCACACGCACCCGTGGGTCGAGAACCGCGTAGACGATATCGGAGAGCAGGCCCGATACCAGCACCACCAGACCGGCGAACGCGGTGACGGTGGCGACCACGTAGATGTCCTGGGCATTGATCGAGTCGACCAGCCATTCCCCGACACCGTGCCAGCCGAAGATCTTCTCGGTGAAGGTCGCGCCGGTGATCAGCCCGCCCAGGCTGTAGGCGAACAGGGTGGCCATCGGGATGAGGGCGGTACGCAGACCGTGTTTGTACAGCGCCCGGTTCCGGGTCAGGCCCTTGGCCCGGGCGGTCCGGATGAAATCGCTCTGCAGCACGTCGAGCATCGCATTGCGCTGGTAGCGGCTGTATCCGGCCATACCGCCCAGGGCGAGGGTCAGGGTGGGCAGGACCAGATGCTGCAGGCGGTCGAGCAGTTGCGCGCCGAACCCTTCGACACTGGTCGCCGACGTCTCACCGGTATAGAGGAAGATCTGCTGCCCGGTCGCCGAGTTGATCTCGAGCGCACCGAATTTCAGCAGCGTCGCCAGCAGGAACACCGGAGTGGACAGGATCAGCAACGATACGACCGTCGTGAAATAGTCACTGAATCTGTACTGGCGGATGGCCCCGGCCGCGCCGATCAGTACGCCCAGGACGGTGCCGATGATCGAACCGAGGATCAGCAACCGCAAACTGACCGCGACCCGTCTGCCCAGTTCCTCGCTCACCGGCTGCCCGCCGAGGGTCTCGCCGAAATCGCCGTGCACCACACCCGTCATCCAGGTGACGTAGCGCTGCGGAATCGGCTCGTCCAGATGCAGTTGCTCGGCCTTGGCGTCGATCACCGACTGCGGCGGTCGCGGATTGCGCTGTTCCAGGCTGTCCAACGGCCGGAAGGTCAGCGAAGCGAGGCTGAAGGTGAGAAAGGACGCCAAGAGCAGCAGCACGACGTAATTGAGCGTCCGTCGTAGCAGAAAGCCGGCCATCATTCCCCTCGATATCAGGTGTAGCCCCTGATCATAGGGAGCCATCCCGCTGGATGCGCGACGGACGGTCAGCTGCGTGTTCACCCCGCGAACGGGTACGCCCGCCGGAGGCGCACAGCCGACCCAGCAGAATGGCACAGGTGAGCGCAACGCGGCAGACCCGACCGGAACTGGTGGCCTCCGATGTGGACGGCACCCTGCTCGATCCCTACGAGCGGGTTACCCTGCGTACCCGGGCGGTGGTGCGGGAGCTGGTCGCCGACGGAGTGCCGTTCGTGCTGGCCACCGGGCGCCCGCCGCGCTGGATCGCCCCGGTCGTGGCCGGTCTCGGGATCGCGCCGCTGTGCGTCTGCGGAAACGGTGCCGTGCTCTACGACGCCGAACACGACAAGGTGCTCGGGACCACCACACTGGATATCGAAACGCTGGCCTGGGTCGCCGATATCGCCGAGAAGGTACTGCCCGGTTGTGGCCTGGCGGCCGAACGGGTCGGTGCCAGCGCGCACGATGCGGCAACTCCGCAGTTCGTCAGTTCACCCCAGTACGAGCATGCCTGGCTGAACCCCGACGACACCGCCGTGGCCCGCGACGAGGTGATCGACACCCCGGCGATCAAAATGCTGATCCGGCTGCCGGGTGCCCGCAGCGGCGATATGGCGGTGACCCTCGCTTCGCATATCGGCGACCGCGCGGATATCACCTACTCCACCGAACAGGGCCTCATCGAGATCTCCGCGCCCGGTGTCACCAAAGCACAGGGGTTGCGGATCCTCGGCGCGCGGCTGGGCGTCGCCCCCGGGAACATGGTCGCCTTCGGCGATATGCCCAACGACATCCCGATGTTGCGCTTGGCCGGACTGGGGGTCGCGATGGGGCACGCCCACCCGGACGCCCTCGCGGCCGCCGACGAGATCACCGGGACCAACAGTGAGGACGGAGTGGCGCAGGTGCTGGAACGCTGGTGGCCGCGGACGGACCGGGCGTCGGGGACACGATAGCGACGGACCGGGCTCCCCGGGATCGCCGGTAGGACAGACGACCGCGCCGAACCGATCGGGCACGGTTCGGCGCGGGGGTCGGGTTTCCGGGTCAGGCCGCCGGGGGCGGCGGTGCGACGGGCTCGGCGGGAGCCGGTGGAACTTCGGCCGGAGCCGGTGGAACCGCGGGCTCGTTCGCTGGTGCCGGATCGGGTTCGGCGACAGGTGCCGGACCGGGTTCGATGGCGGGTGGGCCCGGTTCGGCCGCCGGTGCCGGGCCGGGCGCAGCGGCAGGGGCCGGGCCGGGCGACGGGCTGTACTGCGGTACCGGCGACCGGGTGTCGGGCGTCCCCGCGGGCGCGGGCAACCCCGCCGCCTGCGGTGCCGGGCCGGACCCGGGCACCGTGTGCGGGGTGGTCCCCGGCTGGGCCCCGCCGCTCTGCAACTGCTGCTGGTAGGTGTCGTTGTAGGTCTTCCAGAGCGTGGAGACGATATCGGCGGCCTGGTTCAGGATCAGCGAACCGTTCTGGAAATCGGTGCGCAGACCCTCCGGCACCGAATAGGCGTCGGTGAGCGGCAGGCCGAGTGCGCCGGTATCGGCGCCCAGTTCCAGGAACCGGTCCAGGACCTTGCCGGCGACTTCGTGCACCTGTCCATCGGGCGTGGTGTAGACGTATCCGTTCACGAATTTCGCATACTGCTGGCCGTGCGCCGCGGGGAGCGGCTCCGAGGCTGCCTGGCCCAGCGGGCCGTCCGGACCACCCTTGGAAACCCAGTACCTGGCGATCACGTTGTCGTTCACCATGGTCAGCAGCTTGGCGGTGAGGTCGGCCAGCGCGGCCAGATCCGATCGCGACGCCTGGCTGCGTGGTGTCGACGAGCGGGTCGCGCCCACCTCGCCGGCGGCGATCGTCCGGATCCGGTCCATCTGCGCGTAGGCGGCGTCACCCGGGCAGCTGGTGTTGCCGACATCGCGGTGGGCGAACACCACCGGCAGCTGCACCTGCTCGCCCTGCGCGTACGGCGTGAACTCGGTGCCTTCCGAATACATGGTGGTCTGACCCTTGGGGTCGAGACCGGCGATCCGGGCCCGCCAGCCGATGAATTTGCCGACCGCTTCGATCGATGCGTCGGTCGGCTGTTCGACCTGGTAATCGCCCATTATCGCGACACCGGAGGTGTTCTCGTTGAAACCTCCCGCGTGGGCGCCCTGCACTGTTTTGTCCAGCCCGCCGTAGCGGCCCTCGAAGATCTGCCCGTACTTGTCGACCAGCGCGTTGTACCCCATATCGCACCAGCCCAGAGTCTGTGAGTGATAGGCGTAGATGGCGCGGACGATCCCGGCCGATTCGGATTTGCTGTAGTCGTTGCGTCCGGCCGTATGGTGGACGGTGATCCCGCCCAGGCCGTCGTCGTAGGTGGGCTCCTGGCAACGGATCGATTCGTCGGCGCCCCACTGGTTACGGGTGATGACCGGGGGCCCGCCGCCGGGGAGGGCGGCGGCGATGTTCTGGAGTTGGTCGTCGACCGCGCCGCGTCCGGGGTCGATGAGGACGGCGGTGAGGTCGGGCGGCTGCTGCGGGCCTCCGGCGGCCGCCGGAGTCGGTTCGAGTGGATTGTTCTGCTGCTGTTGCGGCTTCCGGGTGACCAGCACCTGGACCGCCGTGGTGTTGCCGACGTAGATCGGGTCGGTGCCGGTGGGGCTACCGGCCGCGCCGTCGGCGCCGTCGATGGGGCTGGCTTCGTACCACTGGCCCCAGCCGCCGTCGGGCTGCCGGGCCCGGATCATCACGGTGGTGTTCGCCAGATCGGCGGCCGTCAGCGCGACCATGCTGAACGGTTGATCTCTGGAGAGCTCCTTGACCTGCGCACCCACCGCGTCCATGAATTCGGGGGGGACGACGCCGGGGGTGAGGGCCGGAGTGTCCGCGGACGGGGTGCCACCCTCGGTCACGAAACCCAGGCCGGGCTGCCGGCCCGGGAGCCGGCGACTCGGGTCGGTGGGCGTGGTCGTACCGCTCGGGGTCAGTCCGGGCACGCCCATCGCCTGCAGATCCGCCAGGCGCAGGTCCGGCAGGTCGAGACCGGTGAGTTCGCCCAGCGGTAGCACGGTATCGGGCGCGGTTTTCAGCGCGAGTTCGGTGAGCTGGGGCGGTACCGCCGTGAGCTCGATCTGCTCCGGGGGTTTGCCGAGGTCGGTGACGGTGGGCATGAGGATCGGGCCCGCTACCGCTACTAGCGCGACAACCGGCAGTACACAGGAACGCTTCGGTTTGCGGTAGGGCACGAGCGTCTCCAATCAGGGTTGCAACCAGTGATCGGTGAGCAAGTCATGCTTGCGAACTTCCGTCCCACGGACCACACTAGCCACATTCGTCACAAATCTAAACCTGAGGTTGAGGCTTTCCTGTTCGCTCGAATGTAGCTCCCGGAGCGTGGCCGGTCGAAACGACATGCCGACGTCGTACCGAGTCGAAAACGTCCGGGCTGACGATGGGAGTGCTCGAATGTCATATCGAAACCGTATGACTCGCCCGAAAGCCTCAGGGCGTCTACGGAATCCGCTGGTCCTGTCAGGTCTGCCATATTCGATGAGGGCCAGGCGGATTCGTCCAGGCCCATTACTCGCCTGTGGTGCGACCGCATTGGCGATCAGCGGGGCGATGCTTGTGCCCACCGCCGGCGAGGTGTACCGGATGCTTGCCGAAGCCGGTCCGGGACACGGTCGGGGGCTGAGTCAGCACGGTGCCCTGCGCAACGCCGACAGCGGGCAGAACGGCGACCAGATCCTCGCCTTCTACTATCCGGGCGCCGAACTGGGCACCATCGGGCCTGCTTCGGTATCGGTCCGGCTGCAGGAGCAGGACAACGCCGGCCTGGTGGTCACCTCGGACGCCGGGATGCGGCTCGCCGGGCAAGAGTTGCAGGCGGGCGAGGCCGTCCGGCTCACCCCGCTACCCGACGGTGGCGCGCAGGCCGTGGTCACCCAGGGTTGCGACGGACCCGTCCTCTGGGAGAACCCGATCCAGGATCCGTGGGTCTATCCGATCGATCCCGCTCCCGGCCGCCCGGCGGCCGAACACCTCAGGTTGTGCGGGGGCGGCGCCTACCGCGGATCCCTCGGTGTGGCCGCCGAGAACGGCGAGCCCCGCACCGTGAACCGGGTGGATGTGCAGGACTATCTGCTCGGCGTGGTCCCGGCGGAGATGCCGCCGGACTGGGCCCCCGCCGCCCTGGAAGCACAGGCCGTCGCCGCTCGCTCGTATGCCCTGGCCGAATCACGCTGGCCCTTCGCGCAGACCTGCGATACCACCGACTGTCAGGTCTACACCGGAACCGCGCAGGAGGACCCGCGCACCACCGCCGCGGTCGAGGCCACGGCGGGCCGGGTGCTGCTGCGCGACGGCCGGATCCTGCGTGCCGAGTACTCCGCGGCGCCCGACGGCGGTTCGCCCGCCGATATCCAGACTTTCGAGGTGGGCCCGACGCCCGACGAACTCACCGTGATCACACCGATGCCGCTCCCGCCGGTGAACCCCGATGTCGCCACCGGGCTTCCGGAAGGCGCCGGTCCCGGAACCCCCGGTCCGACCGAACTCTCGCCGGAGGGCACGAAGGCCGGAGTACCGGCCCCGCGTACACCGGAAGGATCGCTGCCGGTCTCCCCGGGCGGGATACCGCCGTCGTTGCCCGGGATCGCGCCCGGTGCCACCCCGTCGCCGATCGAAACCGCGTACGCGGAGATGGGCGGTGTGCACGGTGCACTCGGGCTGCCGGTCACCCCGGAGCTGCCCCTGCCCGAGGACACGGGCAAGTACCGCCTGTTCGAGAACGGAGTCATCGTCTACACCGCGGAGCTGGGCGCACAGGTGGTGGACTTCGACACACTGATGCGGCTGGTACCGGATCTCACCGACGGGGCCGGGAGCGGGGAGACCGGCGGTACCTCGCCCACCGATACCGAATCGGGCACCTCCGGGCCGGAAACCGGTGATTCCGGGGCGGCCACGCCGCCGGGCCGGATGCCGGCCGGCCGGACGGTGCCGGGCGCGCCGGAGGCCGAGACCCGGCCCGCCGGTTCCGGGACCCTGGACGGCGACCGGCCCGCGCCCGTACCCGGCGCTCAGCAGATCCCGACGAGGATGGAGACGACCGAGGTCTTCTAGGACGCGCGCCGTCACGGCTTGACCTTTACGTTGCGTCAACTTGCACGCTGGTGGTACCGACGCGGAACGGAAGAGGTGAGGGTCGTGGGCGCGGGCTCCCGCAACGACGAGTGGTCCATCCAGGATCTGGCGAAGGCGGCCGGGACCACCAGCCGCACGCTGCGCCACTACGGGCAGCTGGGGCTGTTGCCGCCCAGCCGGATCGGTGCGAACGGTTACCGCTACTACGACGAGCGCTCGCTGGTCCGGCTGCAGCGGATCCTGCTGTTGCGTGAGCTCGGCGTGGGCCTGCCGGTGATCGGGGAGATCCTCGCGGGGGAGCGCGACGCGATCACCGCCCTGCGCGCCCAGCTGGACCTGCTGCGGCAGGAACAGGACCGGATCCACCGCCGGATCGTGTCGGTACACACCACATTGGACAAGTTGGAAAGGGGTGAACGACTCGTGGCGGCGGAAGTTTTCGAGGAATTCGACCATACGCAGTACAAGGACGAGGTGACCGAACGATGGGGCAGGGAGGCCTACGAGAGCGGTGACCGCTGGTGGCGTTCGCTGAGCGCCGCGGAGAAGCAGGCGTTCCAGCAGGCCCAGCTCGATATCGCCGCGGCCTTCGGACGGGCCCGCAAGGCGGGTCTCGCGCCGGACAGCCCGGAAGTCCAGGAGATCACCGCCCGGCACTACGAATGGGTGACCGGCGGTTGGCAGGGTCGTCGGCCCTGCGCCCAGGAGTTCACGAATCTGGGTGAAATGTATGTCGCCGACGAACGTTTCGGAGCCAATTACGACGTGCACGCGGAAGGTACGGCGGAACTGATCCGGGATGCCATGCGGATCTACGCGGGCAACAATCTCGAATAGCGGTGATCGGTGCCGGCCGCCCGTACACGAATACGTGTGCGGGCGGCCGCGTTTCACATTCTCCGGGGAATCGGCGCACCGGCGACGGCCGGTGATGCGCGGTAGAGTGCCCGAAAACCGTGACGAGGGGGAGGTCCCGTGAGTTATCCGTATGGTCAGCCGCCGCAACAACCGGGGTATCCGGCGCAATATCCACCGCCCGGTCCGGGCTATCCGGCGCCCGCTCCCGGATATCCGCCGCCGGGTTATCCGCCTGCCGGGGGCTACGGGTACCCGGCCGCGGCCCCCGGCGGCGGCACCGGAATCACCGCCGGCGTTCTCGCGCTGCTGGGCGGGATCGCCAGTTCCGTATCGGCGGTATCGCTGCTCTTCTTCGCCTCCGCCGGTAATTCCCTGACCAGCGGTGCCGCCCTGGCCACGGGCGCCCGTCGGCGCACCAGCAGTTCCAGCAGCAGCGGTCCGGATATCGATCTCGATCTCGACGTGAACGGTTTCGCGCTGGCCATGGGCATCGTCCAGGCAGTGCTCGCCCTGCTCCTGCTCATCGGTGGTTTCCTGCTGCTGCGGCGGAGCAACGCGGGACGCACCATGGTCATCATCGGATGCGGTGCCGCGGCCCTGTTGACGATCGTGGGCCTGCTCGGCCCCGGCTCGCCCGGCCCGATCGGGGTCGGCCTCCTGGGACTGATCTTCCCGGTTCTCACCCTGGTCCTCGCCGCGGTGACTGCCACCAAACGGTGGATAGACGCCGGACAGCAGCCCGTCCCGGCCGGTCCCTACGGCGGCGCACCCTACGGCTACCGCTGACCCCTCGGCCGCGATCGAATGTTCCCCTTTTCGCTGGGCCGGTGGGTACCGGCCCAGCGAACTCGTTTCGGCGGCGCCCTGTGCCGGACGACCGTCGCGACCGCCCCACCAGCCGATACCTCCCACCTCCCGACTCCGACTGGCGTCGGGAAACGCTTCCGATACGCTGGGCTCCCGTGACCGCCGCATCGTCTCCGGGTAACTCAGATAACACCGAACAGTTCGACTTGATCGTCGTCGGCTCCGGCTTCTTCGGGCTGACCGTCGCCGAACGCAGCGCGAAATTACTGGGCAAGAGAGTCCTCGTGCTGGATCGCCGCCCGCATATCGGCGGTAATGCCTATTCCGAGCCCGAACCGGAAACCGGTATCGAGATCCACAAATATGGCGCGCATCTGTTCCACACCTCGAACAAGCGGGTCTGGGACTATGTCACGCAGTTCACCGAGTTCACCGGCTATCAGCATCGTGTTTTCGCCCTGCACAAAGGTCAGGCGTACCAGTTCCCGATGGGGCTGGGCCTGGTGTCGCAATTCTTCGGCCGGTATTTCACCCCGGACGAGGCACGCGCGCTGATCGCCGAACAGGCCGCCGAGATCGAGACCTCCGACGCGCAGAACCTCGAGGAAAAGGCCATCTCGCTGATCGGCCGTCCGCTGTACGAGGCATTCGTTCGCGACTACACCGCCAAACAGTGGCAGACCGACCCGAGGGAACTGCCCGCGGGCAACATCACCCGGCTCCCGGTCCGCTACACCTTCGACAACCGGTACTTCAACGACACCTACGAGGGCCTGCCCAAGGAGGGGTACACGAAGTGGCTGGAGAACATGGCCGCCAGTGACCTGATCGAGGTCCGGGTGGATACCGACTGGTTCGACGTCCGCGACGAGCTGCGCGCGCAGAACCCGGACGCCCCGGTGGTGTACACCGGCCCACTGGACCGCTACTTCGACTACGCCGAGGGCGAACTGGGCTGGCGCACCATCGACTTCGAGACCGAGGTGCTGCCCACCGGCGATTTCCAGGGCACCTCGGTGGTGAACTACAACGACGCCGATCCGGCCTACACCCGGATCATCGAGCCCCGGCACTTCCATCCGGAGCGCGACTATCCGACGGACAAGACGGTGATCATGCGGGAATACTCGCGTTTCGCCAAGACCGGCGACGAACCGTACTATCCGATCAACACCCCCGAGGACCGCGCCAAACTGACCGCGTATCGCGAACTGGCCAAGCAGGAAACCGCTACGTCCAAGGTTCTGTTCGGTGGCCGCCTCGGGACCTACCAGTACCTGGACATGCACATGGCCATCGCGAGCGCGCTGAACATGTTCGACAATGTGCTGCGTCCGCACCTGGAGACAGGCGCGGCGCTGGCCGAGGAGAACAACGACGTATGACCTCTGCATCACTGGCGCACAGTGCGTCCGCCACCAGAGCGAAATCGCTGCTGCAACGGGTGATCCTGCCGCGCCCCGGTGAACCTCTCGACGTGCGCACGCTGTACCTGGAGGAATCGGCGACCAACGCCCGGCGCGCGCATGCCGGCACCCGGACCTCGCTATCGATCGGCGCCGAGTCCGAGGTGTCGTTCTGCACCTATTTCAACGCGCTGCCCGCCAGCTACTGGCGGCGCTGGAGCATGCTCGACTCGGTGGTGCTGCGGCTGGAGCTGGCCGGACACGGCCGGGTCGATCTGTACCGTTCCAAGGCCGACGGTTCCCGTATCCACGTCCAGGGCCACGAGTTCGCGGTCGTCTCCGGCCAGGAAACCGTATCGGTCGAGATGGAGGCCGATTTCGGCCCCTTCGAGGACGGCGGCTGGCTGTGGTTCGACATCACCACCGATACCGCGGTGACACTGGTGTCCGGCGGCTGGTACGCACCGATCGAGGCACCGGGCGCGGGCCGGATCGCGGTCGGTATGCCGACCTTCAACCGTCCCACCGACGCGGTCACCACGCTGCAGGCCCTCGGCGCCGATCCGTTGGTGCTGGCGCAGATCGACGCGGTGATCATTCCCGATCAGGGCACCCGCAAGGTCGTCGACGAACCCGGTTTCGACGAGGCCGCCGCCGTGCTCGGTGATCGGCTCGCCATTCACGATCAGCCGAATCTCGGCGGTTCGGGTGGATACAGCCGGGTGATGTACGAGGCGCTGAAAACCACCAGCGCCGAATTCATCGTCTACATGGACGACGATATCGAGATCGAACCGGATTCGATCCTGCGCGCGCTGGCGTTCGCCCGTTTCGCGAAATCGCCGGTGCTGGTGGGCGGTCAGATGCTCAACCTGCAGGAACGTTCGCATCTGCATGTGATGGGCGAGGTCGTCGACCGCAACATCTTCATGTGGTCGGCCGCGCCCAATGTCGAATACGACCACGATTTCGCGAAATACCCGCTGCGCGACCGGGACAATTCGAAACTGCTGCACCGGCGGATCGATGTCGATTTCAACGGCTGGTGGACCTGCGTCATCCCGCGGCAGGTCGCCGAACAACTCGGTCAGCCGCTGCCGCTGTTCCTCAAATGGGACGACGCCGAATACGGGTTGCGCGCCCGGGAGGCCGGATATCCGACGGTCACCCTGCCCGGCGCCGCGGTCTGGCATATGGCGTGGAGCGACAAGGACGACGCGATCGACTGGCAGGCGTACTTCCACCTGCGCAATCGGCTGGTCGTCGCCGCCCTGCACCAGCCCGGAAACGGCCAGGCCATGATCGTCAATACGGTCAAGGCCACCCTCAAACATCTGCTCTGCCTCGAATACTCGACCGTCGCCATCCAGAATCTGGCGATCCGGGATTTCCTGGCCGGTCCGCAACGCCTGTTCGAACTGCTACCGAGCGCGCTCGGCGCGGTACACGAACTGCGCAAACAGTATCCGGACGCGGTGATCCTGCCCTCGTCCACCGAACTTCCGCTGGCCAGCGGGATGGGCGTCGGCGCGGTGGGCGAACCCGCCAACCCGATCGCCAAGATCGTGCGGCTCGGCAAGGGCCTGCTGCACAATCTGCGCCCGGCCCATGAGGAACACCACGACCGGCCGCAGCTGAATGTGCCGACCCTGGATGCCCGCTGGTATCTGCTTTCGCAGGTCGACGGAGTCACCGTCACCACCGCCGACGGTCGCGGCGTGGTGTACCGCAAACGGGATCCGCGTCAGGCCTACAGCCTGCTCCGCGAGGCACTGCGCTTGCGCAAGGAACTCGCGGCGCGGCTTCCGGAAATGCGGCAGCGTTACCGGAGCGCGCACGCCGAACTCACCGGCACCGCCGCGTGGGAGAAGGTTTTCGGGATCGACAGCAGCGAGGAGACCCAGCGGTGAACGCGATGAACCCGAGCCTGCAGGATCCGGGCGCCGATCGGACTCCGGCGGAGGTCAAGATCCTCGAGGCGGTCCAGGGTGCCATCGCGACCCCGCCGGTGATCTCGGCCGCGCGGGGTATGTCGCATTTCGGCGAGCACGCCCTCGGCTGGGTCGGTATCGCCGCGGTCGGGGCACTGGTCGACAAACCCCGGCGCCGGCAGTGGGCCGGGGTGGCCGTCGGTGCCGTGGGTGCGCACGCGGCCTCGATCGTGATCAAGCGGATTGTCCGCCGCCCCCGCCCGCACGCACCATCGGTGCAGGTCAACGTATCGACACCGAGCAAGCTGAGCTTTCCCTCCTCACATGCGACCTCGACAACCGCGGCGGCGGTGCTGCTCGGAAAACTGACCGGGCTACCCTTGCCTGCGGTGCTCGTACCGCCGATGTTGCTGTCCAGAGTCGTGCTCGGGGTGCATTACCCCTCCGATGTGCTCGCCGGTTCCGCGCTCGGTGCCGCGTCCGCCGCCGCCCTGCTCGCCGCCGAAAAGAGACTCGACAGTGACCGCACAAGACGAAAAGGCGCCGCCTGCCATGAGTGAAGAGCCCACCGGCGCTGATCTGGCCGATGCCGAAGTGAAGGGGCCACCGAAAACGCTGGTCGGTGGTCTGGTCAAGGCGGCCCGGCCGCGCCAGTGGGTCAAGAACGTCCTGGTTCTGGCGGCGCCCATGGCCGCGGGTTCGGTCACCGATCTCGATGTACTCGGCAATGTCGCCATCGCTTTCGTCGTCTTCTGCATGGCCGCGTCCGGTATCTACCTGACCAACGATGCGATGGACGTCGAGGCCGACCGGGCCCATCCGACCAAGCGGTTCCGCCCGATCGCCGCCGGTGTGGTTCCGGTGAACCTCGCCTTCGCGTTGTCGGCGGTACTGCTGCTCGCTTCGCTGGGGCTGTCGTTCCTGGCGTCCTGGCAGCTGGCCGTGACGATGGCGGTGTACATCGGGATCCAGCTGGCCTACTGCTTCGGGCTCAAACACCAGGTGGTCCTGGACATCTGCATCGTGTCCTCGGGCTTCCTGCTGCGCGCGATCGCCGGTGGTGTGGCCGCGGGTATCCCGCTGTCGCAGTGGTTCCTGCTGATCATGGCGTTCGGTTCGCTGTTCATGGCGGCCGGTAAGCGGTACGCGGAACTGCAACTGGCGCTGTCGACCGGCGCGAAGATCCGCAAATCGCTGGAGTACTACACCCCGACTTACCTACGGTTCATCTGGAGCCTCGCCGCGACCGCGGTGGTGGTCTTCTACGGCCTGTGGGCCTTCGAACAGGGTGCGGCCAAGGACACCGAATGGTTCGCCCTGTCGATGATCCCGTTCACCATCGCGATCCTGCGCTACGCAGTGGACGTCGACGGTGGTGAGGCCGGGGAACCGGAAGAGATCGCGTTCGGCGATCGCGTCCTTCAGTTGCTCGCCATCGCCTGGATCGGAGCGGTAGGTGTCGCTGTCTATCTCTTCTGACGAGATTGCAGTAGCGGAAACAGAACAGCCCGACGAGCGCACTGCCACCGAGCAGCCCCGCTCGTCGGGCCGTTCCGCCAGGATTTCGCGGGGGATCAACGCCTGCGGGATCGTGGTGACGGTCGCCCTGTTCGCCTTCGGCGGCTGGGAGCGGCGCTGGATCGCGGACGACGGACTCATCGTGTTGCGTACCGTCCGCAACCTACTGGCCGGCAACGGCCCGGTCTTCAACCCGGGTGAACGGGTGGAGACCAATACCAGTACGGCATGGACCTATGTCGTCTGGTTCTTCAGCTGGCTCACCCAGGCCCGGCTGGAGTACGTGGTCCTGGGCGTCGCGCTGACGCTTTCGCTGCTGGCGGTGCTCTTCGCCATGCTCGGCACCGGCAAACTCTGGGGGCCGGCCTCGTCCACACTGCTGTTCCCGGCGGGGGCGCTGGCCTATATCGCGGTGCCGCCGGCCCGCGACTACGTAACCTCGGGCCTGGAGAACTGCCTGGTCATCTGCTGGATCGCGCTGCTGTGGCTGCTGCTGATCCGATGGAGCAAGGCCGAAGAGCCGAAGGTGCCCGGTCTGCTCGGCCTGGCCTTCCTGGCCGGTCTCGCGCCGTTGATCCGGCCGGAGATGGCGGTGGTGGGCGGTCTCGCGCTGCTGCTGATCTTCTTCGCGCCGATGCCGCGGTCGCGGCTGCGGCCGTGGCTGCTGCGGGTGCTGATGGTGGCGGTGGCCGGTGCTGTTCCACTGCTGTACCAGATCTGGCGGATGGGCTACTACGGCCTGCCCTATCCGAACACCGCGGTCGCCAAGGACGCCGGTGGGGCGAAATGGGGCCAGGGCTTCACCTATCTCTGGGATCTGGCCGGTCCCTACTACCTCTACGTACCGCTGGTGGTTCTGCTGATCGCGGGTCTGGTGGCCGCGCGATCGCATCACGCACGCCCTGATGTGGGTACTCCGGCGGATGCCGAGGCCGGTCGGTTCCGCCGGTTCCAGGACCGGTTGCGGTCGCCGTGGGCCGTGGTCGCGCTGGTGCTGGGCGCCGCGTTGATCCTGACGGTCTACGCGCTGCGGGTCGGCGGCGATTTCATGCACGGGCGGATGCTGCTGCCGCAGTTGTTCCTGTTCCTGCTCCCGGTCGCGGTGATCCCGCTGCGGGTGCCCGACGGTGGCTTGCGGACGCTCACCCGCCGGGACGTGCCGGCTTTCGCGATCCTCGTCGTCGCGCTGGTCGCAACGGTGGCCTGGGCACTGCTGGCCTCGGGCACCACGGCCATCAAAACCGGGACCACGATCAACAAATCGGGCATCGTGGACGAACGGATCTACTACGTCCTCAACACCGGTCACGACCATCCCATCCGCGCCGAGGACTATCTCGACTACGCCCGGATGCGTCCCATGGTGGAAGCGATCGACAACACCCCCGACGGCGGTCTGCTCCTCAATTCGCCGTCGTTCATGATGTGGTACATCGCGCCACCGCCGCTGCCCATCCCACCGGGTGGGGCCGGGCATACGGTCTACTTCCTCAATTTGGGCATGACCAGCATGAACGTTCCCCTGGACGTCCGGGTCATCGATCCCATGGGCCTGGCCTTCCCGCTGGCCGCACATACCGAACGACTCACCGACGGACGGATCGGACACGACAAGAGCCTGTATCCGGACTGGGTGATCGTCGAGACCGGCATGGTGGACATCAAGCCCTGGCTGCCCTGGTACATGGACGAGGACTGGGTCAAACAGGCCCGGGTCGCGATGTCCTGCCCGGACACCTACGCGCTGATGCTGTCCTACCAGGGACCGCTGACCCTGGAGCGGTTCAAGCACAATCTGCTGCACGCTTTCGATTTCGCGTCGTACCGTATAGACCGGGTCCCCGAATATGAGATTCAACGCTGTGGTCTCGTCGATCCGATTCCACCGGTGCGCTGAACTGCGTTTTCCCGGACTGCGGTTCGGCTGCTTACCACGTCTGCGCATTCTTGGTGGGCGTTCGATCTGTGCTCGGGTTAAAGTGCTGGCGTCCGGCCCCGGCTCGTCCGGGCCGGAGGACCGGTAGTCGTACTGCGCGACCGTGGGTCGCACGACGGAGGGCGGGAACAATGCGTGGGGTTGTCGGCGGTGGTGTCCGGACCGAGCGTCCGCGGCGGCTGGGCGATCGACTGAAGCGAACGGTGCTGCTGTCGCTGGCGGCGCTGCTTCCGGTCGGTGTCTCGGTGGCCGGACCGGCCGCACCGGCTTCGGCGCAGTTCGATCCCAGCGGTATCGATTTCTGGGTCGATTCGGAGATGGGCCCCATCAAATCCCGGGTGTTCCGCGCTGCCGACGGCAATACCGGCCGGGTCGTGTACGCGCTGGACGGGATGCGCGCCCGGGACGATCTGAGCGGCTGGGAGATCGATACCGATGTCGCCCGGGAACTGACCAAATGGAACATCAACGTGGTCATGCCCGTAGGCGGCCGGTCGAGTTTCTACGCGGACTGGAACGCGCCCAGCGATTTCTTCGGACTGGGCAGTTCCGGTAGTGCCAGTGGTGCCACCGGCTCGGCGGCCGATTCCGGATCGGGACTTGCCTCGGGTTCGGCGGCCGGTGTCGGCCGGACCAGCACCTACAAATGGGAGACCTTCCTGACTCGCGACCTGCGCTGGGCGCTGCGCGACCGGCTCGGTTTCAACCCGAACGGCAACGGGGTGTTCGGATTGTCGATGGGCGGCAGTGCCGCGCTGGCGTTGGCGGCCTACCACCCCGATCAGTTCCGCTACGCGGGTTCCTATTCCGGCTATCTCAATGTGTCCGCCCCCGGTATGCGAGAGGCGCTGCGCGTGGCGATGCTCGACGCGGGTGGTTTCAATATCGACGCGATGGCCCCGCCGTGGAGCCCGCAGTGGCTGCGGATGGATCCGTTCGTGTTCGCGCCGATGCTGCGTCTCAACAACACCCGGCTGTGGGTTTCGGCCGGTAGCGGTCTTCCGGCGGCTACCGACGGACTGAGTTTCGATACCGTCAACGCCATGGGCCTGGAAGCGCTGGCGCTGGCGAATACTCGGGCGTTCCAGGTGCGGATGATGTCGCTGGGCGCGACCAACGCCACCTATGACTTCCCCGCGGTCGGTGTCCACAACTGGCGTTACTGGGCGACCGAGGTGTACCGGATGATCCCTGATATGTCGGCGAATATCGGCTGATCCGCCGGGGCCGTCGGCCCCGGCTCATGGAAGCAGACCGGTCGGCCTCGTTGCGGGATCGTTGCCGGGCCCGGCGGACGCGGCGCCGGCAACGGTATGATGTACAGCGTGTCGGCGTGGCTGTGACCTGTGCCACTATCTGGCAACATGAAGGTGCGGTTGCCCGATTGATTCACCAGGAACATGTATCCAGATAACGGCTTCCGGGTTCCACGGGCGCTGTGGTCTATGTATCCGAGATGGGGCCGGTAACGTAGCTCGTAATTTGCTATCCGGCTGTCCAGGCGAAAGGTCTAGTCGAATGCGAAGTGCGCGCAGGCCCGGATCGGTGCGAACCCGCCGCTGGGCACAACGGTGGGCGATGGGGGTGGCCGTGGCGCTACTGGCGCCCCTCGCCGTGGCGTTGTCCGATGTTGCCCCCGCGGTCCAAGCGGCCCCCAATCCGGCGGGATTCGATTTCTGGGTCGATTCACCGGAGATGGGCCCGATCAGGTCGCGGGTCTTCCGTGCCAAGGACGGCAACACCAATCGGGTGGTCTACGCCCTCGACGGTATGCGCGCTCCCGAGACCCACAGCGGCTGGGAGAACGACACCAATGTCGCCAACGCGCTGACCGACTGGAATATCAATGTCGTCATGCCGATCGGCGGCATGTCCAGCTTCTACGCCGACTGGAACGCGGCCAGCTCCTTCTTCGGTCTTCCACCGACGGGTTCCTCGTCGGGGTCCGGAGCCCTCAATACCATTTCCGAGGGGCCGGGAAAGAGCTACCGCTACGCCTGGGAGACGTTCATCAACCAGCATCTGCGCTGGGCCCTGAACAGCCGGCTCGGATTCAACCCGAACCGCAACGGCGTGTTCGGTCTGTCGATGGGCGGTAGCGGCGCGCTCACCCTGGCCGCCCACCATCCCGACCAGTTCAGCTTCGCCGGTTCCTACTCCGGCTACCTGAACATCTCCGCGCCCGGTATGCGCGAAGCCATCCGGGCCGCCATGGTCGATGCCGGCGGCTACAACGTGGATTCCATGGCGCCGCCCTGGGGCCCGCAGTGGCTGCGGATGGATCCGTTCGTATTCGCGCCACTGCTGCGCGACCACAACACCAGACTGTGGATATCCGCCGGAAGCGCGCTGCCCGGCCCCGCGGACGGATTCAACGGCAATACGATCAACGGGATGGGGCTGGAAGCGCTGGCGCTGGCGAACACCCGGGCGTTCCAGGTGCGGATGATGACGCTGGGCGCGAACAATGTCACCTACTCGTTCCCGGCGACCGGTATTCACTCCTGGACCTACTGGGAGGCCGAGGTGTATCGGATGCTCCCGGATTTGTCGGCGAATATCGGATAAACGCAGTTCGGGGTCTCGATCAGGCGATCCCGGACCGACAGCAGTGTGCCCGCCCCGAAGGATTCCTTCGGGGCGGGCACACTGCTGTCGATAGGAATTCGTCCTCGGTTCGTATTCCGTTACACAACCCAGGTCGGAGCGCGATTTCGATAACAGCCGAATATCCCGGCCCGCCGAGACATCAACGCCCGGGCAAGGTATCGTCACGGGGCGATCACAGCGTTCTCGCGGCGGATTTCGGCCATCCGATGAGCACGGCCTTGCCTCCGCTCGATGGGGTCGAATAAGGTCCACCGAGCACATCTGTGACCAGATCGTTGTAGCGCTGTCGGCCCAGTGGTTGGTCGGGACCGGACGCCGGCGCCGCCGAGGAGAAACGGGGTGTTGTCCGCACAGCGGTAGCGAACAACACCACAACAGCAGAAAGAGAGCAGAATTCATGCGTTTCGGCAGGGCAGCCGGCCCGAAGAGAAGTACCGGGCCCTCGCGGGCACCCCGCGGTTGGCGTAACCGGATTCTGGCTATCGGCGCGGCAGTGCTCGCGCTACCGGTCGCCGCAGGTATCGCGGCCCCGACCGCCGCACTGGCCTCGCCGGCGGCGCCGGTCAAGCGCGGCGCCTTCGAAGAACTGATGGTCCCGTCCAGCATGGGCCCGATCAAGGTCCAGGTGCAGTGGGCGGCGCGCGGCGGTAACGCCGGGCTCTACCTGCTCGACGGCCTCCGTGCCCGGGACGACCGCAACGCCTGGTCGTTCGAGACCAACGCGCTGCAGCAGTTCGGCAACGACAACATCTCCCTGATCATGCCGGTCGGTGGCCAGGCGAGCTTCTACGCCGACTGGTACTCGCCCAGTAACACCAACGGTCAGAAGTTCACCTACAAGTGGGAGACCTTCCTGACCCAGGAGCTCCCCGCCTTCCTCGAGGGCCACGGCGTCTCGCGTACCAACAACGCGATCGCGGGCCTGTCGATGGGCGGTAGCGCCGCGCTGGCCCTGGCCGCCTACCACCGCGACCAGTTCCGTTCGGCCGCCGCCTACTCCGGCTACCTGAACATCTCGGCGCCGGGTATGCGCGAGGCCATCCGTATCGCCATGCTGGATGCGGGTCGCTTCAACGTCGACTCGATGGCTGCCCCGTGGAGCCCCGCCTGGCTGCGCATGGACCCGTTCGTCTTCGCCCCGCAGCTGCGTGGCCTGCCCATGTACATCTCGGCGGCCAGCGGCCTGCCCGGCCCGTACGACAAGCCGGCCGGTGCGGTCGGTGCGTTCAACACCGGTAACGCCATGGCGCTGGAAGCGCTGTCGCTGGTGAACACCCGGGCCTTCCAGGCGCGGCTGAAGACCCTCGGCATCGACGCCTACTTCGACTTCCCGAGCGTGGGTACCCACTCGTGGAAGTACTGGGAAAGCCAGCTCTTCGCCTCGCGCAAGATGTTCCTGGATTCCACCAACGGCTGGTGATCGACGGTAAGCCGTTCGGTTGCCGCTGAACCGATAGATATCCCGAAGGCGCCATCTGCTTCGTATAGAAGCAGGTGGCGCCTTTGTCGTAGGCGGTCACGGCCGGGGCGAACTGATTTGCTGTCCGCGCGTCTTACCGGATATCGGCACCCACCGGCGGTACAAACAGTGGGTGGCAGGGATGACACGCGTGAACGGGGGGACGACAGGCCGGTCCCGTGGACGCGCCCGGCGGCAGCTCACGGCCTTGGCGGCCGCGCTGATACTTCCCCTCGCCGCCACCCAGACCCCGGCATCCGGCCAGCCGACCGCGGCCGCTGCGCCGGCGACGATACGCAATGTGGTCTGGCACACCGACCGGGATGTGGCCGTCTGGGTGAACTCACCGGCCATGGGCGCCCCGATCCAGGTGCGGCTACTGCTCGCCCGCGACTGGAACACCCGACCGGACGCCGAATTCCCGGTGCTGTACATGCTCGACGGATTGCGCGCCACCGACGACGAGAACGGCTGGATCAAAGACGCCGGCGCGGTGGATTTCTTCGCCGACAAGAACGCGACCGTGGTGTTACCGGTCGGTGGGCAATCGAGTTTCTACTCGGACTGGCTGCAGCCGGACAACGGCAAGAACTACAAATGGGAGACCTTTCTCACCAAGGAACTCCCCCCGCTGCTGGAGAGTCAGTGGCGCGCGACCTCCACCAGGGGAATCGCCGGACTGTCCATGGGTGGAACGGCCGCAATGTTCCTGGCCGCGCGCAATCCCGAGTTCGTGAAATACGCCGCCTCCTATTCGGGCTTTCTCACCACCACCAGTCTCGGGATGCCACAGGCTATTCGGCTGGCAATGGTCGACGCCGGCGGGTTCGACTCCGCGGCGATGTGGGGCCCGCCCGGCAGCCCGCAGTGGGAAGAGCACGATCCGCTGCTGATCGCCGATCGGCTGAAAGGTAAATCCCTCTATATCTCCAGTGGAACCGGTGCCTCCGGCAAACACGACCAGGGCAGCGAAATACCCGGGGTCAGCACGAATATGTTCGGTATGGGTCTGGAGACACTGGCCCTGCTGACCTCACAGAACTTCGTCGAGAAACTCGGCGAACTGGGAATACCCGCGACGGTGAACTACCGGGCAGCCGGGACGCACACCTGGCCGTACTGGGATTTCGAAATGCGCCAGTCCTGGTCGCAGGCGGCCGGGGCGCTCGGGGTGCCCGCCGGCAAGCCGAGCTGTGCGGTCGCCGGCGCCATTGCCGCGGTCGCCGGTGGAAACGGCTGGCTCGGTGACTGCCTCACCGGCGAATACCAGGTGCCCGGCGGTCTGGCCCAGGACTTCCTGCACGGTCGCGTCTTCTACTCCCCGGAAAGCGGCGCGTACCCGGTGGCCGGCCGGATCGGTGGCGGCTACCAGGCGGTGTCCGGACCCCGCAGCGCTCTGGGGCTGCCGACCGGTGCCGAGCAGCCGCTCCCGGACGGTCGCGGCCGCTACCAGCCGTTCCAGCACGGCTCCCTGTACTGGACGCCCGAGACGGGCGCTCAGATGGTGAGCGGGGCGATCCTCGACGAATGGGGGCGGCAGGGTTTCGAAGGCGGACCCGCCCGCTATCCGGTCGGTCCCGAGGTGAAGACCCCCAGCCGGGACGGCGCGGTCCAGTCGTTCGAAGGCGGACCCTTCTATTTCAGCCCCGCCACCGGTGCGCACCGCGTCGAAGGCATGATCCTGGGCAAATACGCCGAACTCGGTTTCGAGAACAGCTGGCTGGGTTTCCCGGCCGCACCCCAGGTCCCGCTGAAGGACCTGGGACAGTTCACCCGATTCGAAGGCGGATCCGTCTACTGGAGCCCCCTCTCCGGCGCATGGGCGGTACGCAACGGCCCCATCATGGACATCTGGCGCGACGCCGGCTACGAGAACGGCCGCATCGGATTCCCCATCAGCGACGAATTCGCGATCCCCGGCGGAACCCAGCAGAACTTCCAGCGAGGCTACATAACTGTCCGGGACAACCACCCCGAACTCCACCCCTGACACCGAAAGCCCGCATGCCGACCAGGCCGTCGATGCCCCCGCAACCCCCCGAGTCGAGTCTTACGAGACACCTCCAAGGGTTGAGGCCCGTCCCGCCGTTCAGGCCTC
>NZ_JBSGIP010000055.1:0-31337 GCF_053605105.1 Nocardia sp. NPDC003963
GGGATACCCCCGATTTCTACTTCGACAGAGTGGTCCAGGTCGCGGTGGATACCTGGTCGCGAAACCGGACAGTCCTGCCGGCGCACCTCGGCAGGAACCGGGGGTGGGCCTACGCCGGGGATCCCCCGCTACGCTCCCGGATATCGGTGATGATGGCCGAGAAGTCCCGGTCGCCGGAACCCTCGTTGAATTCGCGGTAGATCTCCGCCGCGAGCTGCCCGATCCGGCCCTCGACACCGTTGGCCCGCAACGCCTCCACCGCCAGCCCCAGATCCTTGTTCATCAGAGCGGTGGCGAAACCGGGCTGGTAGTCGTTGTTCGCCGGGCTGGTCGGCACCGGCCCCGGAACCGGGCAGTAGGTGGTGAGCGACCAGCTCTGCCCCGAGGCCGTGGAGACGACATCGAAGAACGCCTGATGACTCAGGCCCAGTTTCTCACCGAGCACCAGCGCTTCCGACAGACCGACCATGGAGATGCCGAGGATCATGTTGTTGCAGATCTTGGCGGCCTGCCCGTTCCCGGCGGCACCGGTGTGCACCACCTTGGCGCCCATCACCTCGAGCACCGGCAGCGCCTCGGCGAAATCGGCGTCCGCACCGCCCACCATGAAGGTCAGCGTTCCGGCGGCCGCACCGGAGACACCACCGGAGACCGGGGCGTCCAGGGCCCGGTGCCCGGCCGACGCCGCGGCGTCGGCCGCGGCTCGGGCGTCGGCCACATCGATGGTCGAACAGTCGATGAACAGCGTGCCCGGGTTCGCGGCCGGCAGCAGTTCGTCGTACACGGTGCGCACCAGCTTGCCGTTGGTGAGCATGGTGATCACGATGTCGCGCCCGGTGGCCGCGGCCACCCCGGTATCCACCAGCGCGACCCCGTCGGCGCGGGCCTGCTCCTGCGCCGCGGGCGAGGGATCGAACGCGTGCACGTCGTAGCCGGCCTTGACCAGGTTGGCCGCCATGGGGCCGCCCATATGGCCGAGGCCGAGGAAGCCGATCGTCTTGCTCATTGCTTGTCCTCCGGAATCGTCGAACCCAGTTCCCGCGCACCGAGCTCGGCGAAATATCCGTCGACCTGCGCGGTGGTCACATCGGACAGGGTGGCGGGCGACCACTGCGGGTTGCGGTCCTTGTCGATCACCTGCGCGCGAATGCCCTCGACCAGATCGTGCGAGGCCAACGAGGCGATCGACACCCGGTACTCCTCGTTCAGCACCGCTTCCAGGCTGCCGGCGCCTTTGGCCGACCGCAGCGACCGCAGGGTCACCTGGAGCGCGATAGGCGATTTGCCCAGCACATCGGTGGCGGCCTTGTTCGCCTCCGGCGATGCGTGGGCCTGTAGCCGGGCCACGATCTCGGCGACGGTATCGGCGCTGTAGCAGGAATCGATCCAGTCGCGTTGCGCGAGCAGCGCCGATTCCGGGGCCTCGGCGGTGAATTTCGCGATGGCGATATCCGCGGCCTCGGATTCCAGGGTGGTCAGCAGCGCCGGGATCTGGTCGGCGGGTACGAAGTAATCCGCGAAACCGGTGGCGATCGCGTCGCCGGCCGCGAGCCGCGCGGTGGTGAGCGCGATATGCGCACCCAGCTCGCCCGGCGCCCGGGACAGCAGGTAGGTACCGCCGACATCGGGGATGAAACCGATTCCGACCTCCGGCATCCCGACCTTGGAGCGTTCGGTGACGATCCGGTGACTGCCGTGCGCGGACAAACCGACTCCACCGCCCATCACGATCCCGTCCATCACCGCCACATACGGTTTCGGATAGCGGCCGATCAGGGCGTTGAGAATGTACTCGTCGCGCCAGAACTTCCCGGTCGCCGAATCGGCCGCCGATCCCACGTGCCCGGCCGCCTGCTGTTCCTTGGCGTCGTGGTGGATGGCGACGATATCGCCGCCCGCGCACAGGCCCCGCTCACCGGCGCCGGTGATGGCCACCGTCCGCACCGAATCGTCGGTGGCCCAGGCATGCAGCCGCTCGGTGATGGTGAGCGTCATCGCGTGGTTGAGTGCGTTGATGGCCTTGGGCCGGTTCAGCGTGATCAGGCCCAGGCCGCCGCGCTGTTCGACCAGGACTTCGGGTTCGTCGCTCATTCATATCCTTTCGCGCTCGCGGCCGGGCGTCCGCCGATCACGACACACCCGCCACGGACGCTGTCATCGACCGGGCGACGACCATCCGCATGATCTCGTTGGTGCCCTCCAGGATCTGGTGCACCCGCAGATCACGGACGATCTTCTCCAGGCCGTATTCGGCCAGGTAACCGTATCCGCCGTGCAGTTGCAGCGCGGCGTTGGCGACCTCGAAACCGGCGTCGGTGGCGAACCGTTTGGCCATGGCGCAGAGTTCGACCTTGTCCGGGGCATCCGCGTCCAGCGCCGCCGCGGCCCGCCACAGCAGGGTCCGGGCGGCCTCGAGCTCGGTGCGCATATCGGCCAGCTGGAACTGCAACGCCTGGTTGTTCAGCAGCGGCGCGCCGAACGCGGTGCGCTGGGCCAGGTAGGGCACGGTTTTCTCGAGCGCGGCCTGGGCCCCGCCCACCGAGCAGGCGGCGATATTGAGCCGCCCGCCGTTGAGCCCGTTCATGGCGATCCGGAATCCGTCGCCCTCGGCGCCGAGCCGATTGGCGATCGGCACCCGCGCGTCGGTGAGGATCACCTCCCGGGTGGGCTGAGCGTTCCAGCCCATCTTCTTCTCGTTGGGCCCGACCTCGAGACCGGGGGTATCGGCGGGGATCACCAGTGTGGAGATACCTCGTGCCCCGGTTTCCTGGGTGCGGACCATCATCACGTAGAGGTCGTTGCTGCCCGCGCCCGAGATGAACTGTTTGGACCCGTTGACGATGTAGTCGTCACCGTCGCGCACCGCCCGGGTGGTGAGGGCGGCGGCATCCGAACCCACCCCGGGTTCGGTCAGCGCGTAACTGGACAGCAGATCCATCGCGGTGAGCCCGGGCAGCCACCGGCGGCGCTGGTCGTCGTCGCCGTAGGCGTCGATCATCCAGGTCGCCATGTTGTGGATCGAGATATAGGCCGCCACGGCGGGACATCCGGTGGCGAGTTGTTCGAAGATCCGCACCGCGTCCAGCCGGCGCAACCCGGATCCGCCGAACTCCTCGTCCACGTAGATACCGCCGAGCCCGACCGCCCCCGACTTCCGCAGGACGTCGACCGGGAAGTGTTTGTGCTGATCCCATTCCACGGCGTGCGGCGCCAGATATTCGTCGGCGAACTCCCGGGCGGTATCGCGGATGGCCCGCTCATCCTCGTCGAGAGCGAACATTGTCATTCCATCGTGGGGATGACGAAGCTGTTGCTCTCCTTCAACCCCGCCGGCCAGCGCTGGGTGACCGTCTTGGTCTTGGTGTAGAAGCGGATCGAATCCGGGCCGTGCTGGTTGAGATCGCCGAACCCGGACCGCTTCCAGCCGCCGAAGGTGTAGTACGCGATCGGCACCGGGATCGGAACGTTGATTCCGACCATGCCGACCTGCACCCGGGCCGCGAAATCACGGGCGGTATCGCCGTCGCGGGTGAAGATGGCGACGCCGTTGCCGTATTCGTGGTCGTTGGCCAGCGCGAGCGCTTCCTCGTAATCGCCCGCGCGGACGACGGTGAGAACCGGCCCGAAGATCTCGTCGGTGTAGATCGACATCTCCTTGCCGACCCGGTCGAACAGGGTCGCGCCCACGAAGTAGCCGTCCTCGGCGCCCTCCACGGTGAGACCGCGGCCGTCGACCACGAGTTCGGCGCCCTCGTCGATACCCTGCTGGATGTACTTCTTCACCCGGTCCACACCGTCGAGGCCCACCAGCGGCCCGTAGTCGGCGCCGGGATCGTCGGATTTGCCGACATTCAGTTTGTGGACCCGTTCGGTGAGCTTGTCCACCAGCCGGTCCGCGGTCTCCTCGCCCACCGGCACCGCGACCGAGATCGCCATGCAGCGCTCGCCCGCCGAACCGTAACCGGCACCGATCAGCTGATCGGCGACATCGTCGAGGTCGGCGTCGGGCATGACGATGGCGTGGTTCTTGGCACCGCCGAAGCACTGGGCGCGCTTACCGTTCGCGGTGGCGGTTTCGTAGATGTACTGCGCGATCGGGGTGGAGCCGACGAATCCGACGGCCTTGATCCGCGGATCGTGCAGGATCGTGTCGACGGCTTCCTTGTCGCCGTTGACGACGTTGAACACACCGGCGGGCAACCCGGCCTCGAGGAACAGTTCGGCCAGCCGCAGCGGAACCGACGGATCGCGTTCGGAGGGCTTCAGCACGAAGGCGTTACCGGTGGCCAGCGCCGGGCCGGCCTTCCACAGCGGGATCATGGCCGGGAAGTTGAACGGCGTGATCCCGGCGACCACGCCCAGCGGCTGGCGCATCGAGTACACGTCGATACCGGTGCCCGCGCTCTCGGTGTACTCGCCCTTCATCAGGTGCGGGACCCCGACGGCGAACTCGATGACCTCGAGGCCGCGCTGGATATCGCCCTTGGCGTCGGCGATGGTCTTACCGTGTTCGCTGGACAGCAGCGCGGCAAGCGAATCCATCTCGTCGTTGACCAGGGTCAGGAACTTCATCAGGATCCGGGCCCGCCGCTGCGGGTTGGTCGCCGCCCAGCCGGCCTGCGCGGCTTCGGCATTCGCGATAACGGCCTCGACCTCGGCTCGGCTCGCCAGCGGCACCCGCGCCTGTACCCGGCCCTGGTTCGGGTCGAAAACATCCCCGAACCGGCCGGAGGTGCCCGGGACGTGCTTTCCGCCGATGAAATGTGTGAGTTCTCGAGCCATGCGATTCCTGCCTCGTGTCGGGGGTGGCGGGCGCGGCTCTGCGGCCGTCCGTCACACGAAGATCATTCTTGCGGGCTTCCAATAGTTGGACGTCCAAGCAAAACGATACACGCGCCCCCGGCACCAGACCAGAGTTACCCGGAATACGATCGCGACCTGCGGTAACCAGCCTTCCGGCCGGACCTAGCCGTCCTGTCCCACCGAGCGGGTCAGCAGATAGCTACCGATTCCGAGGATCACCGCACCGATCACCAGAATCGCTCCGGACGCCCCCGGCGATTCCCCGGTCCAGTCCCCGACCGCCTCCACCGCGCCGAGGGTCAGCGCCCCCGCGCCGCCGAGTACGAGCACCCAGGAGCGGTCGGTGGCGTACAGGCCGAAACACACCACCGCCACCAACGCCGTCAGCACATAGGGGGCACGCGTCGCATCGAAGGCCTGCACCGTCTGCGCACCCGCCACCGCCAGCGCCACGCCGGCCAGATAACCGGCCCACACCTCCAGCACCACCCCGAACCTGGTGAGCGCGAGCCAGATCAGACCCAGGACCAGCACCCCCAGCCCCACCCAGTCGTCGTCGATCCCGAGCACCTCGTCCAGTACACCGACGACCAGGCCGACACCGAAACCCGCGCACAGCAGCAAACCCAGCAGCGAGGGCAGCGCCGCGTACCCGGCCACCGCCGCCAGCAGCCCGCCACCGGCGGCGAGGACCCAGCTGGTATCGGTGTTGCCGTCGTCGTAGGCCGAACCGGCGGCCGCGGCGACAGCCGCCGCCGCGAGCGCGAACAAGACCATCGCCAGCCGCAGCCGCGCGGTGTGCGGCGCCCCGGCGCCGCGGCGCCACGCTGCCCGGAACAGTACGGACCGGCCGCCCGCCGTGGCGATACCGGCCACCGTCACCCCGAAGGCCACCAGCAGGAACAGGATCACCCGGCCGAGCCGGGCCATATCGTCCCACGACTCCACCAGGATCAGCACCAGCCCGCTGAGCAGCAGGCCGGCCCCGGCATAGGCCGCGATCTCGGCCAGCAGCCGGGCCGGCGTCGGGCGCGGCCGCGGCTGGGCCAGCGCCGTCACCACCGCGGTCAGCTGGGTCTCGTCCAGTACCCCGCGGTCCACCAGATCGCGCAGCGCGGCCGGTGTCCGGTCCGGAGCCGCCGGGAATTCGGCCGTCGAGCCAGGTTCCGTGTTCACCCCGGAATCCGTCGGCGCGCCGGGTTCCGGGGTCGCCGGGCCCGGTCCGGCCGGCGGCGGCTCGGCTCCCGCCGCCGGCTTCACCAGCTCGACCCGGTCGGGGGCCGAATCGGCCCCCGACTCCGCATGCGCCGCCCGGGGCGCCGAATCCGCTTCGGCCACAGCACCCAGTATGCAGTCCCGGGCACGGACTCACCGGCGCACGAGAGAACCCGTTCCGCCGGGGGCGCCCACGCGCTAGGCTCGCCTCTGCAACCGACGGCGATCGCGGGAGGTGCCTGCAGCGGATGGATATCGGCGAGATCCGGATCATCGACGCGCATATCCATCAATGGGATCCGTTCACCAATCCGCGCGAGTTCAGTCGCACCGCGAAGCTGATGCGGGCGCTACCGGTCCCGCTCGGTCTCGCCGTGCGGCTGGCACCGCGTAAGGACCGGGAATTCGTCGGCGAGCCCTCGGCCTATCTCGCGCCCTACCTGCCCGCCGACTACCGTGCCGACGCGGCCGGACTGCCCATCGAATCGGTCGTGCACATCGAGGTGGAATGGACCGGGCCGAAGGTAGAGGAGACCCGCTGGGTCACCGCCCTGCCGTTCGGTGTGGACACGCCCGCGCTGGCCGCGGTCAGCGCGAGCGGTTTCCCGGCCGCCCCGGGGTTCGCCGAACTGCTCGACGCCCACCGCACCGCATCGCCGCTGGTGCGCGGTATCCGCAGCATGGTCGCCCACCACCCGGATACCGGCATCCGCAGTTTCACGACCGCGCCCGGAGCACTGCGTGCCGCCGCGTTCCTGGACGGTTTCGCCGCGCTCGTCGAACGCGATCTGGTTTTCGAGGCCTGGGTGTACTCGCATCAACTCCCCGACCTCGTCGCGCTGGCCCGGCGTTATCCCGAGGCCACGATCGTGCTGAACCATCTGGGCACCCCGGCCGGTGTCTTCGGGCGGGTCGGCAAACACACCGGACTCGACGCCGGCGAACGCCACACGATCCTCGAGCGCTGGCGCGACGATATCGCCGACCTGGCCGGGTCGCCGAATGTGGTGGCCAAGGTCAGCGGGCTGATGATGCCGATTCTCGGACATCCGGTACCCCGGCCGGGAAATCCCACCCCCGTGGCCGAACTCACCGGCCGGGTGGCCCCGCTGCTGTCGCACGCACTGGACGTCTTCGGCGTCGAACGCCTGATCTGGGGATCGAACTTCCCGGTCGACCGGCCCATCACCTCGATCACCGGCAGTGCCCGCACCGTCGCCACCGTGCTGTCCGACCGCCTCGGCGGTACCGGATTCCTGTCCCCGGTCTTCCGCGACAATGCCCGCCGGGTCTATCGCCTGGACTGATCGCCGATCGCGCCGGGCCTACCGCCCCGTCATCGCCGAGTACATGGCCACCAGCGCACGCCCGGCGGCCGCCGCCTCCGGTTCTTCCGCGCACAGCATCCGCAGGGCCTGCCGCAGTAGAGCGGGATCCAGATCGTCGGGCGCCGGGCGCACTTCCGGCGTCGGCAGCGCCGGGAATTCGATGGCCTCCCCGTAGGGGTCCGGGGGCGCACCCGAATCCGGTGCGGACGCCTCGATCCCGCGGATGAGCGCGTCGATGCCCAGACCCCGCAGCGTCAGCAGATCGCGGGGACGCTCGTCGAGGCGTTCGGCGAGCAGGCAGGCCACCGCCACCGCGTGTTTACACGGCCAACCCGGATCCGGACAGGTGCACCCGAAATCCATATCGGCGGCCGTCTCCGGGAGCAGATGCGGCGCGAGTTCACGGGGCAGATCACCGGAGACGACCCGGGCCAGCATGCCCGGCGCCGCACGGATCGCCTCGATCAGCAGCTCCACCTCGTCTGGCCGCAACCGGCGGATATCGCAGGTCGTGGTGAACGGGCGCGGCTGGCTGCCCTGTACCTCGGCCCGGACGACACCGGGTTCGATCGTGTAACTCACCACCTGCCCGGCCCGGGCGTAGGTGCGGCCCCGGGATATCCGCCCGGGTTCGGCGAGCCGTTCGACGGCCTCCAGCAGGTTCCGGCCCCAGAACGTGCGGGCGAATCCGCCGCGCCTGCTCCGCGCGGAGACCCCGCCGGAAACCGGTCGGCGCCTTCCGTATTCGGCGAAGTCGGTCATTCGCCCACCGCTTCGGAACCCAGGGTGAACAATTGCGCGAGTTCGGCGTCGCCGAGCTCGGTGATCCAGTTCTCGCCCACCCCCACCGCGAGATCGGCGAGTTCCCGCTTCCCGGCGATCATCTCGTCGATCCGTTCCTCGATGGTGTCGACGCAGACGAGTTTGCGTACCTGGACGGCGCGGCGCTGACCGATCCGGAAGGCGCGATCGGTGGCCTGGTTCTCCACCGCCGGATTCCACCAGCGGTCCAGGTGGACCACATGATTGGCGGCAGTGAGATTCAGTCCGGTACCACCGGCTTTCAGGGAGAGCAGCATGATCGGCGGTCCGTGCTCGTCCTGGAACCCGGCCACCATCGCGTCGCGACGCGCCTTGGCGACGCCGCCGTGCAGGAACGGGATCCGGTGGCCGAACCGTTCGGTCAGATACGGCGCCACCAGTTCACCGAATTCACGGAACTGCGTGAACAGCAGCGCCTTCTCCCCCTCGGCGAGTACCGCGTCGAGCACATCCTCGACCAGCGCGAGTTTGCCGGAGCGGTGAGCGCCACGGCGCAAGACCGCCGAGGAATCACCGAGGAAATGCGCGGGATGGTTGCATACCTGCTTCAACCTGGTGAGCGCACCCAGTACCGCGCCCTTACGGGCCATCCCCTTGGCATCCCGCAGCTTCGCGAGCATATCCTCCACCACGGCCTGGTAGAGGGCCGCCTGTTCGACGGTGAGATTGGCCCGCACCGTCATCTCGAGTTTCTCCGGCAGATCGCTGATGACCGCCGGATCGGTTTTCACCCGGCGCAGCAGGAACGGCGAGGTCACCGTGCGCAGCCGGGTCACCGCGTTCTGGTCGTTCTCGCGTTCGATCGGCACGGCGAACCGGGCGCGGAAGGTCTGCGGACTGCCCAGCAGCCCGGGTACGGCGAAATCGAGGACGGACCGCAACTCCTCGAGCCGGTTCTCCACCGGAGTACCGGTGAGTGCCAGCCGGTGCCGCGCCGGTAACGCCCGCGCCACCCGCGCCTGCCGGGTCGCGGCGTTCTTGATGTGCTGCGCCTCGTCCAGCACCACTCGCTCCCAGCGTTGCCGCGACAGATCTGCCGCATCCCGGACGAGCAGCGCGTAGGTGGTGATCACCAGATCCGCCGCGGTGACCCCGGCGTCCAGATCCCGGCCCTGGGCCCGCCCGGTGCCGTGATGCACCAGCACGCGCAGGCCGGGCGCGAACCGTTCGGCCTCGCGCTGCCAGTTGCCCACCACCGACATCGGACAGACCAGCAGGGTGGGTCCCGGGGCGGGGTCGCTCGTCCGTTCGCGACTCTCCTGTTCGTGCAGGAGCAGGGCCAGGACCTGCACCGTCTTCCCCAGACCCATATCGTCGGCGAGCACCGCGCCGCAGCCGAGCCGGCTCATGGTCGCCAGCCAGCTCAATCCACGTTCCTGGTAGGGACGCAATATCGCTGCGAGCCGGCGCGGCGGGGCCACCGGTTCGGGCTCGGCCGCGGGATCGAACAGCGCGGCGGGCCAACCGGTGGCGGTGACCTCGGTCAGTGGGACGCCGCCGACCGGGTTCGCGGCGATCTCGCCGATCAGATCGGTCAGCGTGATCTGGGCGTCCTCGCTGTGCATGGCAACGAATTTCGCGGCCACGGCGAGCACGGTGTGGTCGGCCTGCACCCATTCACCGCGCAACCGCACCAGATCGGATTGGGCGGTGATCAGCCGTTGCATCTCGGGCTGGGTCAGCACCGTATCGCCCAGGGCCAGCTCCCAGCGGTAGGACACCAGGCCGTCCAATCCGACGGTGCTCTCGGCGGCGGTCACCGCGGCGCCGACCCGCAGGCGCAGGCTCGGCTCGGTGATGTTCCAGGCCCGGGGCAGCAGCAGCGCGATCCCCTCGGACGACAGGGCCTGCGCCCCGTGCGCCACCAGATCGGCCACCACCTCGGTCGGCAACAGCAGATCGAGGCTGTGCGGGTCGCCGGGTACATCGCGCAGCCGGGGATACGCCCGTTGCGCCCGGCCCAGCCATTCCAGCCCCAGCCGCATCTCCTCGGCCGGACCGGGCACCGGGACGGGACGCGGCGCGGTACCGTCGGCGCGCAGGCAGACCTCCAGCCGCCACAGCACGGACCCGCCCGCCGCGTCCTCCGATTCCGCGTCCGGTTCACGCAGCCGGAGCACCATCTCGGTGTCCTCCCCCGACCGGGTGTCCCGCCACCGGCGCAGCACCTCCGCGGCCTGGTGGCTGCCCGTCTCCACCGGGATATCGGTGACCAGCGCGTCGATCAGCGGATGCGGATGCGGACCCGGCGCGAGCAGTTCGCGCACGATCGGATCGGTCAGTTCGGTGACCAGATCGTCGAGGACCTCGCCCGGTTCGCCCGCCACCCGCAGCGCCGGCGGCAGCAGCGCGGCCAGTTCGGCGAGCCATGCCCGCTGGCCGGAACCGCCGGCGAGCTGCCAGCGTGCCCACCACTCGCCGTCGTCGCGGCGCAGTGACGGCACCACCGTCCCCGCCCGCACCCAGCGTTCCAGTCCCTGCGCGATATGCCCCAGAAACCGCAGGTCCCCCGCCACCGCCTCGGCGGGCAGCCGCTGCCGTAACGCCGCGGCCGCGGCCGCCGGCGCGAGCGCGTGCGCCCGGACGCGCTCCCGCCGCGACCCCGCCTCGTCGGTGATCAGCACATCGGCCCGATGCCGGAACCGGGATTCGGCGAGGACCGATCCGAGGAGGCCGGGGACACCGTTCCCGTCGGCACCGGACGCACGCCACAGCAGCAACCCGGAACCGGGCGACCACAGTCCGTGCAACATGGCCCCATCAAATCAGCCGGGTGCGACAGGCCGCGCAGGGTCCCCCACCCTCGGATGTACCGGCGTGGGCGAGCGGCATCGATAAGGGACCGGCTCACCCGCCGTGGAATCTGGATTTATCCCCCGCAACGGCACATACTGGGAAATATCCGCTGGTCACCGTTGATATCCGTCCCCGCCGAGCGCAGCCCCGCCGGGCGGATCGCGCTGCCTCCGGCGGCCCGGCGCGGCGCCCGGCGCATCCCGGCCCGCGCTCAGCGGTTCCATCACACAGCGGCGTCTCGGCACCACGGTGCCATCGACAAGCGGAGGGCAGCAGTATGACGATTCTGCTCCAGGTTCTCGAGCAGAGCTACACGCCGACCACCCCGTGGGAGCGGCGCAAGTTCACCTTCGTGAATGCCGACAAGATCGTCGGTATGCGGCTGGACGGGCAGTGCGGGGTCTGGCTGGACCTGTCCCGGCCCGGGGAATCGCAGCGACTGGCCCATACCGCGCTGCCCGAGGAGGCGGTCACCTTCCTGCTCACCGCCTTCGCCAAGATCGCCGAATGCACCGACAGCGGCGGATCCTGGGTGATCGGCCACGACGGGGTGCATATCGATTCCCTGGTCGCCACCCGTTTCCCACCCCGCAGCAACCGGGTCGACAACGACGAACTGCTGGCCCGCGCCTGGCTGTAGACCCGCCCGCATCGCCGGAAGCTGTCGGAGAAGTCCGGTATACCGGTAGCCGTGATGACACGGGGGATGATTCACGCGCTCACGGCTCTGTGCGCGGCCGTTCTGCTGCTGGCGATGGGGACGGGTTGCGCCGTCACCGGGCAGCGGCCCGCGCCGGGAAGCCCCGGGCGGGTTCAGCTCGAGGAGTTGCTGGCCGCGGTCCGGGTGATCGCGGACCGTCCGCATCCGGGCGGATACGAGCGCGGTTGCGGCGCGGGCCAGGGCTGCGTCTTCGGACCGGCCTGGTCCGACGACCACGACGGTCCGGGCGGCCGGGACGGCTGCGATACCCGAAACAATGTGCTGGCCCGTCAGCTCACCGGAGTCCGGTACCGGCCCGGCACCGGGCGCTGCGTCGTCCAGTCCGGCACGCTCGCCGACCCGTATACGGGCACGCTGCTCGTATTCGGCAAGGAGACCGCCCGGCGGATACCGATCGACCATATCTATCCGCTGGCCGCCGCCTGGGATCTCGGCGCGGCCCGATGGCCGGCGGCGCAGCGTCTCCGCTTCGCCAACGATATCGATTACAACCT
Source organism: Nocardia sp. NPDC003963 (assembly GCF_053605105.1). Lineage (NCBI taxonomy): Bacteria > Bacillati > Actinomycetota > Actinomycetes > Mycobacteriales > Nocardiaceae > Nocardia > Nocardia sp. NPDC003963. The sequence continues at coordinate 12,180 of NZ_JBSGIP010000055.1, forward strand.
GCAGGCCACCGACGATGCGGCGAATACCGACAAGAGCGACAGCACCCCCGCGGACTGGTTACCACCGGCCCGGTCCGGCCACTGCTACTACGCGGGTCGCTACCTCACGGTCGCGCTGCGCTACGGGCTCCCGGTGACCACGGCCGATCACGCGGCACTGCGTCGCGTCGCCGGTGGTTGCGGCTGAGTTCGGGTCCGGTCGGCACCCGCTCACATGTCGGGCCGATATGTCAGGATCCGCGCTATGACAACGACTTACGCCGAACTGAGGCATCTGTTGCTCGATATCGGAATGCCGGCCACGGACCCAGCGGTCGATTCACCCCTCGAAGAGCTGGAAGACCGGGAAATCCCGTACGCCCTCGTCGATCTCGGGGTGGCTGTCGCTCTGGAGGCAGACCGCGTGGACGATCTCGAGGGGACCTACCAGCAGTTCCTGGAGGAGGCCGCCGGATGCTCCGGCGGAGCTGTGACAGTCACCCGGGTCCGGCTGGTCGACGACACACTCCACTTCGCCCGCAACGGCGACGAGAAGTCCTGGTCCGTCGAATCCGGCGATATACCGGATCACCTCTCGGTCTACGAATTCATCGACGAGTTGGCGCCCGGCGACGACCGGGTGTTCCGTTCGATACCGCAGATGGAATCGGGCGATGCCAGTTTCTATATCCTCGCGACGCCGGTACAGGCGAAAGCACTGACCGAGCGGCTGCACCTGGAGTTCGACTGACGACCCGCCATCGGGGCCGCGACAGCACCGGGTCCACCATGGCCGGTACTACCCACCCGTGCACGAGAGGCCCGCGGCGGTAGCCGGCAGCCGGCGGACGGGCCCTCGGCTGCCGCCGCCGGATCATCCGGCGTGCGCGCCCGTCGCGACCGGCCGTTTCGGATCATGTGCCCACTGCGACCAGGACCCCGGGTACAGCGCGGCCTGTACCCCCACCACCGCCAGCGCGGCGATCGCGTGGGCGGCGGTGATCCCCGATCCGCAGTACACCGCGACCGGGGCCGCGCCGATCGCGCCGAACCGTTCGCGCAGCAGCTCGGCGGGCAGGAAGTACCCGTCCTGGTCGAGATTCTCGCTGGTCGGCGCACTGATCGCACCCGGGATATGCCCGGCGCGCGGGTCGAGCTGCTCTTGCTCGCCGCGGTATCCCTCGGCCGCGCGAGCATCCAGCAGTACGCCCTGCCATCGGGCGACCGCGTCGGCATCGATCACCGGCAGCCGGCCGGGCTCGAATTCGATATCGCCGGGCGCCGGGTCGATCTCCACCCCGGTGGCCAATTCACCACCGGCGCGGATCCACGCGGGTAGGCCACCGTCCAGTATCCGGACGTCGGCGATACCCGCCCAGCGCAGCAGCCACCAGGCCCGCGCCGCGGACATACCGCCGATCGCGTCGTAGACGACGACCGGATCACCGGTGCACAATCCCCAGCTGCGGGCGCATCTCTGCAACCGGCCCGGAGACGGTAGCGGGTGGCGGCCGTGGGCCGGTGAGGGCAGGGCGGCCAGTTCGGTATCGAGATCGACGAACACCGCCCCCGGGATATGGCCGTCCTGATAGTGCTGCGGGCCGTCGGGATCGCCGAGTTGCCAGCGCACATCGAGTAGGCGCAGATTCTTCTCTGTTGATTCCCGGAGATCTTCAGCCGAGATCAATACCGCGTTCAACGCAGCTCCTCGTCCAAGCGTCTGGAACAGATTTCGTCACCGTACGCGGGGACGGTCGGCCGAGTCCATGCGTACACGGATATCGGCGGGCTGTGTCAGATGCGGGCGAGCAGCGTCAGCGGATCCTCCAGTAGCGCGGCGACGGCGGCCAGGAAACGCGCCGCGGCTTCACCGTCGATCATCCGGTGATCGAAACTCAGGGTGAGCGTGGTCACCGAGCGGACGGCCAGTTCGTCCCGGAAGACCCACGGCCGTTTCACCACCGCGCCCAGGCAGAGAATCGCGGCCTCACCCGGGTTCACCAGCGGCGTACCGGATTCCACCCCGAATACTCCGACATTGGAGATGGTGAAGGTGCCGCCGCGCAGATCGGCCAGGCCCGATCGGCCGTCGCGCGCGGTCCGGGCCAGCCAGCCGATCTCGCGGCACAGTTCGCGCAGGCTCAGGGTCTGCGCGTCTTTGATGTTCGGCACCAGCAGCCCGCGCGGGGTGGCGACAGCGATACCCAGGTTGACATAGTGGCGGGTGACGATCTCCGCGTTCGCCTCGTCCCAGAAGGTGTTGACGACGGGGAATTCGGCCAGGGCGGCGAGTACCGATTTCGCCACCAGGGCCAGCGGCGTGGGCGTGATCCCTTCGAAAGCCTTTGTCGCACGGAGATGTTCCAGCAGTTCGAGCGAGGCCGTGACGTCGACCGTGATCGAGGTATCGGCCTGCGGGATCGTGCGCGCACTGGCGACCATGGCGTCGGCGGTCCGCTTGCGGATACCCGCGATCGGCATCCGCTCCTCCCGCGCCGATCCGGTGGCCGGTTGCGCGGGCACCGACTCCCCCGGGTGCTCCTCGCGGAGATCCGGTTCCGAAACCGGTACCGCACCACGGACATCGGTGACGGTGACCGCCCCGTCCGGCCCCGATCCGGCCACGAACCAGAGATCTATCCCCAACTCCCGCGCCAGCTTGCGCGCACCCGGGGTCGCCGCGACCCGCTGCGATTCGGCCACGGAACCGCGGTCCGTATCACCGGGTCGCTCCGGCGCTCCGCTCGCCGGGGGGTACTCCGAGCCGTTCGACTCACCGCCGATGACGCCGCCCTCGTACGCTGTCCCGTGACCGGCGGCCGGTGGCGTGGGCGGCGCCGCGCCGGGACCGGAACGTTGCCCGCCGCGGCGGCGCCGGGAGACCCGCTCCTCGGTGGGCCCGTATCCGACCAGTACCGAGGGGCGACCGCCGGGACCCGATTCCGTGGCGGCCGTGCGGATGCGGAGCAGGGGCGCACCGACCTCGATCGTCTCCCCCGGCTGGGCGAGCAGTTCCACCACGGTCCCGGCGAACGGGGACGGTAGCGCGACAACCGCTTTCGCGGTCTCCACTTCGGCGATGGTCTGGTTCAGGGTGATCTCGTCGCCCACCGCCACCGTCCAGTTCTGGAATTCGGCATCGGTCAGGCCCTCACCGAGATCGGGGAGACGGAACTCCAGGATCTCGCCGGTATCTGCGGCACGACCTGCGTCGGCGCGGGCGTTCTCGTCCACGATTTCGGGCACCTCCGGCTGGCGTCAGGGTGGGATCACACTTCAGGCGGCAAGTGTTCGATCGACCGCCTCCAGGATCCGGTCCGGGTCGGGCAGATGATGCTTTTCGAGCTTAGCCGGAGGGTAGGGGATATCGAACCCGGCGACCCGCAGCACCGGCGCTTCGAGCCGGTAGAAACACCGTTCGGTGATCCGGGCGGCGATCTCGGCCCCGATACCGCCGGTGCGTTGTGCTTCGTGCACCACGATGAGCCGTCCGGTCCGGTCCACCGATTCCGCGACGGTATCCACATCCAGCGGTGCCAGACTGCGCAGATCCACGACCTCCAGCGAGATCCCCTCCTCGGCCCCGGTCTTCGCGGCGGCCAATGCGGTGCCGACGGTGCCGCCGTAGGCGACTACGGTGGCATCGGTCCCGCGCACGCATACCCGGGCCCGGTCCAGCGGCAGGTCCGGTTCGGCCGTCGGGTCGAACTCGGCCTTGTCCCAGTACCGGCGTTTGGGTTCGAAGAAGATCACCGGATCGTCCAGTGCGATGGCCTGGCGGATCATGGTGTAGGCGTCGGCCGGGTTGCTCGGCGCCACCACGCGCAGGCCGGCCGTATGGGCGAAATACGCCTCGGGCGATTCGGAATGGTGTTCCACCGATCCGATCCCACCGCCGAACGGTATGCGAATGGTCAGCGGCGCCCGGACCGCGCCCCGGGTCCGATAGTGGATCTTGGCGACCTGGGAGACGATCTGGTCGAACGCCGGATAGACGAAACCGTCGAACTGGATCTCGCACACCGGACGGTAGCCGCGCAGCGCCATTCCGAAGGCCGTGCCGATGATGCCCGATTCGGCCAGTGGCGTATCGATCACGCGCCGCTCACCGAAATCCTTCTGCAGTGCGTCGGTGACCCGGAAGACGCCGCCGAGCCGGCCGATGTCCTCACCCATCAGCACCACTTTCGGATCGTCCTCGAGCGCGGTACGCAGCCCGGCGTTGAGCGCCGCGGCGAAGGTGGTGATCATGAGCGGACTCCTTCCTCGCGCGTGGTGGGCGCGACGGTGACGAGCGCGGCGGCCGGATCGTCGGCCAGGTACGCGCGGTAGTCGGCGCGCTGTTCGTCCAGACCCCGGTGCGGAGTCGCGTAGACGTGGTCGAACAGTGCCGACGGCTCGGGGTCGGCCATGGTGAGCGTTTCGGTGCGCATGAGGTGGGCCACCTCGTCGGCGCGTTCGTCCACTCGCTGCCGGAACTCGGCGTCGAGCAGGCCCTCGGCCTCCAGCAGCAGCCGCATCCGCAGGATCGGGTCCCGGCGCGCCCATTCCTCGGTTTCGGCGGCGGTGCGGTATCGGGTGGGGTCGTCGGCGGTCGTATGCGGCCCCATCCGGTAGGTGATGGCCTCGATGAACGACGGTCCGCCGCCGCCGCGGGCCCGCGCGACGGCCTGCCGGGTGACGGCGAGCACGGCCAGCACATCGTTGCCGTCCACCCGGATCGCGGGGATCCCGTAGCCGAGCGCGCGCTGGGCGATCGGAGTGGCGCTCTGCAGCTGGACCGGTTCGCTGATCGCCCAGTGGTTGTTCTGGCAGAAGAACACCACGGGTGCGCTCCAGCTCGCGGCGAAGGTCAGTGCCTCGGCGATATCGCCCTGGCTGGTGGCTCCGTCGCCGAAATAGGCGACGGTCGCGATTTCGGCGCCGTCGAGATGGGCGGCGTAGGCATATCCGGTGGCGTGCAGGCCCTGGGCACCGACCACGATCGCCGGGTTCGCCATATTGGCCGTCGCCGGATCTCCCGAGGAATGCGATACCCCTCGCCACATGGCCGCCATGGCGCTCGGCCGGACCCCGCGGCAGTAGGCGACGGCACTCTCCCGGTAGCTGCCGAACACATAATCGTCGGGGCGCAGGGCGTGCGCCGAGCCCACCTGGGCGGCTTCCTGCCCCTGGAACGGCGCCCAGAGACCGAGCTGCCCCTGCCGGGCCAGCGCGACCGCCTCGGTATCGATCCGCCGGGTGACCACCAGGTCCTCGTAGAGCTGCCGTAGTTCGCCGGGTCCGATATCGGCGACCAGGGCCCGATATTCGGGGTGGTGCACCCGGGCGCCGTCGGGCTGGATCAACTGCACCGGATACTCGGTTGTGCCGGGCATCGGCCTCGCCTCCTCACGCGGGTCACGCGCTTATGTGGCCTGTAACACATAGCATCCACCTTTAAGCGATCTGCGCAAGTCCCGATCGGATAACTGAGCACAATGCACGGTTTCTACCCCACGAAGGCTGTCATACTGCGTCATATGACCAGTCCGCAGAGCACCGAATCGGTAGTGGACGCCACCGATGCGCGACTACTACTCGAACTGATCGCGAACCCACGGGCCACCGGGGTCGAACTGGCCGCCCGGCTCGGCCTGTCCCGCAACACCGTGCAGGCGCGACTGACCCGCTGGGAGGCCACCGGGGTGCTGGGAAGTTTCGAACGCCGGATCGATCTGCGCGCCCTCGGCTACCGTCTGTCGGCCTTCGTGGCGGTGGTCGTGGACCAGCACCGCCTGGAGGCGGTGGTCGGCGAATTGGCCGAGATCCCGGAGGTGACCGAGGTGTGCGGGATGACCGGCCCCACCGATCTCACCGTGCGGGTGGTGGCCCGCGACGCGGACGATCTCTACCGGATCACCGGGCAGGTCCTGAAGATCCCCGGCGTGGTCCGCACCAATATGGCCCTGGTGATGCAGGAATCGGTGGGGCCGCGCACCGCCCCGCTCCTGCGCCGGCTGATCGAACCGTCCTGACGTATCCGTCGCGTCCCACGCGGAACCAAATCGCCGAGGACCGGCCGGATCCGCGCCCACCACCGGTCCGAATACCCCGATTAAGCGACATCTGTGGGTATATGTCGCATAGACCCGATAGGGTGCGGTCATGGAGCTCTCAGGCACAGTATCGGACACCTTCTCCGGCCGGACCGCCGTCGTCACCGGCGGCGGATCCGGTATCGGCGCGGCGCTCGCGCGGCGTCTGGCCGATAACGGCGCACAGGTCGTCGTGGCCGATCTCGATCCGGCCGGCGCGCAACGGGTCGCCGGGGAGATAGGCGGGGCCGCGGTAGCGGCCGCGGGCGACGCCGCCGATCCCGAGGTGATCCAGCGGCTGATCGATACCGCGGAATCCGCCTTCGGCCCCGTCGACCTGTACTTCGCCAATGCCGGTATCGGCGGTGGCGCCGGACTCGACAGCACCGACGCGCAGTGGGCGGCCGCACTGGAGATCAACACCATGGCCCATATCCGCGCCGCGCGGCTGCTCGTACCCGGCTGGGTGGCCCGCGGCAGCGGCCATTTCGTGAGCACCGCGTCGGCGGCCGGACTGCTCACCCAGCTCGGATCGGCGCCGTACTCGGTTTCCAAACACGCAGCGGTCGGCTTCGCCGAATGGCTCTCGATCACCTACGGCGACAAAGGTGTCCGGGTCAGCTGCGTATGCCCCATGGGCGTGGACACCGCGCTGCTGCGCGAGGGGATGATCCCGCCGGACAATGTGGAAGCCGGCCGGCTGGCGATCAACGCGGTGAAGTCCGCGGGCGCCGTGCTCAGCCCGGAAGAGGTGGCCGATACCGTGCTGGCCGGGGTGGCGGCCGGGCAGTTCCTGATCCTGCCGCATCCGGAGGTGCTGACGATGTACCAGCACAAGGGCTCGGACTACGACCGCTGGATCCGCGGTATGCGCCGCTTCCAGAACTCGCTGGAGAACCCCGGTCCCCAGCACGACGGCGCGTAGCGTGCGAAATCGGTGACGATGTCCCGCAACGGGTTCGATCACCCGTCCCGGGCCGCGCCGGAAACGATCGCGGTCCCGGCGGCTGCGGCGGCCGCGGGCCGGGGATGCGCACAGTTCTCCCGAAATGCCGGGTTACCATAACCCGGTGAATGGGTCCGGTGAGGTGGACACCGCGGCGCGGATCCTCGATTCCGTGGTCGAGATCATCGAATCCGACGGCTACGACGCGGTGCAGTTGCGCACCGTGGCGAAACGGGCCCGGGTATCGCTCACCACGATCTACGGTCTGCACAACAGCCGCGACGAACTGATAGTCGCGGCCGTGGCAGCGTGGATGGCCTCCCACTCCTACGTCGAACTGGCACAGCATCCGCGGGAGGAGCCGCTGGCCGACGGGTTGATGCGGCTCATCCGGCACGTGTTCGAGCCCTGGGAGCAGAGCCCGCGAATGGCGCATGCCTTCTTCCGCGCCCGCGCCACTCCCGGCGGGCACCGGCTGGACCGCCAGGGATTCGAAGCGGTTCTGCCCGCCGCCGGGCATCTGCTGGCGGGCCTGGATCGCGACTACGTCACCGATATCGCGCTGGTCATGATCAACCTGTGTTACGCGATGGTCGGCCGGCTGGTCGACGGTACGGCCGATGTGCCCACGATCCTGTCCTCATTGGAGCGGGTGATGAACCGCCTGACCAGTGACAACACCCGGCTCGCGACCCAACGGCCGGCCCCGGGTACCCAGTCGGGCACACCGACGCTGGACTTCTCGCTGTTCTCGCTGTTCGGTCCCGGTATCGGGGGGCCGAGCACCCCGGACGCGAACGAGGGTGGCCGGACCACCGGATAGCTCACCGGCAGCAGCCGAGCCGCCCGAGCGCCACGGCTCCGCTCCGCCCGGCGCCCCCGCGCCAACACCGACACCGGCCCGACGGGCATGGCCGGGCCCGCGACTCGAATACCTCGCTCCGGGCCCGGCCGGTGCGGTTTCCTATCGCTGTCCGTGGTCGGCCCAGAGCATCTCCGCGGCCGGCTGCGGTCCGGGTGAGATACCGGCCGCGTCCAGCGCCGCCCGTTTGAAAGCCTGTCCCGCCAGGCTGACCCGATAGGTGCTCACCAACGCGAACCCGTCGCCGAATTCGACAGCGGGCCCCCGCCCCCACAGGTAGGTCTGCTGCGTCACCCGATCGCGGCGCGCCAGGAACGCCGCACGGATCCGGGCATCGGCCAGGTACATATCCGCGGCGGCGGCGAGTACATCGAGGTCGGTGGCCCATTCCGCATGGGTCAGGGCGTCACCGAGATCGATCGCCCGCGCACCCAGGATCTCCACGGCACGGGTATCCCCGGAACCCGGTACCAGCACGAGGGTCTCGCAACCCGCGGTGGTCCGGTCGAATATCCAGCCCCCCAGCGAATGCACGGCTTCGGCCACCGAGGCGGCCACGACCGCGGCCCGGTTGCGGATCGGCCGTGGACCGGGCCGGTCGGCCCAGCGACCGGCCGCGCGGGTGGTTTCACTCCCGAAATCTCCGGAAACAGCGAATTGCATTGCCATATCTGCCATTCCGATCTATCGAACTACTGCGTCGGCCGTCGCGGCCCGCGCGCCGTGCGGCCGAGGAAGTGTCCCGGCCACCCTGCCGCGCTGATCCCGCCCCTGTCCCGGGCGCCCAGCGGCACGACAGTAACACGGTTATCGCCTGTTCATAGGTGGATTCGCCAGTCCTCGTAGAGAACGTTCGGCGACGTCGCGACGTCCAGCGGAAACCGGCCCGCAGCGGCGCAGATGCGCCGGGACGGGTCGGCCGGAAACGCCCCTCGAAACCGGATGCGGCAGTATCCGGCCCTCGATCGGCCGGCCCGGGACGACGCGTCCCGCACGACCGGCGGACCTGCTTCGCGGCTACTGCTCGGTGGTATCGGTGACCAGCGCCGCGGCGGCCTTACGGATCACCTCGGGAATCTCCACCGGTTTGCGCGTTTCCGCATCCACATAGACGTGGACGAACGTGCCGGTCGCCGCCAGTTCCAGTTCGTCACCCGCCTCCCGGAAGATCGCGAGATCGTAGGTGATGCTGGACCGGCCGAGCCGGGCGATCCGCAGACCCACCCGCAACAGGTCGGGAAAGCTCAGCGAGGCGTGGAAACGGCAGGACGTCTCCGCCACGATCCCGATGGCCGGCAGTTCCCGGATATCGGTGCCGGTCGCGTCGATGAGCCAGGCGTTGACCGCCGTGTCGAAATAGGCGTAGTAGGTCACGTTGTTCACGTGGCCGTAGTGGTCGTTGTCGGCCCACCGGGTGGGCACCGGCCAGAGCACCGGATACTGCTGGGTCACCCGGCCGACGATACCGGGGTCAGCCGGCGGTGGGCACCGCCGCGGCCACGGCACCGAGCCGGTGATCGCGCGGGCTCACCCCGAACTGCCGTTTGAACGCGGTGCTCAAGGCGAAGGCACTGCCGTACCCGACCCGGCGGGCGATGGTCTCCACCGTATCGTCGGTGCCCTGCAGGAGGTCGGCGGCCAGATCCAGTCGCCATTCGGTGAGAAAGGCCATCGGCGGTTCGCCGACCAGTTCGGTGAACCGCCTGGCCAGCGCCGCGCGCGAAACTCCTACTTCACGCGCCAGTTCGGCGACGGTCCAACTGTGCGCGGGGTTGTGCTGCAGCAGTCGCAGTGCCCGGCCGACCAGCGGATCACTGTAGGCGTGGTACCAGGGGGGCGCCTCGTTCCCGGCGAACCAGGTGCGCAGCGTCGCGATGAGCAGCAGATCCAGCAGCCGGTCCAGGACCGCGCTCTGCGCCGGCTGATCCTTGACGGTCTCCTCCACCAGCAGGCTCAGGACCCGATCGTCGGAACGGCCCCGCGGCACCAGCAGCGTCTGCGGCAGCGCGCGCAACAGGCGTCGGCTCACCGCACCCGCCTGCTCGTAGGACCCGGTGACCAGCACGGTTTCCCCGTCGGGGTCGTTACCCCACTGCCGCACTCCGAGGCTCATCGTCTCGCAGAGCACCTCACCGTCGACCGTGGTGGTGACCTGGCCCGGATTGATCAGGATCTGCGGCTCGGTGGCCGGGTCGTCGGCGACGGTATACGGACTCGGGCCCCGGAACACCGCCACATCGCCGGCGCCGATCCGGTGCCGGCCACCGTCCTCGGTGAGGATCCACGCATGCCCCCGGATCACCGCCGCGACGGTGAGCGGGGATTCGTCCTGGATGCGCAGCGACCACGGCGGGCTGAGCAGCGACCGCAGCAGGAACGCACCCCGCGCCCTCGGGCCTTCCAGCAGGGCCGCCAATGCATCCACTCCGCCAACGATAGCGGCGCCCTACCTGCTGGGAACACCCCCGCGGATCCGGGAGACGCTGCGGGCCACCTCCGCGGATCACCCCCCGTCCCGTCCGCCGCTCCCGCATCGGCGCCGGACCCGTACGCATCGGCGCCCCCACCGGTCACCGCTGCTACAGATACATTCCGGTATCCGGCGCATCGTCGTGGACAGCGATACTGCCGGTGCCGTCGCGCAGCGCGACCAGTTCGGCGAGTGTCGCGCCCCGCGCCGGAGCGTGCGCACCCCGGTCGCCGAGCCAGCGACGCGCTTCGGCGGCGGACAACCTGCCGATCTCCAATTGGGCGAGACACCGCCCCGGACGGGTCACGGCCGGATGCAGCCGGGAGAGGTCCTCGTTCGTGCTGATCGCGACCAGTACGTCTCGTCCCTGTCCCAGCATTCCGTCGGTGAGGTTGAGCAACCGGGAAAGTCCCTGGCCCGAGGAGGATTTAGCCTCACTGTGGATCAGCTCGTCGCAGTCCTCGAGGATCAGCAGCCGCCAGCGGTCGCCTTCCTCGTCCTCGGCGCCCATGGCCGCCCGCATCAGGTAGCCGGGTTTGGCGAACAGCATTTCCGGATCGAGCACACAATCGGCCTGGCACCAGTCCGACCAGGCCCGGGACAGTGCCCGCAGCGCGGTCGTCTTACCGGTCCCGGGCGGCCCGTTCAGCAGCAGCAACCGGCCACGTATATCGCCGGGACGCAGGGCCATCAACCGGTCGAGCGCGGTGGCCACCGGATCGCTGTAGTTACCGCGGATCTCCGGCCAATCCGGCGTGGTGACGGCCAGCGCCCGCCGATGCGGTCCGTGCTCACCCTGGTGCCAGAAGCCCATCTTGACGGTGGTCTGGTCGCCACCGGCCGGTTCCTCGGCGTCCCGGACCGATTCCGCCACCACCTGTTCGGCGAGTTCGTCGCTGATCGCGGTGACCTCCACCTGGGCGGACTTGTCCGACCAGCGATCGGCCCGTAGCGTCCAGCCCTCCCCGAGCACCAGAATCGACCGCGAATCGGCATCGACCACCGAGCGTGAGATCCGGGATCCCGGCGGGCGCAGCTCCGCTTCGGGCCGGACCCGGTCCAACCGGTTCTTCCGGTAGTACGGCTGCGACCCGCGGCCGAAGAAGCCGAGCGTGAGCATGTCCAGCAGATCGCGGGCGGTGGAATAGGAATCGAGCACCGCGTTCCATGCCAGCAATTCCGCGGGATCCGTCGCGGAGGAGTCGGGACCGATCAGGCGCAGTGGTTCGTGGCTTTCCAGCATCGCCGACCATCATCGGCCCGGGCCCGGACGCCGTCCACCGGTTTTTCCCGCCACCGGGAAGCGACGACCGTGTTCGGCACCGTCGACCGCCGGTCCGCGGCCGGGCACGCGGCTAGGTACGCAGTGCCAATTCGACGAGCGGAACGGTGTCGATACCCCGGCCGGTCGCGGACTCGATGATCGCGCTCAGTTCCCGATATGCCCGGGGGTGCCGGACCCGGTAACCCGCCAGCACCTCCGCCGCCGTCTCCCGGTCCAGGGTGCGGGCCGTGGCGGGTACTCGGTAGCGGGTTCCGATGCTCACATGACAGCGGGGTTGCGCCAGCAGATTCCGGTACCACTGCGCCTTTTCGCCGAAGCCCGAAGCGATGATCACGGTGGCGGGGTCCGGCCGGTCCACCGTTTCCAGAGCCACGTAGCGCGCGGCACCGGATTTGCGGCCGATATGTTCCAGCAGCAGCAACCGGCCACCGAACAGGAACCCCAGCCGGGCCCGGAACAACCAGATCGGCGACCGTACGAACCAACGGGACTGCAGCAGTTTCGCACCGGGACTCGCCATCTGCCGACCGTACAACAGCGCGACGGCCCCGAGCGGCGCGGTGACGAACCGCGCGACCCGGGGCCGTGACGACTATCGCGCGCTTACAGCGCCTTCAACTCCTCGGTGACGGCTCCGACCGATTTCTTCGCGTCGCCGAACAGCATGGCCGTATGGTCGGCGTAGAACAGCGGGTTGTCGATACCGGCGAAACCGCTGTTCATCGAACGCTTCAACACGATCACCGATTTCGCCTGGTCGACATTGAGAACCGGCATCCCGTAGATCGGGCTGGCGGCGTCCTCGCGGGCGGCCGGGTTGGTGACATCGTTGGCGCCGATGACCAGGGCGACATCGGTGCGGCCGAATTCGCCGTTGATATCGTCCATTTCCTTCATGGCGTCGTAGGACACCTCGGCCTCGGCCAGCAGCACGTTCATATGGCCGGGCATCCGTCCGGCGACCGGATGGATCGCGTACTTGACCTCGACGCCCTTGGCTTCGAGCAGTCCCGCCATCTCCTTGACCGCGTGCTGCGCCTGGGCGACGGCCATACCGTAGCCGGGCACCACGATCACCTGGTTGGCATAGGCCATCTGGATCGCCGCGTCGGCGGCGGAAGTGGCCTTGGCCTGCTTCTGTTCGCCGTCACCGGAACTCGCGACCGCGCCGCCGCCACCGAAACCGCCCGCCACGATCGCCGGGATGGACCGGTTCATGGCTTTGGCCATGAGGTTGGTCAGGATAGTGCCGGACGCGCCGACGATCATGCCGGCCACGATCATGGCGGTGTTGTTCAGCGCCAGCCCGGCCGCCGCCGCGGACAGGCCGGTGAGGGCGTTGAGCAGCGAGATCACCACGGGCATATCCGCGCCGCCGATCGGCAGCACCACCATCAGGCCCAGGACACCGGCGGCCAGCAGCAGACCGACCATCCACAGCTGTGAGACACCACCGTCGGCGGCGCCGAGCCCGATGACCACCGCGGCCACGACGGCCGCCAGCAGCAGCACCAGGTTCACCAGCTGCTGCAACTTCCCGAGCCCGATCGGGCGGCCGGGCAGGATCTCCTGCAGTTTGCCGAACGCGATCAGCGAACCCCAGAACGAGATCGAACCGATGATCGCGGCGAACAGCGACCCCACGATGATGTGCACCGTGGGTTCCTCGCCGTGCTGGAACGCCGAGAACCCGGTGGTATCGATGAATTCGGCCCAGGCGATCAGGGCGACCGTACCGCCACCGACACCGTTGAACGCCGCCACCAGCTGGGGCATCGCGGTCATCTTGGTGTAACGCGCGGGCGGAACGCCCAGCGCCACACCGACGACGAGGCCCGCCACGATCAGGATCCAGTTGGTGGTGTCACGTACCGCGATCAGGGTCGCGATCACCGCGATCGCCATACCGCCCGCGGCGATCCAGTTGCCACGCACCGCGGTCTTCGGGCCGGTCAGCCCCATCAGACCGTAGATGAACAGGGCGAACGACAGGATATAGAGGATATCGACCAGATTGTCCATGGGTCACTTACCTGCCTTCTCGGCACCCGCGGCGGGCTTCTTACCTTTGAACATGCCCAGCATCCGGTCGGTGACCACGAAACCACCGATCACGTTCAGCGTTCCGAAGACCACGGCCACGAACAGGATGGCCTGCACCCCGATCGAGGGGTCCTCCACCCGCCCGAGGGTCACCAGCGCGCCCAGCACCACGATGCCGTGGATGGCGTTGGTACCCGACATGAGCGGGGTGTGCAGGGTATTGGGGACCTTGGAGATCACCGCGAAACCCACGAAACCGGACAGCACCAGAATCGCGATATTCGCCAGCAGCTCGGTGTACATCACTGCGCCTTCGTCGTCGGTTCGGCGTCACGGGTGACGCAGGAATCGGCCAGCACCTGGTCGGAGAAGTCCGGTTTCAGTTCGCCCTCGGCGAGCATCAGTTCCAGCAGCGCGGCGATATTCTTCGAGTACAGCTCGCTGGCGTGCTCGGGCATGGTGGCGGGCAGGTTGAGCGGCGAGCAGATCGTCACATCGTGCTTCACCACGGTCTCGCCGGGTTCGGTGAGTTCGCAGTTGCCACCGGTCTCCCCGGCGAGGTCCACGATGACACTGCCCGGTTTCATACCGGCCACCGCACCGGCGGTCACCAGCCGCGGCGCCGGGCGTCCGGGCACCAGCGCGGTCGTGATCACCACGTCGAAACCCTTGATGGCGTCTTCGAGGGCCTGCTGCTGTTTGTCCTTCTCCTCGTCGGTGAGTTCGCGGGCGTAACCGCCCTCACCGGCGGCGTCGATCCCGAGATCGAGCCACTGGGCACCCACCGAACGCACCTGGTCGGCGACCTCGGGCCGCACATCGTAACCGGTGGTCCGGCCACCCAGCCGTTTCGCGGTGGCCAGCGCCTGCAAACCGGCCACACCGACGCCGAGCACCAGCACGGTCGCCGGTTTCACCGTTCCGGCCGCGGTGGTGAGCATTGGGAAGAAGCGGGTCGATTCCGACGCCGCCAGCAGTACTGCCTTGTATCCGGCCACATTGGCCTGCGAGGACAGCGCGTCCATCACCTGGGCGCGCGAGATCCGCGGGATGGACTCCACCGCGAACGCCTGCACCCCGGCCTTCTTCAGCGCGTCGATCTGGTTGTCGGCGTTGCGCGGCGCCAGGAATCCGATGAGCGTCTGCCCCGCGGACAGCTTGTCCACCTCGGCATCGCTGGGCGGTGCCACCTTGACGACCACCTCGGCCGACCAGGGATCCCCGATCGTCGCACCGGCTTCTTCGTAGGCGGTATCGGGAATGAGCGCGCCCGCTCCGGCCCCGGCCTCGACCACGACCTCCACACCCTGTTTCACCAACGTGGGAATGATCTTCGGGACCAGAGCGACCCGTCGCTCGCCCGCGGCGGATTCGCGAACGACACCGACACGCGCCCCGCGCGGCGACGAATCGCCCCCGGCCTGCGTTGTCTCCACTTGTCTGCTTCCCTCTCCTACAGTTTCGGCCGCCGATCAACGGCGCGGGCGGAGGTGTCCTGGGACACCACCGCCCGAAATCCTGGCAACCGTACATCGGCCGAAGTGAGATTAGCTGAGATGCCCGTCACATTCCGCGGCGGCGGGCGGTTGTCTTCGCATCGGTAAATCCTGATCACGCGCTACATCTGCCGAAGCGTGCCCGGGAGTTTGAAAAGTTTGCCAAGTCGACCGGCCGACCGCGGGACCGATTCGCCCTTACTCCGTAGAGTGCGGCGGGTGAGCGACTGCGTTTTCTGCCGGATCGTGGCCGGCGCCGCGCCGGCCCACCGGGTCTACGAGGACGACACCGTGACCGCGTTCCTCGATATCCGGCCGATCACCCGCGGGCACACCCTGGTGATCCCGAAGCGGCATGCCACCGATCTGTCCGAACTGGATGCCGAGGCCGGTGTGGACCTGTTCCGGGTCGGCCATCGCATCGCCCGGGCGGTCCAGGGGCCCGGTTTCGCCGCCGACGGCGCGAATCTGCTGATCAACGACGGCAAGGCCGCGTTCCAGACGGTCGCCCACGTCCATCTGCACGTGATCCCCCGCAGCCACGGCGACAAATTCCGGTTCGCGAAAGGGCTCGTCCTGCGCCGCGCCCACGAACCGGAGCGGGTCGCCGCCGCATTACGCGCGGATCTGGCCGCCCTGACACCGGAGACCGGATCCGGAGACGACCTCGCCTGATGCGATACCTCCGCCTTCGCTACGGCCTCCGCGGATCCGCATACACCAGCCTCTGAGAAGGAACCATGACCGATACTCTCGACCGGACCGAGCTCACCGCGCTGTTGTCCGCACAGTTCGAAGCGCTCGCCGACCTCGTCACCGTCCTCGACGAGAACCGGTGGCGGACGCCCACTTCGCTGCCGGGGTGGACCGTGTTCGATGTGCTGAGCCATGTGATCGGCACCGAATCGATGCTGCTCGGGGACAAACCCCCGGCGCGCGACCGGCAGGCGCCCGATATCGATGTGCAGACCCTGCCGCACGTGCACAACGAGATCGGCGCCTTCAACGAGATCTGGGTGCAGCGCCTGCGACCGCGCCCCGGCACCGAACTGCTCGACCTCTACCGCGAGGTGATCGGCCGCCGCCGCGCGGCGCTCGCCGCCCTGGACGACGCGGGATGGTCCGCGCCGACACCGTCGCCGGTCGGTGAGGTGCCCTATGCCCGGTTCATGCGGGTCCGGTTGTTCGACTGCTGGATGCACGAACTCGATATCGCCGACGCACTCGGCGAGCAGGTCGACGAGGGTGGCGCCCGGGGTGAACTCGCCTTCGCCGAATTCGCGAACTCACTGCCCCGGGTGATCGCGAAACGCGGTAAGGCGCCCGCCGGATCCCTGATCACCCTGGCACTCACCGGACCGCTCGCGCGCACCCTGCACATCGAGGTCGGTGACCGTGCGCGCTATGTGGACGCGCCCGGCGGGGAATCCACGGTGACGGTGGAAGTGGACTCCGGTCTGCTGGTCCGGCTCGGCGGCGGCCGGGTGGACGCCGAATCGGCGCTGGACCGGATCGCCTTCCGCGGTGACGCGGATCTGGGCCGGCAGGTGGTCCGCAAGCTCGCCTTCACCATCTGATATGCGCTTGTTCCTGGCGAGCTACCGGTTCGGCGCGCACTACGACGTATTCGCCGCGCTGGCAGGGGAACCCGGCCCGATCGCGGTGATCGCCAATGCCTGCGATTCGTGGCCGCGGGCCCGGTCCGCCGCGCTGACCAGCGAACTGGTGCCGTTGCGCGAACGCGGTTTCCGCCCGGAGGAGGTGGATCTACGCGAATATGCCGGTCGCCCCGCGGAACTCGGCCGTACGCTGGCCCGATTCCCCGTCCTCTGGGTACGCGGCGGCAATACCTTCGTGCTGCGCGCCCAGTTCGCACGCAGCGGCGCGGACCGGATCATCCCGGACCTACTGGAGACCGATGCCCTGGTCTACGCGGGCTACAGCGCGGGTGCGTGCGTGCTGAGCCCGGATCTGCGCGGCATCGAGACATCCGACGATCCGGCCGAGGTGCGGCCGGCCTGCGGTATCGATCCGATCTGGGCGGGGCTGGGAATCATCGATCGCCCGGTGGTGCCGCATCTGGATTCCCCGACGGACCCCGACGGCGCGGGTGACGCCCTCGCGGCCCGGCTCCGCGCGGCGGGCACCCCGCACTGGGCGCTGACCGATGCCGATGTCGTAGTTCGCGACGGAGACGAAATCCGCCTGTACACAGGTTGATCGGCCGGAATGCTCAGCTCCGCCGGAAGACCACCCAGCGCATCGCCGAGTACATGTACACCGCCTCGCACGCACCGGCCAGCAACCGCGACAGGTGGTACTGCACACCGAGCGCGGCCAGCCCGGCTCCCACACCGAGGATGAAGGCCGCGTAGTTGATCAGTACGACCACCGCGTAGATCACCGCCTGCCGCCCGGCCGGCGCGTGCGAGCGGAAGTTCAGCCGCCTGTTGAGGTAGAACGCCAGCGCGAAGGCGCAGATATAGCCGATGGAGATCGCCGACCAGCCCGGCAGGCCGAGGCCGCTGCGCAGAGCGGTGAGGATCAGCAGGTCGACGCCGAAGGTGAACCCGTTGATCAGCGCGAAACCGAGGAAGGTGGGCGCGACGATCCGGCTCAGGCCGAACGGCAGGCGCGCGACCAGCGCCGCGCACCATCGGGCGAACCGGATCTCCCACATATCAGCGTTCGTCGCCAGATCCTGCACGGCGCCAGCCTCGCAGGATCAGGTGACCGGCAGGTGAGCGCCCGGCAAACCCACAGTTCGGACGCGAATCCCCGGCTGGTCGGCCCGGGCCACCGACTGAGTAAATTGTTGTTTCGGCAAATTTGTTTGCCAAAACAATCGAGGGTGCGGATAGTCGGCGCACAGGAGGTGGTCACGGTGACCGAACAACTGGAGAACGACTACGACGTGGTGGTGGCGGGTGGCGGGGCCGCCGGTCTGAACGGGGCGCTCATGCTGGCCCGCTCGCGGCGCACAGTGGTGGTGATCGACGCGGGCCGCCCGCGCAACGCCCCCGCCGAAGCCGTGCACGGTCTGCTGGCCCGCGACGGGACGACCCCGGCGGAACTGCTGGAGACCGGGCGCGCCGAAGTACGCCGCTACGGCGGCCAGGTGGTGTCCGGGGAGATCGTCGCCGCCGCCCGCGCGGGTGACCGGTTCACGGTCACCCTCGCCGGCGGGCGGACCGTCCGGGCCCGGCGACTGCTGGTGACGACCGGGCTCACCGATGAGCTGCCCGATATCCCCGGACTGTCGCAGCGCTGGGGCCGCGATGTGGTGCACTGCCCGTACTGCCACGGCTGGGAGGTGCGCGACCGGGCGATCGCCGTACTGAGCCGCGGACCGATATCCCTGCACCAGGTGCAGTTGTTCCGGCAGCTGAGCGACGATGTCGTGTACTTCACCCACGACCAGCCCGACCCCACCCCGGAGGCCGCCGAACGTCTCGCCGCCCGCGGCGTGCGGGTGGTGCGGGGCAAGGTGACCGGGGTCGAGGTCACCGACGACCGGATCAGCGGTCTCCGGCTCGCGGACGGAACCGTCGTCGCCCGGGAGGTCGTCGCCGTGGGCACGCGGATGGTGGCCCGGGCCGGATTCCTGGAAGGACTGGGGCTGACGGCCGTCGAACATCCGGCCGGATTCGGCCGGTACCTCCCCAGCGATGCCACCGGACGTACCGATATCCCCGGGATCTGGGCCGCGGGCAATATCACCGATATCGCCGCGCAGGTCGGGGCAGCCGCCGCCGCGGGCGCCACGGCAGGTGCACAGATCAACGCCGATCTGGTGGAAGAGGAATTCGATACCGCGGTCGCCGCGCGTCGTGGCGATCTCACGGCCGCCGCGGAGGCCGAGCTCGCGGAATCGGTGAACAGTTCCCGGGGACACGGTCTGTGAGCCTCCGGGGTCCCGTCCGCGCGTCCAGGCCCTGCTGGACCGCTTCGGAGCCCAGCAGTTTGAGGACCGAAAGCGCCGCCACATCGGTTTCGCCGC
>NZ_JBSGIP010000056.1:0-30145 GCF_053605105.1 Nocardia sp. NPDC003963
CCACTCTTCCCCACTCCCCGTCTGTCCGTCTTTGGGTTTTGATGGCCCCCCCCCCCGCGGCGCCGAAGGCGCCGCCGAAGATACAGCCCGGTAGCGTGGGGTTGCGAGAGTTCGACGGAAGGACGGCCCCATGGAGCCCGCGAGTTCGCCCACCACGCCGGTGCAGGAGCCGATCTTCACATCGGTGGACGATGTGGTGCGCCGCCTCGCCGAGACCGGATACCTGGCCGACAAGGCCACCGCGACCTCGGTCTTCCTGGCCGATCGGCTCGGTAAGCCGCTGTTGATCGAGGGCCCGGCAGGGGTCGGTAAGACCGAATTGGCGCGGGCGGTGGCCCAGACCGCGGACGCCGAACTGGTGCGGTTGCAGTGCTACGAGGGTGTGGACGAGGCCCGCGCGCTCTACGAGTGGAACCACGCGAAGCAGATCCTGCGGATCCAGGCGTCCAGCGAGAACGACTGGGCCGAGACCAAATCCGATGTGTTCACCGAGGAGTTCCTGCTCTCCCGGCCATTGCTCACCGCGATCCGGCGCACCGATCCGACGGTGCTGCTCATCGACGAGACCGATAAAGCCGATGTGGAGATCGAGGGCCTGCTGCTGGAGGTGCTGAGCGATTTCGCGGTGACCGTACCGGAGCTGGGCACCATCACCGCCGCTCGTACCCCGTTCGTCGTGCTCACGTCCAACGCCACCCGCGAGCTGTCCGAGGCCCTCAAACGCCGGTGCCTCTATCTGCATCTGGATTTCCCGGACGAGGAGCTGGAGCGGCGGATCCTGGCGAGCCGGGTGCCGGAGCTCCCGCGGGCGGTGGCCACTCAGCTGGTCCGGGTGGTGCACGTGCTGCGCGGGATGCAGTTGAAGAAACTGCCCTCGGTGGCCGAAACGATCGATTGGGCCCGCACGCTGCTGGCACTGGGCCATACCGAACTCGACGACGCCACGGTCCGCGAAACTCTCGGCGTGGTGCTCAAACACCGTAGCGACCACCAGCGAGCGCTGGCCGATCTGAAACCGGCCTGACCGTGACGGTCACCGGCGATCAGCCACTGGCCCCGCACGGACTGCCGGGGCATCTGGTCGGTTTCGTGGAAGCGCTGCGGGCGCGGGGCATCCCCGTGGGACCGTCGGAGACGGTCGACGCGGGCCGGGTGCTGTCGGTGCTGGACCTGATGGACCGGGAGGCGGTTCGCGAGGGCCTGGCCTGCGCGCTGTTGCGGCGCACCACCCATCGCGGTACCTATGACGGGCTCTTCGATCTGTGGTTCCCGGTCGCGCTCGGTGAACGTTCCGCCGCCGCCGAGATCGAGATCCCCTACCGCGCCGACGGCCGGGTCGATATCCCGGAACTGCGCCGCATGCTCGCCGAGATGCTCGCGGAGGAGGGATCCGGGCCGCAGCAGGCGCTGATGGCCGCGCAGTTGGTGGAGCAGATGGGGCAGTACCAGTCGGCGCGCGGTGCCTCGTTCTCGTCGTATCAGGCGCTGAAGGATGTTCAACCGCAGACGCTGCTCGCGCAGATCCTGGCCGCCATGGCCACCCCGGGGATGAGCGATTTCGAGACCGAGATCGCGCGCCGGGCCGCCCGCACCCGGATCGAGAAGTTCCGGCGCACCGTGGAGGCCGAAACCCGGCGCCGGGTGGCCGAACGTATCGGCAAGGAGCGGGTCGCCTCCTACGGGGTCCCCCGGCAGGCCGAGGAAGTGGATTTCCTGCGTGCCTCGCAGACCGAACTGGCCGAACTGAAACGCAGTACCCAGCGACTGGCGCGGATTCTGGCGTCGCGGCTGGCGGTGCGGCGCCGGCATGCCAAACGAGGTGAGATCGATCTGCGCAAGACTCTGCGCAGATCCATGTCCACGGGTGGGGTGCCGATCGATCTGGTGAACCGCAAACCTCGGCCCGGTCGCCCCGAACTGGTGCTGCTGTGCGATGTGTCGGGGTCGGTGGCCGGTTTCAGCAATTTCACCTTGCTGCTGGTGAGCGCCCTACGCGAGCAGTTCTCGAAGGTGCGGATCTTCGCGTTCGTCGATCACACCGACGAGGTGACCGGGTTCTTCGATCCACATACCCAGCTCGACGAGGCCATGCAGCGGATCTTCGCCGAGGCCGATATCGTCGGCTTCAACGGCCACTCCGACTACGGCAGCGCGCTGACGAGCTTCGCCGAGGAGTTCCCCGACGCCGTCACCAGTCGCAGTTCGCTGCTCATCCTCGGTGATGCCCGGACCAACTACCGGGACCCCGAGCTCGCGACGCTGGGCCGGCTGGTCGAGGTCGCAAAGCACGCGCACTGGCTGAACCCGGAGCCGCGCAGCAACTGGGGGTCCGGCGACTCCGCCGCCGACCGGTATCAGCGGGTCGTCGAGATGCACGAATGCCGGTCCGCCGCCCAGCTCACGGCCGTGGTCTCCCGGTTGCTGCCGGTGTGACGCGATACCTACCGCCGCCGCGGTCGACCGGCGAAGACTGATCGGGCCGAGGGGCCCCGCGGCCGACCCGTTAAGCTCGGCACTCATGCGTGGAACAGGCCGGGGCGGACCCAAGCTGGGGGTGATGGGCGGCACCTTCGATCCCATCCACCACGGGCACCTGGTGGCCGCCAGCGAGGTCGCGCACCGATTCGACCTCGACGAGGTGATCTTCGTCCCCACCGGGCAGCCGTGGCAGAAGACCGATCGGCAGGTGAGCCCGGCCGAGGATCGGTACCTGATGACGGTGATCGCCACCGCCTCCAACCCGCGGTTCTCGGTGAGCCGGGCCGATGTGGATCGCAGCAAGGTGACCTACACGGTCGATACGCTGCGCGATCTGCGCGTCCAGCATCCGGGCGCCGAGCTGTTCTTCATCACCGGGGCGGATGCCCTGGCCAGCATCCTCACCTGGCAGGATTGGGCCGAACTGTTCGAGCTGGCGAAATTCGTGGGGGTCAGTCGGCCGGGGTACGAGCTGAACATCGACCATCTCGCCGATCATCTGCGGGGTATGCCCGCCGACGCGGTCACCATGATCGAGATCCCCGCGCTGGCGATCTCGTCGAGCGAATGCCGTCGCCGCGCTGCCGAGGGGCGGCCGGTCTGGTATCTCGTACCGGACGGCGTCGTGCAGTACATATCGAAGCGGCATCTCTACGTGCCCGCTCGAGGGGAAGGTGACGGAATCGTGAACGAGGTGCCGGTGTGAGTGGCGGACGCCCGGAGGACAACAGTATGAGCGGTGCGCGCCCGGAGACGGCAGCCTGCGTGACCACGGAGGTGGCGGTATGACCGCATCGGACGAAGCGGTGCAGATAGCGACGATGGCCGCCCTGGCCGCGGACGAGAAACTGGCCGGCGATGTGGTCGTGCTGGATGTCTCCGAACAATTGGTGATCACCGACTGCTTCGTGATCGCTTCGGCGCCGAACGAGCGCCAAGTCAACGCCATTGTCGATAATGTCGAAGAGAAACTGCGTGCGGCCGGCCATAAACCGGTACGCCGGGAAGGGACCCGCGAGGGCCGTTGGGCGCTCTTGGACTATGTCGACGTGGTGGTGCACATCCAGCACAACGACGAACGTAATTTCTATGCGCTGGAACGACTGTGGAAAGACTGCCCGGTCGTTCCGGTCGAGGGGATCGGTATGAGCGAGTCGGGCCCGCGGGAGGTAGCGGAGCACGACCACGCAGGGCCCTCGTCCATACCGGGTGGATACGGCGCGCCACCGGCCGCCGGAGACGAAAGTGCTGGAGAAACCGAGTGAGTCGAAAAACCGGTGCGCGCACCCTGATCCTGTTGCGCCACGGGCAAACCGAATGGAACGCCAACGACCGGATGCAGGGGCAGATCGATACCGATCTCACCGATCTGGGCCGACGGCAGGCGAAAGAGGCTGCGCGGGAACTGGTTTCCCACAAGGCCATCGGCTTGATCTCCTCCGATCTGCGGCGGGCCTACGACACCGCGCAGGCGTTGTCGGAGCATTCCGGGCTCGAAGTGGTCCGGGAGCCGCGGCTACGGGAGACCCATCTCGGGGATTGGCAGGGCATGGGGGATGTCGAGGTCGACTCCCTCTACCCGGGTGCCCGGCTGGAATGGCGGATGGACGCGACCTTCACCCCGCCCGGCGGTGAATCGAAACTGGAGGTCGGTGCCCGCGCGCTGCCCGTCGTGCAGGAATTGTTCGACGACCGGCAGGATTGGCCCGGCGCCACTATGATTCTCGTGGCGCACGGCGGGCTGATCGCCGCTCTCACGGCCGCGCTGCTCGATCTGCCGCCCCGGAACTGGCCGGCCCTGGGTGGGCTGGCCAATGCCAGCTGGGTGCAGCTGAGCAGCCACGGTCCGAGCCTCGAGAAGCCCGGCTGGCGTCTCGATGTGTGGAACGCAGCGGCGAAAGTAGCACCCGATGTCATCTGAAGACCTGAACCGGCAGATACCGGACGAATTGTTCCGGAAGGTATCCGCGAAACCGGAGCGTGCCCTACCCGACGCCCTGTTCGGCCCGGCTCCCGGGCAGGTCACGGCCGAAACCACCGAGGACACCGGATCCGCCGACGACGGCGATGTCCGGAGAGCGGTCTGAACACCAGGAGGTCTGCGCGGTGACATCCACATCGGAGGGCACGCCTGCGCCCGATCCGGATACCGAACCGGAGACGAGCGGCCCGGCAACGGGTTCGGGGCCCGGTGGCGGTACCGCGCGACGGGTCGGCCCGGATGTGGATGTCACGTCCTCCGCCGGCGATTCCGATACTCCGCGGCCCGTACTGCTGGTGATCGCGGATTCGCTGTCGTATTTCGGCCCGAAGGGCGGCCTACCGGCCGATCATCCCCGTATCTGGCCGAATCTGGTAGCGGCCGAACTCGATTGGGATGTCGAACTCGTCGCCCGGATCGGCTGGACCTGCCGGGACGCCTACTGGGCGCTGATCGGTGACCCACGGGTGTGGGCGGCCGTACCGCGCGCCGGTGCCGTGGTCTTCGCGGTCGGCGGCATGGATTCGCTGCCCTCTCCGTTGCCCACCGCGCTGCGCGAACTGATCCGCTATCTCCGGCCGTCGGGCCTGCGCCGGATCGTGCGCTCGGCGTATCAGTGGATCCAGCCCCGCGCCGCGAAACTGGGCCGTCCGGTCGCCTTGCCGCCCGCGGTGAGCGTGGACTATCTGGAACAGTGCCGCACGGCGCTCGGCCAACTGCGGCCCGAACTGCCCGTCGTCGCGGTACTGCCCTCGGTCCACGATTGCGCGGCCTACGGCCGGGTGCACAGCGGCCGCGAACCGGCGGTGCGGGCACTGGCGGAATGGTCGGCGCGTACCGGTGTGCCGCTGGTGGATCTGAAGGCGGCGGTGCACGACAACATCTTCTCCGGCGAGGCGAACCCCGACGGAATCCACTGGGGGTGGGACGGGCATACCGAGGTCGCCGCTGCGATGGTGAAAACACTGCAAGAGGTCGGGTGAGCCGTGGCGGTCGTGGTCGTCACCGATTCGTCCGCCAGCCTGCCCGCGGAGTTGATCGGCGAACTGGGCATCCGGGTGGTGCCGCTGCATGTGCTGGTGGGCGATAAGCAGATTCGGGAAGGCGTCGACGAGGTCGTCATCGACTACGCGGCCGAGGCCGTCACCACCTCGGCGCCTTCGCCGGGGGAGCTCCGCGACGCCTACGCCGCGGCACTGACCCACAGCGGCGGTGACGGTGTGGTCGCCGTCCACCTCTCCCGGCAGCTGTCGGCGACCTGGGAAGCGGGGCGGCAGGCCGTCCGGGATATGGACGCCGCGGAATCGGTGCTGCTGGTGGATTCCCTCGGCGCGGGTCTGGCGACCGGTTTCCCGGTCCTGGCCGCCGCGCGGTGCGCTGCCGCCGGTGGCACCCTCGACGAGGTACACGAGGCGGCAGTGCGGGCGTCGGGCGATTCTCGTACCTTCTTCGTGGTCAACCGCACCGAACAATTACGCCGTGGCGGCCGACTGAGCACCGCCGCGGGTTTCTTCGGCAGCGAACTGGTCAGCAAACCGGTACTGCAACTGGTACAGGGGCGGTTGGAACTGCGGGACAAGGTGCGTACCCGGTCGAAGGCATTCGGGAAACTGGTCGCGGCGGCCGTGGAGGCCGCCGGAGCGGGAGCGGCCGCGATCGGTGTGCAGCATCTGGGTGCCGCCGAGGCCGCGGAATCGGTGACGACGCAGCTCCGTGAACGTATTCCGCAGGCCGGGGAGATTCTCACCGCCGAGTTCGGGCCGGCGCTGGCCGTCCATCTCGGGTTCGGCGCGGTCGGGGTGCTGGTGCTGCCCGGCGGTTGCGGCTGACCACCGCTGTACGGTTCCCGGCTATCGCTCATCCACAGGGCCGGGTTGTCCACAGCCTTCTCGAATCTCCAGGTGGGGGGTGTTGTTCGGCGTCTGCCGGGACCTAGCGTCGCGGGTATGGCACCACACGACGAGCGCGAGCGGGTACGCAGACAGCTGGGCGGGCATCTCGGAGGTCGGCCGCGTGACGATGCGGGGGAGGCGCGCGCGTGGCCGGAGACCGCACTCGACGACCACGATGCCGTACGCACCCCGCGCTGGCTCGACGACGAGCCCGGTCCCCCCGACTGGCGAGACAGGCTGATCCCCGCCCGATTCCGGGGCGCGCGCCTGGACGCCGGGCGGCGCGGCGTGGCGACCATGGCGGGTATCGGTCTCCTCACCGCATTGGCCACGGTCGTGGTGGTGCTCTGGGACCGTCCTGTCGCACAATCGGTTCCACCGCTACCCGCCGTGCGGCCGGCGGCCGTACCGGTGGATTCCCCCGAGCCCGCCGATGCTCCGGCCGCGGCCGGGGAAAAGGCGTCCACGCGTACGCAACCCACCGAACTGGTGGTGAGCGTGGTCGGTCTGGTCAGCCGGGCCGGCCTGGTACGGCTTCCCTCCGGTGCGCGAGTCGCCGATGCCATCTCGGCAGCGGGCGGGGTGCTCGACGGTGCCGATCTGGCCGGGCTCAACCTGGCGCAGCGGCTGGCCGACGGCGACCAGGTCCGGGTGGGACCCACGGGGTCGGGTGCACCGCCGCCGGGAAGTGCCACGATCAGCGGTGGCGCGGGCGCGGCGGCGCCGGCGGGTGCGGCCGGTGACGGCGCCGCTGCCGCCGGTACTCCGGTGGATCTCAACGTTGCCACCGAAGCCGATCTCGACGCACTGCCCGGGGTCGGGCCGGTGACGGCGAAGGCGATCATCGCCTGGCGTGAAACCCACGGGCGGTTCACCGAGGTGGAGCAGTTGGCGGAGGTCGACGGTATCGGTCCGGGCCGGCTGGCGCGGCTGCGCGAACTGGTGACCGTATGACGCCGTTTCCGCTGCGGGTGATCGGCGCCGGAGGCGTGGAACCGTCGCCGGGCGCAGATTCCGGTCGGCAGCCGTCACCGGGATCGCGTGGTACGCAGCGAGTCTCCTGTCGGCGGACCGGAGGCCGCCCGGGGGACTGCGCGCGGCTGTACACCTCTGCACGGGAGACGGGTTCGATACGAGCGATATGGACCGCCCTCGCCGCGGACTTCACCGGCCGGCCGGATATCCCCGGGCGGGGCCCGCGGGCGTTCTGGTGGGTGGTGCGGATATTCGGACAGGTCTGCCGGTGAGCCCGGTGCCGGGCACCGCGGTCCGGGAGCGGGCGGCGGGACCGAAAGCCGATGCGGTGATGTCGGATCCGGTGTTGGATGCCCGGCTGCTACCGGCCGCCCTGACCTGTTGGTCGGCCACCGTCGTCGCAATAGGTGCCGGATGGGTTGCCGGAGTGGTCGCCGCGTTCGTGCTGGTAGTGCTCGCCCTCGCCGCGTGGGGACTGCTGTGGACCGGTATCGCCCATCGCAGCGAACGCCGCCGGGTCGTCGCGACGATCGTGCTGGGCGCCGCGCTGATCGGCTCGGTATTCGCCGGTGCCGGGGCGTGGCGGGAGCATCGGGCCGGCGTGCATCCGCTGCGTTCGGTGCCCGCCGCGGCAGCGGTCGATGTGGTGATGGTGCCGAGCGATGATCCGAAACCGGTGCGCAGCAGCGGTTCCGGATCCGGGCGGCTCTGGGTGGTACGCGGTGAGCTGCGGGAGTTCCGGTATCGCGACCGAGTGGTGCGTGGCGGCGGTGCGGTCGCCGTGCTGGCCGCGGGACCGGTCTGGGGTGAGCTGCTACCGGGGCAGCCGATCGAATTCCGGGCCCGGCCCGCACCCCCACGGCAGCACGATCTCACGGTGGCCACCCTGCGGCCGGTGGACGAGCCCGCGATCACCGGACCGCTGCCGTGGTGGCAGGCGGCCGCCGCCGCGGTGCGTGCCGATCTGGTCGCGGCGGCGGGCCGGGCACTCGCCCCGGATCCGGCCGGATTGTTACCCGCACTCGTCGTAGGAGACACCTCTGCCCTGGCCGACCGGGTGCACGGCGACTTCGTCACCGCCGGTCTCCAGCACCTCACCGTGGTCAGCGGGGCGAATTTCACCGTTCTGCTCACCGCCGTGCTCGCCACCACCCGCCTGCTCACCTTCGGGCCGCGCCTGTCGCTGCTCTGCGCCGCGGTGGCGCTGGTGTCGTTCGTGATCATCGCCCGGCCCGATCCGAGTGTGCTACGGGCCGCCGCCATGGGGTCGGTGACGCTGCTGGCTCTGCTGACCGGCCGCCGCAAACAAGCACTTCCGGCCCTGTGTGCCGCGGTGATCGGTCTGTTGGCGTTATGGCCCGCACTCGCCGTGCAGGCCGGGTTCGCGCTCTCGGTTCTCGCGACCGGAGCACTGCTGCTGCTCGCCCCGAGCTGGGCCGATCATCTGCGTGCCCGCGGCTGGTGGCGCCTACCGGCCGAACTGGTCGCGGTGGCCGCGGCGGCTTTCGCCGTCACCACACCGATCACCATCGCGCTCTCCGGGCGGCTCAGCCTGGTCGCTGTCGCCGCCAATATCCTCGTCGCGCCGGTGATCGCCCCGATCACCATCGGCGGAGCCCTGGCAGCTGTGGCCGCCTGTTGCTGGGACCCGCTCGCCCAGCTGATCCTGCGCACCACCGGACCCCCGCTGTGGTGGCTGCTCACCGTGGCCACCGAAGCGGCCGCGCTGCCGGGCGCGGAGGTCACGGTACCCGGGGGGTCGTCCGGCGGCGTGCTCGCCGCGGTGCTCGTCGCCGTCGGCACCGCGGCTCTGCGGCTGTCGCGGGTGCGCCGGGTACTGGTGGCCGTGGCCCTCGGATTCCTCGCCGCCTACGCGATACTCGTCCTCCGATACTGATCCGAAGCGGTGTCGGAATACATCGGATTCAGTGCTGTGGCTCGCTGCGCGATGGCAGCCGGACACCCCGCCGGAACCCGCCCGCGCAGTATTCGGTGACGCGGGGCGGCTCGGATTACGGACGGTTGCGATGTGTGGGGAAGCGCAACAGTCGAGCACCGGCGCGGGTCAGCGGGATCGGCGTGTGCGTGCCCGATAGCCGTCCAATATGTCGCGGCGCAGCAGATGGCCGAAGCCCGCGGAATCCAGCCGCCGGCCGAGCTCGGCTTCGGTGATCCCCAGTTCGGCCGCGGTATCGGCCAGGTGCCAGTCGGCGGCCGCGAGCCGACTGAGCAGGTACCCGCGCCGTACCTGGTTCTCCGCCAGCCGGAAGGTCTTCAGATAGACCACCCGGCCTTCGGCGTCGGTGATCGACTCACCGATGTGGTTCTCCTGCTTCGGCCGGAAAGGAGGAAGGAAACGGGACAGGGTGAACCTGCCCAGCCGGTTGACCCGTTCCCATGTGTACGTGCTGTCGAGCAGGCCGTCCGCCATGGTCGTGTCGTGGAAGTGAGCCCAGGCCTGCTCCTGCTGTGCGACATGCAGTCTCAGGTCGGCGATCGATCGGATCCCGGAATCCGGCAGGCGGACGCGGTACTCCCGCACCGGCGGGTGGCCGGAACAGTGGTGGATCAGTTCGCCGTACAGGTCCTGTACCAAACCGGGATGCAGTACCCGGTAGTCGTCCGGGTGCGGTACCACGAAGGCCGAAGCGAGTACATCGGCGACGTAGACGAGCACGCCACACTGGCCGGGATGGATCTCGAAGAGGCGCAGTGCTTCGGGGAGTCCGCGTATCTCGGCTCCGAGATACGCATGCTCTACCCGCGGCCCGAGACCGCGACGCAGTGCCTGCCGCGACCATTCTTCCCAGGCGATCACCGGACCACCGAAGTGCAGTGACAGATAGCCTTCCAGCGCCAGATGCAGGGGGAGGAAACGGAGCCGGGTCCGGCTCTGCCGCCGTGCCATCCGATGCGGGAAGTGCAATCGCATCCGGTCCGGCCGGGCCTCGCCCAGTTGTGTGCCGTAGGCGGCGGCCGGTGTGCCGTCACCGCCCCAGTCGGCGACGAAGCCGTGCGGTATGTAGGAGAGGTAGGAGTGGCGACCGAGGTCCACCATGCCGATTTCCGCGTCGTAGAGTTCGGCGTGCAGACGCAGCTCGGTCACCGGCTGCGCACGGAGCAGCGGTACCAGGCGGATACCGCCCCGGACCTGGGCGGGTCCGGTGGTCAGGTCGCTGAGGTCCAGCGCCGTCATCGTGTCTCCAGGAACTGCCGGGTCCGTGCCGCCAGATAGTCCGTCAGATCCGACAATTCCGTATGACCGGTGGCGAAATGGGCGAGTTCCACCAGGGCCGGGAGATCGTCGGCATCGCGGATCCCGACGGTCGGTACCGCGGCGGACAGTCGGCGGACGTCGAAATCGCCGGCGTCGTACACCGGGTTGAGGTGCACGATATCCACCGTGCGGTCCGGATCCAGGCGGGCGTACCAGACGCGCAGTACCTCGGCGGCCAGGCCGGGTGGGGCGTTGTCCCAGCCGTCGGAGATGATGACCAGCCGGTCGGGCGCAGTCTCCAGGGCATCGACTATGCGCTGTCCCAGCGGGGTGGCGCCGTAGGGGTAACCGAGTAGCGCGTCCGTGCGCCCGGATGTCCACAGCGCTACATATTCGGTCGCGAGCTCACGCAGCAGATAGTGCGACGCCAGCGCCACGGCGAGCGGCCGGCGCCGCTTCGCGGTGGAGCCGGAACTGGAGAAGCTGTCGTCGAGCACTGCCGCGACCCGGCCCCAGCGGCCGCGCTCGGTGTCGGCCGCGCGGCGGCTCGCGGTGGACAGCGCGGCGGTCAGTTCAGTACGGCGCCGGCCGCGCTCGTCGAGTGGGAGCGACAACACATACGAGGCCAGCCGCGTCAACGGCATGCGGTCCAGGTCCGTCCGGACCGATTCGGCCCCGTGCCGGCGTGCGCTTTCCTGGAGGCGCGACTTTTCCGAGCGGGTCATCCGGGGCGCGATACGTTCGAGGAATTCGCCGCGATCGATACCGCGCCGGGCGGCGAAGCCCTCGGCGACGGTGAACGGTAGATCGTAGAGTCCGTTCTTCGCGTAGTGGGCCTCGCACCAGGCGTTCAGGATCGGCGCGCTGAACCGCCGACCTCGGTGCGGTCCGAACAGGAACGCGCCCACCTCCTCGTGCGGTGGCGCGAGATGGGTGTGCCGCAGAGTCGATTTGAGCGTGTCGCGGTATTTCACGGCATCGAAAGCGAGGTCGGGGCGGATCGCGAGCCAATCGCGGATGATGGCCCGGGTCCGGCGATTGTTGACACCCGCCCGGCGCAGATCACGGAACAGCCGGTAGACGCGCTGCGGCGGTAGCGATTCGAGCCGCCGGGCGATCAGGCGCCCCTCGGTACGCCGCTGTGCCGCGTTCGCCTCGCGCGCGGATTCCAGCAGTCGCCGGATGATCAATGCCGCATTGTGATCGTTGATATCCAGGGCCAGGGTAGCGGTGTAGAGATCGCGGTAGTTACCCAGCACGTAGTCGTGCAGGAAATCCACGGACAGTCGCTGCTGATCCTGTCCGGAATGGAATTCACGCTGCCCGGTCGCGGTGATCGCGGCGTTGGCGAACAGCAATACGTCCTCGGCGGTCACCCGATCGCCGCGCGTACTCATACCTACCCCCGGTCATCGATGGACGCCGGCCGGGGAATGGGGGTGCGAACTGCGAATTGGTGCGGTAAAGGCAACGTCCGGAAGTCGCGCCGGAGTCCCGCGGCCGGCACCTGGGACGGTAGCAAGAACCGACCGCTGCTGTCTCCCCGGTTGTTTCTCGGTACCGGAGTGGCAGTGGACCCGGCCGCCGCCCGGGTTGCGACCGGTGGTCGGACCGCCACCGTACGATCGGAGCCGTGAGCGAGCGACCTGCGGCCCTGCATCTGGTGCTGGGCGATGAGGAACTGCTGATCCAGCGCGCGGTGGCCGGGGTGACCGGACAGATCCGGGCTGCCGCGCCGGACCCGGACGCGGTACCGGTGGACAGGCTCCGGGCCGGTGACGCCAGCAGCGCGGAGTTGGCGGAGCTGCTGAGCCCCTCGCTGTTCGCCGAGGACCGGATCATCGTTCTCGAGGCCGCCGACCAGGCGGGCAAGGATGCTGTGGCGGTGATCGCCGAGGCAGCGGCCGCGCCGCCCGACGGGGTGGTGCTGATGGTGGTGCACTCCGGCGGTGGTCGCGCCAAAGCCCTGGTTCCGGAGTTGCGTAAGTCCGGGGCGGTGGTGCACGAATGCGCGAAGCTCACCAAAGCCTCGGAGCGCACCGAATTCGTCCGGTCCGAATTCCGGGCGGCCGGGGTCCGGGTCTCGGGTGATGTGGTGCAGGCCGTACTGGACGCGGTGGGGTCGGAGCTGCGTGAACTGGCGGCGGCCTGCTCACAGCTGGTCGCCGATACCGGGGGCGAGCTGGATGTGGCAGCGGTGCGCCGGTACTACTCCGGGAAGGCGGAGGTCTCCGGGTTCGAGGTCGCGGATTTCACGGTCGCCGGAAACCGGGCGGGCGCGGTGGAGGCGCTGCGGTGGGCACAGGACCGCGGGGTACCGCATGTGGTGCTGGCCGACGCGCTGGCCGATTCGGTGCACACCATCGCGAAGGTGGGGTCGGCGGGTCGCGGGGATCCGTTCAAGCTGGCGGGGCCGCTGGGTATGCCGCCGTGGAAGGTGAAGAAGGCCCAGGCCCAGGCCCGGGGCTGGACTCCGGCCACGATCGGATCGGCGCTGCAGGTCGTGGCGACGCTGAACGCTGATGTCAAAGGTGGCGCCGCCGACTCCGGGTTCGCGCTCGAGGACGCCGTGCTGAAGCTGCTCGCCCTGCACGGACGTAGTTGAGGGACCGGTGATCGGCCGGCGGGGGAGGCTGGGTGCTGTGCCGCGCTATTCGACCGCGCTGAGCTCCAGCGCTTCCTCGGCCGCTTCGTCGTAGCGGCCGTCCCACTCCTCGTAGACCGGAGTCTCCTCGTCCCGGGTGACCATCCAGACCACCACATGTCCCCCGTCGTCGTCGGCCGGGACGATGACGTTCTCGATCTTGACACCGATACCGAGGACCTCGGCGGCGCGGATCACGCCGGGCAGGTCTTCGGCCTGGACTACCGATTGGTTCGCATACACCGTAACCATGCGCCGCATGCTACGGCAGGAATCAGGCACCCGGACCGGCGCCATCCGGGTACGGCCGGAAATGTGGTTCTGACCGGGGGTGGGGACACCAAAAGCCGCCGTGGTCCTCAATGCCGCGGCGGCTGTGCGTCGAAAGTATTCGGAAGATTCAGAGCTTGTTGAGGGCGGTCGCCATCGCCGACTTCTTGTTGGCGGCCTGGTTGGCGTGGATAACGCCCTTGGAGGCGGCCTTGTCGAGCTTGCGGCTCACGAAACGCAGGCGCTCGGCGGCGGCATCCTTGTCGCCGGCCGCGGCAGCGGTGCGGAAGGCGCGGATATGGGTGCGCAGTTCGGACTTCACCGACTGGTTGCGCTGACGCGCCGCCTCGTTGGTGCGGATCCGCTTGATCTGGGACTTGATATTGGCCACGCCGGTATCCTCTGGTTCCTGTCTGGTTCGGTCGGGAAGTCTGTGTGCACCCCCGCCCTGGTGCTCATCCACCAGGGGAAACAACCGGGCACGGGGTAGGCAACGCCGATTGGCCAGGTTACCAGCACGCGGCGGCGCGGCGAAATCGTGGGCGGATCGTCACATCGCGGACGGGTCGATGTCGTTGTCGAGATCGACCGTCGCGCGTAACGTCGCGCGCGTTCGGACCAGCAGTTTCCCAGCAGGACCCAGGTTTCCCCGGTGTGCGCCCCGGTAGTCGACGGGGCGGCGATCCTCTCGGAAGGCGGACCAGTATGTCTCCCACTGCCCAGGAACGAGAAGCGGTTCTCGAAGGC
Source organism: Nocardia sp. NPDC003963 (assembly GCF_053605105.1). NCBI lineage: Bacteria > Bacillati > Actinomycetota > Actinomycetes > Mycobacteriales > Nocardiaceae > Nocardia > Nocardia sp. NPDC003963. The sequence continues at coordinate 14,205 of NZ_JBSGIP010000056.1, forward strand.
GTCGAACCAGCGGTTCCCTCCGACCCCAAGAAATGGGCCGCCGAGGCGTTCGGCACATTCGTGCTGGTGATGGGGGGTGTGGGAACAGCGGTCCTGGCGGGGGAGAAAGTAGGCCCGCTCGGTGTGGCGCTGGCCTTCGGTCTGTCCCTGCTGGTCCTCGTGTACGCGATCGGCCCGGTCTCGGGCTGTCATGTGAACCCGGCCGTCACGGTGGGTCAGTTCCTCATGGGCCGGTTGTCGCCGGTGAGTGCGGTGGGCTACATCATCGCCCAGGTGGTGGGTGGTCTGGTGGCCGGACTGGTGCTCTTCGCGATCGCGAAGAATCTGCCCTCCTACGATCGCGCGGCGGACGGGCTGGGGGCCAACGGCTGGGGTGCGCACAGTCCGTCGGCGGTTACCGGTCCCGCGGGTGAGGTGGTGATCCAGAACGGCTACGGTGCGGCCGCGATGATCATCATCGAGGTGATGCTGACCGCGCTGCTGGTCTTCGTGGTGCTGGCCGCGACCGATCGCATCTCCGAGATCCCGCAGGCGGGTCTGGCCATCGGTTTCACCCTCGCGGTGATCCACCTGATCTCGATCCCGGTCGACGGCACCTCGGTGAATCCCGCGCGCAGTCTGGCGGTGGCGCCCTTCCAGGACGGTGCCATGGGCCAGCTGTGGGCCTTCATCGTGTTCCCGCTGATCGGCGGCGTGCTGGGCGCACTGGTGTACGGATTGCTGTTCGGCCGCTCCCGCGAACTGGAGGCCTGACGGTCCCGGTCGCCCGTCAGCTCCAGTGGTATTCCCGGACGAGCCGATGGGCGACCAGATCGAACAGTTTGCGCGGCAGGATGGCGCCCTCGCGACGGATACCGTCTTCGGGGACATCGAGCACGCGGTCCAGCCGCACCCAGCTCTCGCGGCCCTGATGATCCCAGGTGCCCGCCCCGATCCCGATCCAGTCCGGATCGTTGCCGCGAACCGGGTTGGAGCTGAGCATGAGCCCGAGCAGGGTGGCATGGTCGCGTCCGACGACCAGTACCGGGCGGTCCTTGCCGTTGCTCGGATCCTCTTCGAACGGAACCCAGGTCCAGACGATCTCGCCGGGGTCGGCACGGCCGTCCAGTTGGGGCGCATACACGACGCGGCGGGCGCGGTGAGCGGTCGGCACCGGCGTCGACGCGGCGGGGCGCACCGGGACGCCGCCCGGGCGGGCCGAACCGCGGCCACGGCCCGAACCGTCGCGCGAACCCCGGCGGTCGAGCAGGGCCCCGACCAGTCGCGGCGCCTGCCGCTTGACGATCTTCGGACCCTGTTGTTTCGCGATCGCGGTGAGTTGCTTGCCGAGACTGTTCCAACTTCGGGCCATCTCAGGAGAATAACGCCACCCCGCCGCCGGTGATATCGCCTGCGCTGGGTCGCGGCGGGACCTGGGGGGCAGTGGGCGGGGTCCAGCATGGGACGATGGTCGGCAGTACGCCCGATACCCCATGAGGAGTGGAGTGCCCGCCAGCTTCGCCGATACGACGTTCACCGATCCGTCGCGGATCCGGAACTTCTGCATCATCGCGCATATCGATCACGGCAAGTCGACGCTGGCCGACCGCATGCTGCAGCTCACCGGTGTCGTGGAGGAACGGCAGATGCGCGCGCAGTATCTGGACCGGATGGATATCGAGCGGGAACGCGGTATCACCATCAAGGCCCAGAACGTGCGGCTGCCCTGGACTCCGCGCTCGGGTGCGCACGAGGGCGAGGATTTCGTCCTGCACCTGATCGATACGCCCGGCCACGTGGACTTCACCTATGAGGTGTCCCGCGCGCTGGAGGCCTGTGAGGGCGCTGTCCTGCTGGTGGACGCCGCGCAGGGGATCGAGGCGCAGACGCTGGCGAATCTGTATCTGGCGCTGGACAAGGACCTGGAGATCATCCCCGTCCTGAACAAGATCGACCTGCCCGCCGCCGATCCGGAGCGGTACGCGGCCGAACTCGCCCATATCGTCGGCTGCGAGCCGGAGGACGTGCTGCGCGTCTCCGGTAAGACCGGGGTGGGTGTGACCGAACTGCTGGACCGGGTGATCGAACGGGTTCCGGCGCCGGTCGGCGACGCGGATGCCCCCGCGCGGGCGATGATCTTCGACTCGGTCTACGACACTTACCGCGGCGTGGTCACTTACGTCCGCGTGGTGGACGGCAAGCTGACCCCGCGCGAGAAGATCAAGATGATGTCCACCGGCGCGACCCACGAGTTGCTCGAGATCGGCATCGTGTCACCGGAACCCAAACCGACCCAGGGCCTCGGGGTCGGAGAGGTCGGGTATCTGATCACCGGTGTGAAAGACGTCCGGCAGTCGAAGGTCGGCGATACCGTGACCGCCGCCCGCAACGGCGCGACCGAACCGCTCACCGGCTATCGCGAACCGCGGCCCATGGTCTATTCGGGGCTGTACCCGGTGGACGGGTCGGACTATCCGGATCTGCGGGACGCGCTGGACAAACTCCAGCTCAACGATGCCGCCCTCACCTACGATCCGGAGACGTCGGTGGCGCTGGGGTTCGGCTTCCGCTGCGGGTTCCTGGGTCTGTTGCACATGGAGATCACGCGCGAACGCCTGCAACGCGAATTCGGTCTCGACCTGATCTCCACCGCGCCGAACGTGGTCTACCGGGTGGTCATGGAAGACGGAACGGAACATACCGTGACGAATCCGTCGTACTGGCCGGAAGGCAAGGTGCGCGACGTCTTCGAGCCGGTGGTCAAGGTCACCATCATCTCGCCGAGCGAATTCATCGGCGCCATCATGGAGCTGTGCCAGTCTCGGCGCGGCGATCTCGGCGGGATGGACTACCTGTCGGAGACCCGGGTGGAACTGCGCTACACCCTGCCGCTGGCCGAGATCATCTTCGACTTCTTCGATTCGCTGAAGTCGCGTACCCGCGGCTACGCCTCGCTGGACTACGAAGAGTCCGGCGAACAGGAATCGCAGCTGGTCAAGGTGGATATCCTGTTGCAGGGTGAGGCGGTCGACGCGTTCAGTGCCATCGTGCACCGCGACGCCGCCCAGGCCTACGGGCACAAGATGACCACCAAACTGCGCGAACTGATCCCGCGCCAGCAGTTCGAGGTGCCGATCCAGGCCGCCATCGGCTCGAAGATCATCGCCCGCGAGAATATTCGCGCCATCCGTAAGGACGTGCTGGCGAAATGCTACGGCGGTGACATCAGCCGTAAGCGCAAACTGCTGGAGAAGCAGAAGGAAGGTAAGAAGCGGATGAAGACGATCGGCCGGGTCGACGTCCCGCAGGAAGCCTTCGTCGCGGCGCTGTCCTCGGATGCCCAGTCCGATAAGCCGAAGGACAAGAAGTAGGGCTCCGCTCCACCCGCTCTCGGGAATATCGCTGTGCGATAGCCGGATCTGTCGCCGCCGTCCGCCCCGCCTGCGAAATCGGCTGATAACGAAAATGTGACAGCCGCAGATGTCGACAATAGGCTGATAGCGGATCCACGCCGGGCCGACCCGGCGCGGTTGCTGTTGAACGCGAGAGTGGAGTATGGAATGGCGCGTGATCTGCCGTTCGACGGCGAGGAAGAGGTCACCGAACGCGGTGGTGACACCGCTTACCGTATTGCCAGCGCCGCGTCGCGAGTCGCTCGCGGTGGCGCCTATGTCACCGGCGGCGCGCTCATCGCGAACAACGGCGGTGGGGTCCCGGCTCCGCCCAGTGAACTGGACAGCCGCAATGCGGGCTGGGCGCGTAGCGCCGATCCCGACCCCGATGTCCCCAGCCCGGTGATCACCTTCCCGGATCCCGATCCGGTGCAGCCCGATCCGTCCGGGTCCGGCGGCGACGCGAGTACCACGATGCCGCTTCCGCACGGGCCGATCATCGATATCCAGGTCGGCCGTCCCGGCGATTTCGATCTCGACGACTACTACCCGGGCGTCCATATGGAGGACATACCGGGGCTGACACTGGAACCGGGCCCGGCGGAGGGTGGTTCGCCCGGTTCCGGATTCATGCCGGGTACCGGGGTGCCCGACGCGGTGGTTCCCGGGCCGCCCGAGGTTCCGGGTATGCCCGAGCTGGGTGCGCCGGATCCGGGTGTACCGCCGAAGGGCTTTCCGGGGTTCGACGGTATCCCCGGATTGGGCGACGGTTTTCCCGTTCCGGGCGGCGAAGGTTTCGGTACCCCGGGCGAATTCGAACTGCCGTCACCGGGAGACGCGTTCCAGACCGATATCTTCGATCTGCCCCGGTTCGATCTGAGCCCGGACCCCGCGGTGCGATCGGTGGCCCGTGAACCCGCCGACGAGGATTGGGGTTTCGACCTCGCGGACCTGCTCGCGCGGCCGGGCGGCGGTGCGGAGCCGGGGTGGTCCGAGGCGACTTCCGACGGCGGGATCGGCGGCGAGTTCCTCATCGACTACGGGGTCGACGGCGGCATGGTCTTCGCCGACGGGTTCGGCCATGCGGTGGCCGTCGATTCGCAGTTGGGTCTCGATATCGCGGCGGGATCGGACGGGTTCTGGGTCGCCAGCGACTGGGATCTCGATATCACCGTCGGGAACGGCACCCTGCTCGACGATCGGCTCGATCAGTATCTGGACTGGGCCCAGTCCGGTATGGCCGCCGGAGATTCGTGGCAGTCCGCCGGGCGCGGACCGCTGGACAACACCGCGCGGGCGGATGCGGCCGTGGGCCCGGAAGCCGCGGCGCGCGGGACCGAGTCCGGGATCATGACCGACCCGGATGCCGGCGGCCCCGGTGCCGGCGTTGCATCCGGCCCGGGTGCGGCCGCGGGGACCGCGGCATCGACCGGGCTCCCCGGGCCCGGTACGCCGATGGTGCCGGGGGCAGCCTCCGGGCCGATACCGGCGCCGCCCGGTCCGGCTCCGATGGCTCCCACTCCCATCGCGCCTGCCCCGATCGCGCCTGCCCCGATCGCGCCCGCCCCGATCGCGCCCGCCTCGATCACGCCGGCCCCGGTGCCCGTCCCACCGCCGGTCGTCGCTCCGGCCGTCGTCGCGCCGGCGGTGCAGCCGGTCGCGGCCACTCCGCTGCAGACCACGGTGCAGCCCGACGCGGCCACGACGCCGATGGCGCATGTCTTCCATCCGCCGGTGGGCCAGTCGCCGCTCACCGCGCCGCCCGCGCAGGTGCCGGATCTGTTCCATCGCCCCCCGAAGCCGCCCGCGGACGATCCGGAGCTGCCGGTCGTGCCGGTACTGCCCGACTCGTCGACACCCGTGCTGCCCACCACTTCCACCGCGCCGACGACGACCGGGGGTTCCTCCTCCACCACCGACACCACGACCACCGGGCCGGACGGCAGTACCACCACGTCGCCGGCCGGCAGCACCACGATCGACGGCAGTACCACGACATCGATCGGTGGGAGCAGCCCGACCTCGCCGGACGGTTCGACCACCGCACCGGAGACCACCACCGGCACCGGCGGTCCGTCGACCGGGACCACACCGGAAACCACCACCTCCGGGGGTGAATCCTCGGCTACCACCGGCGGATCGGGCAGTACCACCACGATCCCGGATACCACCGGTGCGACCGGGACCGGCGGCACCACCACCGATCCCATCGGTGGATCCGGTTCGAACGGCCCGGCCACCGGTGACCAGACCCCGGGCGGGACCCCGTCCACGGTCGATGTGCCCACCCACCAGGTACCCACCGTGGACCAGCCGTCGGCGCCGGTCCCCACCGTGAGCGTGCCCACCCAGCAGCCGGTCGTACCCGATCTACCGGCGCCGGCGGCGCCACAGCCGATGCCGACCCAGGTTCCGGTGGTGCCGCAGGTGAAACCGGTTGCAGATCACGGTTCACCGGTTCCGTACGATGTGCACGGGGTGGCCGCCACGCTGTACACCGACCATTCGGTGCCCGGTTCGACGGATAGTGGCCTGACCGGTGATCTCTCGGCCGGAATCCTGCCGCATACAGTGGCAGTGACCGAGAGCCCGATTGCCGATCACGGCCACTGGGTATTCATGTGACGATTCACGGCCGGCGGGGGTTCTGCCCGGCCGTACGGGGGTCGATTCGACCGAGCGCGGTCGATGGCGTGAGGTAGTGACCGAGAGTGAGGAGCAGGGCTTGTCTGCCGTAGCCGGATCGCGGGCTGCCACGGTGAAGAATCCGGATGTGATGGCCCCCCTCATCCAGATCATCGACGAGTTGCGGGATGTATCACGCACGGCGAGCCGTAACGATCTGCGTGGCCGCCTCGGAATGGTGCGTGCCCGGGTGGCCGATACCCGGGTGCGGCTGGTCGTGGTCGGGCCACCCAAGAGCGGGACGAGCACTCTGGTCAACACCATGGCGGGGGCGCCGATCAGCGCCACCGACAGTGCGATCAGCGTGCCGGCGATCGTGGAATACGGTCCCGAACCCACGGCCACCCTGATCCGCCGCGAAGGTGGCGGGCGGATTCGGCGTCAGCCGGTGGATCCACTCGACCCCGGTCCGGCTCTCATGGCCAAAGGTGTGATCCGCGCCGACTTCACCCAGCCCAGTCCGCTGCTCGCCGAGGGAATCGTCCTGATGGACGCCCCCGGTGCGGCCCTGCAGGACCGCAGTACCTGGTCGATGATCGCCGCCGCGGACGCCGTTCTGTACGTGACCGATGCCGATACCGAGTACGGCCGGGAGCAGATCGCGCATCTGCGCCGCATCGGGCAGGTCTGTCCCACGGTGATCTGCGTGCTCAACAAGATAGATCGCAATCCGCACTGGACCCATGTGCAGGAACGCAATCGGGAACTGCTCGACGACGCCGGACTGGGTTTCGCCGTCGCGCCGGTCTCGGCCGCGATCCACCAGGAGGCGCAGCAGTCGGGCAACCAGCAGCGGGCGATCGAATCCGGGCTCCCGCAGCTGGTCGAGCATCTGCGTGATTACGTGGTCGCGCAGGCCGACGCGACGGCCGTGAAGTCCGCGGTGCGCGATATCCAGTTGGTCGGTGACCACCTGGGTGTCACCCTGCGCACCGAGGCCGACGCGCTGCGCGATCCGCGCCGCCGGGCCCATGTGACCCAGCAGCTGGCCACCGCCCGGGACCAGGCGGATCAGCTGCGGCAGCGGACCGCCACCTGGCAGATCACGCTCGCCGACGGCAGTACCGAACTGATGGCCGATATCGAACACGATCTCCGGCACCGCCTGCGCACACTGGTGCGCGACGCGGAGTCGGAGATCATGCGCACCGATCCGCAGCGGCGCTGGCCGGATTTCGGCACGGAATGGGAGGCGCGCAGCGCCGAGGCCATCGCGGAGAATTTCGAGCTCGCGAACTACCGTGCCGAGGAATTGGCCGATCAGGTCTCGGCGCGTTTCCCGGCCGATCACCGCACCCCGGACCTCCCCGATATCCGCCCCCCGTATCCGTCCGAACTGCTCGAGGACGTGGCGCCACTGGAATCGCTGCAGACCACGCGGGCGGGTGCGCTGGACCAGTTCCTGTCCGCGCTGCGTGGCTCCTACGGCGGCATCCTGATGGTCGGTATGGCCACCAGTCTGCTCGATATGCCCCTGGTGAACTGGTATTCGATCGGTGCGGGCCTACTGCTGGGCATCCACGTCCTGTGGGAGGACCGCCGGGGCCGTAGATTGCGGCGTCAGGCCGAAGCCAAGGCAGCCCTGGCCCGGTGGATGGAGGATGTGATCTTCCAGGTGGGCAAGGAGTCCCGGACGCGCCTGCGCGAGGTGCAGCGGGTACTGCGCGATCACTTCACCGATATCGCGACCGACGCGTTGCGCGCCGCGGACGAAGCCCTCCGGGTCGCCGAGGAAGCCGGTGCCCAATACGGTGACCGCGGCGCGGAGCGGCTCGCCAGGCTGGACAGCGAGATGGGTAAGCTCCGCGATCTCCGGCAGCAGGCCGGCAGTATCACCGCCGCGTGATGCCGCGGCCCCGCCCATTCGGTGCGGCGGCCGGACGAAACGGCTGTGGCCGGAGCGGAGGCGGAGGTACGCCGAGGTTTGCGACGGGTGGTGTTGTGGGCGATGAAGTCGGCATGCTGACGCGCACGGCCGGAGCGGAGGCGGAGGTACGCCGAGGTTTGCGACGGGTGGTGTTCTGGGCGATGAGTCGGCATGCTGACGCGCACGGCCGGAGCGGAGGCGGAGGTACGCCGAGGTTTGCGACGGGTGGTGTTCTGGGCGATGAGTCGGCATGCCGACGCGCACGGCCGGAGCGGAGGCGGAGGTACGCCTCAGCGGCGGGGGCGGCTGCGCCAGGGGGTGCCCGTAGTTCTCCCGTGGGCGGGGCGGAACATTCCGGCCGGCTGGGAGCCCTCGGCCCGGATCAGGTGGGTGACCGCGTTGATCAGCGCGAGATGGGTGAACGCCTGCGGGAAATTGCCCAGGTGCCGGCCCGTGTAGGGGTCGATTTCCTCGGCATACAGCTTGAGTGGGCTGGCGTGGGTGAGCAGCCGTTCGCACAGTCGCCGGGCCCGGGTGATCTCGCCGATCTCCACCAGTGCCGAGACCAGCCAGAACGAACAGATGGTGAAAGTGCCCTCGGTGCCGGATTGGCCGTCGTCGGTGGTCTCGGTCCGGTAGCGCAGTACCAGGCCGTTCTCGGTGAGTTCGTCGGCGATGCCGAGTACCGTGGCGCGCACCCGGGCGTCGTCCGGTGGCAGGAACCGGGTCAGTACCACCAGCAACAGGGAGGCGTCGAGGGTTGTCCCGCCGTACACCTGGGTGAAACGCCCGCGGTCGTCCACACCGTGCTTCAGTACATCGGCGCGGATCTCGCCGGCGATCCGGTGCCATTCCTTGGCTATATGGTTCTGACCGTGCAGTTCGGCGATTTTGGCACCGCGGTCCAGCGCCACCCAGCACATCACCTTCGACGAGGTGAAATGCTGGGGTTCGCCGCGAACCTCCCAGAGACTGCGGTCGGGACGGCGCCAGTTGTCGATCGCGGCGTCGACCTGGCGTTCCAGCATCGGCCACAGCGTCTCCGGTACATGCTGGCGTGATTTCACATGCAGGTAGACCGCGTCGAGCATGGTGCCCCAGATATCGTGCTGTTCCTGGTTGTAGGCGCCGTTGCCGATCCGGACCGGTCGGGCGTTGCCGTATCCGGAGAGGTGGTCGAGGGTGCGCTCGGTGATATCGCGTTCCCCGCCGATTCCGTACAACACCTGCAGCGGTACCGCCTCACCGTCGGAGCCGGTGGTGGCGTCGTGCAGGAAGGCGAAGAAATCGTCGGCTTCGCGGTCGAGACCGAGTGTGTAGAGACCCCACAGCGCGAAACTGGCATCCCGCACCCAGGAGTAGCGGTAGTCCCAGTTGCGTTCACCGCCGGGCGTTTCGGGTAGCGAGGTGGTCCCGGCCGCCATCAGGGCGCCGGTGGGCGCGTAGGTGAGGCCTTTCAGGGTGAGGGCGCTGCGCTGCAGATAGCGGCGCCAGGGGTGGTCCGGGAAATCGCCGAGGGTGATCCACTGCCGCCAGCATTCGACGGTCGTCCACATCTTGTCCGCGGCTTCGTCGAAGGTCTGCGGCGCGGGTATCTCCGACCAGGTGAGGGCGACATAGGCGCAGTCGCCTTCGCTCATCCGGGTGCGTGCCCGGGCCTCACGCCCCTCCAGGCCGAGCCGCAGATCGGTGGTGAGGGTGAGCGTCGGGCCGGCCGTCGGGTCGGCGGCACAGACCGCGGAGGCCTCTTCGTACACCTTGCCGGTGTACTCCCAGGTGGCCATGGCTCGGTGGTAGTCGAACGACGGTTCGCAGCTCAGCTCGAGTTCGACTGTGCCGCTGACACATTTGACCGTGCGTAGCAGCATGTGCGCGGCGTCCCAGTCGGTCGGGGTGCGCCGATGGGTGCGGCTGCGCTGGTCGGTGCTGTGCCAGGGACCCAGTACGAGTGCGTCCCGGACGATAAGCCAGCCCGTTTCGGTCTGCCAGGTGGTCTCCAGGATCATCCCGCCGGGCAGGTAACGGCGAGAGGCGGGCACCGAGCGTCCGTAGGGGCCGAGCCGGAAATGGCCGGCGCTGCGATCCAGGAGGGCACCGAACACACTCGGGGAATCCGGTCGCGGTACGCACATCCACTCCACCGACCCGTTGCTGGCGATCAGGCAGGTGGTCTCGCAATCGGAGAGGAAGGCGTAGTCGTCGATCGTCGGGAAATTGTTCCCCGGCGGTGGGGCCGCCGGGGAGTTGCCCGGTTTGCCTGCGGGTGACGCGTGCTCGGGACTCGGCATACCCCATGATGGGTCGCCGGGACCCGAGCCGTCCACCACAGGTCAGTCGGCGCGCCGGATCCGGGCCAGCCAGGCGGCGAGTTCGACCTTCCCGCCGGCATCGGGTGTGAGGTCGGCGGCCTGCCCGGCGACCGTCTCGGTGATCCGCCCGTAGTAGTGGTCCGGCCGCAGCTCTTCGAGCTCCCAGCCCGGCCCGGCGAAGGAGTCGCGGATCATATCCGCGCCGATCCGCGGGCCGAATCCCGGCTCGGCGTCGGAGAGCGCCAGGATGTGTACCCGACCGCCCGGTGCGCACAGGCGGTGCAGGGTGCGCACGTACTCGGCCCGGGCCGCGGCGTCCTCGACGAAGACGTGGAACAGCGCGCTGTCGACGATCGTGTCGAAGGTGCCCAGCGGGTTCTCCACGGCTCGGGCGAGGGCGACCATATCGGCCACCTCGAACCGCGCGTCCGGCACATTCTTGGCCGCGGCGTTGCGGCGGGCATAGGCGACCGCGCTCGGGGCGAGGTCCACCCCGAGCACGTCGTAGCCGAGGGCGGCGAGAACGATGGTGTGTTCCCCGGCGCCCGCACCCGGGTCCAGTACGCGGCCGCGGATCCGGCCGGTCCGTTCCAGTTCGGCGATCGCGGGCTGGGGCTCGCCGATGATCCACGGCGCGGTGTCGTTGTCGTAGGCGGAGTTCCATACCTCTGGTGCCTGTGTCATGGGTTCAGCCTGCAACCTGCAGCGGGGTTGAGGTCAAGACAGGTCGAGGTGGTCGGGGTGCGGTGTTCTACGCTGGTCGCCGTGGAGCGTATTGCCGACTGGTGGGACGGGTTCGAGATGTGGGTGGCGGGGCTGCCGTTCATCCCGCAGTTCCTCGTGGTCCTGGTGGGCATGGTGCCGATCAGTTTCGCGATCGCCTACCTCATCGACCGGGGGTTGCACGTGGCGGGCGCCGCACTGGGCCGCAACGAGACCGACGAAGACCGCGATACCGGAAACGGGGTGTGCTGATGCCGCGCTCACGGGTGCAGCTGGCGCTGCTGGCCCTGCTGGTACTGATCGTCGTCGCCTGGCTGTTCACCCGGTGAGCGGCGCGATCGCGCCGGCCGGTGGTGGGGCCTCGCCGGGGTTCGGTGTGCGGCGGCCGGTGCCCGGGCGTCATCGCCTGCTCGCGGTACTGCTCACGTTGCCGATGCTGCTGGCCGCGTGTGCCGGCGGATCCAGTGACGAGGTCGGCGGCGGCGGCGCCGACGGTAGCGGCGGGACGGTGGACCTGTACGCGTACGCGATCCCCAAGGCCGGTTACGACGAGGTGATCCCGGAGTTCAACAAGACCGAGGCCGGTGAGGGTGTCGAGGTACGTCAGTCCTACGGCGCGTCCGGTGACCAGTCCCGCAAGATCGCGCGTGGGGCCCCCGCCGATGTGGTGAGTTTCTCGCTCGAACCCGATATCACCCGGCTGGTCGACGCCGGGCTGGTGGATCCGGACTGGAACGCCGACGCCACCCGTGGTGTTCCGTTCGGGTCGGTGGTGGCGCTGGTGGTGCGGTCCGGGAATCCGAAGAACATCCGCACCTGGGACGATCTGCTGCGTCCCGATGTCGAGGTGGTGACTCCGAACCCGTTCAGTTCCGGTTCCGCGAAATGGAATCTGCTCGCTCCCTATGCCGCGGCCAGCGAAGGTGGGCGCAACCCGCAAGCCGGGGTGGACTACCTGAACCAGATGCTCACCCGGGTGCGCGTACAGCCGAAATCGGGCCGCGAGGCCACCGAGGCGTTCCTGCAGGGCACCGGCGATGTGCTGATCAGCTACGAGAACGAGGCGATCTTCGCCGAACGGCACGGCGACCCGGTCGAGCACATCGTGCCCGATACCACTTTCAAGATCGAGAATCCGGTCGCCGTCCTCGAACACGCCCAGCACGCGGCGAAGGCGATCGCCTTCCGCGATTTCCTCTACACGACCGAAGCGCAGCGCGCCTGGGCCGACGCCGGGTTCCGTCCGGTCGATCCGGGCGTGGCCGCCGAGTACACCGACGTGTTCCCACAGCCTCCGACGCTGTACACCATCGCCGACCTGGGCGGTTGGGCGACGGTGGAGGAGGAGCTGTTCGCTCCCGACTCCGGCACCATCGCCGTCGCCTACGACAAAGCGACCGAGTAGTCGGGTGACCCGGCCCACACGCGATACTCGATACTCGTGACCACCAGCCCCGCCACCGAGCCCGCGCCCACCGGTGCCGCCGGCCCGGACAGCTCCACCCGCCGGCCCCTCCGGTCCTGGCTGCGGTTCACCGGTTCGGTGGGACCGCTCGGTATCGCCACCGCGATGCTGTGGCTGAGCGTCATCGTGCTGCTGCCGCTGGCCGCGCTGACCTTCAGTGCTTTCGACGACGGCTGGTCCGGTTTCTGGGGTGCGGTCACCGATCCGCTGGCGCTGGCGTCGTTGCGGGTGACGGTGCTGGTCTCGGTGGTGGTCGCCCTGGTCAATGTCGTGATGGGCACCCTGATCGCCTGGGTGCTGGTGCGCGACGATTTTCCGGGCAAGGGTCTGGTGAACGCGCTGATCGATCTGCCGTTCGCGCTGCCCACGATCGTCGCGAGCATTGTGCTGCTGGCCCTGTACGGTCCGCAGAGCCCGATCGACGTCCACCTCAACGCCACCCGGCCGGGTCTGGTCGTGGCACTGGCGTTCGTAACCCTGCCGTTCGTGGTGCGGTCGGTGCAGCCGGTGCTCATCGAAGCCGATCGCGAGGTGGAACAGGCGGCGTTGTCGCTGGGCGCCGACAACTGGACGACCTTCCGCCGGATCGTCCTGCCGGCCCTGGCACCGGCCGTTATCAGCGGCGGCGGCCTGGCCTTCGCGCGTGCGATCGGCGAATTCGGTTCGGTGGTGCTGATCGGCGGCAATATCCCGCGCGAGACCCAGGTGGCCTCGCAGTACATCCAGCAGCAGATCGAGATCGACCGGCCGGTGAACGCGGCGGCGGTATCGGTGGCGCTGCTGGTGATCGCGTTCGTCGCGCTGCTGGTGCTGCGGGTGTTCGCCGAACGTACGGCGCGCAAGGAACGTGAGGCCCGATGAAGTTGTCCGCTCCCGGGAGACTCACGCTTCGCGTACTCGCCCTCGGCTACCTGTTCGTACTGCTGGTCCTGCCACTGGGGATCATTCTCTACCGGGCGTTCGGCCAGGGGATCGGCGCGTTCATCGACCAGATCAGTACGCCCGCCGCGATCTCGGCCTTCAATCTGTCCATGATCATCCTGGTGATCGTGGTGCCGGTGAACGTGGTCCTCGGGGTGGTGATCGCGCTGGCGCTGGTGCGTGGTGAATTCCCCGGCCGCCGGTTGCTCCAGGGCATCGTGGATCTTCCGTTCGCGGTGTCACCGGTGGTCGTCGGCGTCGCGCTGATCATGCTGTGGGGGGTGGACGGCTGGTTCGGCGCGATCACCGACTCCGGTTTCCGGGTGATCTTCGCGCTACCCGGCATGGTGCTGGCGACCATCTTCGTCACCATGCCGTTCGTGGTGCGCGAGGTGGAACCGGTACTGCACGAGATCGGCGACGACCAGGAGCAGGCGGCGGCGACACTCGGGGCTTCCCGCTGGCAGACCTTCTGGCGTATCACCGTGCCCGCGATCCGCTGGGGCCTCACCTACGGTGTGGTACTCACCGTGGCCCGGGCGCTGGGCGAGTTCGGTGCGGTGATCATGGTGTCCTCCGGGTTCCCCGGGGTCTCGCAGACGCTGACGCTGCTGGTGCACGAACGCTATATCAACGACCACAACGATTTCGGCGCCTACTGCGCCGCCACTCTGCTGATGGGCCTCGCACTCGTCACCCTGCTGTTGATGACACTCCTGGAACGCAAACGGGAGAAGTCATGATGCGATACCTCCGCCTTCGCTGCGGCCTCCGCGGGCCGCATGTGTCGGGTATGGAGGAGGTCCAGTGAGTGGTACTGCGATTACCTCGGCCTTCGCCGGGGTGTTTGCGGGCGGTACGGGTCGGATTCGAAGGCGGTTTCTCAGCGCGATACCTGAGTCTTCGTTGCGGTCTCCGCGGAGCGTATGCACCGGATTCGGGGGACATATCTGATGGGTTACCTGTGGCTTTGCTGTGGTGTCCGCGGGCTGCACGTGCCGGATTCGAGGGAGATGTGTTGATGTTTACCGGAGGCCGATCGTGATCACCGTGACCAACGCGCGTAAGAACTACGGTTCCTTCGCCGCGCTCGACGACGTCAGCCTGGACATCCCGTCCGGTGAGCTGACCGCGCTGCTGGGCCCCTCGGGATCCGGGAAGTCGACACTGCTCCGGTCGATCGCGGGCCTGGAGAATCTCGATTCGGGTGTGGTGACGATCGGTGGCCGGGATGTGACCCGGGTGCCCCCGCAGAAACGCGATATCGGGTTCGTCTTCCAGCACTACGCGGCCTTCAAACATATGACCGTCCGCGACAACGTGGCCTTCGGTCTGACCATCCGCAAACGGCCCAAACGGGAGATCGCCGACCGCGTGGACGAGTTGCTCGGCATCGTCGGCCTCGACGGATTCCAGCACCGGTACCCGGCCCAGCTGTCCGGCGGACAGCGGCAGCGGATGGCACTGGCCCGGGCACTGGCGGTGGACCCGCAGGTGCTGCTGCTGGACGAACCGTTCGGCGCACTGGACGCGAAGGTCCGCGCGGATCTGCGCACCTGGTTGCGTCGCCTGCACGAGGAAGTGCACGTCACCACCGTGCTGGTGACCCACGACCAGGAGGAAGCCCTGGACGTCGCCGACCGGATCGCGGTGATGAACGCCGGCCGGATCGAACAGGTCGGTAGCCCGGAGGATGTCTACGACCGGCCCGCCAGCGAATTCGTCATGTCGTTCCTGGGTGCTGTGGCCCGGCTCAACGGGCACCTGGTGCGCCCGCACGATATCCGCGTCGGCCGCGATTCGAATATGGCCCTGGCCGCCTACGAGGGCACCGCGGAATCGGCCGGGGTCACCCGGGCGACAGTCGAGCGGGTGGTCCGCCTGGGGTTCGAGGTCCGGGTGGAGATGCGCAACGCCGCCACCGGCGACCTGTTCGTCGCCCAGGTCACCCGCGGCGACGCCGAGGCCCTGCGCCTGGCCGAAGGCGAGACGGTCTACGCTCGCGCAACCCGCATCCCCGACCTGGGGAGTTGAGCTGTGTTTATGGCGCCGCCTCCGGCGTCGCGGGTGGGGGCTGTGTTTTTGGCCCCGCCTTCGGCGGGGCGGGGTGGGGCCCTATTAACCCCGGTTCTTCACTCCGGCGCTCAGTCGCTTCGCTCCTTCGCTCTGTCGCTCCAGAACCGGGGCGGGCCCCACCCACGAATGCTGACCGTCCGGGAGTGGACAAAGGGTGTGGGTCCGTATGCCGATGATCCGGAGTAGCGGTAGACGCGGGTTTCGTATGCCGACCTATCTGGAGCAGCGGAAACCGGCGGTCCGCATCCGGCCTTCTTGATCGGCAGCGGAACGTCGGGGTCCGGGGGGTTTCGCATGTCGACCCCCGGCGCAGCCAGAGACACGGGGTCCGCACTGCCGACCCACCCGAAGTAGCGGAAACCAAAAATCCGCACGCCGACCATCCGGTAGCAGAAACCAAAAACCCGCATGCAGGCCTCGACACACTCATCGCCGCCGCCCGGGACCGGCCGCTGTGGCGGGTCCTGGTCGCGCTTTCGATCCGGCATGTCGGACCTACCGCCGCGCGGGCGCTGGCTGCCGAA
>NZ_JBSGIP010000057.1:0-27703 GCF_053605105.1 Nocardia sp. NPDC003963
GCCCCGGTTCTGGAGCGACTGAGCGAAGGAGCGCAGCGACTGAGCGCCGGAGTGAAGAACCGGGGTTGATAGGGCCCCGCCCCCGCCCCGCCGAAGGCGGGGCGGATAAACACAGCCCAACACCTCCCGGTCGCCCCGCCCGCCCGGGTAACGTGGCTCGGGGCGGCCGGACCCGGTGGCCGCCCGTAGCGAAGATATTCACCCGGTAGTTGGAAAGGCTGTCCACGATGCCCCGGCAAACGCAGATCGGTTTGATGAGTTCCGCGGAACTCGCCGCCGAGCACGAACTCCAGTCCGCGAACTACGCGACACTGCAGGCTGCTCAGCTCGCCCTCGATCTGACCCGGGGTAAGCCC
The DNA here is from genome assembly GCF_053605105.1 of Nocardia sp. NPDC003963. NCBI lineage: Bacteria > Bacillati > Actinomycetota > Actinomycetes > Mycobacteriales > Nocardiaceae > Nocardia > Nocardia sp. NPDC003963. Next base: position 357 of record NZ_JBSGIP010000057.1, read on the forward strand.
TCGCCGGAACAACTCGCCCTGTCCTCGGCCCTGCTGTCGCTGCCCGGTGACGGTGACTTCCGTGACGGCACCGGCACCGATTGCCGTAACTACGGTGGTCTGCAGGGACTTCCGGAGTTGCGTGCCATCTTCGGCGAACTGCTCGGTATCGGCGTCGACAATCTGATCGCCGGTAACAATGCCAGCCTGGAGTTGATGCACGACACCATCGTCTTCGCGACGCTGTTCGGGCTACCCGATTCGCCGCGGCGGTGGGCCGACGAACCCACGGTGAAGTTCCTGTGTCCCAGCCCTGGCTACGACCGGCATTTCGCGATCACCGAATCGCTGGGTTTCGAGATGATCCCCGTGCCGATGCGCCACAACGGGCCCGATACCCGGGTGGTCGCCGAACTGTTGGCCGACGACCCGCAGATCAAGGGTATGTGGGTGGTTCCGAACTATTCGAACCCGACCGGTGTGGTCTTCTCCGAAGATGTAGTGCGCGAACTGGTTTCGATCCCGGCGGCCGCTCCGGATTTCCGCTTGTTCTGGGACAACGCCTACGCGGTGCATCCGCTGACCGATACCGCTGCGCCGGTGGTGGATGTTCTCTCGATGGCCGCGGCGGCGGGAAATCCGCATCGGCCCTTGGTTTTCGCCTCGACTTCCAAGATCACTTTCGCGGGGTCCGGGGTGAGCTTCTTCGGTGCCTCGACCGAGAACCTGAACTGGTATCTGGGCCACGCCGGGAAGAAGAGTATCGGCCCGGACAAGGTCAACCAGTTGCGGCACCTGCGGTTCTTCACCGATGCCGCCGGCGTGCGGGCGCATATGCAGAAACATCGCGCGATCCTCGAACCGAAGTTCGCGCTGGTGCTGCGGATCCTGGAGGAACGCCTGGGCGCCTCCAAGGTCGCGTCCTGGACCGAACCCAAAGGTGGCTACTTCATCAGCCTCGATGTGCTCGAGGGGACGGCGGCCCGGGTGATCGAACTGGCGAAGGACGCCGGAATCGCGCTGACCGCGGCGGGCTCGGCCTTCCCGTACAAGAAGGATGCCGAGGACAAGAACATCCGGATCGCCCCCAGTTTCCCGGCGCTGCCGGAGCTGGAACGGGCCATGGACGGCCTGGCGACCTGCGTATTGCTGGCAGCAACCGAGAAACTGCTGAAGTAGCGGCCGGACGGTCCCCGGCGGGGTCAGGCGGGTTTGCGGACGTGTACGGCGAACATGGTCACCGAGAGGTGGATATCGCCGGCTGCCGCTCCGCGAGCCAGGTCGTCGAGTAGTTTCTCGCGTTCGGCCTCGGTGATCACCCGCCGGGCGACCGCCATGGCCGCGACCCGGCTGACCAGCGCGCCGGCGCCGACCGAGCGGTCCTGGATCAATGCCTGTGAACCGGTGCTCTCCACCACCAGCCCGGCCGCGGTCAGCAGCCCTGCCAGCCGGCGGCCCGAATAGGGATTGGTGGTGGCGGAGACGAGGGTGTCCACGACCTCGCGGACGACCCGGTGGTCGCCGGGGTGCACGATCGCCGAACCCCAGTCGGCGTCCATCACCACGGCCCGGCCACCGGGCCGCAGGACCCGGGCGATCTCCCGGGCGGCCCGCGCGGGCGCGGTCAGATGCTGGAAGACCCGCTCGCACAGCACGGCGTCGAAGGTTTCGGGTCCGAACGGCACGCCGTAGGCGTCGCCGGAATGGAACGTGGCCGGCGATCGTGTTTCGGTAGCGCGCGCGACGGCCGCGGCGAGCAGGTGCGGGTCGGGCTCCACGCCCGCGGCCGTACCGGTGGGCCCCACAGCGTCGGCGAAGGTGATCACCTCCGACCCCGTGCCGGAGCCGATATCGACCGCGTGCTCACCGGGCTGCAGCGCGAGCGCCTCGTGCGCCCAGTCGCGCAGTCTGGTGAGTCCCGGAAGGGTGGCCTGTAGATCGCGGATATCGACCAGCTGATCCTGGCCTGCGGCATCGAAACGGTCGGGGCGTAACCCGAAACTGTCCATGGGTCCGTGTCCATCCAGTGTGGTGGGTGGCTTAGTCGCCGTGTGTGGCATGGGGGCGAGCCTAACGGCTCGAGCCCGTGGGATCATCGCTGGTAGTCCAGAGTGAGGAGCACGGCATGGCCAAGTTGTGTCTGGCACAGGAACCCGAGGCCGACGAGCTGCTGTCGCAGAGTTCGCTGGCATTGCTGATCGGGATGCTCCTGGACCAGCAGTACCCGCTCGAACATGCTTTCCGGGGTCCCAAGAAGATCGCGGACCGGATGGGTGGGCTGGATATCGACTCGATCGCCACCGCGGATCAGGCCGAGTTCGAGGAGATGGCCGCCACGCCGCCCGCCATCCATCGCTACGGCCGGTCGATGGCCCGCCGGATCCAGGATCTGGCGCGCTATGTGATCGAGAACTACGACGGGGATGTGACCGCGATCTGGACGGCCGGGGATCCGGACGGCAAAGAGGTGCTGAAGCGGTTGAAGGCCCTGCCCGGATACGGCGACCAGAAGGCACGGATATTCCTGGCGTTGCTCGGTAAGCAAATGGGGGTCCGGCCGGCGGGATGGGAAGCGGCAGCGGGGGATTACGCCGAATCGGGGTCACGGCGATCTGCCGCCGATATCGTCGACGGGGAGACCCTGCTCGAGGTGCGGGCATTCAAGAAGCAGATGAAGGCGGCCGCCAAACAGAAATGACCTGCTCCGGGTAGGCCCTGATCAGCGGATACGGGCAATCCGGACGAGTTCGGCGGCCAGCTCGGATTCGCCGATCGGGGTGAGCGAGAGATGGCTGCCCGCGCTCAGCAGATAGCGCCCGTCGCCGGTGAAATCCAGCCAGGTGCGATGTACCGGAGGCGGTGACATCGGATCGTCCGGGGTGACGATGACGGTGAAGAAACCGCGTGCGTCGATGGGCCGGTGCAGGATCTCGCGCAGCCGCTCGGCCCGGGTGCCCAGGTGGCCGGAGCCACCCGGGCCCGGATCCGGGCACAGTACGGCTTCGCGTGGTTCCCGCATGGCCGGGAGGACACCGGGCCCGACCGGTCCCAGCGCGGTCGCGAGATGTTTTCCGATATTCCTTGCGTGACAGGCCGTTACGTACACCTGCCCGGAGTGTGTGTGGATCACCGCACCCCAGCTGCCGAAGGCGACGGCGAGCGCCAGGATCGGGTCGGGGCGGCGGTGTTCGCCGTCGAACTCGTCGCCGAATACGGTCACCCTGGTGACATCGGTGCGCGCGAGAAAGCGCAGCGTGCCGGTGAGGTCGGCGTCGCCGTTGGGTGGGAACCGGCGTTCCAGTTCCAGTGCGGCCCGCGCGCTCTCGGTGGTGACCGTCCCGCGTGGGGCGAGGTCTATCGGATGGGGCCGCCGGTCGAGTCCGGTCTCGGTCTGCCAGATATGACCGAATTCGTCCGGCGTGAACACCCATTCCATCAGCGGCTCCCGCCACCCGGCTCGGGTCTGTCCGGTTTCCCGGCCTCGGTGTATTCACCGAACACGGGTGGGCTGGCAGGTGGGGTGGCGGTCAGGTCTTCGTTCGGTGCGCGCAGATAGTCGGGGCCGGTGCGTTCACTATCGGGTGTACGCGGCGGTGACGGCCGCGCGACGGTGGGTAGTGGTAGACCGGCCGGCCGTGCCGCACGGGACCCGGCATTTTCGGATCTGTCACCCGCTTCCGTGGTATCCGCTGGGGTGCTCGCGGCGCCGAAGGATTCCCGGGCCGCTTCGGTGGCCGCGCGGGGAAGTGTCTGCCGGGTGACCTGTTCGGTATGGCCGGGTCGCTGCGCGGAGCCGGCCTCGGAACCCGTCGCGGAGTGGGGTGGCTGGTTCGCCGCGGGTGCGGACGGGACGATCGGGCCGGGGTTACCGCCGGTGGATGTGGCCGGTGCGGGTGGCCCGCAGGTGGTTTCCGTCCCGATGGCTCCTGCCGGCCCCCCTCCCGTCGACGGAGCGTAGGACCCGGTGGCCCGGGTGGTGACCGGCTCGGGCCGGTCCGGGCCCGGAGTCGCCCCGGCCGGAGTGGTCGGCAGCGTTGGTGACGGCTCGGTGGCCGCCGCGTTCTCCGCGGCGGGTGCCCCTGTTGCGGGGGAGGGGGTATCCGTGGCTTGCGGCTCGGGGGCGCCGTCGGCATCGGAGCCGACGCCTGCGGGCGGTCCGGGCGGTGCCGGTGCACCGGAATCCGGTTGCGGTACGACGGCCGCCGGTTCGGTGTGTTCCTCGTCCGGCTCGCCGGCGGGAGTGCCGGAACCCGGATCGGTATATGCGCTTTCCGAGCCGTCCCCGGGCTCTACAGTTCCGCTCGCGGGGCCGATCGACGGGGCCGCGGACGGCGGAGAATCGGGGCCCCGGCCGTTCGGGCCGAGCAGGGGGTCCGAGACCGTGTGCGGAGCCGTCGCGGCGGGATCCCTCGCGGGGGCTCCCGCGGCCGGTGGGCCCGGTACGGGACCCTCGTCCGCGGGTGGCGCGAATCGGGGGACGCAGTCGCCGCTGGCCGGGATCGTCGGGTTGTAGCCGAAGGTCATCGCGTCCTGGGCCGCGGCCGTCAGCGCAGCCGCCGCCGTGTTGTAAGCGGTGCGCCGCGGCGCACCGGCGGCTGCTTCGGCGACCGGGTCCGGATCCGGCAGGTAGGGGCCGGGCGGCGGCGGTATCGCGGTGCGCACCGATTCGGCGGCGGCGGAATCCGCGGCGAGCAGTTGCTCCACCACACGGCAGACCCCGACCGCATCGTCGCCGGCCCGGACGAACGCGGTCGCCGCGCGGGCCGCGGCGGTTGCCGACAGCCCCGACCAGCCGCCGGAGAAATGCGTGAGATCGCGGGCGAATTCGTCGAACGCGGTCTCCACGGCAGTCGCGGTGTGCCCCCAGGTATCGGCCAGCCGGCTCAGCTCCGCCGGTGCCAGCACCTCATGTGCCAGGTCCCAGATCTCCTGATGGGTGTACGCGTCGAAAACATCACGGTCGGGTACGTAAGCCGGATCCGTGCCCGCCTGTGTCGTGCCCGGCTGCCCCTGCTGCGCCACTATCGGCCCCCTTGGTCGTTCGGTTCGGCGCGCACCGGTCACGGCGCGCCGGACCGCATGGATTCAATTTTTCTGCACCCCTGCGTAATTCGATATACTGCCGCATGTCATGCGGTATCCGCCACCGTGCGGGCGAGGGCCGCGCTGTTGGCGGCATCGGCTTCGACCAACAGTGACGCGGCCGCCAGATATGCGGCCTTGTGCCGCAGTGCCGTCTGCTCGAAGGCGCTGAGAGTATCCAGATACTCCTGCCCCTTCGCGGCGAAACCCCGGGTCAGCGCATGGCCCGAGGGAAGCTCCGGAAAACCGCGGACCACGGTGAGCGGCGTTGCGTCATCCCGGGCCCGGCGTATCCGCTCCGCCAGCCGGTCACAGGATTCGGCGAGGCCGCGGGCCGCCTCCTCGGACATTCGGAACTCTCCGGCCCGCGCCGCCTCGTACAGGCGAACTGCCGCCGATTGACCCAGATCGGGTACGGACATCCTCTTCCCCCTTCGGTCTCCCCACCGTGCGCCCGGAGCATAGCAGCGGAAAAAGTCGCGGACCAGGGCCTTCGTAACTGCGTGGACGGGCCGGGCGCGGAGATCCGACGGCCGGGCGGGTGCTACCGCGGCGGACCGGGCCGAAAATACGGCTACGGATATTCTCCGTCCATATGCGGAGAATATTCTCCCGCAATCGATGGGAAATATTCCCCGGGAGTTCACGGGAAATGCTCCGGCCCCGGATCGCCGGTATTCTCCGCATGATCGCGGAGAATTCGATTCGGCGGTCTTTCGAATTCGTGGTGGCGTAGGTATGCGGCCGATACCACATCCGCGGGCGCGCGAGAATGACCGTGCAGCGTGGTCCGGCGGACGGTGGCTCACCGAAAAATGGGGTATCAGCAGGGAAAACGCCCGAGGCCAGGATACGAAGATCGCGGAAACCTTGGTGTTGCGACCGGGGAGATGTTAATTTATTTGTTATGTCTACCAGCAGCGCCGACTCGCGGAAGGTCACCTACGTGACCGCCGCTCTGGGTCTGCGTCTGCCCCTCACCCGCGAGTTGTGTTGCCACCGCTGCTGCGGTTGAGCGATTTGGATCTCCCAGCCGCCTCGTTCCAGTTGTAGGCATATCCCGTTCCGCGGGAAATATTCATCGAGGAAATTCATATGGCTGTCCGCACCGCCGAACGCACCGCGTCGCAGGCTTCCACAGTTCGTACCCGAGTTCCCCGTCCGGTCGTCGCCCCTGATCTGCGGTTATCGGATAACCCCGCCGCGGCCGTGCTCCGGGCCGCCACCACCGGCCCGGTTTTCCGGGACAAGACGGCCCGTGCCACCGGGCTGAGTATCGCCACCGTGAACCGGCAGGTGTCATCGCTGCTCACCGCCGGTTTGCTCCGTGAGCGTGCCGATCTGACCGCCTCCGGCGCGGTCGGCCGGCCCCGGGTGCCGTTCGAGGTCGATCACGATACGTTCGGAACCCTCGGCGTCCATATCGGCGCGGCGTCCACCCGGATCGTGGTCTCGGATCTGCGGGGGCGGATTCTCGGCGGCCTGACCATCGCCACCCCGCAGACGGGGCAGGAGTTCGCGGTCAAAACCGTCGCGCACAGCGCGAAATCCTTTCTGCAGCGCTGGTATCGGCGCAATCCTTTATGGGTGGGTGTCGCCATCGGCGGCCGGGTGGATCCCGGCACCGGCGTCGTCGACCATCCGAAGCTGGGCTGGCAGACCGCTCCGGTCGGCGCGGTGTTCAGCGAGGTACTCGGCCTGCCGGTCACGGTCGCCCCGCATGTGGAGGCGATGGCGGCATCGGAACTGCTGCTGCCCGGCGTGAGTCAGGAGACGGCGGAGGAACAGGGCCGGGCCGCACACGGCAGCAGCCTCTACTTCTATGTCCGTGAGACCGCCGGGATCTCGGTGACCCTGGACGGCCGGGTGCATACGCCGAGCAACGGACCGGGTTCCATCGCGCATCTGCCCACGGGCTCCGATATCGAATGCTCGTGCGGCCGGCGCGGTTGCCTGGAGGCGACCGTCGGTGACCGTGGTCTCCACGCGCGCGCCGTCGGCCGGGGAATCATTCCCGCGCACAACGGGAAAGCCAGCTCGACCGTCGCCGATCTCTACCGGGCGGCGGCGGGCGGCTCCGAGCCGGCCCGCGAACTGCTGGCCGAACGGGCGACGGTCCTCGGCCGGACGGTCGCCCTGGTGCGGGATATGCTCAACCCCGACCGGGTAGTGCTCGGTGGTCAGGCGTTCACGACCTACCGCCCCGGCCTCGCCCATGTGTCGCGCGCCTTCAACGAATCGACGGTGCTGCCGCCCACGGATATCCGGGTCACCGGATACGCCTCGAAGGTGCAGGAATTCGCGGCCGTCGTCACTTCGCTGAGCGCCCTGTACGCCGATCCGCTCGCCGCGCTGCGCCGGGTCACGGCATGAGGCGCTGACGCCCCGGACGTGACCCCGTGCGGCAACAGCCGCACGGGGTTTTCCGTTATTTCGCGGGGAACAGAGATTCGATCGCGGTGATGAAATACGGGAAGTGCACGGCGAAGCGGTGCAGATCCCGGTCGCCCTCGAAACCGCCGAACCAGTACAGACCAGGATCATCGTCGGCGGAGGGGTCGATATCGCGGAAGGTGCGGACCCAGTTGTCGGCTCGGCTCCAGACCACCATGTAGGGCAGACCGCGCGAGAACACGAGTTCACGATCACCGGGTGGGATCTGCCGGCTGGTCACCTGCTCCAGGCCCTTCTGCAGCCCGCGTACCTGCGCGGTCAGTGTCCGGCCGAAAGCGGTGCGCACCGGTAGGAACCGCTGGGCGGCGAGCAGGCCGGCACCGGCCAGCGCGATCGCCACACCCACCAGGGCGTGGCCGGCCAGCAGGGCCGCGAGAACGGTCACCGCGGCGCCCAGTACGACCAGCCCGCCGCCCAGCCACAGTGGGATCCGGCGGCGGACCGGATCGATGAAGGCGCCGCGTTCCACCGCGTCGGCGACCATGGCCTGCCGGAGCGGTTCGGTCGGCAACCGGCCGGGTGCGCCGAGTTCGGCCATGGTGACCGCGTCGGTGCCGGGCGGCAGCAGCGCGTCGTAGACCGTCCGCTCGTAGGCGCGCAACTGGTCGTCGGCCGGATTCACCCGGACCATCCGCCACTGTGTCTCACCGATCCGCGCGATCCACAGATAGTTGCGGACCGCCAGATCCACCACCGTGGCCGCGATATCGGTCGGATCGGAGTAGCCGTCCAGGAGTACACCGGCCTCGCCCGGCAGGAGGCCGTCCGGTGAGCTGAACTGGGTCCGTCCGTTGCTGCGCACCAGCGGTTCCATCGGTTCGGCCGGGACCGATTGCCGGCGCGCCCAGAAGACGTAGGCGGCGAGCGCGGCGAGCGCGGCCAGCAGCAGCCCGAAGGCGACGAGTACGGGTCCGGTCACCGCGAACGGCGAATCGCCCGGACCGGTGATATCGGCGTTCGGCGGTACCGTTCCGGGCGGGATCTGCAGTGTCAGATCGACGGATTCGCCCTTGCGTAGATTCGTCTGGTCCAGGTACATGACGCCGTCCGGCTCGATCCGCACCTGTGCGCAGGGCCGGGTGGCGCCGATCGGGCCGAGCAGGCATTCCACGATGCCCATCTCGAAACTGGGGCTGATCAGTGAGGCATGGATCTCGGCGAGATCGACATTGAGCACCCCGAACCAGCGGAAGACCTGGCTGCCGTCGGCATCGCTGACCGTATTGCGCACCGAATAGCGGAAGGTCGTCTCCCCGGGGCCCGCGTCGACGGTGAACAGATCGTCGGCGATCGTCGCGCTGCCCGGTCCGCTGGTCTCGATATCGGTCACCGCGAACCGGCGTTCGGAATCCTCGCTTATCTGTACCCGCAGCGGCAGCGTCATGGTGAATCGCTCACCGGGCGGAACCGTCACGCGTTCGGTCACTTCCAGCACGCCCGCGCGGTTCAGCGTCATATCCAGGTACAGGATCGAACCGGCCGGCTGCTGGGCCCGCGCCGGCGGCGTGCCCGGCCCGAGAACACCGAGAAGTCCGGTCAGTGCGAGCAGCAGCGCGAGTGCGCCCCCCCGAAATATGAGCATGACTCGTTACCTTAGACAGCTTGCTATCCTGCGTCAGCGGCTGTTGGTGATCGGAGAAGGCGAGGGGGTCCGGGGGAGTGACACAACCACCTTACGGACGCGGACCGGTACCGCCGGGTAGGCAGCCGATACCGCCCGGTGGCGGGCCCCGGTACGGTCCCCGCCCGGGTGGGCCGCAGCGGCCGCCGTATCAGGGGCCTCCTCTCGGATACCCTGCGGCTCCGGGCTATCCACACCGTCAACCGGGTTATCCACCGCCCGGCTATCCAGCGCAGGGCTCGATGCCCGGCTATCGCCCGATCGTCGCTCCGCCCATGCCGCCGCCGGTGCCCTATCGGATACCCAACGCGCCGCGGCCACGTACCCGCCGCAGTAGCGGCAATACCTTGCTGCTGGTCCTGGTGGTGATCGTCGTGCTGGTCGGCGCGCTGGTACGCGGTGCGTTGAATTCCGACACCCTGCGTGTGCTCGGCCCGCAGCCCGAGCGCAGCTACGACACCGGCGAAACCGGTCCCGCCCAGACCGGTACGAATCCACTGCTCACCGATACCGATGCGACGCTGATCCCCGCGGACTGCGAGTACTCGCCGTGGTCGACCGACGAGGATACGGCCCGGGCCTTCTTCGAGAGCGCCGGGAAATGCCTGGAGGCGGCCTGGCAGCCGGTCCTGGCGGAGGCGGGTCTGCCGTTCGAGCCGCCCACCGTGCTGGTATCGGCGAGCACCGACGGCATAACCACTCCGTGCACCGGTTCGACCAGCGATTTCGCGGCCTTCTACTGTCCGGCGAACCGGACCGTCTATATGCCGATCAGCCAGTTGCAGACCGATTACTACGAGGACAACTGGGTGGTCTACCTGTCGGTGTTCGCCCACGAGTACGGCCATCACATCCAGAACATGTCCGGAATCCTGCTCGCCGCCAACAGCGCCCGCGTCGACGCGGGCGCGCGCAGTACCGAGGGTCTCGAACTGTCGCGCCGGGTGGAGTTGCAGGCCAACTGCTTCGACGGGATGTATCTGGTGTCCTCCGCCGACGGCGGTGCGCTCACCGGCCGGCAGTTGACCGACGCGCGAACCGATGCCGACCACCGCGGCGACCAGCACGGTGATATGCGCGATCACGGCACCCCGGAGAACGGCGGACGCTGGTTCGGGCTGGGCGTCGAGCACAATCTGACATCGGAGTGCAACACCTTCACCGCCTCGGCCGATGCGGTGAATTGAGTCAGTCGGCGGCCGCACCCGGTTCGCGGAGCCGGGTGCGGAGATCCATCACCCATTCGGTCATCTCGGCCGGGGTCTTGTCGCGCCCCATCAGCTCACCGAGGATATGCCCGAAACATGCCGCGTCGAGCACTCTTTCGGCGACAGTCATCGGATCACCCCAGGGCAGATACGGTTTCGCCAGCAGCAGTGAGGCGATACCGTGTGCTGCCGCCCACAGTTCGAGCACCAGCGGAGTGGGGTCCGCGCGGTCGACCAGCCCGTCGGCCATGGCCTCTTCCACTGTCGCGGCGAAATACCGGAACGCGCCGCTGGTCAGCACCATGTCCACGGCGCCCTGGTGCGTGGTGGGGATGGTCGCCAGCCGGTACTGCTCGGGATGGTCCAGGGCGAACCGGACGTAGGCGAGACCGAGCCGGTGCAATCGCAGGGCCGGTGGATCCGCGGGATCCACCGCGGCCTGCATCGCGGTGTTCAGCGCTTCGAACACCTCGGCCACCGCGGCGTCGATCAGTGCGTCCTTATCGGCGAAATGCCGGTAGATGGAGGGCGCGCTCACCCCGACCGAACCTGCGACGGCGCGGATGGATACCGCCCCGACACTGCCGGTGCGCTCGAGCAACTCCCGGGTGGCGGCGAGGATCTCGGCGCGGAGCCGGCCACCGGCTCCGCGTGGGGATCTCGGCCGCCCGGTCATACGCGCACCGGTGGTGCTGCGCCGGCCGCCGCCGTATCGACCGGCTCTTCGGTGAATCCGATCCGGTCGTGCAGCCGGGCCAGCGGTTTCGGCGCCCACCAGTTGAGCGGGCCCAGCAGTTTCATCAGCGCCGGTACCAGCAGCGCCCGGATGAGGGTGGCGTCGGCGAGCACGGTCAGCGTCAGGCCCAGGCCCATCAGCTGGATGAACGACACCTTGGAGGTGGTCAGCGCGCCGATCACGATCGCCATCAGCACTGCCGCGGCGGTGAAGATACGGCCGGTGCGGGCCACCCCGATGGCGACGGCCTCGGTGTTGTCCGCTTCCGCGTGCTCCGATCCGGTACGCCCGGCCCGCCGCCGCAACCATTCCTCACGGATCCGGGAGAGCAGGAATACCTCGTAGTCCATGGAAAGGCCGAAGGCCAGGCAGAACATCAGAATCGGCATGGTCGGCACCAGATAGCCGACGGCGGTGAAGCCGAGCAGCCCCTCCAGATGACCCTCCTGGAAGATCCACACCATGGCGCCGAAGGCGGCGGTCAGCGAAAGGGTGTTCAGCAGTAGGGCTTTCAGCGGCAGGACCAGACTGCCGGTGAACAGGAACAGCACCACGAATGTCGACAATACGATGAGCAATCCGGCGAGCGGGAGCTTGTCGGCCAATGCCTCGAGCGAATCCTCGTTCACCGCGGCCGAGCCGCCGAACAGGGCCGGGGCGGGTGTGTCGACCGCGCGCAGGGCGTCCAGCTGATCGCGGCCCGCGGGGGAGAAGGGATCCAGTGACGAGGTGACGGTCAGGTAGGTGCCGGTCTGGTTGCTCATACCGGGCGGGGTGGGCGCCAACCGGTTCCCGGAGACGTACACCCCGGAGTCGGCCAGTACGGCGGTGACGCCGTCGATCTCCGACAGCCGGGCCGCGTATTCGCCGATCCCGCGGTCGTCGCGGTAGCCGTCGAGCACGATCGTGGTGTTCCCGCCGGGATCGGCCCGCGGGAATTCCGCGCGGACCTCGTCACCCACCTGCCGGCTCGACGCCGAGGTCGGTAGTACCCGCTCGTCGGGGTAGCCGAATTTCACCGAGAGGAACGGTGAGCCCAGTGCCAGCATGAGCGCCACGATCGCCACGGCGACCGGTACCGCGGCCCGCATGACCCGCTTGACCAGCCGGTACCAGCCGGTCTGCTCCGGGACCATGGCCCCCAGCGGAGCCGGTTCGCGGCCGAACAGGCGCAGTATCGGCGCGCGCAGGTCGAGCGAGTTGACCCGATGCCCCAGCAATACCAGGGCGGCCGGCAGGACCACGATCGACGCGACAGCGGCCGCGACCACGACAGCTACCCCGGAGTAGGCGAACGAGCGCAGGAAATACAGGTCGAAGACGAGCATGGCCGACAGCGACAGCGCGACGGTGACCGCGGAGAACAGCACGGTGCGCCCGGCGGTCTGCAGAGCGCGGACGGTGGCCGCGCGCGGGTCGCGGCCGGCCGCGAGCTCCTCGCGGAACCGGCTGACGATGAACAGGCTGTAGTCGATGGCCAGTGCCAGCCCGAGCGCGGTGGTCAGGTTCATCGCGTAGATGGAGACATCGGTGAACAGGGTGAACAGCTTCAGGATGGCCAGGGTGGCGGCGATCGCGAACAATCCGACCAGCAGCGGCAGCGATGCAGCGATCAGACTGCCGAAGACCAGTACGAGCACGATCAGGGTCAGCGGGATCGCCGCGGCTTCGGCGACCGCGAGGTCGTGGGTGATCTGGTCGTTGACTTCGTGGAAGGTGGCGGCGGTACCGCCGGCCCGGACGGTCACCCCGTCGGCGGATCCGGTGACCTGTCCGCTGAGTTCGCTCGCGGCGTCCTGGATCTGGGTCTCGTCACCTTCGAAATTGACCGCGATGAGCCCGGATTCACCGTCGGTACTGCGCAGTGCGCTCGCGACCGCTGGTGACGGCGCGGTCCAGTACGACTGGACTCCGGCGGTATCCGGGCGGGCCTTCAGGACATCGATGATCTGCAGGGCGCGGGCACGGACCTGGTCCGCGTCGACTCCGTCGGGAGATTCGACCAGCAGGATGTAGTTGGGCGCGGCCCCGTCGAAGTTGTCGGTGAGCATCTCGGCCGCGCGAATGGATTCGGCGTCCCCGGAGACGAACCCGCCGGATTTCAGTCCGGCGGCCGCGGTGGCGCCGAAGATCCCGCAGAGTAGGGCGACAACCAGCGCGCCGGCCAGTATTGCGCGCGGAAATCGGGTGGTGAACTGCGCGATGCGTAGCAACATGTCGTGGCCCCCGAACTAGTAAGTTAGTGGCGTTAGCGTAACGCTGTTAACTCATGGGGGGAAGGGGCTCGGTGAAGTTCGTGGCGAGCCGGGACCCACGCCGGATGCGCGCTGTCGGGGTGCGCCGGTAGCCTCTGGCCGTGGCTCTGTACCGGAAGTACCGACCGGCAACGTTCGCTGACGTGGTGGGCCAGGAGCATGTCACCGACCCGCTGTGTACCGCGCTCGACACCGGCCGGATCAGTCATGCCTATCTCTTCTCCGGTCCGCGCGGTTGCGGAAAGACCTCGTCGGCCCGGATCCTCGCGCGTTCGCTGAACTGCGTACAGGGCCCCACCTCCACGCCCTGCGGCACCTGCGCGTCCTGCGTTTCCCTGTCGCCCGGCGGTGGGGGCAACCTCGATGTGATCGAACTGGACGCCGCCAGCCACGGCGGTGTCGACGACACCCGCGAACTCCGTGATCGAGCCTTCTACGCGCCCGCCGAATCCCGCTACCGGGTGTTCATCGTCGACGAGGCGCATATGGTCACCACGGCGGGTTTCAACGCGCTACTCAAGATCGTCGAGGAACCCCCGGCCCATCTGATCTTCGTCTTCGCCACCACCGAGCCGGAGAAGGTACTGCCGACGATCCGTTCGCGGACCCATCACTACCCGTTCCGGTTGCTGCCGCCCGCCACCATGCGGGGTCTGCTCGGCGATATCTGCGAGCAGGAACAGGTCCCCGTGGAAGAAGCGGTGTATCCGTTGGTGATCCGCGCGGGCGGTGGATCCCCGCGCGACAGTTTGAGCGTGCTGGACCAGTTGCTCGCCGGCGCCGGGTCCGAGGGCGTCACCTATCCGCGCGCCGTCGCACTGCTGGGGGTGACCGATGTGGCGCTGATCGACGATGCGGTCGACGCGCTGGCGGCAGGTGACGGGGCCGCGTTGTTCGGCACCGTCGACCGGGTGATGGAAGCCGGTCACGATCCGCGCCGGTTCGCGGTGGACCTGCTCGAACGTCTGCGCGACCTGATCCTGATCCGGGCCGTTCCCGACGCCACCGACCGTGGACTCGTCGCCGCGCCCGCCGACCTGCTGGACCGGATGTGCGATCAGGCCGCCCGGCTCGGCCCCGCGGCGCTCACGCGCTACGCCGAACTCCTGCACGCCGGGTTGGGGGAGATGCGCGGTGCCACCGCGCCGCGGCTGCTGCTCGAAGTGGTCTGTTCCCGGATGTTGCTGCCCGCGGCCGACGAATCCGAGGGCGCGACTCTGCAGCGGCTGGAACAGCTGGAACGGCGGGTCGCGTCCGGCGCCGTCGCGGCACCGGCGGCCACGTCCGCGAACAGCGCGCCGACGGGTGCCCCGCCCGCCGAAGCCGCTCCGCTGCCCGCGCGGCCGGCGGTAGCCGATCCGTCCCGCCGCCGGGGCGCCGAAGCCCTGGCCGCGCTGCGGGAGTCCAAGACCGGGCGGTCGCCGGAACACTCCGCGGCCGGAGAGCCGCAGCCCGCGCAGACCACGGAGGGCCCGACGGGTCCCGCGCCCGATCGGGGCGGCCGCGACCAGCAGGCCGCACCTGTTCCGCCGGGACCCGCCGCCGCGCCAACGGCGCCTGCCGAGGTCACCGCCGGCCCGGTGGGGCCGCAACGTCATGGATCCGGCGGACCCGAGGCCCCGCCCGCCGGCCCGGCGCAGGCTCCCGAGACCCCGCCCGCCGCGCAGCCGTCCGCCGCCGCCCCGCAACCCACCCCGGTGGCGCCGGAGTCGGCTGCGGGGACCCCGTCCGGTGCGGAAGAAGTCCCGGGTGGCACGGGACCGGTCGCGGCCGACGATTCGGCGGATGCGGGTGCCGACGCCCGCCCGTCCGGGAGTGGGTCGCCTGCCGGGACCGCACCCGCGTCGGCCGGACCGGAGGCCGATCCGGCTCCGGCGGATCCCGAATTGCTCGCGGCGGTGGAGGCCGCGTGGCCGGAGATCAAGGTCAAGGTGAAGGAGTTCGGGCCGACGATCGGAGCGATGCTCACCTCGGGGGCATCGGTGGCCGGGGTGACCGACGGTGAGATCGTGCTGGCACACCACGCCGCGTTGGTCCAGCGTCTCTCGCAGCCGCAACCGTTGTCTGCCGTCCGGTCGGCGGTGACCGCGGTGCTCGGCCGGGAACACCCGGTCCGGTGGGTGGTCACCGGGCAGCAGGTCGCCCGGGGTCCCGGCGGGCGCGAGCGGGGCGGGCGCCGATCGGGTGGCACCGAGTCGGGTGAATCCGACGAGGGTCGCCGAGGCGCCCCGCGGCGACCTGCTCCGAGCCGATCGGCCGGTGAGCCGGTCGAGGCGCGCCGCGGCGAGGGTGCCGAAGGTCCGACGACGGGTTCGGCCCCGGCGGCGCAGGACGGCGGCGCGGGCAGCTCGGACAACGGTGGCCCGGCGAGCAACGGAGCGCGTGGGGGAGCCGGCGATTCGACGCGGCGGCCACCGCGCTTCTCCCGGCCGAGCCAGGCCAAGGCCGCGGGCGCGGCGAATCCGTACGACGATATCCCGCCTCCGGACTATCCGGATCTGCCCGACGATCCCGGTGATCACGGTTACACACCCAACAGCGTGCCGCCCTCCACTCCGGAGGAGGAGCAGGAGATGCTCGCGGAGTCGGCACAGCCGGTGGCTCCGGGCGATCGGCGCGACCCGGACGAGGTCGCTCTGCGGCTCCTGGCCAGTGAGCTGGGCGCCACCCCCTTGAACGGTTGACAACCACCGTCTCGACCACGTTAAGTTAACCGGAGTTCGCATCCGGCGGTAGTATGGGCGGGTGGCTGCGGACTTCGGTGAGACGAGGTTCTATGGTGGGCCGTGAGGTACGGGCCGCTCGGTACCCCCTCGCTGGCCCGTGCCGTGGTTTGTACAGCGTATGCCCGCGCGGGTTACCGGCCCGTCAGCGCTGCCAACTGAATACGGACGGTCGGTCGAACGGCCGGTCGGCGAGGTAACTCGCGTCTGCCCTGCCAGGTGCGGGCGGGCGTATTCCTACGAAGGGACATTCCGATATGACCACAGAGGCCTACATTTACGAGGCCATCCGCACCCCGCGCGGCCGCAACAAGAAGGGGTCGCTGCACTCGGTCAAGCCGATCGACCTGACCACCGGGCTGGTGCAGGAGCTGCGCAACCGCTTCCCGAACCTCGATGAGGACCGGATCTCGGACCTGATCCTCGGCGTCGTGTCCCCCGTCGGCGATCAGGGCTCCGATATCGCCCGTACCACCGTGCTGACCGCCGGACTGCCGCAGACCGTCGGCGGCGTGCAGATCAACCGTTTCTGTGCCTCCGGCCTCGAGGCCGTGAACATGGCCGCCCAGAAGGTCCGCTCCGGGTTCGAGGACCTGGTGCTGGCCGGCGGTGTCGAATCGATGTCCCGTGTACCCATGGGTTCCGACGGCGGCGCCTGGATGCTCGACCCGGCCACCAACTACGACACCTACGTCGTCCCGCAGGGCATCAGCGCCGACCTGATCGCCAGCATCGAGGGCTTCTCCCGGGAAGACGTCGACGCCTACGCGGTGCGTTCGCAGGAACTGGCCGCCAAGGCGACCACCGGCGGCTACTTCGCCAAGTCGATCGTCCCGGTCAAGGACATCAACGGTTTGACCGTCCTGGACAAGGACGAGCACATGCGTCCCGGCACCACGCTGGAGGACCTGGCCAAGCTGAACCCGTCGTTCGCCGGTATCGGTGAAATGGGCGGCTTCGACGCGGTGGCGCTGCAGAAGTACCACTTCGTCGAGAAGATCGACCACGTCCACCACGGCGGCAACAGCTCCGGCATCGTCGACGGTGCCGCGCTGGTCCTGGTCGGCACCGAAGAGGCCGGTAAGGCCTCGGGCCTGACTCCGCGTGCCCGGATCGTCGCCACCGCCACCAGTGGCGCGGACAGCACCATCATGCTCACCGGTCCCACCCCGGCCGCGCACAAGGTGCTGGCCAAGGCCGGTCTGACCGTAGACGATATCGACCTGTTCGAGATCAACGAAGCGTTCGCCTCGGTGGTGCTGAAGTTCCAGAAGGATCTGCAGATCCCGGACGAGAAGCTCAACGTCAACGGTGGCGCCATCGCCATGGGCCACCCGCTGGGCGCCACCGGCGCCATGATCACCGGCACCATGGTCGACGAGCTGGAGCGTCGCAACGCCCGCTACGCCCTGGTCACCCTGTGCATCGGCGGCGGTATGGGTGTCGCCACCATCATCGAGCGCGTCTGACGCCGACCGAACCACATTCTTCCCGAGGAGATATAAAAACCGTGAGCGAAGCCAACATGATCGGTTGGGAGAAGGATTCGGACGGCATCGTCGTACTGACGATGGACGACCCGAACCAGGGCGCCAACACCATGAACGACCTCTACAAGAAGTCGATGACCGCGACGATCGAGCGGCTCGAGGCCGAGAAGGACGACATCACCGGTGTCGTGCTGACCTCCGCGAAGAAGACCTTCTTCGCCGGCGGTGACCTGAAGAACATGATGCAGGTCGGCCCGGACAACGGCCCCGAGCTGATGGCCGAACTGTCCGAGATCAAGTCGGCGCTGCGCCGTCTGGAGACCCTCGGCAAACCGGTCGTGGCCGCCATCAACGGCGCCGCCCTCGGCGGTGGCCTGGAAATCGCGCTGGCGACCCATCACCGGATCGCGGCCGACGTCCGCGGCGTCGTGATCGGCCTCCCCGAAGCGACCCTGGGCCTGCTGCCCGCCGGCGGCGGCATCATCCGCACCGTGCGCATGCTCGGCCTGCAGAACGCGCTCATGGGCGTGCTGCTGCAGGGCCAGCGCAACAAGCCGGCCAAGGCCAAGGAGATCGGCCTGATCGACGAGCTGGTCGGCTCGATCGAGGAACTGGTCCCCGCGGCCAAGGCGTGGATCAAGGCCAACCCCGAGGGCGGCGTCCAGCCGTGGGACAAGAAGGGCTTCAAGATCCCCGGCGGCACCCCCGCCAGCCCGTCCTTCGCGGCGACCCTGCCGGCCTTCCCGGCCAACCTGCGCAAGCAGATCAAGGGTGCGAACATGCCCGCCCCGCGTGCCATCATGGCCGCCGCGGTCGAAGGTTCACAGGTCGGGATCGACGACGCCTCCCTGATCGAATCGCGTTACTTCGTGCACCTGCTCACCGGGCCGGTCGCCAAGAACATGATCCAGGCGTTCTTCTTCGACCTGCAGACCATCAACAACGGTGGTTCGCGTCCCAAGGACGTGCCGAAGAAGGAGATCAAGAAGGTCGGCGTCCTGGGCGCGGGCATGATGGGCGCCGGTATCGCCTACGTATCGGCCAAGGCCGGCTACGAGGTAGTGCTCAAGGACGTCACCATCGAGGCGGCCGAGCGGGGCAAGAACTACTCGGAGAAGATCGAGGCCAAGGCACTCTCCCGGGGCAAGACCACCGAAGAGAAGTCCAAGGAACTGCTCGACCGGATCAAGCCGTCCGCCGATGTCGCCGACTTCGAAGGCGTCGACTTCGTGATCGAGGCCGTGTTCGAGAGCACCGAGCTCAAGCACAAGGTCTTCCAGGAGATCGAGGACATCGTCACCCCCGACGCGCTCCTCGGCTCCAACACCTCGACCCTGCCGATCACCGGCCTGGCCGAAGGCGTCAAGCGCCAGGAAGACTTCATCGGCATCCACTTCTTCTCGCCGGTCGACAAGATGCCGCTGGTGGAGATCATCAAGGGTGAGCGCACCTCCGACGAGGCCCTGGCCCGAGTGTTCGACTACACCCTCGCCATCAAGAAGACCCCGATCGTCGTCAACGACAGCCGCGGCTTCTTCACCTCCCGCGTGATCGGCACCTTCGTCAACGAGGCGATCGCCATGCTGGGCGAGGGCATCGAACCCGCGACCATCGAGCAGGCCGGTTCGCAGGCGGGCTACCCGGCGCCGCCGCTGCAGCTGACCGACGAGCTGAACATGAAGCTCATGCAGAAGATCGCCAAGGAGACCGAGGAAGCCGCCAAGGCCGGCGACGCCGCCATGGGCACCGAACGGCACCCGGCCATCGACGTCGTCGAGTACATGGTCGAACAGGGCCGCCCGGGCCGCCTCGAGAAGGCCGGCTTCTACGAGTACGACGAGAACGGCAAACGGCTCAACATCTGGCCGCAGCTGCGCGAGCACTTCAAGACGACCTCCGGGTTCAACGTGCCGCTGCAGGACCTGATCGACCGCATGCTGTTCGCCGAGGCCATCGAAACCCAGAAGTGTTTCGACGAGGGTGTTCTGGAGTCCACCGCGGACGCCAACATCGGGTCCATCTTCGGCATCGGCTTCCCGGCCTGGACCGGTGGTGTCCACCAGTTCATCGTCGGTTACCCCGGCGGCCAGGCGGGCTTCGTGGCCCGGGCCGACGAACTGGCGAAGAAGTACGGCAAGCGCTTCGAGGTCCCGGCCTCGCTGCGCAAGTAGGTCCCGAACCGGTCGTCACCGATCGATGTGGAACCACCGGCGACCCGTCCCACCACACGGTGGGGCGGGTCGCCGTGTTTTCGGCGGTACCGGAGGTTTCGTACACGCCGGCTGTATCGGCGGGCGTTATCGCAACGGAACGAATCCGACACGCGGTCCGGGACACACCGCGCGGACAACCGGAATCCTGTGGATGCCTGGGGATAATTGCGACCGTCCCGCGCAGGTGGCGTCGGCGGGTCGGGCCGCGATTCCGGTGCGCCGACGGTCCCGGGTAACTCATCCCGCGGCCGGCGCGATATGAATCGAGACCGCTGAACAGGACACGCGAGCCGGATGAAACCACCCATCGGGGTATCGGGCGCGCTACGTTGGAGGTGAAGACCGGAACGGCATGGTGGCGGGATTCGCCGCCGCGGCCGATTCGTTACGAGTGCGAGGTGGTGAGATGACTCCACGAACGCGTTCGGGCCCCGGGGGCCGCGAATCGGATAACGCCTACCTCTCTGCCGACGCTGCCGTTCCGGAGGTCGCCGCTGATCCGGAAAACCCCGCTGCTCCAGGTGACTCCGGAGCCGGCGGCGCGGTCGAGGAATCCGGCGCATCCGCGGAAGCGACACCACCCGAACCCACCATGGGCGTCGCGAGCCCGGCCGGACCCGACCCCGGCGAAACGGAACGGATGTCCGAGGAACTCGCGGCGCTCGGGCTGACCGAAGCACACGAGATCGGGCGTGGCGGTTTCGGCATCGTGTACCGCTGTGTCCAGCGGGCGCTGGATCGGGTGGTCGCGGTGAAGGTGCTCTCCTCCGATCTCGACCCCGAGAGCCGGGAGCGCTTCCTACGCGAGGAACACGCGATGGGCCGGTTGTCGGGGCATCCCAATATCGTCGACATCCTGCAGGTCGACGTGACCGCCAGCGGATTGCCGTTCATCGTGATGCCGTTCGCCACGCACGGTTCGCTGGAACGCCTCGTACACGAGGTGGGTCCCCTGAGCTGGACGGATACCCTGCGCGTCGGAGTGAAACTCGCCGGTGCCATCGAGAGCGCGCATCGGACGCGGATTCTGCACCGGGACGTGAAACCGGCCAACGTGCTGCTCAGCTCCTACGGGGAGCCGCAGCTCACCGATTTCGGGATCGCCCGCATGCCGGGGGGTTTCCGCACGTCGAGCAGCCAGATCACCGGTTCGCCGGCCTTCACCGCCCCCGAGGTCCTCAAAGGTGCCGAACCGACGGTGCGCTCCGATGTGTACGGGCTGGGTGCCACCCTTTTCGCTCTGCTCACCGGCCACGCGGCGTTCGAACGGCAGGCGGGGGAACGGGTGGTGGCACAGTTTCTCCGGATCACCACCCAGCCGGTTCCCGACCTTCGTGAACAGGACATTCCGGCTGATGTGGCCGCCGTCATCGAACAGGCCATGGCCCAGGAACCGGACGAACGCCCCGCCTCGGCCTACGAATTCGGTGAGATGTTGCGCGCGGTGCAGCTCGCCCACGATCAGGTCCCGGACGAAATGGCACTGCTGGATCCCGAGGTCACGGCTGTCGACGCCGTACCACCCGCACACGAGAGGGCGCCCGCGGTGACCGCGCGCCGGAGCTGGCCGCTGTTACCGCCCACCACGTCGGGCCGCCGGGGTACCGCCGCTGACGCCGCGCAGATCCCGAGCCCGTTCGGCGTCGCCCGGGCACGCAAACGAGGTAGTGCGACGGGCCCGCACACCGGTGTGGCCCGCCGGCTCGGCGCGGCCGGTAGCGCACCGGAAGGTTCGCCGGCGACTTTGCCGCCGAGCCCGGCCACCAAGTTCCGTCCGCCCACCCCGCCGCGGGAACCGGTGCGGCGGCCACGGTTGCTGGATATCCTGCGCGACGGTGTCGGTAGACGGCTCACCGTGATCCACGCCCCCGCCGGATTCGGCAAGAGTGTGCTGGCCGCGCAGTGGCGCGACGAATTGGCCGGATTGGACCTGCCCGTCGCCTGGATCGGTATCGACAGCGGGGACGACAACGAGGTCTGGTTCCTGGCACATCTGATCGAGGCGGTCAACCGGGTCCGGCCGGAGATCGGCGCCGGCCTGGGGCAGATGCTCGAGGAGCGGCCCGCGGATACGGTCACCTTCGCGATATCGAGTCTGATCGACGAACTGCACACCAGCGGGAAACCAGTGGTCGTGATCATCGACGACTGGCACCGGCTCAGCGATCCCGGTGCGCTGCGGGTGCTGTCGGCGCTCCTGGACAGCGGCTGCCACCACCTGCGGTTCGTGGTGGCCAGTCGTGATCCGTCCGATCTGCCGATGGGCCGGATGCGGATGAACGACGAACTGGTACAGATAGATTCCGAGCAATTGCGGCTGACCCGGGCCGAAACCGGTGAAATCCTGGTGCGAAGCAACGGTTTCACCCTCGATTCCGATCAGATCGACCGGATCTACACCGCCACCGACGGCTGGCCCGCCGCGATCCAGCTGATCAGCCTCGCCCTGCGCGACGACCCGGACCCCGCGGGACTACTGAATCGGATATCGGAGGGCGGGCACGGTATCCGCGAGTATCTGGCCGAGAACGTGCTGGACAGCCTGGAACCGGAAATGCTCGACTTCCTCTCCGATCTCGCGGTGATCGAGCAGGCGAACGGATCGCTGGCCGCCGCTACGACCGGTAACGACGAGGCCCCGCGGCTACTCGAACAGGCCGAACGGCGCGAACTTTTCGTACGGCACACCGACGAGGATCCGGAGTGGTACCGGATGCAGCCGCTGTTCGCCGAATACCTGCGTGCCCGACTGGACCGGACGCGGCCGGGCCGGGTGAAAACACTGCACCGCCGGGCCGCGCGCTGGTACGCCGAACATCAACTGTTGCGCAAATCGGTGGACCACTCCCTGGCCGGCACCGATTTCAAGACCGCGCTCGATCTGCTGGAGAGCGGCGGAATGGATCTGATCGAGGGGTCACGGGTCGCGACCCTGCTCGGATCGGTCTCGAAACTGCCGGTACAGCAGGTCGCGACGCGTTCGAAACTGCTGATGGCGGTGGCTCGCGCGAATGTGAACCTGCAGCAGTCCAGCGCGGCGCGATCCGCGCTGACCCGGCTGTCGAACGTCCTGTCGCGGAGTCCGGAAGACGACGGCGAGGTCCGGGCACAGCGCTGCCAGGCCGCGGTACTCGCCGCCTCCGACGAGATCGCCCACGATCGCACCGCGGGTGTCCTCGAACAGGTCGCCGAATCGCTGAAACACCCCGACCAGCTGCCCGCGTGGACGGTGGCGACCGCGGCGAATATCCAGGCCTATGTCCGGATCTGCGAATTCGATTATGCGGCCGCGGCGGCCGTGCTGGAGTGGGCGCGCCCGTATCAGGAGCGATCGCGGGAACCGCTCGGTGAGATATTCGCGTGGTGCGGCCGTGGACTCATCGCCTACGAACAGCTCGATATCCCGGCCGCGCTGAGCGCCTACCGCCAGGCATACGAGATTGCGAAGACCCGGTCCGGGGCACGCTCACACGGGGTCCGGGCGGTAGCCGGGCTGCTCGGTGAGCTGGAATATCGGCGGGGTGATCTGACCGCCGCCGAGGAACTGTTCGACGAGAGCTACCGACTGGTGGCGCGGATCGGCCCGATCGAATCATTGATCGCCACCATCGTCACCGGTGCCCGGGTGAAGGCCCTGCGCGGTGACCTCACCGCGGCCGCGGTGCGGTTGTCCGAGGGATCGCGGATCGCGGCCGATCAGCAGCTGTCCCGGCTGGCCGCCCATATCCGGGCCGAGCAGATCCACCTGGGAATCGTGGCCCCGGGCCCCGGCGATCGGCCCGAGGCCGCGGACAGTACCGCGCGCAGTCTGGCCGAACTCACCGGAGGCGACCGCGATTCCGGCCCGGATCGCGCGCCGACCGTGCTGAACATCGAGGCCGGCGAGATCACCGTCATCCGCGCTCTGCTCGAATCCGGAGATCGGCAGGAGCACGAGCGCGCGGCCCGGCATGCCCGCGCGCTCTACGGGCGCACCGGCGAACAGCGGCGACCGCGGGCCCAGCTCGATATGTCGTTGCTGCTCGCCGAATGCCTCGCCGCCGCGGGGTGGGTCGGCGAATCGGCCGCCCTGCTGGCACCGGCGTTGTCCACCTGCGCCGAACTCGGCTGGACCCGGCCACTACTGGACGTGGGCCCGGCGGTGCGCGAGATCTTGCGCGTGGTGCGCGACGACCTGCCGGTCACCACGCCGGACGGAACGGACACGGTCCGCACCCTCGGTGAGATCCGTGTCCCGATCCGCTTCCTCGACGATCTGCTCAGCTGAGCCCGGACCGTACCGCTACGGCTGCCACCAGGGCCGCAGTGGTACCACGGGGCGTCCGGAAGCACCCAGTTTCACCCCGAGTACCTGATGCAGCTGCACGACATTGCGTTCGAAACCGAGCCGGCTCCCCGCCATGTACAGGCCCCACACCTTGGCGGTGCCCTCCCCGGCCTCGGCCACACACACATCCCAGTTGGCCACCAGGTTCCTGCACCATTCGGCGAGTGTCAGCGCGTAGTGCTCGCGCAGATTCTCCTCGTGCAGTACTTCCAGGCCGATGTTCTGGATCTCGCTGATGATCCGGCCGGAACCGATGAGCTCCCCGTCGGGGAATACGTATCGGTCGATGAAATCGCCCGCCTTGGTGGTACGGGTGTTGTCCGGCCGGGTGATGCAGTGATTGAGGAACAGGCCACCCTCGCGCAGTTTGCTCTGGATGTACCGGAAATAGTACGGATAGTTCTGGACCCCGATATGTTCGGTCAGGCCGATCGAGGACACCGCGTCGAATTCGGTTTCGGTGACGTCGCGGTAGTCGGAATGACGGACCTCGGCCAGCTCGGCGAGCCCCTCCTCGGCGATCTTCCGCTGCGCCCAAGCGGCCTGTTCGGCCGACAGGGTGGCACCGATGACCCGGACCCCCCGTTTGGCGGCATAGCGGACCATCCCGCCCCAGCCGCAACCGATATCGAGCAGGCGATCGCCCTCTTTCAGCCGCAGCTTCTCGAAGACCAGCCGGTACTTGTTCTCCTGCGCCTGCTCCAGCGTCCAGTCCCGGTCGCCGTAGCAGGCGCAGGTGTAGGTCATCGACGGCCCGAGGACATACTCGTAGAACGTGTTCGAGACGTCGTAGTGATGGTGGATGACCTCGGCGTCGCGGGCCTTGGAATGCCGCAAACCCTCCAGTGCGATCCGGCGCCAGCGCGGCAGGGTCTCCTGCGGCGGTGGCGGCACCGGTCGCAGCCGTTCCCAGCCGAGCGACCGGGCGATGGCCACCAGGGAAAGTGCCGACGGACGTTTGAATTTCAGGTCCGTCATCGCGGCGAGGATTTTGTAGGGGTCACCGGGATGCACTCCCGCCGCGTCCATATCACCGGATATGTAGGCGCGGGCCAGACCGAGATCGCCGGGGGCGTTGGCGAGATAGTTGATGCCCCGCGGATTCCGGATCTCGAGTGCGAACTCGGAATCCACCGGGCCGGTTGTGCTGCCGTCGTATGCGGTCAGCTTGATGGGGACATCGCCTTCGACCAAGGTTTCGACAACCTCGGCGATGCTGAGCCGGGTGCCCAGGTCCGCGAAAGCATCGGATCTATCCTTGAATGTAGTCATCTGCGTTGCACCGCCTTCGAGTACAGATCCAGCAGACGCTGGCCGGGATCGTAGCGTTTCTTCAATGTTTTGTAACTTTCACCGCCGTAAAGAGCGGCAAATTCCTCGGGCTCGTAAAAGGAGTCCGAGTACAGGGATTTGTGTCCGTCGAATTCGGTGACGGTTTTCTCGATGGCACGGTTCGCCGCGCCATCCATCTGGCCCGGCGATTTCGGAACCGCCGACCAGAAGCCGATATTCACATAGGTGCGGCCCGGGCGCAGCGGATACAGCGGCCAGGGCCGGGCGTCGTCCGCCGCGGCGGAATCACGCAAACGCAGTGGGCACAGCCAAATGGGCTCGATGGGGACCTCACGCAGAAACCACTCCACGAAATCCGCAGTGCGTTCCA
Organism: Nocardia sp. NPDC003963; assembly: GCF_053605105.1. Classification (NCBI taxonomy): domain Bacteria; kingdom Bacillati; phylum Actinomycetota; class Actinomycetes; order Mycobacteriales; family Nocardiaceae; genus Nocardia; species Nocardia sp. NPDC003963. The sequence continues at coordinate 26,108 of NZ_JBSGIP010000057.1, forward strand.
CCGGAACTTCGATATCCTGCACCACGCGTTCCTGCGGTGGTTCGCCCCGGCGCGCGGCCAATTTGTCGCCGATGTTGTAGCGATGATCGAGCGCGACCAGCTTCCAGTAGAAGCTGCTGCGCCGATAGCGTTTAGGCCAGAAACGGCGGATCCTCGGGTTCTGTGTCCCGAACGCGCGTGAGCACCAGAACCAGTCGGTATCCCACCGCCAGAGATAGTCGTGGATCGTGAGCCGGTCGCGTTTCGGCGCCGGGCCGTCGTGCTGGATGGACCGGTAGTAGATATCCATATCGGTGTAATCGCTCACCGGTCCCGGTTCGCCGGTCTGCCGGCCCAGGGTGAGGTAGCTCTCCCCGGCGCTGAACACGACGCCGTCCAGATAGTCGACCTGTTCTCCGTCGTGGCTGCGTTCCAGTACGATCCGCTCCAGCACGGACTCGAGTTCGCGCAGGTCGTGGAACCGCAGATGGCGCAATTCCACATACGGCGGCACCGATTCCAATTCGATCTTCAACCGGGTGGTGTAACCCAGCGTGCCGTAGGAGTTCGGGAAACCGCGGAAGAGTTCGCCGTCCGCTCCGTCGGGGGTGATGGTGACGAGCTCACCTGCGCCGGTGAGCACTTCCATCTCCAGCACCGATTCGTGCGGCAGGCCGTTGCGGAACGAGGTCGATTCGATACCGAGCCCGGTCACCGCGCCGCCCAGGGTGATGGTCTTGAGCTGCGGCACCACCAGGGGCGCCAGACCGTAGGGCAGGGTGGCCGCCACCAGCTCTTCGTACGTGGTCATCCCCGCGACCTCGGCTGTCCGGGCGTCCGGGTCGACTTCGATCACCCGGGTGAGCCCCGAGACATCCAGTCCCGGTGCCGTGTTCTTCGCGCGCGCGCGGAAAAGATTGGAAGTCTTCTTGGCCAGCCGCACGTTTGCGCCCGCCGGGATGGCGCGATAGCTCGCGAGCAGGCGGTCGACACCTGCCCGATATGCAGCGAACCCGGATTCATATGCGGCCGGACCGTGGCCGGCCTTCCCCAACAGACTCATTGCCACGTCTAGACGCTAGCCCTACTTGGTCTTGATCGGCCACAGCGGGGGGATCGTCGGTGGCGAAATGTCACATATCTGTTGCACGGTGTTCGATGATCTGTTCACACACCGATTGACCGCTATTTCGGAATTGTCTGTATTAATGGAGACGTCTTCGTCGCTGGGCTGTGTTCCGACTACCCGTTCTTCGCCACTTCGCCCAGCCGCCGCGATCCTGCGCTACGGCGCGGCGGAACTGGGGTGGAAGCTCGACCATTGCACAGGTCGACCATCCAGAACGGGGGAGAAGTGTCCAGGGGGCTTTCCTGTGGCGGGGTTCGGGGGCTTGTCGATGCGAGATCTGTGTCGTGTATACCGGTTGCGGACGGGGTGGTGCGGGTGTCGCGGACGGGATTCCCCCGCGACGGGGGTGGGCTGGTTCGTGGAGGCGGGATGTGGGCCTGCTTGTGAAGGTGCTGTGTTTTTGGCGCCGCCTTCGGCGTCGCGGGGGTTGAGGCCCCCTGGTGTCCCGCCGTTCAGGCCTCGAGACTCGCGCCTTCGGCGCATGCGCT
>NZ_JBSGIP010000058.1:0-27360 GCF_053605105.1 Nocardia sp. NPDC003963
ACCCTTGGTTTCTGCTACGCGAGGCGCGTCGGCACGCGCGCCCGTGTCCGTTGCTACTCGGGGATCGTCGGCGCGGACCTACACCTTTCGCCCATCCCGAACGGTCGGCATCCGCCGGTGGGGCCCGCCCCGGTTCTGGAGCGACAGAGCGAAGAAGCGCAGCGACTGAGCGGCGGAGTGAAGAACCGGGGTTAATAGGGCCCCACCCGCCCCGCCGAAGGCGGGGCAGATAAACACAGCCCCCACCCCGCCCCGCCGAAGGCGGGGCAGATAAACACAGCTATCGCTTCTGGGAGGGGAGCAGTGCCAGCTGGCGGCTCTGTGAGACCAGTGCGCCGGTGGAGTCGACCACGATCTGGTCCGAATCGAATATTCCGCCGCCGACCTCGTGTGTGGTGGCGATGATGCGTAGCCAGCCGGGGGCGGGGCGGCGGCGGAGGTAGGTCGTCATCTGAACTGTGGGTGACCAGCCGAAGTAGCCGAGGTTGGTGGGCACCGGTGGGCACATATCGGCGGCCATCATGGCGATATAGGAGGTGATTTCCGGGTCGGCCTGGTCGCCCGGTCGTGGGCGCAGCCACATACGCAGCCGGGGTTCGCCGTGGGCGTTCTCGATGAACGGCGCCCATTCCCGGTCCAGGAAGGCGTCCATTCCGCGGGCCACGTGCACGATCCGGCCCATCGACGAGCCGGGTTCGTAGCCGATGGCGTCGGCCGTGGGTTCCACTGGGAGATCGGTGTGTTCCGGGGTGTAGAGCGGCGGCCGGTCGGGGCTGTCCAGGTGACCGAATGTGAACGCGGTACGGACCAGCGGTCGGCCGCGCTGTACCAGCGTCACGTCCACCAGGCAGATCTGGCGGCCCACTTTGCGGACCGTCACCTCGTAGAGCACCTCGCCGGGTTCCGGGGCGCCGAGGAAATCGGTACTGCCCGATAGCGGCGACATACTCGCGCGATCCGGTTCCACCGTACGCAGCCAGCGGCTCGCCGCGGCAGCCGAGCCGGCGACCATTGTGCCGCCGTGTACTTTCGGCCCGATGGTCCAGATTTCGTCGATGACGCCGCGATAGCGCCCGTCGCCCGGTTCGTCGGCGGCGAGTTCGGTCAGGGCACAGACCCGGCTGAACGGTGCGTCGGTGGCCGCCAGTTCCCGCTCGGCGCTCAGTTCCGTCTCCGTCGTCATCGGTACTCCTTCTCCTCGGCCCGGTAACCGTTCCGCGGGGTGCATACTGCCGGTCAATCTTGGTACAGCGCGCCCACAGCCGTACAGGCGGACCGGTAGGGGCGGTGTTTCAGGAGCGACGCGGGCCTCCCCGAACTCGGCGCAGTGGGGCGCGGTCGACGGCCGGAGGACACGATCAACGGGTCTCGATCGGGCTGGGGTCGGGCGAGGTGATCGCCGGATTCAGATGGGTCCTGGCGAATGCGAGCGTGCGCTCCAGCATCGCGGCCCGGGCTGCCGTGGTGCGCGCCTCCTGGGTGTTGATCTCGGCGACCGCGTGGCCGGCGAAATCGTTTCCGACCAGTGCCGCGCATACCTGAGCGCACGGCTGGGTGCCCTCGCCGGGGACCAGGTGCTCGTCGTGCGCGGCGCCACGACCGTCGGCCAGATGCAGATGGACCAGGCCCGCGCCCATCCGCTCGGCCAGTGCCAGCGGATCGGTGCCGGCGGTGGCCGTATGCGACAGGTCGAGCGTGTAGTGCCGGAATCCGGTGTCGGTGGGGTCGTATGTCGGGCTGAACGCGGTCAGCGAAAGGCCCGGTCCGCCACGTCGTTCCAGCCGCTGGATATCGCGGGCCCGGCGGGCGAAGAGCCGGTCGGCGCGCATCGGGAACATGTTCTCGACCGCTACGGCGACCGAACTGCCCTCCTCCAGTTCGGCCACCTGGTCGGCGAAACCCTCGGAGTAGCGGCGCTGCCAGCGGAACGGGGGGTGCACCACTACGGTATCGGCGCCCAGCGCCTCGGCCGTCCGCACACTGCGTTCCAGTTTCGATATCGGATCGGCGCCCCATACTCGCTGTGAGATGAGCAGGCAGGGCGCGTGCACCGCGAGTACCGGTACCGCGTATTTGCGGGCGTAGCCGCGTACGGTGGTGACGCTCTGACTGGCAGGTTCGGCCCAGACCATCAATTCGACACCGTCGTAACCCAGTTCGGCCGCATAGCGGAAGGCGGCCTCGGTGTTCTGTGGGTAGACCGAGGCGGTCGACAGCCCCACCTTGATTCCGCGGCGCCGCCTGTCGTCCCGCGAGCCGGCCGCGGGAGGTATGCCTGCCATCGCTGCCTCGCTCAGCCCGTACTGAGTAGAAATGCCAGCGGTCCCAGCGTGACGAACACACCGACCACCACAGCGATCACGGTACTGAACATATCGTCGCCGCGCCGCAGGATCCGCACCAGCGCGACGAGCCCGAGGATGACCACGACCGCCAGCGCGAGCGCGATGAGTGGTTGTGCCTCCCACATCATCTCGAAACCCTTGAACGCCAGCATCCCGCCGATCGCCGCGCCCACGCTCTGCGCGCCCAGCACCATCCACTGTTTGCGCGGATCGTCGGTGGTCTCGCGGTCGGGAGTGCGCGCGGCCGCGCCGAACTTGGCCTTGGTGGCCGCGAATTTCCCACCGGCCGCCCCGAATGTGCCGGTCAGTGCCGAACGCGCACGACCCAGGCGGTTCTCGCGGTCGGCAGTGTCCTCGGGGTCGTCGTAGTCGGGATCGTATTCCGGTTCGAAATCACCGGTTTCGAACTGCTCACCGGCGGGGGCCGGACCAGGTAGCGGCCGCATGGGGCCGTGCACATCGGTGGCGAAGATATCGGTCTTCGCGAAGCCCGGATCCGGATCGAAATCCGGGCCGGGCGCGAATCCGGAGTCGAAACCCTGGTCCGGGCCGAAATCCTGGCCGGGGTGAAAACCCTGGTCTCGGCCGAAGTCCGGGGCAGGCGCCCCCGGGGCGGGCGGCACCGGCCGGCCGTTCCGGGGTCCCGGGCCACGGAAGTCACCGTGGTCGGGTGTTTCGTGCGGCGGCACTTCCAGCCCCTGGAGGCCGGCCCGCAACCGCATCCCCTGGTCGGCCGGTGACCAGGCGACGGTATGCGGGTCTCCGTTCGCCGGCTCGGCCGGTTCCGGCCAGGGCGCGGCCTCGGGCAGTGGACGCGCACCGCGCCGGCGGCGCTCGAGTGCGGGCCGGGCGTCGTCGGCGGACGCCTCGGCTGCCTGCCAGACCTCGGTGGGTGGGGCGGCCCCGGGTGGCCCGAGCCGCGGCGGACCGTCGAATCCCTGGCCCGGCCACGACGGACCTGCGTCCGGTCCACCGAACTCCGGCATTCCCGGCGGGGTGGGCGCGCGCCCGAAATCAGCGGGCCCCGGGGGCAGACCGTAGTCCACCGGCGCCTCCGGTTCGGGGGCGTATTCGGCCACCGCGGCGGCTTCGGCGGCTTCTGCCGCGCGCCGGCGGGCAGCACGTCCACCGCCCGGAGTCGGTGGACCGGCCTCCCACGAAGGGTTCTCCGGCGCCTCGTTCGCGTAGTGGCCGTCCGCGGCGTAATCGTCTTCCGGATCCGGGCGTCGCCGACGGCCGCTACGGCGCGGCTCCTCCACCGGCGGGAACTGGTCGCGGCCGTCCGCGAACGCGTCCGGGTCGCCCAGCCTGGCGGGAGCGCCGTCACCGGCGGGTCCCGCCGGGTAGGGCTCGAGCGGGTTGTAGACCGTGATCGGACCCGACATCGGCGAATAGTTCGGGTCCGGCGGAGCGTACGAGACCTGTTCGCCCCCATACGCTTGCTGGTCGAAACCGTTCCCGGCCGGTCCACCGGCTTCCGCGGCATAGGAACCGGGCTCTTCGGCCGGGTCCTCCGCTTCGGCTTCGTCGGGGGCCGCGTGCGCGGAACCGTTGCGTTCGACGACCGGGATATCACCGGAGAGGTCGTCGACCGAGAGCCCGCGCCCACCGCGGCGCCGCCTGCCTCCGCCACTGGAGGTCGGCTGCTGTCCGTTGCGGGCCAGCAGTTCGGCTACCGACAGTTGATTGGAGTTCCTGCTCATGAAGGCACCGTTTCGATCGGGCCCGCCGACGTCTTGCCGCCGGACGCCGAACCGTTACCGGTCGCCGCTTTCGGTGCGTTGGTTGTCAGTGGTCCACCATCCATATCGGTATCCAGTTTGCGCAGGATCAGCCCTTCGCGCAGCGCCCACGGACAAATTTCCAGCGTATCGAGGGAAAGTGCGCGCATGGCCGCCTCGGCCACGAGCGCTCCCGCCACCAATTGCTGGGACCGGTCGGCGCTGACTCCCTCCAGTTCGGCGCGATCGGAGGCGGTCATCCGGGAGATGAACGCGATCAGCTGACGCAATCCCGAACTGGTGAGTGTCCGCTGGACCCTGGGTCCGGCGCCCGAGGGCGCCGCACCGGTCAGCCGGGCCAGGGAACGGAAAGTTTTGGAGGTGCCCACCGCCAGATCGGGCCGTCCCGCTTCGGCGAGCTGTTTGGCCGGATCCACCATCTCGGCGGCGAGCCAATCGCGGAGGATCCCGATACGCCGTTTGCTCGGCGGATCCTCCGGTAACCATTTACGGGTCAACCGGCCGGCGCCCAGTTGCAGCGACACCGCGACTTCGGGCTCCTCGTCCACACCGGTACTCACCTCGAGGGAGCCGCCACCGATATCGAGGTTGATGATCCGGCCGGCACTCCACCCGTACCAGCGGCGCACGGCCAGGAAGGTCAATCGCGCCTCGTCCACTCCGGTCAGGACCCGCAGGTCCACCCCGGTCTCCGCGCGCACCCGGCTCAGCACTTCCTCGGAGTTGGTCGCTTCGCGCACCGCCGAGGTGGCGAACGCCATCAGCTCCGAACAGCCCGAGGTGGCGGCGAGACTCGCCAGATCGGCCACCGTATCGACGAGTTTCTGCTCCCCCACCGAGGTGATCCGGCCCGCGTCGTCCATGTTCTCCGACAGCCGCAACGATTCCTTGGTCGAGCTCATCGGCATGGGATGCCCACCCCGATGCGCGTCCACCACCAGCAGGTGAACGGTGTTGCTTCCGACATCGAGGACACCTAGACGCACACGGACACGGTACTTGGTGTACCTGAACACCAGGCGACCCGGTTGTGGTGTTAGCGTTGAGGGTTGTGACGTCAGGCGCTGCCGCGAACGACTCCGTCCCCGCTCCCACCGATCTTCCGATGCCGAAGATGCGGCCCAGCCGGGAAGTACCGCTCGACTTTCCGCGCGAGTGGCTCGAGTTCGTCGATCCCGACGACGACGAACATCTGATCGCCGCGGATCTCACCTGGTTGACCTCCCGCTGGACCTGCGTTTTCGGCACCCCCGCCTGTCAGGGCATCCTGGCCGAGGAGCCCGATTCCGGCTGCTGCACCCACGGGGCCTTCCTCTCCGACGACGACGATCGCAAACGTCTGCGCAAGGCAGTCAAACTGCTCACTCCCCAGGAATGGCAGTTGATGGACGAGGCGCGCAACGAGCACGGCAAGATCACCCGTAAGGGCTACCTGGAGACCGACGAACTGGACGGCGAGCCCGCCGAACGCACCCGCCGGGTCGGCGGGGCGTGCATCTTCCACAACGGCCCGGATTTCCCGGGCGGGGCGGGCTGCGCACTGCACATCATGGCCCTGCACCGCGGTGTGGAACCGCATACGGTCAAACCGGACGTGTGCTGGCAACTACCGATCCGCCGTACCCAGGACTGGGTGGACCGGCCCGACGGCGTGCGGATCCTGCGCACCGTGATCACCGAGTACGATCGGCGCGGATGGGGCCCGGGCGGGATCGACCTGGACTGGTATTGCTCCGGTTCACCCGATGCCCATATCGGGGAGCGACCGGTCTGGCAGTCCTACCGATCCGAACTCATCGAGCTGATCGGGGAGCCCGCGTATCAGGAACTCGAACGGCAGTTGCAGCGGCGGGAGGGCACCGGAATCGGTGCGGAGCATCCCGCGACCACCCGGGCGCTGCGTAAGGCCCGGGAGAACGGTCAGCCCGAGCGTCCCGCTCGAATAATCGGTCTCGACCTGCGATAACGGGAGCAGAGCATGGCGCGCAGCCCCTGGATGCGATGGCCGGCCGGTACGGCGGCGCTGACAGCTGTCGGTATCGCCTGGACGGTGGCGGCCGGCGCGGCGGGAGCCGGACCCGCCACCGATCCACACCAGTTCACCGACCGGACCGCGGAGTTCGTCCCGTTCGGCGATCCGAACGCCTTGGCGGCCCGCGACGCCGGCCGATACCTCGTACTCAGCCCGCACGGCGTCCGCCACAGTATCGTCTGCCGCGGTGACGGTGCGGCGGTGCCGGTCTACGACTGCGCCCAGGAGGACGGTCTCGGCTGGGCACCACTGCACCGCACCGATACGCCGGTCGGCGAGGTCTGGGTCTACTTCCCCTGATCCACCGGATCAGGCCTCCAGCTTGTACCCCAGCCCCCGCACGGTCACGAGATGTTCGGGCCGCGCCGGATCGGATTCGATCTTCGACCGCAGCCGCTTCACATGCACATCGAGAGTTTTGGTGTCGCCGACGTAGTCCGCGCCCCACACCCGGTCGATGAGCTGACCGCGAGTGAGCACCCGGCCCGAATTACGGAGCAGGTATTCCAGCAGGTCGAACTCTTTCAGCGGCAGGGTCACCGGTTTCCCGTTCACCAGCACCGTATGCCGGTCCACATCCATCCGTACCGGACCCGCCTCCAGCACACCGTTCTCGCTGCTGGAGTCCAGTTCGTCGCCGGCGCCGCGGCGCAGCACAGCCCGGATGCGGGCGATCAGTTCCCGCGCCGAGTACGGCTTGGTGACATAGTCGTCGGCGCCGAGTTCGAGCCCCACGACCTTGTCGATCTCGCTGTCGCGGGCGGTCACCATGATGACCGGCACCCCGCTGCGGGTGCGCAGCTGTTTGCAGACATCGGTGCCGCTCATACCGGGCAGCATCAGGTCGAGCAGGACGATATCGGCGCCGGACCGGTCGAATTCGGCGAGCGCCGAAGGACCGTCTCCCACGACCGTGACCTCGAAACCTTCCTTGCGGAGCAGGAAGGCGAGTGGATCGGCCAGCGACTCCTCGTCCTCGACGATCAACACACTGGTCATCTGCGTGCCTCCACACCGTTCGTTCGGCCCGGACCCGAGGGGCGCGGGCTGGTTTCTCTTTTGGTCAGCACGGGCGGACCGACGGCGGCGGTGCCGTCGGCCTCCTGATGCGCGGGTATGCGCAGGGTGAATGTCGAGCCGGTGCCGAGTTTGCTCCACAGGGTGATCTCACCGTTGTGGTTGGCGGCCACGTGTTTCACGATAGCCAGGCCTAGTCCGGTGCCGCCGGTGGCGCGGGAGCGCGCCTTGTCGGAGCGGAAGAATCGTTCGAACACCCGTTCCTGGTCGTCCTTGGCGATGCCGATACCGCGGTCGGTCACGGCCATCGCCACATAGGAGCCGCGCACCGACCGGCTCACCGAGACGTGTGAGCCCCGCAGTGAGTAGGCGATGGCATTCTCGACCAGGTTCGACAGGGCGGTGATGAGCAGGGTTTCGTCGCCGAGGACCTCGAGCCCGCTGGGCCGGTCGGTGCTGACCGTGATCCCGGCGGCCTCGGCCGCGGTGCGGGATCGGTCCACGGCCTGGTTGACGACCGTATCGACGTCCACGACTTCGAGTTCGGGAAGTTTCTCGGCCCCCTGGAGCCGCGACAGCGCGATCAGTTCGGTGACCATCTTCCCGAGCCGGCCGGCTTCGGCCAGTACCCGCTGGCCGAAATGCCGGACGGCCTCGGGATCGTCCGCTGTCTCGAGCAGTGCCTCGGCCAGCAGGCTCATCGCCCCGACCGGCGTTTTCAGCTCATGGCTCACATTGGCGACGAAATCGCGGCGGGTCGCTTCCATCCGGGCCTGTTCGGAATCGTCGTCGGCGAACAGGACGGTGAAGCTGGTCTCCTCCGGGGACAGCGGCCGCGCGAGACCGCGCACCGCGATCCGGCCGCGACCGGGTGTCGGTTTATCGGCCGTGAGATCGAACTCCGCCGTTTCACCGGTCGCGAGGACCTTCTCCACCGCCACCCAGGCCCGCTCCTCGAGCAGCCGGTTACGGACCAGGCCGAGTTCCTCGGCGCGCGGGTTGACCAGTACGACATCGCGGTATTCGTCCACCACCGCGATACCGCTCTCCGAGGCCAGCACGATCAGGTCGAGGACCTGCGACATCGTGAGGCCGGAGTCGGCTTGCCGCCGCTGCGCCTGCCGGGCGTTCATATACGGGATCACAAGTCCGCCGACGGCCAGTCCGACGACAGCCGCCAGGACTGCCAGCAGTACGGCCTGGGGAACGCTCACATGAAGAATCGTACGGTCGACGACAGGTAAACAAACCCGGGGTCGGTGAAGTTTCGTGCAGGTCACGGGCGATTACTTGGTTGTTCGCCGGGCGTTTACTCGTTGTTCGGCAGCGAACAGGTTTCGATCGTCCCGGGCGTGTTCCGAGGGCCGGAAACGACAACGAACCCCATTATGTCTGGGACACAACGGGGTTCGTATCGCGCGCGTGGACGCGGGGGTTCACCAACCGGGGTTACCGCGCACCGGCAGGTTCACGAAACTCGGCCGGTTCGGGTCGAGCTGCACATGCTGCGGTTTCAGGCCGGTGTCGATGATCATCGGCAACGGCGGCACACCCTTCGGCGCGTTGCCCGCGTAGACGTCCACCCGCACCCGGTGCCCCGGTTCCAGCTTCGCCTCGATCGCGGGAACCGCGATATCGAGCGTGGTCACCTCCCCGGGCACCGTGAGCCGCCGGTTCTCCAAGGTGGTGAAGGGCCGCGGGTCGGTGTAATCACCGTTGGCCGATCGGCTGCTCAGGGAATCGTCGATCTCGCGCAGCGAGGCCATCAACTGCCCCGACGACAGCACCCGGGACTGCCCGTCGGGCGCCACATCGTTGACCGTCACCGACCAGTAGCCGTCAGCCGCGTCCTGCACCGTCTGCAACTGCACGGCGATGGGCCCGGAGATCTCGACCGCCTCGGCCACCGGTGCGCTGGTGAAGGTCAGCCCGTTGGTCTCCTGGATCCGGGAATCGGCGCCGCAGGCGTTGATCACCGCGACCACTCCGGCGGTCGCCTGGCCGCCGTCGTTGGAACACAGTCCCGTGAGCCCGGGCGCGACCGTCAGGCGGGCGGAACTGTCGGCCACCGTGCCCAGCGACCCGTCGTGCACGCTGTGCCCGCCCGTTCCGCTCGGCGCCGCCGAGAGGTACATCCGCCGGTATTCGGCCGCCTGATCCGCCGGTGCGCTCTCGCCGAACCCGGCCTTGGTCACCCAGCCGCCACCCTGCTGCCGCAGGGTCACCGGACCGTACTGGTCGATCCCGTTGTCGATGCCCTTCAACCATTTGTCGAACCAGGCGCGCTGCAGCACGTCCAGCCGCGGCGGCAACCCGGGTCTGCCCGATTCGCTGCCCGAGTTGATGTGATACGTATCGCCCATCAGCAGCTGTTTCTGCCCCGGCGGCACCGATATCGCGTTGTAGATCTGGGATTCGGAATAGGTGAACAGATCGTGCCAGCCGCCGGTTACGAAGGTCGGTACATCGATCTGCGCCGGATCACCGAGCCAGGCCTGCCGGTCCGGGCTGTCACCTCTGATCATCTCCTGCAAGCGCGGATCGAGATCCTCCACACGAGGTGTGGTGTAGGCGTTGAGGAATACGTCGAGGTAGGTGAACGGCGAGGACAACCGGTCACCGAGCCACCGCTGATCGAATGTGCCGTTCACCATCGACTGCACATCGGGCACCCATTTGGTCGCGTTGATCAGCGACATCCACAGCGGAATGAAGGCGAAGCCGAAACCGCCGCCGGGCATCAGCACGTCCTGTGCCAGATCGCTGCCGGGCACCACCGGGAAGAGTGCCTTCAGCGCGGGTGGATGCTGCTCGGCGGCCTGCAACTGGTTGATACCGGAATACGACATGCCGGTCATCCCGACCTGTCCGTCCGCCCACTGTTGCCGCGACGCCCAATCGATGACCTCGACGGTGTCGCGCTGTTCGCGCTGGCGCAACATATCCCAGACGCCCTGGGAGAAGCCCGTCCCGCGGACATCCACTACGACCTGGACGTAACCGCTCTTCACGAGTTGGCGGTCGACCGCGAAGTTGCGCAGGGCCCCGCCGCCGAGTGCCTTGGTGAGATCGGTGAGCCCGGACAGCGGTGTACCGGTCATATCGATATCGCGGGCCAGCTGGGATATCGCGTCGGACGCCCCCGGAATCGATCCCATGTGGTCGACGAGGTTGGACACGAGTTTCGTATAGGGCGTCATATTGACGAGTACGGGCAGCCGGGTGTCGATCGGCCGGGACGCGGCGTCGGCGGGCCGGTACACATTGGCCTTCAACACTGTGCCGTCGCTCATCGTGATCGGCACATCCCAGGTGATGTCGATACCGGGATACTCCTGCGGACCGTCGTGGGTGGCCGCCCACTGTGCCCCCGCCGCTCCCCCGTCGGGACCGGAGACCACCGGCGCCGCCCCGGCGCCACCGCCCAGCAGTGGCATCAGCAGAATTCCGGCCGCCATAGCCACGGTGGCTCGTATCACAAACTTCATCGGTCGTGATCCATCTCTCGGACTGGTCGGACGTTCGAGAGCTTACACAGCGTTACCGGCGAGTAACGAGAATCTGGCCTGCCGGAAACGGGATTTTCCGATTACGCGACCGAATACGGTGTTCTCGCACAAGCGAAGCCGTCCACATCCGTGGCACATCACAGAATCGCGATATCCCGGGCCCGCTCGATAGGTACCGGTACGAAAAAGCGCCGCAACCCGTTCCGGGTCGCGGCGCCGTGATTCGGACTACCTTCCGCCCTGGCTCGCGACCGCGGCCGCACCGGCGGCCGCGGCCTCCGGATCAAGGTACTCCCGGGGGCGCACCGGACGCAGATCATCGTCCAATTCGTAGCGCAGCGGAATTCCGGTGGGGATATTCAGCCCGGCGATATCGTCGTCGGAGATCCGATCCAGATGTTTGACCAGGGCACGCAACGAATTACCGTGCGCCGCGACCAGCACCGTCTTTCCCCCGCGCAGTTCCTGCGAAATGGTCGACTCCCAGTACGGGACCATCCGGTTCACCACGTCCAGCAGGCATTCCGTACGCGGGACCTCGATACCGGCGTATCGCGCGTCACCGTCCTGGCTGTACTCGTCACCGAGTTCGATCGGCGGCGGCGGTGTGTCGTAACTGCGCCGCCACAGCATGAACTGGTCCTCGCCGTACTCGTCGCGGATCTGCGCCTTGTTCTTCCCCTGCAGCGCGCCGTAGTGCCGTTCGTTGAGGCGCCAGTCCCGCACCACCGGGATCCAGTGGCGGTCGGCGGCGTCCAGGGCGATATTCGCCGTCGAGATCGCGCGGCGCAGCAGGGAGGTGTAGACGATATCGGGCGCGATGCCGTGCTCGGCCAGGAGTTCACCGGCCCGTTTGCCCTCGGCGACGCCCTTGTCGGTGAGATGCACGTCCACCCAGCCGGTGAACAGGTTCAGGGCGTTCCATTCGCTCTCGCCGTGGCGCAGCAAAACGAGGGTGTTCGTCATGCGGGCCATCCTGCCATGGCGCGATCCCGGCCCACGCACCCCCGGGGCCCGCTACCGCCGCCGCTGTCCCGGTCCGGGCAGGTCGGCCGCGAGGATGGCCGCGCCGCGCAGTGTCGCGCCTTCCGCGAGACGGGACGGCTCCACCCGGAGTTCCCGGATGAATCCCAATCCGGCGTGCCGGGCGGCCGCGGCCCGCAGCGGCGCCCACAGCGCTTCGCCCGAGTCCGCGAAACCGCCACCGATCACTACCGTGTCCACATCGAGCAGCGCGGCCGCGGAGCTGACCGCGGTACCCAGGGCGGTACCGGCGCGTTCCAGGGCGGCCGATGCGATCGCATCGCCGGCGCGGGCTGCGCGAGCCAGTTCCGCGCCGGTGTCACCGGACCAGCCCTGCGCCCGCGCCCAGCGCACCGACGACATCCCGCTCGCCACCGCCTCCAGACAGCCGAAACCTCCGCAGGCGCAGGGCACGTCCCATCCCGGCACCACGATATGACCGATATGACCGGCATTTCCGGTTCGTCCCGTCGATACACGGCCGTCGACCAGAATGCCCCCGCCGATCCCGGACGAGACGGTCATCGCCAGTCCGTTCCGCAGCCCGCGCAGCGCACCCGAATGATGTTCGGCCAGCGCCAGACACGCACCGTCGAGCGCGAAACGGATCGCGGCATCCGGGAACAGTGCACCGACTGCCGCGACAATCGCGAACCCGTCGCGCCACTGCGGGATATTGAGTGCCCGGGTGATCCCGGCCGGAACGTCCACCGGCCCCGCCGATCCGATACCCACCGCCGTCACCGCGGCCCCGGCCGCGACCGCGCGCAGCAGCTCACTGCATACCTGCCACACATCGTCGGCCGGGACCGGGACCCGCCGCACCGAACTCACCCGGCCCGCGTCGTCCACCAGTCCCGCGGCGAATTTCGTCGCCCCGATATCCAGTGCCAGAACCGCCACCGCTCCTCCTGAAGATCCGATCCGCAGAATCCGATTGTGACCCATGCGCGGCCGGGTTCCGCGCTGTCACACCTTCGGACGCGATCCCACTCGGTCAGGAGGCCCAGGGACCGATACCGCCGACCTTGTCGATCCGGATCCGGGTGAGCAGGCCGGGCGGCGCGTCCGGAGGCGGGAAGGCCGCACCCGGGCTCGCGAGCGTTTTCGCCAACTCCGCCAGCAACTCCGGAGCGCCACCCTCGACGATGCGCGCGGTCCCGGTGACCGACAGATACGGCCGCATGATCTCCCCCTTCTCCGGGGACAGGATGGTGACCGCCACCCGGGGATCGCGGCGCACATTGCGTACCTTGCGGTACTCACCGAGGTGGGCGGTGACCAGCTCGTCACCGTCCGGCCCCTCCTGCAGCGCCACCCACACCACGCTGACCTGCGGACTTCCATCCGAGTTCACGGTGACCAGCGTGGCGTCGGCACCGGCGCCGATGAATGCGCGAGCGGCATCGTCGAGTTTCATGCTCTGTTCTACCCTTCGCGTGGTCCGTTCATTCCCGGCGCCCGTCGTCGGGCTGTTCCCCGTACCCGACTCCGGTTCACGGCGCGACGAGCGGCTCCCGCACGTATGCCCGGCGCAGCAGTTCGGCGAAGTCGGGAGCCACGGGGACAGTGACAGTTCCGATCCGGTGCACGAGTACCGCGGGGGTCCACGAGTTCATGACCACCGCCCCCGCGAGACCGGGCAGATCCGGTACCGCGATCTCTTCGGTTCGCTGTGGCACGCCGAGCCGGTCCAGCTGTCTGCCGACGCTGCCCATCATGGTCCCCGACAGTATGTCGGCCCGGGGCCACACCACCGAATCCCCGTCCCAGAACGCCAGATTCCAGATGGTCGCCTCACTGAACCGTCCGGCACGGTCGACGAACGCCGCGTCGTCGAACCCCTGCCGGACAGCCCGGCGCAGGTAATAGGTCTTGGCCACTTCGCCGACATGCTTCACCCGCGCGAGCGGGCGCTCGTACTCCACCACGGCCAGCGCGAGTGGACCGGAGGGGCCCGACGCGGGCGGACCGGTGCGTACCAGGACCGAGAGGTCGGCACCGGCCGCCACGAACTCACCCGTCCGGGAGAACACGGTGGCGGTCAACGACACATCGGCCGGACTCGCGGCCAGCGCCGCGCGCAGGAGTTCGCGCACCCGATCGTCGGGAAGCGCGTGGCCGAAGAGTTCCCCGGACGCCTCCCGCAACCGATTCAGGTGCAGGTCGAGACCACGAATCCCCCCGTCCCGCACCTGCGCCGCGGTGAAATGGGCGTAACCGGCGAAGGCCAGCGGTGCCAATTCCGCCGCCGAGGCGGTACGGCCGTCGATCTGGGCGGTGTGCACAGTCATCGTGTCTCCTGCTGCGCGAGTACGGAATCGAGGGTTTCACCGCTGTCGAAAACAAGGTCTGTTCGCATGGCTCCACCGTCCACATTCACACCATGTGAGGGTCAAGCGCCGGAATCACCGGCACCGGATCCCGGTTGTTCCACAGGAGATCAGGAGGACCGACCATGCGAATCGGCGAACTCGCGGAAGCGACCGGCACCAGCCAGCGGCTGCTGCGCTATTACGAAGAGCGCGGACTGCTGACCCCAGAACGCGGCACGAACGGATACCGCCGTTACCCCGAGACGGCCGTTCGTGACGTCACCAGGATCCGCCGTCTACTGGCCGCGGGGTTACCGATTCGCGTGATCGACGAGGTCATCGACTGCGGTTGGGACGGTACCGGGCAGGTCGAGCCCTGCATGGAACCCATTCTGCGCGCCGAACTGACAACCCTGGACGGCAAACTCGACGACCTCCGGCATCGCCGCACCGAACTGCTCGACCTGATCGAACACGTGGGCGCCCGCTGAACCCGGATCAGTTCGGATCGGCGGAATCGACCAGATGCTCGAAGGCGCGCAGGTTCTGCAACGATTCACCGCGCGAGACCCGCCACTTCCATTCCTTGCGGATGGATTCGGCGAAGCCGAGTTCCAGCAGGGTGTTGAAATCCCCGTCCACCGCTTCGAGGATCTGCCCGAAGATCCGATCCAGTTCCTCGGCGGTCACCGCATGCGTGGCCGCCCGGCCCACCAGATAGATATCACCCAATTTGTCGATCGTGTACGCGACACCGTAGAGACGCCGGTTGCGGCGCAGCAGATATTTGTAGACCCCTTCGAAATTCTCGTCGGGTTTGCGGCATACGAACGATTCGAAGCGCACCCCGTGCGCTCCGAGGGTCAGCATCACATTGGTCTCGAGCTTCCGCTCGCCCGGTAGCACCGCGACGAACACATCACCGCTGGGGTGGGTGTACTCGATCTCGCGATCGCGCAGTGTCTCCTCGACGATCCGCGCGGTGGCCGATGTCCCGTTCATCTGCGCACTCCCGTCCGGCGCCGCCACAGCGCCCGCGATCTGGCCTGGCTCTCGCCGAGGATAGCCGGGCCGCGACCGTGACCGCCGAGCGCGGCGGTATAGCTGTGCAGCAGTTTCTCGGCGGTATGCGCCCAGGAGAAACCCGCCGCGTGCGTTACCGCCTGCGCGCCCAGCAGCCGCAATCGCTGTGGATCGTCGAGCAGATATTCCAGCGCGCCGGCCCAATCCGGAGTGCGGTGCCCGGCCACCAGCAACCCGCTGTGCTCGTGCCGGACCGCGGTACCCAGCCCGCCGACCGCGGCCGCCAGCACCGGTGTCCCGCTCGCCTGCGCCTCCAGAGCGACGAGCCCGAAGGATTCGTTGTGGCTCGGCACCGCGACCAGATCCGCGGCCCGGTACACCTGCACCAGCCGGTCCGGCGGCTGCGGCGGCAGGAAGGTCACCTGGTCGGCGACCCCGAGTTCGGCGGCGAGTTCGATGAGCGCGTCCGGCCGCTCCAGTCCGGTACCCGACGGACCACCCACGATCAGTGCTCGCAGCGGGCGTCCGGGTCGCCGCCGCACTGCCTCGGCGACCGCGCGCACCAGCACGTCGGGCGCCTTCAACGGCTGGATCCGGCCGACGAACGCGACGATCTCCTCGTGCGCCGCCAGACCGAGCTCGGCCCGGGCCGCCGCCCGGTCACCCGGACGGTACCGGGTGAGGTCCGCGCCCGGCGGCACGATATCGACCCGGTCGGGCAGTGCGCCGTACAGCTCTATGAGGTCCCGCGCTTCCCGCGCGGTATTGGCGGTGAGCCGGTCGGCTTCGGCGATGACCTGCTTCTCACCGATCTCGCGGGTCGCCGGTTCGGGGGAATCCCCCTCGGCCAGGGCAGCGTTCTTCACCGCCGCCAGCGTGTGCGCGGTGTGCACCAGCGGCACCCGCCACCGGTCACGGGCGAGCCAGCCGACCTGCCCGGACAGCCAGTAGTGCGAATGCACCAGGTCGTAGTAGCCGGGCAGCTGCCGGGCCTCCTGCCGCAGCACCTCGGCGGTGAACGGGCACAGCTGGGTCGGCAGATCGTGTTTGTCCAGGCCCTCGAAGGGCCCGGCCACCACATTGCGCACCAGGACGCCGGGCGCGGCTTCCTGCACCGGGGGCAGATTCGACGAAGTGGCCCGGGTGAAGATCTCGACCTCGGTCCCCCGCTGAGCCAGTTGGAGCGCGGTCTGGAGGACGTAGACATTCATCCCGCCCGCATCGCCCGTACCGGGCTGCGCCAGTGGTGAGGTGTGCACCGTCAGTACGGCGATACGGTTCGGCCGTCGGTCCGGGCGTTGACTCACGATGTCCATATTGCACGGTGCAACGCCCCGGCCCGGCGCCTCCTTCCCCGGTCGTGAAAGTGATCACACCTCGCCGGTTCGGCACTCCTTCCGGGCGTCGGCGTGCAGCCGTGGCGCTCGCCGATAAAGCCGGACAGATCGGGAAAACCGCTCGTCACGGACAATCAGGACGCCGTACCGCAGTCCGCCGAGAACTTCCGGACCTCGCTCACGAAGCGGGCCGGATCCTCGATGAACAGCCCGTGCTGTGCGTCCGCCCACACGGCGGCCCGGCCCAGTGGTGCGGTATCCGCGATATAGCGGCCGTCGGCGACCGGCACCACCGGATCCGCCGAACCGTGCAGGACGAGCACCGGGATATCGAGCCCACGCAGCGTCTCGGTGTTGTCCACCGAACGGTAGAACAGCGCCTTGCGTACGAACGGCGGCGTAGCCAGACTCGCACCGAACAACCGCTGGGCATCCGGACCCTTGTCCGGCCCCGGGCCCGTGTTGGCGTTCCCGAACGCGGCGAAACCGCGGACCGCCCGCCCCGCGCTCGTCTCGAACACCGCGGGAATCGCCTGCTGCATGGATTCCCCGACTTCGGCGCCCGGCACCCCTTTACCGATATTGGCCATCGCTCCGGTGTAGACGACTCCGGCGACCGCGCCCGTACCGTATTCGGCGAGGTAGTCGGTGATCACGATGCCGCCGTAGGACCACCCCAGCAATAGCGCGTCCGATTCGATGGATTCGGCGGCGAGGACCGCGGCGATATCGGCGGCCCAGTTCTTCGAATCGTCGTAACCGGAAGCGGGCGCGTCCGAATACCCGTGACCGCGCAGGTCGAGGGCCACGACCCGGAAATCGGCGGCGAAATCGTCGAACACCGGCCCCCAGCAGCGCAGATCCGCCGACCAGCCGTGCACCAGCACCAGCGGCCGCGCCTGCGCGGGCCCGCCCGTCCGATAGACGATGCCGGTCCCGTCCGCACTGCGCGCTTCCCGTATAGCCATGAGCGCATCATAGGATCGGGTGCATGAGCACACGCACCGCTGTTGTCACCGGGGCCAGCTCGGGTATCGGCGAAGCCACCGCCCGGGAACTCGCGAAACAGGGGTACCACGTGTACGTGGGTGCCCGCCGGGTCGACCGGCTGCGGACGCTGGCCGACGAGATCGGCGGGACCGCGCTCGAACTCGACGTCACCTCCGACGAATCGGTCCGGGCGTTCGCCGACGCGATCGAGAGCACCAACATTCTGGTCAACAATGCCGGTGGCGCCAAGGGCCTGGCCACCGTGGCCGACGCCGATCTCGACGACTGGCGCTGGATGTGGGAAACCAATGTGCTCGGCACGCTGCGGATGACCAAAGCGCTGCTCCCGAAACTCATCGCCTCCGGCGACGGCCTCATCGTCACCATCACCTCGGTGGCCGCCTTCCACGCCTACGACAACGGCTCGGGCTACACCTCCGCCAAACACGCCCAGGCCGTCCTGCACCGGACGCTGCGCGGTGAACTCCTGGGCCGGCCGGTCCGGCTCACCGAAATCGCCCCCGGCGCGGTAGAGACGGAATTCTCCCTGGTCCGTTTCGACGGCGACACCGACCGCGCGGCCGCGGTCTACCAGGGCATCGACCCCCTGGTCGCCCAGGACATCGCCGAAATCGTGGCCTTCGCCGCGAGCCGACCCTCGCACGTCAACCTGGACCAGATCATCGTCAAACCCCGCGACCAGGCCGACCCGGGCCGCTTCGCCCGCCGCGCCTGACGACTCTCACTCCGCCGGGTACTCGCGATCTTCGGCGAACTGACCGAACTCGGCCTCGGTCATCTGCGTGATACCTGTGTCAGGCCGCCACGACACAGCTCGCGGTCGGCGCGGCCGACCTCTCTACAACTGGATTCCCACCGTGACCGGTTCGGGCACCAGGACCACCCCGAACCGCTCCGCCACACCGTCGCGGACCGTGCGGGCCAGCGTGACGATATCGGCGGCCGTGGCCGCCCCGCGGTTGGTGAGGGCGAGGGTGTGTTTGGTGGACAACCGGGCGGGCGCGTCCGGCCCCGGGAACCCCTTGCCGAAACCGGCGCGTTCGATCAGCCAGCCAGCGGAGAATTTCACCCCGCCGACCCCTGGATACGTCGGGACCGATACCTCGCCGAGCCGGTCGCGGACCGCGGCCCGGACCCGGTCCACCTCATCGTCGGGAACCACCGGATTGGTGAAGAAGGACCCGGCACTCCAGGTGTCGTGGTCGGCCGGATCGAGCACCATCCCTTTACCCGCCCGCAGTCCGAGCACGGTTTCCCGGACGGCGTCCGCCGGCCGGGTTTCCCCGTCGGCGGCGTCCAGCCGGCGCGCGAGCTCCCCGTAACGCAGGGGCGCACTCGTGCCGTCGGGGTGCAGCGCGAATTCCACCGCCAGGACCACCGCGTCGTCGTGATGTTTGAGCCGGCTGGTCCGGTAGCCGAACGCGAGTTCGCCGGGACCCGCCCAGTGGATATCGCCGGTCGCCCGGTCCAGCAACTGCACCCGGCGCAGTAGATCCGCGACCTCGACACCGTAGGCGCCGACATTCTGCACCGGCGTGGCCCCGGCCGATCCGGGGATCCCGGACAGGCATTCCAATCCACCGAATCCGGCCCGCACGCTTTTCGCGACCACCCCGTCCCAGTTCGCACCGGCCTCCGCGGTGACACTGTCCGCTCCGAACTCGACCCCTTCGGTGGCCACCCGGACCACCACCGCCGCCACTTCGTCATCGGAGACCAGCAGGTTCGACCCTCCGGCGACCAGCAGCACGGGTACCCCGGCCGCGTCCAGCGCCCGCACGGTCGCCACCAGCGCCTCGGTGGTCCCGCAGTCGGCGACCGTCGCCCGGCCGCCGACGCGCAGCGTGGTCAGCTCGGCCAGCGGGACAGCGGGCCGCACGACCGCGCCCGTTCCGGCCAGCATCTGCCGCAGTTCGTCCGCCGGGACAGCCCGAGAAGTTCGCACGACCAGACGGTAGCGTGTTCGGTCATGGCTACAGCGCTGGCGTATACGGCTCGCTACTCTCATCCGGTCGCGGCGGTGCGCGAGGCATTCTGCGACGAGCAGTACTGGAAGGACCGGATCGCGGCCGTGGGCGGGCCCGCCGCCGAATTCGTCTCGCTGTCGGTCGAGGGTGAGCAGGTACGGGTCGAGGTCGTACAGTCCATCCCCGCCGATCTGCTGCCGCCCGCCATCACCGCCGTACGTCCCGGCGACCTGATCATTCCGCGGACCGAACTGTGGTCGGGGACCACCGGTACTTTCGAGGCGCGGGTCGAGGGGGCACCGGCGGAGGTCCGCGGCTCCATCACCGCCACCGACGAACCCACCGGCGCGGTGGCCGAGATCTCCGGCACGATCGAGGTGAAGGTTCCGCTGTTCGGCCGCAAGATCGAGGAGGCCATCGGCGAACGGCTCACCGAACTGCTGGCCGAGGAGACCGAGTTCACCAACACCTGGATCGCCGAGCAGCCGTAGCACCCGGGTGACCGCCGGTCGGCCGAGTCGAGCCTGCCCGGCCTCCCACGGCCGCGGCGGGTCCGGACGGTAACCTACCGCGCATGGCTCGCCGACTGGACTATTCCGCCCGCTACCCGCTGCACACCACAAAAGAGCTGTACGCGGCGCTGACCGACCGGGACTACTGGGAGGCCCGGATGGTCGAGATGCGGAAGTACTCGCCGAACGAGGTCATCAGTCTCGATGTGAGCGAGGACGGTATCGAGGTCGTCCTGCACCACATCCTGCCGCGCGAGACGCTGCCCGAGATCGCGCAGTCGGTGATGCGCAAGGACATGGTCATCACCCGCAAGGAGCGCTTCGGGCCGTTCGGCCCGGAGGTCGAGGGCAAGTATTCGGCGTCGATTCCCGCCGGGCCCGGCAGCCTCACCGGTACGACACGTCTCTTCCCGACCGATACCGGCTGCACCATGCGGATGTCCTCGGAAGCGAAAGTGTTCATCCCGATGATGGGTCCGCGGCTGGAACAGCTCATGCTGGTGAACCTGGTGGATCTGTTTCGCGCCGAGGCCGAAGTGACCCAGCAATGGCTGGACGAACAAAAACCGGCCGGCTGAGTGTTCCGCTCGGCACCGTCACCCGTGGCACCACCGGGACCAACCGGCTCCGCCGCAGCGACCGGCAGCTGACCGGAGATCCGCGGCTCGCCGAAGTGCTGCGCCGTGCCGCCGACCCGCTGGTGGTGGATCTCGGTTACGGCTCGCAACCGTGGACGACGCTGGAGCTGGCCGCCCGTTTGCGCACGGTGCGCCCGGATGTGCGGGTGGTGGGACTGGAGATCGATCCGGCACGCGTGGTGCCGGATCGTGACGGCGTCCATTTCGCCCGCGGTGGTTTCGAATTGGCGGGTCTGCGTCCGATCCTGGTCCGCGCGTTCAATGTGCTGCGCCAGTATCCGGAGTCGGCGGTAGCCGGAGCCTGGACGACGATTCTGTCGGGGCTGGCCCCGGGAGGTCTGCTGGTCGAGGGCACCTGCGACGAACTCGGCCGCCGGTGCGTCTGGGTGGTACTGGATCGTTCCGGCCCGCGCACCCTGACTCTCGCCTGGGATCCGTTCACCGTCGAACGCCCCTCCGATCTGGCCGAACGGCTCCCCAAAGCACTGATCCACCGCAATGTGCCGGGCGAACCGGTACATGCCCTGCTCGGCGCGGCGGACCGGGCGTGGGCGCACACCGCGCCCCTGGCCGTGTTCGGACCGCGGGTGCGCTGGCGGGCGGCGGCGGACCTCCTACGGGAACAGGGTTTTCCGGTCCACGACTACCGGCGGCGGCTACGCGACAATGTCCTGAGCGTTCCGTGGTCGGCGGTCGCTCCCGCTGGACAGGCGGAGCAATCCATGTGACTCGAATCACAAAACGACCATCTCGACCGCGCTGACGTCGACACATTCACCATCCGCCCACAACCGGCCCACAGAGCCGGCACAGAATCATCGTGAAGAATCTCGACCATGCCCACCAAGTCCCTGTCTGCCCCGAAGGTCAGCCGCCGGACCGTCGTGATCGCTCTGGTCACCGTGATCGTGCTCGTGGTGGCCGCGCTTATCGGCGGTGAGGCGTATGCGCGGCACAGAATCGCGAGCTGTATCAGTTCCCAGTTCGAAAAGGAGATGGGATCGCAGATCGACGTCGGTTTCGGTGCGAAACCGCTACTCCTCACCTGGCTGGACGGGAAGGTCTCGCGGATGGATGTCGACAGTAAGGGCGACGAATTCGGCCCGGCCGTCGATATGCAGGTGCACGCCCAGTTCCGCGATATCGAGATGGCCGAGGGAAGTAACAGCGGTAGCTCGGTCGGGAGTTCGAGCGCCGATGTCAGCTGGAGCAACTCCGGTATCTCCCGGACCCTGCAGGGCCTCGTCAGCGATGTGCAGTCCGATCCCGGGACCGGGCAACTCACCATGAAGGTGCTCGGCGGTTTCGGGGCCATGCAACTCACGCCGCAGATAAAGGACGGCAAAGTCGATATCGATGTGGCCCAGGCGCAGTTCCTCGGTATCGGGGTACCCGACGATCTGGCTCAGGGTGTGGTCGACCTGATGACCGAGAGTCTGCAGACCTACCCGATGGGCCTGCAGCCGACCGCGTTGCAGGTCACCGACAACGGTATCGCGGTGGACCTGAGTGGCGGGCCGACCGAGCTGCCGGCCGCCGAGGGTAATGCGACCTGCTGATACCCGCCGACCCTCAGGCGGGGAAACCCTCGAGCACCGCCCGCGACCGGGACAGTCCGAGCCGGGTGGCGCCCGCGGCGATCAGCTCCGCGGCCGCGGCCGCGGTACGGATCCCACCGCTGGCCTTGATCCCGAGCCGCCCGCCGACGGTCTCGGCCATCAGCCGGACCGCGCGCACGTCGGCACCACCGGCCGGATGGAAACCGGTGGAGGTCTTCACGAAATCGGCACCCGCGCGCTCGGCCGTCCGGCACGCCTCGACGATCGCCTCGTCGGTCAGCGCGGCGGATTCGATGATCACCTTCAGCAGCGCACGCTCCGAGATCGCCTCGCGCACCACGATGATATCGGCGAGGACCGCCGCGAAATCGCCCGCGACCGCCGCGCCGATATCGATCACCATATCGACTTCGGCCGCGCCCTGATCCACCGCGAGACGGGCCTCGGCCCCCTTGACCAGCGAATGATGTTTCCCGGACGGGAATCCGGCGACGGTCGCCACCACCAGACCCGGAGCCCGGACCGGCAGCACGGCCGGCGAAACGCATACCGCGTACACGCCGAGCTCCCGGGCCTCGGCCACGGTGGCGGTAACATCCGCGCTCGTCGCCTCCGGAGCGAGCAGCGTGTGGTCGATCATTGCGGCCACCTCGGACCTGGTCAGCGACATGGAATCGGCCATGGGACGAAAGTCTGGCATACCCGCGGCGAATTCCGTTGCGCGCCTCGTACTCCTCGCGCACACTCGTATCGCCTTCCGACGAGAGGACGATTGTTGCTGATCCGCCGCGAACGAGCCGTCGATACCGATGCTGTCGCAGCCGTGCACCGTAGCGCCTTCGCCCCGCACTACTCGGCGGACGGCCCCGCGGCCGGTACCGCCCTGGTCGACGCGCCGCCGGAGGTCGCGCTGCTGGCCCGGCTGCGTGGCGATCCCGGCTGGATTCCCACGCTGTCCATGGTCGCGGTGGATCGCGAAACCGTTGTGGGACACGTATGCGTCACCCGCGCCACCGTGGGCCCGTTCCCGGTACTGGCGCTCGGACCCATCGGTGTCCTCCCCGGACAACAACGCCGGGGCGCGGGTTCGGCACTGATGCACGCCGTGCTCGGCGCCGCCGACGCCCTGGACGAACCGCTCGTCGGGCTGCTCGGCAGCCTCGACTACTACCCCCGGTTCGGTTTCCAGCCGGCCGCGCGGCTGGGCATAATCCCGGACCGGCCCGAATGGGCGAGCCATTTCCAGATCCGGCCGCTCAGCGCCTACGACTCCCAGATAACCGGCGAATTCCGTTACGCCGCCCCGTTCTACGATCTGTGACCGCGCCGCCGCGTCCTCCGCGACGCGACGGCGCCGCATACCGGCCGGCCGGAACCGCGGAGTCGCGGCGATCGGCCGTCGGCCGCCCTGTCAGGATGGCGTCATGGTTTCCGCAGCCACCGCGCCCGACGGCCGACGCTATGTGCTCACCCTGGGTTGTCTCGACCGCCCGGGCATCATCGCCACCATCACCTCGTTCATCGCCGAATTCGGGGGCTCCATCCTGGAGGCCGGCTACCACTCCGATCTCGAGACCGGCTGGTTCTTCACCAGACAGTCCATCAAGGCCTCCACCGTGCCGTTCGGTGTGGAGGAGTTGCGCAGCCGGTTCGAACGGGTCGCGGCCGAACTCGGCCCGGAGACCGAATGTCAGGTCCACGATTCGGGACTACGGCGCCGCGCGGTGGTTCTGGTGAGCAGAGAGGGGCACTGCCTGCACGATCTGCTCGGGCGTGCCACCTCCGGTGAGCTTCCCGCCACCATCGAAGCCGTGATCGGCAACCATCTCGACCTGGCGGCGATGACCGAGGCGCACGGTATCCCGTTCCATCACGTGCCGTTCCCGAAGAACCCGGCCGAACGCGGGCCGGCTTTCGAACAGGTGCGGGAACTCGTGGACGCGCATACCCCCGACGCGGTGGTGCTGGCCCGGTTCATGCAGGTACTACCCGAGCAGTTGTGCGAGCACTGGGCCGGGCGGGCCATCAATATCCACCACAGTTTCCTGCCCTCGTTCGTGGGTGCTCGGCCCTACCACCAGGCCTTCGTACGCGGCGTCAAACTCATCGGCGCCACCTGCCATTACGTCACCGCCGAACTGGACGCGGGGCCGATCATCGAACAGGACGTCATCCGTGTCGACCACGCCGACAGCGTGACCGATATGGTCCGCGAAGGCCGCGATATCGAGCGGGTGGTGCTGGCGCGCGGACTGCGCTGGCATCTGGAGAGCCGGGTACTGGTGCACGGACGGCGCACCGTCGTTTTCTCCTGAGCGCGGGTCAGCCGGTCGCTTCGGCCGGTTCCCGGACCGAGATGAGCACCTGATCGAGGATTTCGTTGAACCGCTCGATCTCCTCCAGATTGCCCAGGTGACCGGTCGGCAGCAGCACGAACTGCACGAGACTGCCGGTCTCGCGGAGCCAGGAGGCGATCTGCTCGGCATGCACCGCCGGGGTCATATCGTCGGCCGTCCCCGCCACCACCGTGGTCGGCACCACGAGATGGCGAGCCGCGTCTCCGAGGTCCATCTCGGCCAGCAGCAGCCCGTATTCCGACCGGATCCGGGACCGGCAGGAGCGCACGATGTTCATCCCGAACTCGATCGCTTCCGGATCGGCGGCCGAGCTCATGATCTGGCGGGCGAAGATCCACCGCACAGCGGCCACCGGGGGGAACACGATCCGTGCGCTCAGCCCGTTGCGCCCGAGCCAGGCCGGCAGCGGGATGATCCGGTTCAGCAGCGGCAACGGCTGGTTGAAGAACGGCACGACCGTGGTCTCGGCGACCAGTGAATGCGGTCCGGTGTTGGCCAGCAGCACGGCCGCGACCTGGTCGACCACTCGCTGCGGATACTTCCCCGCCCAGGCCTGCAGAGTCATCGCACCGAGACTGTGCCCGACCAGCACTGCTCGCTGTCCGGGCCGCAGCACCGCGTCGAGTACCGCGCAGAGATCGTCGGCCAGCAGATGACAGTCCAGTTGATCGGGAGCGCCGAATTCGCTCTCACCGTGCCCGCGCAGATCGAAGGCGATGATCCGGTACCGGTCGGCGAAGGCGTTGATCTGCGGGTTCCAGTATTCGAGACTGCAGGTCCAGCCGTGGATCAGTACCACCGGCTGGGCATCTTCCGGCCCGTACGCGTGTACCCGCAGGTGAGCGCCGTCCGCGGCGCGCACATCGATCACCTGGTGATCGGCACTCGGCGGATTGAATGCCGGGTTGCGGTAGCCGCCACGGGTGCGCAGGCCCGCCCGGTGTACCTCGAACAGCCCCTCGACCTGTTCGGCGAGGGAGGTCAGGGCCTTCGGCATGGTCGCACGCATCAAGACACACTCCTTTGTGTTACCGATTGACACAGTAACGCGCGGAGTGAGTGCCCGCCAGCGCCCACACCGCGATCGAGGCGATGTCACCATGCCGAGCGCCCGTAGCAGCCCATTTTCGGATACGTCACATACCGGCGGGACGGTGCCCGCGACGGAGCCGACCAGCCGCTGGGAGTGGAAGTCGCGAGGATCGCGGCCACACGAACGACGCCGATGGCGGCTACTACCAGCGTGGACCGCGCTGAACCTCATCCACCTTCGGCCGCACGTCGGCCAGATAGATACCGGTCGCGATGATCGCGATGAACGCCAGCAGACCCAGGTTGAGGAAATTCACCAGCAGCAGCAGAATCGCCACCGCCAGAATGCCCAGCCAAATGGGTTTGGTCAGTTTATCGACCGCGGTGAACGCATCGGAACGCTGGCGCACAGCGTGCACCAGCGCGAAAACGGTCGCGCTCGCCGCCAGCAGCCACAGCGCGGCCATGATCCACCCGGTCAAGCCATACACCTGTTCCACCCCACCATGATAGAAGCAGCGCCCCCGCGCACTGCACATGCACGGGGGCGCGTTACCTGAAACAGCAGGTCAGGCCTTCTTCGGCGGGGCCTTCTTGGCCGGGGCGACCTTCTTGGCGGCCGGTGCCTTCTTCGCGGCCGGGGCCTTCTTGGCCGGCGGGACGGGCGCGGGAGCGGACTCGGGTTCCGGCGCGACCTCGGGGGCGACCTCGATCACTTCGGCATCGAGCACCTCGGGTGCGACCGAGGCGGCGGCCGATTCCGCGGCCGGGGCGGATTCGGTCCTGCTCCGGCCGATCAGCCCGTTGACCCGGCCGAAAACTTCCTCGGCCCGGCTACTGGCGTCCTTATACAGGGTCTCCACCCGGCCGACCTGTTCCTCGACCAGGTGATTGGCGCGCAGCCGATCGACAGTCTCCTCGCCGCGGACCGCGAGGTCGGCGTAGATGTCGAGTACCTGGCGGTAGTACTGCTCGGCGAGTTTGCGCAGCTCCTCGGTGGTGAATTTCTCGCGCAGCTCGGCCAGATCCTCGGGCAGTTCGGAAGGCAGTTCGGACAACCGCGCGCGAATCTGCTCGAACTGGGTCTGCACATCGGCCGGCAGGCCGGCGAACCGCTCACGAGCATCGTCGACCCGGCCGTTGACATCGGTCGCACGCTCACGCACCTGGGTTACCGCGTCTACAACAGCGGTGTAGACCGCGTCCGTGGCGCCGACGGTGGCGAACAGTGGTTTGGCAGTGGTGTACTTCTCGGTCATTTATCGTTCTCCTGGCGTGGAGCGTCGGTAGTCGGTTGTGGAACAACACTGTCCCGGGGGATCGTTTCCTCCGGCCCGTTCTCCCGGCGGAACGACTCGTATATATCCAGGAGCACCTGTTTCTGCCGCTCGCTGATCGCGGAATCCGCGAGCAAGGCATCCCGGACGGGACTGTGCGGCCGCTGCTCGAGGTAGCCGGCGCGCACGTACAACACCTCCGAAGAAACCCGCAGGGCCTTGGCGATCTGCGTGAGCACTTCGGCGGAAGGATTACGCAACCCGCGCTCGATCTGACTGAGATACGGGTTGCTCACCCCGGCCAGCTGGGCGAGCTGACGCAACGAGACCTGCGCGGCCTCACGCTGCGCCCTGATGAACCCTCCGATGTCCTGCGCCGCGTTGACCACGCGGCCTGCCTTGTCGCCGGCGCCGGCAGCTGCTGCCGGATCGTCGGTGCGCTGGGCGAAAACCTCGGGATGGTCGGCCATCACTCACCTTCTGGCGTTGTACGTACAACGATAAGTCAGGGTGCTAGCAATTGCAAGCACTATGTTAGCAGTGTTCATGGCGCCGCCTCCGGCGGCGCGGGGTGGGGCCCTATCAACCCCGGTTCTTCACTCCGGCGCTCAGTCGCTGCGCTTCTTCGCTCTGTCGCTCCAGAACCGGGGCGGGCCCCACCGGC
>NZ_JBSGIP010000059.1:0-25607 GCF_053605105.1 Nocardia sp. NPDC003963
GCCCGCCCTCGTACGAGGGCGGGCCACCGCGGACCACTGTCTCACCGCGGCGCGGCGGAGACATGAACCGGGCGGATGGTCGATGCGGTCATATGCGAAACCGCCGCTGTCGACCGCTGGTCACGTCGGGCTGCCGGACTAGCCGCCGCTGCTGCCGGTCGGGATACCGGCGCCCGATACCTCCACCGTGACCACTTCGCTGGCCGATGCCTCGGGGTCGTCCGCGGCCGGCGGCAGGTGGGTGGCGCAGCGGCCGATGACGCGTACGGGTCCGTTGTTCAAACCGCGCAACGATTTGAATTGCGTCTGCCCCGGGCCGGCGACGGACTCTTCCACACTGAAATCGTGGTACTGCGCGCCGACGGTGAAAACCGCGCCGGTGTCCGCGTTCTCCGCCCAGCACACACCGTGATCGTTCGGGTTCTCCACCTTCCCGTACACGCCACCCCCTTTCTCCGGGGTGAACTCGACGATCGGTGGCAGCAATGCGCCCTGACCGGGATCGGCACCGGCGGTGGCGGGAAGAATCATGCCGAACGCGCCGAGAGCCGGGGCGACGAAGAAAATGGCCTTTCGAATATGCGAATTACTCACGGTGCGTGATGTTAGCAGTACTGATAAGAAATATATCCAATTGTGGGAACATATTCCACGCTTTCCGGATGAATTCCTGCTCTCACCTGGGGTGACGATGAATTCGTGCGCGTCGGTCCTTTTCGGTCGCGGAACCGTCTTCCGGTTCGATCGTTTTGTCGGAAATTTCGAAGCCGGCGACAGGGGGTCCTGCAATGAGGATTGTTTGGAATGGCGGCGTTCTGGGAACATTGGAGAACCCGTGTATATCGTTACGTCTGTTCTGTTGCGGGTGCATGTATTTCCGGAGAATTGCCGAAATGCGCTGTGCGCTGGTATTTCCACGGGCCGGGCAACCAGAGCAGGGCGACGGGCTTCGCGCCGGGGACAGCCTGGATCGAAAGCGCCCGCCGCACTCCTCGTTCCGCTCACCGGGACCGAGCGCGATACACGACGGGCAGCGACCACCATCTGATCACCGGACCGGCCGCGGTCCGCCCGGGGACGCACGAACGGAGCGTATTCGCGCACCCGACCGGGCCGGAGCACGGGATCGCGGATCGTCTGCCGGACCTCACACCTGCTCGGGCGCACTTGTGGAATCCCTCCGGGATCCCGGAGGGTTCCGGAGGGAGTCCGGTCAGCTACCCCAGTGCATGAGATCGCCCCGGTTCAGTGCCTGGGCCAGCAGATCCGGGAAGCGGTCGGGGGTACAGGCGAAAGCCGGTACCCCGAGTGCCGCCAGCGCCGCCGCGTTCTCGCGATCGTAGGAGGGCGCGCCGTCGTCGGAGAGGGCCAGCAGTACCACCACCTGTACGCCGGACTCCTTCATGGCGTGGACGCGGCGCAGCATCTCCTCCCGCACGCCGCCCTCGTAGAGATCGGAAATGAGGAAGAACAGACTGTCGGTGGGGCGGGTGATCAGCGTCTGGCAGTAGGCGATGGCGCGGTTGATATAGGTGCCGCCGCCCAGCTGGGTGCCGAACAGCACATCGACGGGGTCGGAAAGCTTTTCGGTGAGATCCACGACCTCGGTGTCGAAGACCACCAGCGAGGTGCGCAGCGATCGCATCGACGCCAGGACCGCGCCGAAGACCGACGAATAGACCACGCTGGATGCCATCGACCCCGATTGGTCGATCGCCAGGATCACGTCCCGATGCACCGCCTGGGCGCGCCTGCCGTAACCCACCAGCCGCTCGGCGATGATAGTGCGCTGTTCCGGCAGATAATTCGCGAGGTTCTTGCGGATGGTGCGATCGAAATCGATATCGCGCGGTTTCGGCCGGGAGGTACGGGCCGAGCGGTTGAGCGCCCCGCTCACCGCCGCCACCGTCTTGGTCGCGATTCGCTGTTCTATCTCCTTCACCACCTTCGACACCACCATCCGAGCGGTCGCCTTGGTGGTCTCCGGGATAACCCGATTCAGGCTGAGCAATGTGCCGACCAGATGCACATCGGGTTCCACCGCCTCCATCAGTTCGGGTTCCAGCAGCAGTTGGGTGAGGTTCAGCCGCTCCACCGCGTCACGCTGGACGACCTCGACCACGGTCGACGGGAAGTAGGTGCGGATATCACCCAGCCACCGGGCCACGCGCGGGGCCGAACCACCCAGACCGCCGGATCGGTCCCCGCGCGAACCGTCGGCGGCACTGTCGTAGACCGCACCGAGCGCTTTGTCGATGGCTTTGTCGTCGGCGGTCCCGAGTCCGCCGAGCGAGGGTTCGGCGGCCGAGCCGAGGACCAGACGCCAGCGGCGCAATCGCGCCTCGTCGGTGATCCCCTGCGGTGCGGTGGTGTTCATGCGGGCACTCCCAGAATGTCGGCGACCGTACGCAGGGCGAGCAGGCCGCGTTCGGGATCGATATCGGCCGGGGTGGCGGTCGCGGCCGGGCCACGGTCGCGTACGGCTTCGCCGATCGCGCGGCGTTCCCCGGACGCGAAGGCGCCGAATGTGCGGCGCAACAGCGGCACGACCTCGACGAACTGCTCCTCGGCCAGCCCGGCGACCCAGCCGTCGATCAGCTGGAGCAGGGCCCGGTCGTGGACCAGTACCAGCCCGCGGCCGCCGACGAAACCGTCGACCCACGCCGCCTTCGCGGCCGCGGTGTTGCCGATCGACAGCGCCGCCGCCAGCCGCCGCGCCGCCTCGTCGGTATCGAACCGGTCGGCATCGCAGAGCAGGCGTACTGTCCGGCCCACCAGCAGACCGTGCACATCGGGCCGATCGGCCAGGCGGGCCAGTACCGCCAGCCACTGTTCGGTGGATTCGGTGTGGTCGCGGGTATGGATCGCGGTGGTGGCGGTATCGAGCTGATCGCGCAGCGCCGCGGCGGTGTCGTCACCGAGACCGGTGACCGCGGCCGGCAGTCCGGCGCAGATCCGGATCAGCATGCTGTCCGCGACGTGGGTCAGGGCGGAGGTGTCGGTACCGCGGACGTCTCCGTACCGCAGTGTCCGGAGGACACCCGGCAGCGCGGCCAGCAGATGGGTCATATCGTGATCCACGGCGGCTGCCGAACCGAGCCGGGCGATCAGTCCGTCGAGGGCGCCGGGGAGTTCGGCGAGCAGCGCGAATTCCAGTGCCTCCGTGAGTTCGGTGACCCCGCTACCGGGCCGCGCGGCGGTGTCGAGGATCTTCGCCTCGGCCGCCGCCCGCACCGTGGTACCCCAGCGGGACGCCTCGATCACCCGGACCGCGAACTCCGGTTCCCAGCGCAACTCCCAGGTCTCGCGGAATGTGCCCGTCGATTTCACGGTGCCGGCGGTGGGCGTACCCCAGTGCACGCCCAGCAGCCGCAGCCGGTGCAGCAGCCGGGATCTGCCGATATCGCGCTCTTTGCGCAGATCCAGGTCCAGGGTCCGGATCAGGGCTTCCTGTTTCAGCCGCAGGGTACGTGCCGCGGCGCGCAGATCGGCTTCCAGCGGAACCGTCGGTGCCTCGGGCGGTACGGCGCCCAGTGCCTCACCGACGATCAGCTCCGAACCGACCAGGCGCAGCATGGTCTCGTCGCCCTCGCACAGCACCGCCCGGGTCGCCTCGGTGACCTCGGACAGACCGGCCAGTGGCCGGGCCCGCAGCGCGGCCAGGGTCGTGGCCAGGCGTACGGCCTCGATGATGTGGGCGCTGGATACCGGCAGATCGTGGTTGCGCAGAACGCCCGCGACCTTGGTGAGCCAGGACGCGATCGGCCGCTCGGTTTCGGTGAACAGGTGGTGGTACCACCCCGGCGAGGTGACCCCCGCGCCGTACCCGGATGCCGCGGCGAGCCGGGAATGCGTCCACGGCACCCACGTCAGCGTGGCCTTGACCTTCGGCAGCCCCTTGAGCAGGCGGATATCCGCGGCGGCCGGGCCGAGCGGTTCCTGGAGCGCGGGGGCGTGCCACGCACCGCAGACGACGGCGATCCGGCGGGCCCCGTCCTTGCGCGCCTTGCGCAGGACCTGGCGCATATGGGCTTCCCGGATCAGCGTGTGCCGGTCGAGGACCAGCGGTTCGGGTTCGGATGCCGCCGGGTCGGGATCGTTCCCCTCGTCGACCGATTCGGGCAGGTGAACGCCGGCCGGTGGAACGCCCGGATCGCCGACTCCGTTGCTGTCCTCCGGTACGCCGGTGGCGGCGGCGCCGGTATCGGATTCCGGTTCGACGATCGCGGTCTCCCGCAGCGCGGCCATGGCCTCGGTGACGGCCGCGAAGGTCCCGGTATCCGAGCTGGATTCGACCACCGCGTCCCACCAGCGCTCGGCGTCGTCGTAGCCGCCCGCGGCCGCCAGTTCGGCGAGCGCGTCGCGGCCGCCGGACCGGTCCTCGACGGCCAGCACCTGGGCGGCGGGCAGATCGCAGAACCGGACGGGTACTTCGTTGCCGACCGCGTAGCGCAGCGCCTGCCATTCCGGGGAGAACACCGCGTAGGGCCAGAACGCCGCACGCGCCGGTTCGTCGGAGACATAGCCCAGCAGCGCGACCGGCGGTGCCATCGATGCGGCGGCCATATGGACCACCAGCGGGTCCGCGTCCGCCGGACCCTCGATCAGGACGGTGTCCGGCCGGAACTCCTCCAGTGCCAGGCGCAGCGAGCGGGCCGATCCCGGGCCGTGATGGCGTATTCCGAAGACCCGGGTCTGCCCGGGTTCACCCGCGTCCGCGAGGCTCATCCGTCGATCTCCCGGCAGGCCCGGTAGAAATCGGACCATTCCCGGCGGTCACGCACCACGGCTTCGAGATATTCGGTCCACACCACCGAATCGGCCCCCGGATCCTTGATCACCGAACCGATCACCGCACCCGCGATATCGGCGGCCCGCAGCACCCCGTCCCCGAAATGCGCCGACAGCGCCATCCCGTTGGTGATCACGGAGATGGCCTCGGCGGTCGAGAGCGTGCCCGACGGGGATTTCAGTTTGGTCCGGCCGTCGGCGGTGATACCGGCGCGCAGTTCCCGGAAGATCCGCACCACCCGTCGCACCTCCTCGGCGGCCGCCGGGACCTCGGGCAGTTCCAGTGCCGATCCCAGCTGCTCGACCCGCCGGGTCACGATATCGATCTCCTCGGCCTCGCTACCCGGCAACGGGAGCACCACCGTGTTGAACCGGCGGCGCAGCGCCGAGGACAGTTCGTTCACCCCGCGGTCCCGGTCGTTGGCCGTCGCGATGATGTTGAAACCCTTGGCGGCCTGCACTTCCATACCGAGTTCGGGAACCGGCAGAGTCTTCTCCGACAGGATCGTGATCAGGGCGTCCTGGACATCCGAGGGGATCCGGGTGAGTTCCTCGAGCCGGGCGATGGCACCGGTGCGCATGGCGTTGAGGATCGGTGACGGCACCAGCGCGGCATCGCTCGGGCCCTCGGCGAGCAGCCGGGCGTAGTTCCAGCCGTAGCGGATGGCCTCCTCGGCGGTACCCGAGGTGCCCTGCACGAGCAGGGTCGACGATCCGCTGACGGCCGCCGAGAGATGTTCGGAGACCCAGGTCTTCGCGGTGCCGGGCACCCCGAGCAGCAACAGGGCGCGATCGGTGGCCAGCGTCGCGACGGCCACCTCCATGAGCCGGCGCGGACCCACGTACTTGGGCGTGATCACGGTGCCGTCGGCGAGAGTGCCGCCCAGCAGATAGGTCACCACGGCCCAGGGCGACATCGTCCACGACGGCGGGCGCGGCCGGTCGTCCACGGTACGCAGGGCATGTAGTTCCTCGGCGAAGGCCTGTTCGGCGTGCGGGCGCAACAGCGCCGGAGCGGGTTCGGTGGCGACGGTGGTCATTTCAGCTCCTCGAGCATCGCGGATCGTTGGTGTAGGTCGTGGGCGAGCAGTCCGAGCGCCTCGGTCCAGTCGTCGGCTTCGCAGCGGCCGGCCAGCGCGGTGACCTCGCCCGCCCATTCCGGTGGTAGGTGGAGTGCGGCAGTGTGCAGCAGCGAGCGGTGCGCGCTGGGATGGGTGCCCGGCGCGCCCCGCCGGGCCGCGGCGGTCCGGGCGCGCTCCTCGAAGAGGTGCAGCAGGTGCCGGGCCAGTTCCGGTGGCCAGGGGTGCGCCACCGCGGGCAGCAGGGATTCGAGTTCGGACAACCAGGCCGAACCCAGCCGCAGTAGATGCTCGAGCTGATCGCCCGGCGCGATCAGTGCGAACAGTTCGCGGCGGCGCAGGATCGCCAGATTCGACGGCATTCCGACGGTGAACAGCGCGCGGCCCCATTCGGTATCGCGCTGGGCGAGCGCCGCGTCCATCCAACCGTCGAACAGCGGTTGCCGGAAGCGGTCGTCCACGTGCGTCGCGACGGCGCGGACCGGCGGACCGAGGGGTTCGGTCCAATAACTCAGCGGCAGTCCGGCGGTCAGTCGCCGCAGCCGGGTCGCGGAGAGATCCGGCTGCCCGTTCCAGCGGTACCCGAACTCGGTGGTGCTGTCGGTGAAACCGTCGCGGACAGCGGCCTTGTCGAGGGTCTCCGGAATATCGACTATCAGCTCGGAACCCGCGCCCGAACCGGTATCCGCGCATTTCAACCAGATGCCGGCGCGGGCGGCCATCCGTTCGGCGAAGGCCGAACCGGGGAGCCGGGCCAGCAACTCGGCGGCCGTCCGGCGTACATCCCCGCGGCGATCGTCCAGCGCGCGTTCGAGTAGATCCTCGTCCGCCGGGCCCAACCCGTCGGCCAGCACACCGAGCAGTCCGGCTTTCGGCGCGCCCGATTCCCGCGGCCATGCCGCGGCGAGGGCCTCGCGCGCGGCCGCCGGGTCGCGGCGCCGCGATTCGGTGAGCCAGCGCAGGCGTTCCGGTGGCCGGCCGAGGTGCCAGGTCTCGTTCGCGGTCTCCGTTTGTGCGGTATCGCGCCGGGCCAGATCGTGCCAGCGTGGAATCCACCCGGCCAGCCAACGACCCCGGGCCCCGGCCGATCGCAGTGCCGCCTCCCGTAATCCACTGTCGGACGCGGCGAATTCGAGCAGCTGCCCGGTGAGCCGGTCCGGGGCGCGGTAATCGTGCGCCGCCGCGGCGGCGAACCATTCGGGCAGTAGATCGGGCCGGGATCCGATGAGCAGGGCCAGCCGATCGGCCGCCGCGTCGGGCAGTATCGGCCGCGGATCGTCGGCAGCGGGTTCGTCGGGAACCTCGACCGTCCGCGGCAGGTATCCGCCGCGGACCCAGGCCGTCTCCAGCGCGGTGGTCGCGAGCAGACGCTCGGCGGCGTCCCGGCCGGACAGCGCCGTGACGGCCGCGGCGACGGGTTCGGGGAGTCCCGCCGGGCTGCCCGTGCCCCGCGCGGTGCCCAGCAGGGCGATCGAGGCCGCGTCGGGGGTCGCGGTGATCGCGGAACCGGCGGAATCCTCGGTCGGGCCCGCATCGTGGAACTCGCCGCCCACCGCCACCGAGATCACCTCGAGCCGACGGCCCGTCCAGAGACCGAATACGGTCACCGGCCGGCCGCCGGACAGCGCGAGCAGCCGCCACGGCTGCGCGGGGGTCTGCAGAGGTAGCGCCGAACCTCCGGATTCGACGAGCAACCAGTCCTCGCCCTGTCGCGCGGGTATCACTCCGCGCAGCAGTACCGGCCAGGATTCGAGCCACGGATCCGCGGCCGCCGCGGTGGTGAAATCGGTCGATGCCGCCGCGACGGTGTGGGTTCCGGCGGTCTCCGGAAGTTCGGCGGCGGTGGGTGCCGATGGCTCGCGATCCGGCCCGGCCACCGCGCGCAACGGTGCCGCGACCGGATAGAAATGCACCTCGTATTCGGCCGCCAGGCCGATCGGCGGGGTGTTCGCGGTGAAGACAGGGGAACCGAACGAATGGTCGACCAGCAATGCCCAGCGGCCGGTGCGCATACCGTAGAGCCAGGTCAGGCGGGTGTGTATCCGCTCCTCCTCGTCGGTGCGCATACCGACGGTCAGCCACCGGTCGGCCACCGCCGGTTCGGTCAGTACCGCGTCCGCGGAAGTCGGATAGCCGATACGGTTGCGGACAGCGGCCGCCAACGGCGCGGGCAGCGTATCCAGTTTCCGGTGTGCGGCGATGAGCAGGTGCAGCCAGGCGAAACGGCCCAGCACCACTTCCGGCCAGTCCGATCGGCGCACCACCGCGTCGGGCAGGCGGCGCATCACGGCGGCCGGACCCGGCGCCTGGGCATCCACCAGTCGCGCCGCCACGGCTTCGAACGCCGTATGGGAGCGATCTGTCTGGGCCAGGCCGGTGCGAAGCTGATCGGTGAGCCAGGTATCCAGCTCGGTGAGCCCGGCTTCCACTCGCCGGTGCCGCTGCTGCGCGGTCGCCGGATCGCTGCCGCGGGCTTTTTTCGGCGGGGCGGCCGCTTGCACAGCCCGCCGGTTCGTCCACTCGGCGGCGAAATCGGCGATTTCGGCGGTTTCGGGCACTGCGCCCGCCGCCCAGAGCATCAGCAGCGACAAGGCGTGTTTGCAGGGGAACTTCCGGCTCGGGCAGGAGCATCGGAAGGCGGGACCGGTGAGGTCCACGATCGTCTGGTACGGAGTGCTTCCGCTGCCTTTGCACAAGCCCCAGATCGCGGTCTCGGAGCAGCCTGTGCCGGACCATTTCCCGGCCAGCTTACGTGCGGCGGTGAGTGAACTCGTATCGGGTGCGAGTGCTGTCACCTGGTTCTCGGTCCACCGTTGTGTCATCCGGCAGACCTGTTTCGGTCGGTCATCGTGCCCCCGTTTCTCGGTCGCGAGATTTCTATCGCACCCCACCGACAGAAACTTCGCACACCTCGGTCACCAGCGGAATGGGTTGTCTCCGAGCCGTATTCGAATCGGAGAGCTGCTCCGTAAATGTTGCGTGATCTGGGTGTCTCTGGCATTCTGTTCTGTTCGGCCAGACCGAGCCGCCCCTGAAGGGTGACACACCGACGAGCTACCCGACGGGGTTGGCGAGGGGTGGCCATCGGCAGCCGGTCGGCCCGGCCGATGACCAGATCCCATCCCCGCGGGTCAGTTCGCGCCGGCGGCCGTACGCATCTCCCACGCGTCCGGTCCCGGAGTGGTGTCCGTGACCGTCCGGGACGGGGTCGCGAACCGGCCCTGTCCGGATCGGCCGGCATCGGGTAGCGTTTCGCACAGCTTTCGACCGTACGACCACACACGGGGGCTCGACAGGCGTGTGGCCTCGAGGGGGTGGAGAACTTCGTGAATCCTGGGCGTGAGAAATCCGGGGAGATATCGATCCGGCCGGCCGAGTTGATCGCGCACCGCCTCGATTCCGACCCGGAGATTCCCGGTGCCGTGGCAGCAGTTGTCCGCGCGGCCCTGGAGCCGCCGGTGTGGACCGATGAATCCGCCGCGCGGACCACCGAGCCCGGTATCGACGGGGTCTTCCTGAACGCCATCCGGGTCCGGGGATTCCGGGGTATCGGCCCCGAAACCACGCTCGAACTACCCGCCGGGCCGGGCCTGACGCTGGTAACCGGTCGTAACGGCAGTGGGAAATCGAGTTTCGCCGAGGCCGCGGAGCTCGCGCTGACCGGTGGCAACCGCCGCTGGGACGGGCGATCGGCGACATGGCGCGAGGGCTGGCGCAATCTCCACCGGTCCGGGCCGGTCCGGGTGGAACTGGAAATGCGCACCGACGGTCCGGAATCCGAGCTCACCGTGGCCCGGGAATGGGACGCCGACGAGCCGTTGGCGGGTGGGGTCTGGAGCCAGCGTCGCGGAGACGGTCCGGAGCAGGCCTTCGCAGGCGGTCAGTGGGCGGTACCCATGGAGTTGTACCGGCCGTTCCTGTCCTACAGCGAGCTCGGCGCCCTGGTCGACGGTAAACCGAGCGAACTCTTCGATGCCCTGCACCAGCTGCTGGGCCTGGACGAACTCATCACCGCGCACGAACGGATCCGGGTCCGCCGCCTGGATCTCGAACGTACGGCCCGGACCGCGCGCCGCGAGCGGCAGACCCTGCTCACCGAACTCGCCGGGGTCACCGATCGGCGTGCGCTGCGCGCCGGCGCGTTGTTGCGCGATCCGGTACCGGATCCGGTCGAACTGGCGGAGCTGGTGGCCGATACCGCCGCCGGACCGGAACCGGAGGCGTTACGCGCGGTACTGGCTCTGGAACTACCCACCGCGGACCGGATCGCGGGGCTGGCCGGGCGTATCTCCACCGCGGTCGCCGCGGTCGCCGCGGCGACCGCGCCCGAAGTGGTCGCGGATCTGCGGGTACTCGAGCTGTTGCGCGCCGCGTACGCCCATGTGGTGGACCATGACCGGCCCGCGGCGCCGGAGGTCGCGGAGGCGGCCGGCCCGGCGTCGCCCGGCAGCCGCGATACCGGTTCCGGCCGGTCCGTCCCGGAGCCGGCCGCCCACGAGATCGCGTTGTGCCCGGTATGCGGTCACGGCGCGCTGGACCGGCAGTGGTCGCACGACACCGCGGCCGCGATCGAGGGACTCACCGGGCGTACCGCGGAACTCGCGCGGTCCCGCGACGAGCTCGCCGGAGCGCTCGCCGAACTGCGGGCGTTGACGGGGAAGGTGCCACCGGAACTCACCACCGCGGCCGGAACCACCGGTCTCGATACGTCCGGTCTCGGTGAAACCTGGGCCCACTGGGCGGGTCTGCCCGATCACCGTGAGCTCGGCGAGCTGCCCGCCCGCGTGCGTACGGTGCACGAACGCCTCTGCGCCGAACTGGGTTTCGCCCAGCAGCGCGCCGGAAAGGAACTCGACCGGCTCGACGAGGCATGGGCCCCGTTCGCGCCGCGGCTGCGCACCTGGCTCGAACTCACCCGCACCGTCACCGCGCAGGCCGCGGAGTTGCAGACTGCCCGCGCGGCCGAGGAATGGCTGAAATCGGCGACCGCGCGGGTGCGGGACGAACGGCTGGCCCCGCTGGCCGGTACCGCGCGGTGGGTATGGCAGACCCTGCGTCAGCAGAGCAGCGTCGAGCTCGGCGGAATCCAGCTGCAGGGCAACGCGAACAGCGCCCGCCGGGTGCATCTCGAAGTGACCGTCGACGAGGTGGACGGCGCCGCGCTCGGTGTGATGAGTCAGGGCGAACTGCACGCACTCGGACTCGCTCTGTTCCTGCCGCGCGCCACCGTCGCGGCGAGCCCGTTCCGGTTCGTCGTGATCGACGATCCGGTCCAGGCCATGGACCCCGCCAAAGTGGACGGCCTGGCCCGGGTACTGGCCACCGTCGCCTGGGAGCGGCAGGTGGTGGTGTTCACCCACGACGACCGGCTGGCCGAAGCGGTGCGGCGAATGCAGATCGACGCCCGGATCATCGAGGTACAACGGCGGGAACGGTCGGTGATCGAGATCCGCCCGGCCGGCGACCCGGTGCAGCGCTACCTCGACGACGCCCGAGCCCTGCTGCGCACCCCGCAGCTACCGCGCACCATCGCCGACGAACTCGTGGCGACCTGTTGCCGTTCCGCACTGGAGGCGGCCAGCCTGGCCCGGGCGAAACGGCTACTGCTGGCCGATGGCATGGATCACCGCGAGGTACAGCGGCATATCGACCGGGCCCAATCCACCCGTGCCATGGTCACGCTCGCGGTACTGGGCCCCGGGCACCGGATCGAGGACCTGAACAAACAGCTGGCCAAAGAGGGCCGCTGGGCGGTCGAGGTCGTTCGCGACGCCACGGCCGGGGCCCACGTCCCGATCGCTCGTGATCTCGCCGAGCTGATCGCGGAAACGGGACGCTTCGCCGAGTGGCTGGCCCGGTGACCGGGCGCCGGTCCGCGGGGACGGGGCGGCGCGGGCGCAATCGTCCCGCGCCGCCCCGACCCCGTCCGGCCGACGATACGGTGCCCCGGCCCGGTATCGGCGAAAGACTGGCGGCGGCGGACCGGCTCCTCGACGGTTCGGTGACCGCCGCCGGCGGTGTCTGGTCCCGCGCCACCGCGTGGATCCTGCGGATCGCACTCGAACAGGCGGTGGACGATCTGTGGTCGCGGACCGAACCCGAGCTGGCGCGCTGCCCGATGCGGGCCCAGCTCCTGGCGTTACGGGTCGTCACCGACCCGTTCACCGCAGCCAGGATCGCCGCACTGTGGACCAGCCTGTCGCACGCCACCCATCATCACGACTACGAACTCGCGCCGGGTGTCACCGAGCTGCGCCGCTGGCGCGACGACACCGCCCGGATCGCCACGGAACTGGCCGCCGCGCGCGGATGAACGAGCCCGCGCCGGTGCGGTCCGGCCGCACCGGGGAGAATCCGGATGTGGACGATACGAAGCCGTGCCCGTGCCGCCGTGGCGATACCTTCGGCGAATGTTGCGGTCCGCTGCTGGCCGGTCGCCCGGCGCCCGGTGCCGAGGCGCTGATGCGTTCCCGGTTCACGGCATTCGCCCTCGGCGATACCGGTTATCTGCTGCGTTCCTGGCACGCCACGACCCGGCCCGGTGAGCTCGAACTCGATCCCGACCGCCGCTGGCTCTTCGTGGAGATCCTGAGTACGGCCGGGGGCGGCCCCTTCGACGACTCCGGGACGGTCGAGTTCAGCGCGCACTACCGTGATCCGTCCGGTCGCGGCCGATTGCACGAGACGAGTAGGTTTCTCCGGGTCGACGGATACTGGCAGTACCTCGACGGCGAGATCGAACGATGGTGACCCCGGGTCGGCGCCGCGGCTGCCCGGCCGTGTGCCCCGCCCGCCGGTAATGTGCCCCGCATGCCCCGTATCGCCATCGAATACTGCACCCAGTGCCGCTGGCTGCTGCGTGCGAGCTGGATGGCCCAGGAACTGCTGACCACCTTCACCACCGATATCGGCGAGGTCGCGTTGATCCCCGGTGAGGGCGGCGTCTTCCGGATCACGGTCGACGAGGCGCAGGTATGGGAGCGCAAGGCCGATGGCGGCTTCCCGGATATCGCCGTCCTGAAACAGCGGGTCCGCGACCGGATCGCCCCGGCCCGGGATCTCGGGCATATCGACCGCACGGCCGCGGATCCCGACGACGCGAGATGATTCGTGGACGAGCCGGAACAGTCGGTATCAGCCGGCGAATCCCGGCTCACCCGCGGCCGCCGCATCCCTGTTCCGAACCGGGCCCGCGGCCGGAATCACGCGCAGCAACCGCCACCACAGCAGCCACCCGCCGGGGCGGCGGGCGCCGATACGGCCGGAGCGGCCGCGCGGCCGGTGGTCGCGAAGGTGGTCAGCAGTTTGACCGTATCGTCGTGACCGTGCGGGCAATGCGCCGGATCCGCGGCCTGCGCCATCGGACGGTTGACCTCGAAGGTATCGCCGCAGCTGCGGCAGCGGAACTCGTAACTCGGCATGGCCGAATTCTAGAGCCCGGGAAAGAATCGTTTTCGCGGAGCAACGCGACATTTTCGAAACCGAAGTGTAACCACTTCGGTCGTACCCTCGAATGCACAGGTAGAGGAGGTCTGTGATGAACGTCCAGTGCTTCGAGGTGGCGCCTGCGGTGGGTGACGAGAACGCCCCGGTGGCGCGGACCGAGTTCGGTACGGTCCGCGGCACCCGGGAAGGCGCGATATCGGTCTGGCGCGGTGTCCCGTACGCCGCCGCGCCCGCCGGTCCGCGCAGGTTCCGGCCACCGCGCGCTCCGAACAGCTGGGACGGGGTGCGCGATTGCGTGGTATCCGGGCAGATCGCACCGCAGGATATGGCCAACACCGTGCCCATCGACCGGTCGCTGGCGATGGGGGAGGACTGTCTGTGGCTCAACATCTGGGCCCCGGCCGCGGCGACCGCGGAACCCCGCCCGGTGATGGTGTGGTTGCACGGCGGGGCCTATTGCCTGGGATCGGCCGCGCAGGCCGTCTACGACGGCCATCAGCTGGCCGGAGCGGGCGATGTCGTGGTGGTTACGGTGAACTACCGGGTGGGCGCGTTCGGGTTCCTGGACCTGTCGTCGCTGTCCGACGAGTTCGTCCCCAACCTGGGCCTCCTCGACCAGCTCGCCGCCCTGGAATGGGTTCGGGACAATATCGGCGCCTTCGGTGGCGACCCGGGCAACGTGACGCTCTTCGGCGAGTCCTCGGGGGCCGGTTGCGTCACCGCCCTGCTCACCGCGCCGCGGGCGGCGGGCCTGTTCCAGCGGGCCATCGCGCAGAGCCCGCCCGCGACCACTGTGTACGGACGAGACCGCGCGGCCGGGGTGGCCGAACGGTTCCGTCAGCTGATCGATCTGCCCCGCGACCGGATCGGTGAACTGCTCGAATGCCCGGTCGAGCGGATCGTGCGGGCGGCGGCCGTGCTGATCGACGAGGTCCCGCTGCAGGCCCCCGGGACGCTGGCCGCGGCTCCGGTGGTGGACGAGGATCTGCTGCCCGGCTACCCGACCGACCGCTTCCGGGACGGCCGCTCGCACCGGGTCCCGCTCATCATCGGCACCAACAAGGACGAAGCTTCCCTGTTCCGGCTGTTCCGGTCGCCGATCATGCCGGTGACGCCGGAGGCGGTGAACACGATGCTCGAACAGGTACAGGCCGGGCATCCCGGACTATCGGCCGAACGGCTCGCGGAGATCACCTCGGTATACCCGGATCTGGCCAAACCACGGGGTGCGCTGGCCATGTCCACCGACGCCGCGTTCCGTATGCCGGCGCTCTGGGTCGCCGACGGCCACGCCCAGCACTCGCGTACCTGGATGTACCGCTTCGACCACGCCACTCCGATGCTGCGCGCGGCCCGGGTCGGTGCGGGCCACGCCACCGAACTCCCGTACGTATTCGGCAATTTCGGTACTTTCGACCACGACCCGACTTTCTGGCTCGGCGGCCGTAAGCAGGCCGCCGAGGTCTCGGGCCGGATCATGCGCCGCTGGCTGGCCTTCGCGGCCCACGGGGTCCCGGCGGCTCTGGACGGCTCCAAACACTGGCCGCCCTACCACCCGGAATCCCGGGAGACGCTGCTGATCGACACGATCGACCGGGTGGTGCCCGATCCGGAGGGTGATCTGCTCACAGCTTGGGGGGAACGGGCGGTGGGCTTCGCGTAAACAGGAGATCGGCAAATGGCCTCGAGCGTTTCGGACGAATCGAAGCTCTACCGCTCGCGACCGAGTCCCCGTTCCCGTTCGCGAGCGCGGTCCTCGGCCGCGTGCGCTCGGGTGACCCGCGGTGGCTCCGCTGTCCGCCCCTCTGCCGCGGCTCTGGCGATTTCCGGCGATATCCCGCGTGCCATGAGCTGAGCCTCCACCTGCTGTACTTCACGACCGCGTGTGGACCGCAGGTCGTCGGCGGGCGAAGACAGGCGGGCGAGCACGCTCGCTTTTGCCGCGTCGGCCGGCACCCCCTTCTGCTTTCATGAGCGTGAGCAGGGTCCGAGCTTCTTTCGACATCTCGGTGTCGCGCTCCGCGCGGGTATAGAGCCGGACGGTTTCACCGCGCTGCAACAGGGCCGGGTAACCCTCCAACTGCACGACGTCGCGATCCCTGTTCAACGCACCGGTTTTGGCCTCGGCGTTCTCATCGGTCGAGGTGGGTGAATCGCTCTCGTCGAGGTAGAGGTCGACCCGGATTTCCTTGTCCTCGACCGGGTCGACCACCCGATACACTTCGCGCTGCCACCCGGCCGGGGTCAGTCCGAAGACGACATCCAAACCCTTCTCCAGGGTTTTGCCCTGTACGTACCGCGCCCGCCACGACGCCGATACCTCCCGCCACTGCGACGGCGTCCGCGGAATCTTCCCGTCCCGCACCTTCCCGGGCACATACTTGTTTTCGTACTGCTCACGCTCTGCGGGAGTGAGCGCGTCTGGTCTGTCCCCAGGCCCCATTCATCCGCCCTCTATAAGTCGTTTCCATCGGTCTCAGCGACCAACTGCTCGAGGTATCGGCGCCGGTACTCCTCGACGGAGGGGCGCTCGTGCTCGGCGCGCATGTTGTTCAGCACCCAAACCAGCTGAGTCGGTTCGTACGGGTCCTCGGCGAACGCGCCGCCGACCTGGTCGTGCGCGTCGAACGCCCACTCGGAGAACGGGAATATCAGCTGCGGACGCGGGCCGGCGCTCTCGTACATGTGGC
This sequence comes from Nocardia sp. NPDC003963, assembly GCF_053605105.1. NCBI lineage: Bacteria > Bacillati > Actinomycetota > Actinomycetes > Mycobacteriales > Nocardiaceae > Nocardia > Nocardia sp. NPDC003963. Next base: position 16,007 of record NZ_JBSGIP010000059.1, read on the forward strand.
CGGAGTTGACCCAGCGGGCCTCGGTCGCCCGGCGGTGCACCTCACCGATACAGCGGCCGAACCGGTCGGCTCGCTCGGTGTTCTCCGGGTCGTTGATTGCCTGGATGCTGCCGAACCGATCCCGGATCGCCTGCTCGCACAGCGCGAGCCCTTCGGCGCTGAACGGGTCGTCGAGCGCGCCGACCGCCGGCGCGTTCCGGAGAATTCGGCCGACTGGCGCAGCGGGTCGGCGCCCTACCCGATCACGCGGCCTGAGTGTCACTCGGCATGCACGATTGTTCGCGTTACCACGCATGCACCCCCTGACACGGCGAAAGGCGCCCTAGACGTCGGTGGAGAAGCGGATGCCGCCGTCGGGGATTTCTACGCCGGGCCATACGCGGGCGCCGCGGAGCAGTTCGCAGCGGGCGCCTACGCTGGCGCCGTCGCCGATCACACCGTCGCGGACCAGGGCGCGGGGACCGATACGGGCGCCGAAGCCGACGATAGAGCGTTCCACGGTGGCTCCGGCCTCCACCTTGGCGCCGTCGAACAGGATCGCGCCGTCGAGGCGGGCGCCGGCGCCGACTTCCGCGCCGCGGCCGACGACCGTGCCGCCGATGAGGAGTGCTCCGGGGGCGATCCCCGCGCCTTCGTGAACGAGGGATTCGCCACGCTGGCCGGGGAGGGCGGGGGAGGGGGCGATACCGCGGACGAGGTCGGCGGAGCCGCGGACGAAGTCCTCGGGGGTGCCCATATCCCGCCAGTACGAGGTGTCGACGTGGCCCTGGACGCGGGCGCCTTCGGTCAGCAGAGCGGGGAACACTTCGCGTTCCACCGATACCGGGCGCCCGGCCGGGATCTTCTCGATGTACTCGCGCCGGAAGACGTAGCAACCGGCGTTGATCTGGTCGGTCGGTGGGTCCTGGGTCTTCTCCAGGAAGGCCGTGACGCGGCCGTCGGCGTCGGTCGGGACGCAGCCGAAGGCACGTGGATCGCTGACCCGGACCAGGTGCAGGGTGACGTCGGCGTCGGTCGTTTCGTGGGTTTCCAGGATCGACCGCAGATCGGTGCCGCCGAGGACGTCACCGTTGAACACCATGACGTTGTCCGCGGTGAGCCGGGGTAGCACATTGCGGATACCGCCGCCGGTGCCCAGCGGTTCGGTCTCGGTGACGTATTCGAGTTCCAGGCCGAATTCGGCGCCGTCGCCGAAGTGCTCCTCGAAGACCTCGGCCTTGTAGGAGGTGCCCAGCACCACATGGGTCAGGCCGGCGCTCGCGATCCGGGTCAGCAGATGGGTCAGGAACGGTACCCCGGCCGTCGGGAGCATCGGTTTGGGCGCCGACAGGGTCAGCGGCCGCAGCCGCGTCCCCTTTCCGCCGACCAGAATCACCGCGTCCGCGCCTGCTTGTGATGCCATGGAGCTCCCTTGTTCCCATTCGATCATCGACCCGGCACGGAACCGACGGGTCGGCTATCCGGCCTGCTCCCGGTCCCGTGCACGCAGAGCGGATCGAACCGCAATCCGGCAGCGCACCGCAAGTCCGGCCTTGAGGGCCCAGCGCAGCGGGGCCTGCCACCAGTGCGGATGCCGGTCGGCCTGGAAGCGGTAGGCGCTGGCGTGGTGGGCGGGCAGCATCGTCTCGGGGTGGCGTCCCGCGGCATGCCCCTTGGCATGGGTGACCTCGGCGTCGGGGACGAAGACGTTGTGCCAGCCGGCCCGGCCCATCCGGTCGCCGAAGTCGACATCCTCCATGTACATGAAGTAGCGCGAGTCGAAACCCTCGATCGAGTCGAAGGCCGCGCGCCGCACCAGCAGGCACGAACCGGACAGCCAGCCGACGGTGCGTTCGGAGATCTCCTCGTTCTCCTGGCGGTACCGGCGGGTCCACGGATTGGTCTTCCAGACGGCGCCGAGTATCGCGTGACCCGCACCGTCGAGGATCCCGGGGACGGACCGGGCGGAGGGGTAGACGCTGCCGTCGGGTTCGCGGACCATCGGTCCGATGGCGCCGGCCCGGGGCCAGCGCTGGGCGGCCTCGAGCATGATGTCGATGGAATCGTTGCCCCAGCGGATGTCCGGGTTGGCGATCAGGACGTATTCCAGGTCGGGGTCGAGTTCGGCGACCGCCCGGTTGATGGCGCCGCCGTAGCCGATGTTGCCGCCGGTCGGTAGGAAACGCACATGGGCGTTGGCGTCGGCCACCAGTTCGGGAACGCCGTCGGTGGAGCCGTTGTCGGCCAGGATGACCTCGGGCTTCTCCACGGTGGCCGTTGTCAGGGTGCTGATGAAATGCTCGAGATGTTCGCCCGGCGAGTAGGTGACCGTGACCACGGCCAGACGTGGGCGGTCGTGCGGGTTATCGGAAGCGCTCACAGCGCACCACCCTAACGGGAGGCCCGGGCCAGTGCCTCGGTCAGCGCGGATTCCCACGGGCGCAATGGTGTCAGCCCGGCAGCGCGCCAGGCGGTGTCGGACAGTACCGAGAAGGCGGGCCGGGGGGCGGGCCGGGGGAATTCCGCGGTGGTGCAGGGCCGGACACGGCCGGGATCGGCGCCGATCCCGGCGAATACCGCGCGGGCCAGATCGAACCAGCTGGCCCGGCCCGCGTTCGTGGCGTGCAGCACCGTGGGCGCCGTCGGGTTCGCGGCCAGCTCGAGCAGACCCGCTGCCAGATCGGCGGCGAAGGTAGGGGAGCCGATCTGGTCGTTCACCACCGATACGGTGTCGCGTTCGCGTTCGAGCCGGCGCATGGTGGCCACGAAATCACCGCCGGTCCCGGCGTACACCCAGGCCGTCCGGACGATATGGGATTGCGGGCAGAGTTCGCGCACCGCGCGCTCCCCGGCGAGTTTGGAGCGGCCGTACACGGTGGTCGGGCCGGTGGGGTCGGACGGTTCGTACGGGGTGGTCGCGGTACCCGGGAAAACGTAGTCGGTGGAGAGATGGACGAGCCGGGCGCCGGCGCGGGCGCAGGCCGCCGCCAGGACCGCCGGCCCGGTTTCGTTTCCGGCGAAGGCGGCGTCGGGTTCGGCCTCGGCCCGGTCGACCGCGGTGAACGCGGCGCAATTGACGACGGTATCGCCCGGGCGGACCACCGATTCCACCGCGGCCCGATCGGTGATATCGAGCTCGGACCGGGTGAAAGCCCGGACACCGGGTATCAGCCGGAGGAGTTCACCACCCACCTGGCCACCCGCCCCGGTGACGAGGAGGCGGTCGGCTGCTTCGGTTCCGGGCGGTACGGCGGTGCTCACCGGCCCAGTCTGGCACGCCGTCGGCCGCCGAATCGGGGTCACCCGGGCTGCTGTTGGTTAGCCTGCGTGGTGCGGAAAGTGTTTCGACGGCATACGCGAAGTGGGTCGGGGTCCTCGACCGATCCGTAAGGGGAGAGGAAGTCGAAGGTGGCGCAGCGTGGGGAGCCGACGTTGTGGAGTCCGGTGCGGGTCCTGGTCGCATCGGTTGCTCTGATTGTGCTGGTCGCGACCGGGTTCGCCTGGCGCGGTGTGGATTCCCTGGTGTCGAATATCGAACGGATCAGCGATCTGGGCCTGGGCGGGCATACCGACGGCGCGGTGGACATCCTGCTGGTGGGTGTGGATTCGCGGACCGACGCCAAGGGCAACCCGCTCACCGACGCCGAACGGGCGATGCTGCACGCCGGTGACGAGATAGGTACCAATACCGACACCATCGTGCTGGTCCGGGTGCCGAACGACGGCCGGTCGGCCACGGCCATCTCGATTCCGCGTGACGCCTATGTCGATATCCCGCGCCTGGGCAAGGGCAAGATCAATTCCGCGTACGGGATCACCAAACAGAACGTGCAGGACGATCTGCTGGCCGAAGGTGTCTCCGCGGAGGACGCGGAGGCGCAGTCGACGCAGCGCGGCCGGCAGGCGTTGATCGAATCGGTGGCCGGGCTCACCGGTATCACTGTCGACCATTACGCGGAGGTCAGCCTGCTCGGCTTCGTCCTGCTCACCGACGCGGTGGGCGGGGTGGACGTCTGCCTGCGTCACGCGGTGGACGAACCGCTGTCGGGGGCGTATTTCCCGGGTGGCCGGCAGAAACTCGACGGACCGCAGGCGCTCAGCTTCGTACGGCAGCGCCATAATCTCGAACGCGGTGACCTGGACCGGATCGTGCGCCAGCAGGTGTTCATGGCCCAGCTGGTCCATCAGGTGGTCAGCGCGGACACCTTGAGCAATCCGAGCAGGCTGCGCGAACTCAGCGACGCGGTGGGGCGCACCGTCGTGCTCGACGAGGGCTGGGATCTGCTGGCGTTCCTGAACCAGCTCCAGGACCTCACGGCGGGCGAGGTCACCTTCGAGACCATTCCGGTCGCCGACCTCAACGGCACCACCTCCAACGGCGAATCAGTGGTCCGGGTCGATCCCTACGAAGTGCAGGACTACATCGCGGCCCTGGTCGGGGAGGAACCCGCCGACCGGCCCGCGACCGAGACCACCACCCCGGACGTCAACCCGGCGAATGTCGAGGTGTCGGTCTACAACTCCAGCACTGTCGCCGGGCTGGCGAGCGCGGTCGCACAAGAACTCGCCGGTCTCGGTTACACCCCCGGGGCGGTGGGTAACTATTCCGGTGGGTCGTCGGTGTCGCAGAGTCAGGTGCGCGCCCCGTCGGCGTCGGATCCGGGCGGAAAGGCGGTCGCGGCCGCGCTGGGCGGGCTTCCCGTGGTGTCGGATCCCTCGATCGCGACGGGAGCGGTGAACGTGGTTCTGACGAGCGACTACGCTGGCCCCGGATCCGGTAGCGGAGATGTGATCGATTTCGGCGGTACGTCGACCTCGGCCACCCCGGTGCCGCCCGCGCCGCCGATCGCGGCGGCCGAAGAAGGACCCACCTGTGTGAATTGAACGCCGAAAGCAGACGATGCGTGACATAGACCAGGCAACGACCCTCCCCGAAGCGGTCCTCGAACCGATTCTGGAACGTGACCCCGCAGGCCCCCGCGTCACCTGGTACGACGACGCGACCGGGGCCCGGATCGAGCTCTCCGGGCTCACTCTGGCCAACTGGGCGGCCAAAACCGGCAACCTTATCCGCGACGAATTCGGGCTCACCCCCGGGGCGCGGGTCGCGGTGCTGCTCCCCGCGCACTGGCAGACCGCGGCGGTTCTGCTCGGCTGCTGGTGGGCCGGAACCGAAGTGGTACTGCACGCCGACCCCGACGCGGAACTGGTGTTCGCGGCCGCGGACCGGCTGGGCGAAACCGAGCACGCGCCCGAGGTGGCGGCGCTCTCGCTGGACCCGATGGGCGGACCGGTCCGCGATCTACCGCTCGGGGTCACCGACTACGCTACCGCCGTCCGAGTGCACGGCGATCAGTTCCTGCCCGGCGGCACCGGTGCGGCCCTCGACGGTATGCCGGTATCCGAGGTGCTCGCCGAGGCTCGGAAATCGGCTGCCCGGCAGGGTTTCTCCGCGGGCGACCGGGTGCTCTCCAGCGCCACCTGGGACACTCCGGCCGAATTGATCGACGGGTATCTCTCGGTGCTCGTCGCGGGCGCCTCGCTCGTCCAGGTGGCCGATCCCGATCCCGCACTGCGGGAACGGCGCGTGGACAGCGAACGGGTCACCCACATCCTCTGATGTGTTTTCTCCTACCACGGTAGGTCCCGGGTTCCGACTCCGGCAGGTTCCCGGGCCGCCGCGGGGTGCGTAGCGTTCGTAGCGGTGGTCCTCCGGTGCCGGTGGACGTCGAAGACGACCGGGCCGACCGGCCGCCGCGCGCGCGTCGCCCGGGACCGCCGGGCGTGCGTATCGCGCAGGGAAGCCGTCGGCACGACAGGAGTGGGTGGGATGAAGCCGGAATACGTGTTCCGCTGGGTGAATCAGCACGGGCTGATCCGGGTCGCGAAGAAGGCGCAACTGCGCCGGGGGGATCTGTTCGCCCGCCTCAACGGCGGGCCGGAGGGGATCACGAATCCCTATCCGCTGATCGAGGAACTGCGTGGGGAGGGCGGATTACACCGGGCCGGACCGGTCTGGGTCACCATGGATCACGCTCTGGTACGGGAAGTCCTGCGGGACAACCGGTTCGGGGTGGGCATGCTCGCAGTGCTCCGGCCGCCGGGGTTCGCGCGCCGGGCACTCGCCCGGCGCCCGATCCCGGCCAATCCGGTCGATCCCCCTTCCATGCTGATGATCGACCAGCCGGAACACACCCGGATGCGTAAACCGGTCGCCGCGGCGTTCACCCCGCGGGCCATCGGCCGGCTGCGCGACCGGGTCGTCACGGTCACCGAAGAACTCCTCGCCGCGCTGCCCGACGACGGTCCGGCCGATCTCGTCGGGCAGTTCGCTTCGCAGGTGCCGATCGCCATCATCTCCGAGATGCTCGGATTCCCCGACCGGGATCGGGAGATGTTCCTGGAGTGGGGCGATGCCATCAGTCCGCTGCTGGATCTCGGAATCTCCTGGGACGCCCACGAACGGGCCATGCGCTCCTCGGAAGAGGTGCAGGACTATCTGCTGGCCCATATCGACCGGCTGCGCGCCGAACCCGGCGACGATATCCTCAGCAGCCTGGTCGCCCAGGGTGAGTTGTCCACCCACGAACTCTGCGCGTCGGCGACCCTGCTGATGGGTGCGGGCTTCGAGACCACGGTCAACCTCATCGGCAAGGGCATCGTGCTACTCCTCGAACACCCCGACCAGCTGGCCCGGCTGCGGGCCGAGCCGGACCTCTGGCCGGCCGCCGTCGAGGAGATTCTGCGATTCGATCCTCCGGTGCAGACCACCGCCCGCGTCGCACACGCCGAACTGGAACTCGCGGGCCGCCGGGTGCGTAAGGGCGCCACCGTCGTGTTGTCGCTGGCGGGCGCCAACCGCGATCCGATCGTGTTCCCGGATCCCGCGCGCTTCGATATCACCCGCGCCAACGCCAAAGAGCATCTCGGCTTCAGCAGCGGTATCCACGCCTGCCTCGGCGCCAGCCTGGCCCGGATGGAGGCGGCCCACGCACTGCGTGCCCTGTTCGAACAGTTCCCCGACCTCCGGCTCAGTGGTCCGCCGCGGCGGCGGCAGCTGTACACCCTGCACGGCTACGAAGCCCTGCCCGCGCATACCGGCCCCCGGTCCCGGTCCCGGCAGCCCATCGGGTGATTCCGGGCGGGGATGTCACAGTCGGCGCGTCCGATTCGTCGGCTCTCTGTCGACAGTCACCGAACCCGAGGAGACCCGGTATGTCCATCGAGATCAGCAATCCGCCTGTCCTGCACGATCCGATTCCGTTCGGTTACAGCCATGTGGCGGTCACCAGCGGCGAACTGGTCTTCGTGGCCGGTCAATACGATTCCGACGCGCACGGCGCCACCACCACCGGCGATTTCGCCGGCCAGGTGGACCGGGCATTCGCCAATCTCGGTACCGCGCTGCGTTCGGTGGGCCTGGATTTCGGCGATATCGCTCAACTGCGCACCCATATCGTCGACCACGACGCGGACAAACTGACCGTCCTCGGCGCGAAGATCGCTCAGATCTGGGGAGACCGGCCCCCGGTTCAGACGCTGACCGGCGTCGCCGCCCTGGCCCTGCCGACCATGCTGTTCGAAGTGGACGCGGTAGCCGTCCGACCCTGATCCGCGCGGACAGGCAGAATCGGGGCATGGCGGATGTCGTAGTGGTAGGTTCCGGCCCCAACGGCCTCGCGGCGGCGGTGACCATGGCCGCCGCGGGGCTCGAGGTCGCGGTGTACGAAGCCGCGGAAACCCTGGGCGGCGGCTGCCGTACGGCGGAAACGACGCTGCCCGGCTTCCGGCACGACGAATGCGCCGGCGCGCATCCGATGGCGTTGGCCTCACCGTTTTTCGAGGCCTTCGACCTGCCCGCGCACGGCGTCGAACTGCTCACCCCCGCGGCGTCCTACGCGCATCCGCTCGACGGCGGCACCGCCGGAGTGGCGTGGCGTGATCTCGAACGGACGGCGGACGACCTCGGCGCCGACGGCCGCGCCTGGCGATCGCTGTTCGCACCCCTGGTCCGCGACTGGCCGCGGGTGGTACGCACGGCGATGTCGGATATGCGGCACGTACCGCTGAGCCCCGCCGCTGTCCGGTTCGGCCTGCGCCTGCTCGAACAGGGATCCCCGCTGTGGAACGTCAGGTTCAGCGGGAATATCGCGCCCGCATTGTTCACCGGCGTGGCCGAACATGTCATCACCCCGCCGCGCGCACTACCCGCGGTGGGCGCGGGACTGCTGCTGGCCACCCTCGCGCACGCGGGCGGCTGGCCGGTGCCGCGCGGCGGCAGCCAGGCGATCGTGGACGCGCTGGCCGCCGATCTGCGCCGCCGCGGCGGGCGGATACACACCGGGCACCGAGTGGACTCGCTGGAAGAATTCCGGACCGCTCGCGCGATCCTCTGCGATACCGCGCCCACCGAACTCGTCCGTATCACCGGCGACCGCCTCCCGGCCGGATACCGGCGCCGGCTCGACCGGTACCGCTACGGCGGCGGCGCCTGCAAAGTGGATTTCGCGCTATCGGGTCCGGTGCCCTGGCAGGCACCGGGATGCGCCGAAGCGGGCACGCTGCATCTGGTGGGCAGCCGGGCCGAAGCGCTGGCCGCCGAACACGCCGTGGCCGCCGGAATCCACACCGACCGGCCCTTCACACTCGTCATCCAGCCCGGCGTCGTCGACCCGACCCGTGCCCCCGAAGGCCGGCACACCCTGTACACCTACGCGCACGTGCCTCACGGCTCCGACCGCGACGTCAGCGAACTCGTCACCGATCAGATCGAACGATTCGCCCCGGGCTTCCGCGATCTCGTCCTCGCGAAACACGTCCGGACGGCCGCCGAGATGCCGGCCCACAACGCGAACTACATCGGCGGCGATATCAACGCCGGCGCGATGACACTCGCACAGACCGTATTCCGTCCGGTACCGCGCTGGAACCCCTACAGCACCGGACTACCCGGTGTGTACCTGTGCTCATCGGCCACCCCGCCCGGCGGGGGCGTACACGGGATGAGCGGCGTACACGCCGCCCGCCACGCGCTGCGCACGGTATTCGGCGAACACACCGACCCCTGCGCCCTGCTCACCGCGAACCCGGCACCCTAGACCGCGCGCTCGGTCTCCCGATACAGATCAGGCTCCAGATAGATGATGCGCGCCGCCGGTACCGCCGCCCGCACTCGGCTCTCCGCCGCGTCGATACCGGCCGTACCCGAACGGATGCAACTCGTCGGCCTGCTGCTCGGCGCGATTCTGCCCGAACAACAACAAACCCTGATTGGCGGTATCGGCAACCGAGTGCACACCCTCCGCGAGCATCGACGCCGACCCGGTGATCGCGGCACCCACGAACTTCGCGACCGCGATCCCGGCATTCGCCGACAACGCGGCGAGAATCGCCCTCTTACTTCCACCAGCCGACATCCGCCACCCTCCTGTACTGCGACGCCCAACCATTCGCATCGCTGTCGACACGACAGCCTGTGCTGTGTTTATGGCGTCGCCTTCGGCGCTGCGGGGTGGGTGCTGTGTTTATGGCGTCGCCTCCGGCGCCGCGGGGTGGGGCCCTATTAACCCCGGTTCTTCACTCCCGCCGGTCGGTCGCTGCGCTCCCTCCCTCTGGTCGCTCC
>NZ_JBSGIP010000060.1:0-25062 GCF_053605105.1 Nocardia sp. NPDC003963
TGCCGGCCCGGATGATCCGGTTCGGGCAGCTCGGCGAAGGCGTTGATGAAGCCGCATCCCCTGTTGTTGCCCGGTAGCCACTCCGGCAGCACGTCCGGGCACGGCCTTTCTGTGTCGGTGAACTACCGGCAGCTCAGCCCCGGCGACGGGTCTTGAGCAGTTCCAGCCGCTCCTTGAGCAATTCCTCGAGCTCCTCTTTGCTCCGCCGCTCCAGCAGCATGTCCCAGTGTGTGCGCGGCGGCTTCACCTTCTTCGCCTCCTGCGTGGTGCCTTCGAGCAGCACACCTTCCTGGCCGTTGCGGCACAACCAGGTCGGCGGGATCTCGGCGTCGTCGGCGAACGGGACGTCGAACTCTTCACCATTGTCGGTCCGGTACCGGGCGATCCGGCGGGGTGCCAGATCATGGTCGCGGTCGGTTTCGTAGCTCACCGCTCCGAGCCGGCTGCCCCGGAGTACGCGATCTGCCATCTGTACAGGTCCTCTCTGTGTTGTCACGCGTTGTCGCGCGCGGGCTCGCAGTTCCCGGCCGTGGGCTCCGGTGTTCCGGAGCGGAAACACCTGTGGTGTATCCGCTGCGCGGGCACCGGAACCCGTGCCGGGGCGCGAACCGGTGGGTTGACCCCTGTTGATCTGCTACCGCTTCCTCGTGGGTCGCGTTTCGCCGGCCGTTGTCGTCCGCCGACCGTTCGGGTCACTGCGCGGGCCGTTCGCTGTGCCACGAATCGAGGATTCGTACCGGTCCAGGCCGTGCGCCCTGTTCATGTCAACGTTCGTGAGGGTCGTTCCGTTCCCAGTTCGGGAGAGCCTTGTAATTGTACGGGGTTCGGCGAACCGCCTCTGCGCGGCGTGCGGTGTGTGCCGCTGCGAGAGTGCCTATTAGGGTGTCGGGTCATGTCGCGCCGGTTGGAGTCGTGCCTGTGGTGTGGTCGGGAGATCGTGGATTCGGAAGCAGGGCGGCGGCGCCGCTACTGCCGCCAGTCCTGTCGTCAGCGTGCCTATGAACATCGCAACAATGTGAAGGGCACTGGCATCCCCGCCGATTCGGTCGTGCTCAGTGCGGCGGAGGCCACCGCGCTGGCCGACCGCTGGTTCGCGGCGCGCTGTGCCGCCGAGGATGTGGCGACGGCCGTCGACGAGGGCGCCGATCAGGACGAGCTCGCGCGGCTCAGCGCGGTTCTGGTCGAACTCGCCCGGGACGCGGAACGGTTGCGCTGACCTGGGCTGAATCGCGCTCTCGGACCGGGTGCGCGGTGGGCTCGAGCCGGGCTGCCAGGGTGGCCGCGGTGAGTACCGCGACCAGTACACCCAGGCCGAGAACGGCGAGCAGGGTGGCGGTATCGGGGTGCGCGATCGATTGTCCGCGCATCGCCTGCCAGAACGTGATCGCCTGCAGGCCGCCCCAGCCCAGGATCACCACCCCGATCAAGCGGCTGCGGGTACGTACCGGGCGCAGCCGCGGGTGGCGCGCCGCGCACCACGCCAGCAATACCGCTGCGGCGAGCACCACCTGGATTCCGTGCAATCCGACGAAATGCGGGATGCGCAGATCTCCGCCCAGCGTGCTCCAGTGGGTGATCGGCATCCCCGTCACCGCGTCCGGTGCGCCGACAGCCTGTCGGGTTCCGGCGTCGACGACAGTGTGTCCCGCCGCCAGCTCGACCACCCGGCCGTCCGTGGTCCGGGTGAGCTGGGTGCCGGTGAATCCCATGAGGTAGCCCAGTGCCATCGAGACCACCGCCATCGCCAGTCCGCCGCGAATCGCCCAGACCGTCGGGCGATCCGCGCCCGGACGTATCGAAACGATCACGGCGATCAACAGATTCGCGAGGAAGAGTCCGGGTACGCCGGAGGCGAACACTTTTTGCCCGATCTCGTTGAAAGCATCGGTTTCGGTGTTGAAATGGCTGAAGGTACCGCGTGCGGCCTGCATCACGATGAATCCCACATCGACGAACGCGGTGACGGAGAACACGACACCGAGCCACCAGGTGAAGCGTCGGCCGCGGTGCGGTAACGACAGCAGCCACGCCAGCGTCAGCGAGTACAGCAGGAACGCCAGTCCGAACTTGACCGGTTTGAGCCAAACCGATTCACCGAGCAGAACGCGATCGTCCACGGCCATCGCGATCAGGCCGAAAACCACCAGACCGGCCATTGCCGCGGAACTGAGCAGCAAAGGCCGGTGCAGGCGTCCGATCACCCGACGTGGATCGGAAGTCGTGGGGCGTCCGGAGTGGGCCGGTACGCCGGGGGAGAGCAGTGCGGGCATGGATCGACGGTAGGAACGGAGATCCGGCCGCCGCGTCCCGCTACGGGACTGGATGCGGCCGGTACCCCGGTATGCCGGGTACCGTCGGATGGGTCGGGGGTAAGGGTCAGTCGGGGATGGCGCCCAGATCGATACCGCGCCCGGCGAGATAGGGCGCCGGGTCGACCGGGCCGATACCGGGCTGGTGGACCTCGTAGTGCAGGTGCGGTCCGGTGGACTGGCCGCGGCTGCCGACAGTGGCGATCACGTCACCGGCGCGAACCTGCTGGCCGACCGACACCAGGATGTCCTGCATATGGCCGTACACGCCGACGCTGCCGTCGTCCTGCTGGACCCGGACCCACAGTCCGAACCCGGTGGCGGGGCCGGCCTCGATCACGACGCCGTCGGTGACCGTCCTGATCGGTGTGCCCATATTGGCGGCGAAGTCGATGCCGTTGTGGGCGGTGCCCCAGCGTGCCCCGAAGCCCGAGGACACGGGGCCGTCGGCCGGGTATACGGTGGCGGGCCGCGGCGGCTCGAAGAACGGGAACGATATCGGGGCCGGCTGGGCGGCCTGATGGGGATCCCACGCGGCGGGGTTGTGCGAGACGGCGGGCCGCTCCGCGGGTGCCCGGTCGGCCTGGCCGGCCGGGGCCTCGGAGGTGGCGGCCACCGGGGTGATCTGTTCGTTACCGGAATCGGCGCCTGCGGCGAACAGGGCGAAACCGGCGCAGAGGGCTGTCGAGGTGGCGACGACCTGCGTCGTGAGGTGGCGACGGCCGATCGGCGGCACCGTGAGCTTACGGAAAGGTAACGGAAGGGTCACGGGCATGGTTACAAGCTAGGGGGCCGACACGCCGAACCGGCAATCTTGTGGCAACAGTCACGAGATCATATAAGCCCAGGTCGCGTATTACCGAACGATAACGAAAGTGGAAATATCGGCCGACGAGCTGCGCAAATGAGACATTGATCTAGATTTGACCGGAGTGTGCCAGAAGATCGATACTATTTCAGTGGTCGCTAACAGAGTTGCGCCGCTGATCGCCCTGGCCGACCCCACCAGGCGCGCGATATTCGAAGCGCTGCCCGCCGGGCCGCGCTCGGTGGGAGAGCTCGCGGCGCAGGTCGGAATCAGTAGCTCGGCGGTTTCGCAGCATCTGCGGGTCCTGCGGGAAGCGCGGCTGGTGATGGTGCGGCCGATCGGCAACCGCCGCCTCTATTCCTTGGACCCGCGGGGTCTCGGCGATGCCCGCGACTATCTCGATCAATTCTGGCAGAGTGCGCTGGCCGCCTATGCCGCGGCGCTCAGCGATGCCAGTGAACAGGCATGACCGCGCGGACCGGCCGTCAGCCGACGCGGCGGTAGGCGGCGCCGGTCACGCTCGCTTCGCCGCGACGTTTACCCAGCTGCCGGTCCAGCGCCGCGATCACCTCGCCGGGGCCGATCTGCAGCAGCCCGGGGTCGAGAGTGGCGGCGTACCGGTCGCCGGTACGCCCCGCCCACAGCACTTCGTGCCGGTTCAGCAGATGGCGCGGCGGTCCGCTCTGCTCCGGTGCGGTGGGACCGAACAACTGGACGGTTCGGGTGCCGAAGGCAGTGGCCAGATGCGCGACGCCGGTATCGCCGCACAGGACGACGGAGGCCTCGGCCACGGTCGCCGACAGTTCGATGAGGTTCTGGGTGCCGGCCAGCACCCGGTGACCGGACAGTCCGGCGCGTGCCGCGATCCCCAAGGCGTTCTCCCGGTCGTACTCGTCGCCGGTTACCACCACCTCGTGGCCCAGCACCAGCAGATGCCGGATCACCGCCGCGAACCGATCGGCCGGCCAGCGCCGGGCCGGGGCGCCGGCGCCGACGTGCACGACCACACTGTCGCGATGGTTGGTGGTGGCCACCGGGGGCACCAATCCCAGATTGCGCCGGTCCGCGCCGATCCCGTCGAATTCGAGCAGATGACACCAGCGGTCGATCGGATGGTGCTCGGGCTGCCAGGCCGGTGCCGGGATCTCCGGAAACGCCGGATCCTGGTAGGTGAGGATACGTTCGGCGCCGGTCTTGCCGAGTTGCACGATCGGGGCGGCACCGGCGCCGTGCAGATTCACCGCCAGCTTCGGCGGGGGGCCGTCCCAGCGCAACCCCTCGGGATCGGCCAGCGGGACGATCTCGTCCACGCAGGCGATCACATCGACGATGGGACGCAGGTGATGCGGGGCGGCCAGTACCAGGTGGTCGTTGCGACGGGCCCGGCGCAGCGCACGTAATGCCGGGACCGCGGTGAGCAGATCACCGAGACCGCGTGCCTGAAGCACGAGAACTACCGACACCCGACTCTCCTAGCCACCTGTTGCCCGCTGCGCCGCCCCCTCCCGAACCGTCCTGGTGAGGAACGGACCACGCGAGAGCATTTCCTTGGATGACTACCCGTGGTACCCGGTGGCAAACGTTGAACGGTCGCGGCCTGGATCACATGCTGTACGTTCGCCCATCGCACCCGTACCGCCCGTCACCTGCCGAGACGGACGTCGCGACGATGAGTCGATGGTCACCCCGCCGGTGCTCGAGTAATGTATCGGATGTCCGTAGGGAAGTCCGGTGTGAATCCGGCGCTGTCCCGCAACTGTGTGGCTTGTACAGAGCCGCAGCCAGATACCTGCGGATGAACCAGGAACGGACATGATCACGTGGGTATTGATCGATGCGCCGAACGAGCCGCTCCGAGTCGTGGCCCGTTTCGCATGTCTTCGTCGCGTGAAATTGCCTGACGCGACGGGAGTCGGATATGCGTTGTGCACCATCGGGGTCGAGCCGCCGATCGTTCCTGATCGGAAGTGCGCTGGCCGCGGGAGCGCTGGCCGCCGGATGCGGCCGCGGATCCGCCACCGATACCGGTACTTTCACCGCCGCTTTCCAGGGCTCCGGCGCGGGGGAGGGTATCGATCCCGGAATCAACACGCTCTTCATCGACGAGGCACGGATGAAGGCCGTCTACGACGGCCTGTTCGAAGTGGACGGTTCGATGACACCGATCCCGCGCCTGGCGGAATCGGCGGAACCCGACCCGACCGGCACCCGGTGGCGGATCGCGCTACGGGACGCGGCCTGGCACGACGGGAAGAAATTCACCGCACGCGATGTGCTGTACACCTTCGCGCGGGTGCTGGGGCCCGCGCAGCAGCGGCCGTTCATCGCCGCGACCTCACTGGATCAGGTGGACCTGGCCGCCAGCCGCGCGGTCGACGACCGGACCGTCGAGATAGTGCTGAAGCGGCCGACCTTCGAATTCCTCATCGCGCTGTCGGTATACGGCACCAAGATCGTCCAGGACGGTGCCGCCGATTTCACCCGGCCGGTCGGCACCGGCCCCTTCGTCTTCGACTCCTTCGAGGCCGGGCGGCAGTTCACCGCGCACCGCAACGAGCACTACTGGGACGGTGCGCCGGGTATCGCGCAGTTGCGGATCGTCAGTGCCGAGGCGGACGCCCGGGTGAACGCGGTACGTAGCGGCGAGATCGATTACGCCGACAATCTCACCCCGTCGGCGGCGCGCACCCTGGCGGGCGGATCCGGTGTCACGCTGGTGTCCACACCCGGCAGCGGAATCTATTTCTTCGCCATGAAGACCGATCGACCGCCGTTCGACCATCCGGATGTACGCCGCGCCGTCATGCGGATGGTGGACCGGGCGGAACTGGTGAAAGTGGCGCTCGAGGGTCAGGCGGAGGTCTCCGACGACGTCTTCGGCAAGGGCTTTCAGTACTACGCCGACCTGCCGCAGCACGAATACGATCCCGACGAGGTGGGCAGGCTGCTGCGGCGCGCGGGCGTCCGGGACCTGACCTTCGATCTGTTCACCGCTCCGGTCGCGTACGGATTCGTGGAAGCCGCGCGATTGTTCGCCGATCAGGCCGCCGCGTGCGGGGTGAAGGTGAACGTGGTGCTCGGTGCCAAGGACAGCTACTACACCGACGCGCTGCGGACCGGTCATCTCACGATGGGCCAATCCGGACCGCTCCCGATCCCCAACCATTTCGCCTCGCGGCTGCTGACCGATTCGCCGCAGAACCGCACCAAATGGTCCGACCCGCGGTTCGACGCGCTCTACACCACCGCACAGGGCACCGCGGATCCGGACCGCCGCGCGGCGCTCTACCGCGATATGCACGAAATATTGCACGATCGAGGAGGTTTCGTGTTCTTCGGCACCACCCACTGGAACAGCGCGGCGCGGGACACCTTCCAGCAGCTACCGGCCGCGGTACCCAATTCGCACGATTGGGCCCGTTTCGACGCGGTGGCGCCGCGATGACCCCGGTGCGGCTGGACGCGGCGCGGGCCCGCTACTGGGTCGAGCGCTGGGATCGCCAGCAGGAGCATTACCTGCCCGACCGCGAAGCCCGGTTCGACGTGATCGGCGATGTGCTGACCGAACTGCTCGGCCGGCCCGATCCGCTGATCGTCGATCTGGGCGTCGGCCCCGGAACACTGTCGGACCGGTTGCTCACCCGGCTCCCCGGGGCCACCGTCGTCGGGGTGGACGCCGATCCGCTGCTGCTGGCACTGGCCGAGACCGTCTACGGGTCGACGCGCTTCCGAACCGTCTTCGCTGATCTGCGCGAGCCCGGCTGGTTCGCGGCACTCGACCTGGAGCGGGCACCCGACGCGTTCGTGAGTACCACCGCACTGCATTGGATGAACCGGTCGCCACTGCGCGCGCTGATCGAGACGTGCGCCCGGGCGCTGCCCCCGGGCGGACTCTTCGTCGACGGCGACCACCTGTACGAAGGGCCGGACGGGCCACGACTCGACCGGCTCGGCCGGGCGTTGACCGCGCGACGGGGCGAGCGGGTGGGTACCGCCGCGGCGGAGGACTGGTCGGCATGGTGGGCGGCGGTCGGCGCGGCACCCGAACTCGCCGAACTGGTGCGGCAGCGCGACGGCGGGTTCGAGCACACCGTCACCGACCGGCCCACCGCCGGCGATTACACGGCCTTTCTGCGCGAAACAGGTTTCGCGGAGGCCGGTACGGTCTGGCAGTACGGCGACGATCGCGTCGTGGTCGGGATCCGGTAGCGGCCCGGTGGCCGGGGATTCGCGGCTCTTCGCCCGGTTGGTGCTGCGCCGGGCCGGGTTCGGCGCCGGCCAGCTGGTGGTACTGCTCGTCCTGGTGTTCGTGTTGTCGCTGCTGCTGCCCGGAGACGCCGCCGATATCCAGAACAACACCATCCTGAGCGAGGCACAGCAGCAGACCGCTCGTCAGCTGCTCGGGCTCGATATCTCGCCGGTGACCAGATTCCTCGACTGGATCGGCCGGGTGGTACACGGGGATCTGGGCACCTCCTATGCGAGCGGTGAGCAGGTCGGCGCCGTGATAGCGGGTCCGTTCCTGGTCACCGGACTGCTCGCCGGCGTGGCGCTGATCCTGCTCGTACCGATCGCGGTGACCGCGGGTTTCGCGGCGGGTACGCGGCCCGGCTCGACGTGCGACCGGGTGATCACCTCGGTCAGCATCGGCTTCGATTCGATCCCCGATTTCGTCTTCGCCGTCCTGCTGGTGACGTTCCTGTCGATCCACCTCGAACTGCTCCCCGCGACATTCCTGGGGGTCGATCCGGGCACCCTGCTGGACCGGCCCGAATACCTGGTGCTCCCGGTACTCGTCACCGTGGCACGGGTGGCGGCCCCGCTGGTGCGTCTCGTCCGGGCCGGAGTCATCGATGTGCTGGATCGGCCGTATATCGCACAGGCTCGCCGCGCCGGAGTAGGCCGGGTAGCGCTGCTGGTCCGGCATATCGCGCCCAACGCCCTGGCTCCGGCGATGCAGGAACTCGGGCGGACCGGTGACGGGCTCCTCTCGGGGGTGCTGATCGTGGAAGCGGTTTTCGCGGTACCCGGTATCGCCTCGGAGCTGGTCGGTGCCATCGCCAATCGGGACGATCCGGTGATCCTGGCGATCGTGGCGGTCACCGGAGCGTTCGCCGTCGTCGTCAACACCCTGATCGATATCGCGGGCTACCGGATGAATCCGCAGGCCGCGGCGGAGCAGCGGCGATGAATCCGCGACGGTGGCTGTACTCGGTACTCGTGGCGATACCCCTGCTGTTCGCGCTGGCCGGTCCGCTGCTCGCCCGCTCCGCCCCGGCCGGTCGCGCGGCCCCGTTCGGACCGTCGCAGTGGTCGCCACTGGGGACCGACCGGCTCGGCCGCGATGTGCTGGCGGCGGCGCTCACCGGCGGGCACGGTTTTCTGCTGACCGGTCTGCTGACCGTCCTGGGCGCCTATGCCGTGGGATTCCTGCTCGGGGTGGCCGCGGCCGCCGCCCCGCGGGTCTGGCTCGACGAACTACTGATGCGGCCGGTCGATGTGCTGCTGTGCGTGCCGTCGCTGCTGATCATCATGGTCGCCGCGGTACGCACCCAGGGGTCGGCGGTGGCGATCGCCGGCGCGATCGGGCTGGCCCTGCTGGCCCCGATCACGCGGTTCGTCCGGGCGGCGGCCTCCGGTGTCGTGTACGGGCCGGTGATGGACGCGCTGCGGATGCAGGGGCAGAGCCGGACCTTCCGCTACGGGCGCTATGCGGTGCAGGAGATGGCGCGGCCGATCGCCGCGGATTTCGGCGTCCGCTTCACCGCCGCGATCTATTTCCTCGCCTCCGCCAATTTCCTCGGACTGGGTTTCGACACCACGTCCACCGATTGGGCGGTATCGGTCGCGGCCAACAAGGACGCCCTGCTGATCGCGCCGTGGGCGGTGCTGTTGCCCGGGGCGCTGATAGTGCTGCTGGTGGTCGGTACGAATCTCCTGGTCGACGATCTGCTCGCCGATCCCCGGGCGGTCGCGGCCGCGAATCTGCGCGGCGGGGGTCGGTATGTCCGGCCGTAGCGCGATCGCGGTGCGCGGTCTGGGCGCCAGGACGAACGGCGCGGTGATCCTGCGCGATATCGGATTCGATCTCGCGCCCGGCGAGATCCTCGCCCTGTTCGGGCCCTCGGGCGCCGGTAAGACGACCATCGCCACTGCCGTGGCGGGCGCGGCGGAGCCCGGAATCGAACTGTCCGGTGAGATCCGCTACGGCCCGGGGGTCCGGGTCGGGTATCTACCGCAGCACGCGGCGTCGACGCTCAATCCGGCGCGGCGGATCGGTGCGGCGCTGGGTGAGCTGGTGGCCCTGCACCATCGGCGGGCGGGGGTCGGGCGGCTGCGGCCGGACGAGCGGCGGGCCCGGATCGCCGAGGCACTCGCCGCCGCGGCCTTCGAACTCGGTGACCGCGAACTGACCGGGGCGCTGCGCAGGTACCCGTTCGAATTCTCCGGCGGCGAGCGGGCCCGGCTGGCGCTGGCACAGGTCCTGGCGGGCCGGCCCGATGTCCTGGTGGTCGACGAACCGACGGTCGGTCTGGACGCCCTCGCCCGCGCCACGCTGCTGGAGGGGTTGCTCGGGCTGCGGGCCGCGGGCACCGCGGTTGTGCTGATCACCCACGATTCGTTCGCGGTCGAGCGGATCGCGGACCGCATTCTGTTCGTCCGCGGCGGGCAGCTCGTCCCGGCCGGTTCCGCCGACACCGCCGCGGCGCTGCCGCGCCTGCCTGCGGCGCCGGCGACCGAACCGGCACTGCGGATTCGCGAGCTCACCGTGCGTCACCACGGCCGACCGGTCCTCGACCGTCTCGACCTCGAGCTGTACCCGGGGGAACATCTCGGGCTGGTCGGGGTATCGGGGGCCGGCAAGACGACACTCGCCCGGTGTATCGCCGGACTCACCCGCCCGGACGCCGGTGAGATCGTGGCCTGGGGTGAGCGGCTACCGGAGCTGCGGCGCAGGTCGCGCCGCCGGATCGCCGATATCCAGTACGTATGGCAGGAATCGGCCGCCTCGTTCGATTCCCGCCGCAGCGTGCTGGCGCAGGTCGCCGCCACCGGTACCGGGTTGTGCGGGATGACCCGCGGCGCGGCGCGCACTGCCGCGGCGGATCTACTGGCCGGACTGGGAATCGACGAACACCAGGCAACCAGGCCACCGGCCGGTCTCTCCGGGGGACAACTGCAGCGCGCCGCACTGGCCCGGGCGCTGCTCGCCCGGCCGCGGGTACTGCTCTGCGACGAGGTGACCACCGCGCTGGACGAACCCACTGCCCGGCGGATCCTCGACCGGCTCGACGACTATCGCGAGCGCACCGGCGCGACACTGGTATCGATCAGTCACGACCTGCGCGGCCGGTTGGCTCGCTGCGACCGTATCGCGGTACTCGACCGGGCGACGATCGCGGAGACCGGGGCGCCGGTCGAGCTGATCGCTTCTCCTCGTACGGAGATACTGGCCCGGCTCCTGCACGCCGACGGCGCCGATACCGCGGAGCCTTTCTCTCAGCATCAGCTCGAGCGCAATCGGTGACGGCGCCGGGCGGGCCGCCCAGACTCGTCGCTGTGACAGCAAATCCGCAGCACGCGTTGTCGGCGATCGGTTCGGCGGCGCACCCATTTCCGGCCACCTCCGGTCCGGGCGACCGAGGAGCCGACCATGTCGCGTGAACTCCATCTGGCGGGGTTTCTGATCGCCTCGCATGTCACTCATTCGCATGCGGCGTGGCGTCATCCCGCGTCGGAGACCGATTATCTGGGGCCCGACTACTATCGGCGGGTCGCGCGGACACTCGAACGGGGCAAGTTCGATTTCCTGTTCTTCGCCGATCTGCTGGCGACCCCGGTCCGGTACGGCAACGATATCCGGGTTCCGCTGCAGAGCGGCACCCAGGCGTCGGCGACTCTTGATCCGTCGCTGGTCGCGGCCGGTCTGGCGAATGTGACCGATCGGATCGGACTGGCGATCACCAAGTCCACCACGTATTTCCATCCCTACGAGGTGGCCCGGATCTTCGCCACGCTCGACCATCTGTCCGGCGGCCGGGCGGGCTGGAATGTGGTGACCTCCCTGAACCAGGCCGAGGCGCAGAATTTCGGAGCCCAGGATCATCTGGGGCACGACGAGCGCTACGAACGGGCCCAGGAGTTCCTCGAGGTCGCCTACAAACTGTGGGGCAGCTGGGACAACGACGCCCTGGTGCGGGACAAGGTCTCCGGCGTTTTCGCCGATCCGGACAAGGTACGGACCGTCGATCACGAGGGCACCTGGTTCCGGACCCGCGGCCCGCTGACCGTTCCGCGTTCGCCGCAGCACCGCCCGGTGCTCATCCAGGCCGGTTCGTCGCCGGTGGGCAAGGATTTCGCGGCGCGCTGGGCGGAGGCGATCTTCGAGATCGATCCGACACCCGAAGGTCGTCGTGCCTACTACGACGATGTGAAATCGCGGGCGGTGAACTTCGGCCGCGATCCCGAGGACATCAAGATCTTCCCGTCGTTCGTGCCGTTCGTCGGTGAGACCGAGGCGATCGCGCGGGAGAAGCAGGCCTTCCACAACGAACTCGCGGATCCGATCTCCGGGCTCATCACGCTGTCGGTGCACACCGATCACGATTTCTCCCGCTACGACCTCGACGCTCCGGTCGAGGAGCTCGTCGTACCGGGGACCCAGGGACTGTTCGACGTGGCCCGCCGGCTCAGCGCCACCGAGAACCTGACGCTGCGCGATATCGGCAAGCTGTACGCCCAGGGTGTGCTGCTGCCGCAGTTCGTCGGGACCGCGGAGCAGATCGCCGATCAGATCGAGGCCGGGTTCACCGGCGGCGAGGCGGACGGCTATATCCTCTCCGCCGCCCAGGCGCCGGGCACATTCAACGATTTCGTCGATTTCGTGGTACCCGAACTCCAGCGTCGCGGGCTGTTCCGCACCGAGTACACCGGAAACACCCTGCGCGACCATCTGGGACTGGGCCCGGCCTCGCTGACTCCGGCTGCCCGGGCGGCCGTCGCCGCCGGCTGAACCGGGCTATCGGGACCCGGGTCGCCGCCCCGGGGCCCGGTGGCGTTCAGCTGTTCGTACGGGAGACGTTCGTGAGCAACAGATCCCGGGCCTCGGCGCCGCCGTCGAAGGTGCGGGTGACGCGGCGGGTGATCCGCCAGCCCGGTGAGGTGCGAACGAGCCGGAAACTGTTCGCCCCCGCCCGCCACACCCGGTAGCCGTCGTCGTACCGGCGAACCAGCAGCGATTCACAGACCGCGGTCGCTTCGTCGCCGTCGACCACGACCCGGGCCGGGCCGAGGAAATGCGCGCAACCTGTATCGATCAGCGAGCGGTGTGCCGTCGATTCCACCATCGCGTGGACATCCGCGCGACTGCGCATATGCCAGCCCTCGACATCGTATTCACCGTCCTCGGTCCACAGGTTCGCCACCTCCGCCGCGGCTCCGGCGTCGACGAAGGGGCCGTACGAGGCGAGCAGCCGGGTGATCTCCACTTCGTCCTCGAGCCGACGCAGGCGTTCCTCGAGGCGTGCCAGTCGATCCTCGTCCATGGTGGTCCTTTCCGTGGTAGCGCTCAGAGCGGGGCGGCCACTGTGCTCAGGGCCGCGAGCTGATCGCAGTAGTGGTCGATATCGGTGGCTCGCAGGGCGCAGCAGGCGACGGTGGCACCGATATCGCGTAATCCGGTGAGCCGTCGCCGCGTATCGCCGGGGTCGCCGAGTGGGTCCAGCGCACGGCCCGGATTCAGCACCACTTCGAAACCGGGTGGTGGGACGACCGCGGCCAGATGCCCGGCCAGCGCGTCCGCGGACAGGCCGAACGGGACCCAGCCGGTGCCCAGGGTCACGGCCCGGCGCAGGGAACGCCGGGTGCGGCCGCCGACCCAGAGGGGCGCGACGGTCGAGGTCGCGGGCGGATCGATGACGAAATCGCCGACCTCGCGCCGGCCCCAGGCAGCGCGCAACTCGGTGAGCGCGCGGTCGGCGGCGGCGCCCCGCTCGGCCCATTGCGCGTCCAGCAAAGCGAATTCGGCTTCCAGCGATCCGACGCCCACCCCCAGTACGACCCGGCCGCCGCTGAGCCGGTCCAGCGTGCCGTAGCTCTTCGCGAGTGCCAGCGGATGGTGGTATCCCAGTACGAGGACCGAGGTCGCCAAGCGGATCCGGGTGGTGCGGGCCGCCAGATAGGACAGTGTCGCCAGCGGATCCCAGTAGGTCGACCCGCGGGCAGCGGCCGCGGCCACGGGTATCGCGGTGTGCTCGGAGCAGGTCAGATGGTCGAAGCCGAGCGCATCGGCGGTTTCGGCGATCCGGGCGAGTTCGGCGGCACCGCCGCCGGCCTCCCACGGCGAGGCGACACCCGGCACCCGGACGACGATCGGGGTGGACAGCCCGACTCTCACCGGTGCTGTTCCTCGGTGGCACCGATGAGGCGGCGCATCATCCGGTCGGCCCCCAGTACCGCCGCCGCGCGATCGGGATCGCTGCGCCGGACCGCCAGATGTTCGTGGGCGCCGACGATATGGACCGGACCCCGGCCCAATGCGGCGAGACCCTCGGCGGCCACTTCGGGGGGTTCGGATACGGGCATACCGGGGATGTCGAAGTCGAGACCGACCTTCTCCATGGCAGGTGTCCGGGTCACTCCGAGCACGAGTTCGAGGATATCCACGCCGTGCTCGCGCAGTTCGAGCCAGAGACTCTCGGCGAAGATTCGCCCGAACGCCTTCACACCGCCGTAGACGGTATGCCGCCGCGACCCCAGATATCCGGCCAGCGAGCCCACCAGCAGGATGCCGCCGCGCCGCCGCTCGCGCATCGGATTGCCGAATCCGTGCGCCAGGGCCAGCGGCGTGGTGATGTTGAGATCGATGACGTGCTGGAACGCGGTGAGGTCGCCGTCGAGGAAATCGGCGCTGTGGGTATTGGCGCCGGCGTTGTGCACCAGCAGTCCGACCTCGACATCGGATACCGCGTCGAGTACTTCGGTCGCCGCGTCCGGACGGGCGAGGTCGGTGGTCAGGGTGCGCACCTCGGCGCCCAGGGCCCGGCACTGCTCGGCGGTATCGGACAGCGGGCCGGGCCGCCGGGCCGCCAGGAGCAGGTGGAATCCGGATTCGGCGAGCTGTAGGGCGAACGATCGGCCCACACCTTCGGAGCCGCCGGTGATCACCGCCCAGGGGCCGTAGCGCACAGGATCGAGGTGGGTCATAGCTGTGTCTCCGTTCGGGTCCGCGGTCCGGCCACACCCAGTTCTACAACCGGCGCCGCGGAAATACTAGAGTGAATTCTAATTTTACGATCGGAGGTACACAGTGCCACGGATTGCCGAACCCCGGGAGCCGGGCCGAGCGACCACCAGCACCCAGCAGGCCCGGCGCCGCGCGATCCTGCGTGAGGCCGCCCGGCTCGGTGCCGAAGAGGGCCTCGAACGGGTCCAGATGTCCGATATCGCCGCGGCGGCGGGGGTCGCGCTGGGCACGCTGTACCGCTACTACCCGTCCAAACACCACCTGTACTCGGGTCTCCTGGAATCGGCCGTCGCCGATCTACCCCTCGAGGCGCAGACGCCGGACGATCCGGTGGGCGCGGTCGCCGACCTCATGGAGTCCGCGGTCACCGGCCTGCTGCGGCGGCCGCTGCTGGGCCGGGCCATGCTGGTCTCGGCCAATGCGGTCCGGTCGGCCGGAACGGTGACGATCGATACCACTATGCGCGACCGGATCATCGCCGCCGCCGGTATCGGCGAACCGGACGCGGCGGATCTGCAGCTGGCCCGGCTGGCCGAACAGTGCGCGTACGGCATTCTCACCTGGGCGACGGCGGGCCAGCTGAGTACGGAGCAGGCCGTGGCCGATATCCGCCGGGCGTGTGCCCTGCTGCTCGGTCCCTGGGCCGGTCGGTAGCGACGGCGATCAGCTACTCGCCGCCGATCGCCCCGCGGACCCCGGACGCGGTCGCCGGCCGGGACGCGGCGGGTATGCGGCGGCGCTCCCACATCCTGGCCAGCAGAATCGCCGATCCGACATACACCCAGCCCAGCAGCACATCGATCACATAGTGCTCGCCTCCGTAGACGAGCGTGAACCCCATCGCGATCGGGAAGGTGACCAGCAGGACCCGCCACCACCAGTGCCGGACCAGCGGCCACAACGCCACCGAGACCAGGAGTGCGAAAGCGGAGTGCAGGGACGGGATCGCGGCGACCGGATTACTGTGCGCGGCCAGCCAGTCCGCGCCGATATCGACCGAGTACAGCCGGAACCCGAAACCGGTGCTCCGGTGGATCTCGGCCTCGATCACGCCGGCGCGGGCGGCATACCAGGGCGGTGCGGCCGGGATCAGCACATAGGTCAGCAGGCCGAGATAGGACAGCAGCAGGATCCGGCGCATATATCTCGACCAGCGTTCCCGCGACTGGATATAGAAGATCGCGGCGAGCAGCCACGGCACCAGGAAATGGCTGGTGTACACGAGTCCGGTGAGTACGGTCCACCAGGGCCGCCCGCCGTCTTCGGCGAGGTTTTCCTGGAGCCAGACCGTCGGGACGGTGCCCCCGAAGAGGCCGCTTTCCACCACTGCGGGCTCCCGGACCCGGATCGGCATCCCGAGGTCGCCGGCGATGCCGCGGCTGTGGTCGTAGACCACCAGCGCGGCGATCAGCGGCACCCAGTCGACGAGAATACGTACCTGGTCGCGCCACGGACGGTCCGGTGTGAACGCCGCGATGCCCATGATGATCCACAGCGCCTGATAGATCCGCTGGGCCGGTGGACCGAAGAGCACAGTGACCACGACGAGCGCGAGCAGATAGGCCGACCACACACCACTGCGCAACAACCTGCGGTGCCGTTGCGCGGCCGGGAGCTCGGTGGTGGGCGCGCCCATCTCCTCAGTTTCCTCAGCCGAACCGGGGGCGCCGCCGCGACCTGCGGACGCGACGCGTGATCGAGACCGCTGCCGGGCCGCCGATCAGCCTCGGCCGAATGCGCCCCGGTAAGCCGCCGCGGGATGCGATTCGGGCAGCAGGTCACGGCCGGTCGCTTTGCGGCGGGAGGTGCCCGCGGCATATTCGGTCTTCGCCAGGCCGCGGGTCCGCAGTACCGGCAGCACATGATCGATGAACTCGATATAGCTGCCGGGGATGGTCGCGTTGGTGACATTGACGCCGTCGATACCGGCGGCGCGCCACACCTCGAGCTGGTCGGCGATCTGCTCGGGGGTACCGACTATCCGGCCGTAGCGGCTGCGCAACCTGGCGAGATCGCCCACTGTCGGCTCGCGGTCCGGAACTGCCTGGTGCAACCAGGCCAGGGTGCTGCGGGTGCCCTCGGTCTCGATATCGCCGATCGGGGTGTCCAGATCGTAGAAGCCCAGATCGTGGCCGAGCCCACCGGCCGCGTGCGCGATGATCGTGTTCGGGTCGATCACTTCGTCGAGTTCGGCGGCCTTGCGCCGGGCTTCGGCCTCGGTACTGCCGATGACGAAGGACAGCCCCTGGAAGAACTTCAGATCGTGCGGGTCGCGGCCGGTCGCGGCGACCAGCCGCCGGGTGTCGTCGATGAGCGATCTCGCGGCCGCGGGCGTGGGGGAGACGATGAACTGGCCCTCGGCGTTACGGGCGGCGAACCCCCGCCCGGCGGGTGAGGAGCCGGCCTGGAACAGCAGTGGTGTGCGCTGCGGTGAGGGCGCCACCAGATGCGGCCCCTCCACCCGGTAGCGCTTCCCGTCGTGCTCGATCTTGTGTACTTTGCCGAACTCGGCGTGGATACCCGATTCCCGGTCCTGGACCAGCGCGCCGTCGTCCCATGAACCCTCCCACAGCTTGTAGACGACATCGACGTATTCATCGGCCCACCGGTACCGTTCGTCGTGCGCGGTGATCTCGTCGAAACCGAAATTACGCCAGGCGTTCTCGGAGAGGCTGGTGACAATGTTCCAGCCGATCCGGCCG
Organism: Nocardia sp. NPDC003963; assembly: GCF_053605105.1. NCBI lineage: Bacteria > Bacillati > Actinomycetota > Actinomycetes > Mycobacteriales > Nocardiaceae > Nocardia > Nocardia sp. NPDC003963. The sequence continues at coordinate 17,065 of NZ_JBSGIP010000060.1, forward strand.
TTGCTGGCGTGATCGAGTGTGGAGATCTTGCGCGCGAAGTCGAACGGATGCGATTGCAGGATCGAGCTGGTGAGCACGATGCCCAGATGTTCGGTGGCGTAGGCGAGTGCCGACGCGAGCACGGTGGGATCGTTACTGGGAATCTGCAGCCCGCTGTCGACGAATTTGCGCCAGGAACCGCGATAGTCGCCGTACAGCCCGACCACATCGGCGAAGAAGATGTAGTCGAATACGCCCGCTTCCAGCGTCCGCGCCAGTGAAACCCAGTGTTCGAGCGAGTTGAACTCGGTCTGGCGCGCTTCGGGCAGCCGCCAGGCGCCGTGCAGGATATGGGAGGTGGTGTTCATGACGAACGCGGAGAACTGCAGGGGCGCGGTCATCGGTATCCCTCCGTCGAGTACAGCGATCGGCGACACCGAAACTCTCGATGTCGCGGTATATCCCGTCGAACCTACGACTGCCGCGATCGGTGGATAACCCATCGAACCACGCTGATCGCAATCGGCCGCCGCGCGCCGAGATCGCGGTGGCGTGGCGGCGCGCCGCGAACCCGCCGGACAGCGCCGGTCCGCCGGGTCCTGGTTCGCCGCGGACACAGCCTCTAGGCTCGGGCGGTATGAGCCTGGGCGAGGTGGCCGCCGACCTGTATGGGCTGGCACCCGGGGATTTCGTCGCCGCGCGCGATACCCGCGCGAGGGCGGCCGCCGCGTCCGGTGACCGGGACCTGGCGGCGGCGATCACCGCGCTGCGTAAACCCACGGTGGCAGCGTGGGCGGTGAATACGCTGGTGCGCGCCGCGCCCGGCGAGGTGGACGCCCTGCTCCGGCTCGGCGCCGACCTGCGCACAGCGCAGCGGCAGCTGTCCGGGGAACGATTACGGGAACTCACCGGGCAGCGGCGGCAGGTGGTGGAGGCGCTGGCCGGACGGGCGGGTGCGGTGGCCGCCGAGCAGGGCCGGCCGGTCTCGGCAGGGGTACTGCGGCAGGTGAGCGAAACGCTGACCGCGGCCCTGGCAGATTCGGAAGTCGCCGAGCGGGTCCGTACCGGAACGCTGGCCGCCGCCGAGAATTACGCGGGTTTCGGCCCGGTGGAGCCGGATCTCACCGTGGTCCGGGAGGGGCCGGAACCGGCCCGTCCAACTCCGTCACGCAGGACGAAACGCCCGGCCGGGGCCGCGACGGTCCGGGAGGGACGCGAAGTGCGGGCCGAAGCGCGCCGACTACGTGAACAGGAGCGGGCAGCCGCGGCGGTAACAGCCGCGCACGAAGCTCTCGCAGCCGCCGAACAGCAGGCGCGCCGAGCCGCCGACCGTATCGCGGCGACCGAGACCCGGTTGGCCGAATTGCGCGCCGAGCTCACCGCGGTCGAAGGGCAGCACCGGTTCGCCCGCCACGCCGACCGGGCCGCCCGGGACGCTGTCCGGGCGGCAACGGTCGAACTGGAGCGGGCGCGGCGCCGGTCGCGCTGAACCGGCGCCGCGGGCGAGAATTTCCGCAGGCGGTCGGTGCCGCGGGCGGGCGATACCGATCGACGGGAAGCAATTCACCGACCGCGCTGCTGCTCCCGCGTCTGCTGGATCGTTTCGGCGATGCTCTTGATCCGGCGCAATCGGGCATCCCAGGCCGCCCCGACCGACGACAGCTGTGCGACCGCCCGGGCCAGCCGGTCCTCGTCCACTCGGTATCTGCGTTCCCGGCCGGCGGATGCGGCGTGGACCAGACCGGCGCGGTCGAGTACCCCGAGATGTTTCGCGACCGCCTGACGGGTGACGGGTAGTCGCTCGCTGAGACCGGTGGCGGTGCCGTCGCCCTCGGCGAGCAGCAAGTCGAGCATGCGGCGACGGGTCGGATCGCCGATCGCGGACCACAGTTCGTCGTCGACTGCGGTGGTCACGGGGCGGAGACCAGCCGGGTGATGTATTCGCCGAGCCGGGGCAGGTAGAAGTCCCAGCCCTCGATGTGCTCGCGGTGCTCCTGCCGGGCCTTCGCCTCGGCCCAGCCCAATTCCCGGAAACCGGTCTCGGTGAGCCGGATCCGTGTTCCGGTTCCCGCGGGGCTGAGTTCGAAGGTGACCAGCAGCGACGCCCCGGAATCGTCGACCGTATCGCCCGGGTAGCACCAGCGGAACGAGAACAGGCGAGGCGGATCGACGTCCACGACCGACATCGGCGCGACCTGTTTGCGGTCGCCCCACACGAATTCGCCGGTCGCGCCGGGTACCGGGTCGAAACCGGCATCGTCGGTCCACCACTGCGCGATGTGCTCGGGCCGGCTGACCACTTCGAAGACGACCTCGGGGGCAGCCTCCACATGGATCTCGCGTTCGATACTGCCGTACTCCATACGCTTCCTCCTATGTGCAACTTTCGGTTGCGTATCACGGTAGCGCTCGACGGGGGAACGCGCAACCAATAGTTGCGTGTTGAGGGGTGTGTGGGGAATTGCGGGGCCGACCGCACGCCGTGGGTGCCCGAACCGGTCGGCTCGAGCACCCACGGCATCCGTCCGCGCAGCATCGGTTCCGGTGCCGGATCGGCACTCCTGTCCTCGGCCGTACCGGCCGGCGGGAAGAGGGGTCCGCGGACGGCGATGCGATGCGCGGGATCGGCCGTGGCGTTGTGGCCGGCGCGAGGATATCGACTCCGGCGTGCTGCTCGTCGAGCGTGCGGGGTGACGCCGGCGAATCGGTGGGGATCCTTGCCTGGCCGAGGTGGGGTATCGGTATGGCCACCGTGAGGAGCCTCTGAGGAACCACCGTGCCCGAGGCGCTCGCGGCGGCCGGGATTCGGGCGCCGGCTGGTAAGGGTGGTTGCCTCGTGGCGAACCCGGGCGGTCCCGGCGATATCGCCGAACCGGCGGCCGATCCGACTGTACCTGCTGGTCAGGGCGCTGCAGGGGTGCGAAAGCGGCGGGGGCGCATACGGTCTTCCGGCCCGAAGGTGCAGCGAGCGAGCATTTTCCGGTGTCGGTACCGGCGCGTCGGCCCCGGGCGGCACGGCGGCTCGACTGTAATGGTCGGCGCCCGATCGGGTTACGAGTGTGGTGTCCTCCCTGTCAGGAAGGTTCTTGCATGCGTCGTTCTGTGATGGCTCTGGGTTCGGTGGTGTTCGCGCTGGTGATGACGTCGGCCGTGGGCAATACCGCGCACGCCGCGACCGGACGTGTCGCGCTGCGGTGGACGGTCGACGGGAGCCGGGTGGAGAAGGTCCTCGACAATCCCAGCGGCTGTATCGATCTGAGTGCCGTGGGGGTCACCGGCCGCGCGTCGGTCCGCAACCTCACGGACCGGAAGGTCAAGCTCTGGAACGGTATCGGCTGCCGGGGGACCTACGGCGGCGGTATCGAGCACGGCGAGCGCAACGGGCGGTGGGGCTTCCCGGACTGGAGTATCTACATCTCGTCGTAGCCGGGCGCGCCAGTGGGGCGACCGATCCTCGCGTGGGGTTCGGTCGTGAATGCGGCCGATTTCGGGGTAACCGGCCTACGAGACCCACTGGAGGTGGTTTGTGAAGGCCGAAGACGAGGGTGCCCCGCCCGGTTCGGTGAGCCCGTTCAACCCGGCGGACCCGCTCGATCCGGCGAGCCCGGTCGATCCCGAGGACGCGATCAATCCCGCGGGTACCGCGATGCCCGTGGTTCCGGTCGCCGAGGAGCAGCCGATGCGTACCTGGTTGTGGCCCACCCTGCTCATCTTCGGTCTGGTGGTCGGGGGCGCGATCCTGGTGATGATTCTGGTGAGCACCGCGGATTTCGGCAACGATCCGGCGGAGGTGGCGCCGACGACGGGTGGGTGTCCGGGTTTCTGCACGACCACGGTCGCGCCACCGGCGCGGTGACCGGCGGTGGTGATGTCCGGGTGCGGTCGGGCGATGGTGCCCTGAACAGCCACCGCGGGATTCGCACTCGCGAGTTTTTCAGATTACGTTTCGATTACCGCGCGATGCGGGTACTCGATGTCCAAGAGACGATTGGGAAAGCCCGAGGAGCCTCCGGTGAACGACACGACCGAAGCCATTACCGACCATCGCCCGGAAGACCGGCCCGGCCGTGCGCCGGCCGGCGGTGACAGCTACGACAACATCGAACCGCTGTTCGCCGAACTCGCCGAGCTGGCGCCCGCGGATCCGCGCCGCCGGGTCGTGCGTGAGCGCATCGTGCACCGCTGCCTACCGCTGGCCGAACATATCGCGCGGCGATTCGCCGGCCGTGGCGAATCGTTCGATGATCTGCTCCAGATCTCCCGTCTCGGCCTGGTGCAGGCAGTGGATCGCTTCGACGGGTCCCGGGGCAGTTCGTTCCTGTCCTTCGCCATCCCCACCATCATGGGTGAGGTGCGTCGTCACTTCCGCGATCACACCTGGGCGGTACGGGTGCCGCGCGGGACCAAGGAACTGCATCTGCGGATCGGCCCGGCCACCGAAGCCCTGTACCAGCGGCTGGGCCGGATGCCCACCGCGCGTGAGATCGCCACCGAACTCGACGCCGATCTCACCGATGTCACCCGCGCGCTCATCGCCGGGAACGCACACACCAGCAATTCGCTGGACGCCCCCGGCGACGACCAGGACGACGATACGTCGCCGCCGGCGGTGCTGGCCCGGCTCGGTGGCGAGGATCCCTGCTACCGGCTGCTCGAGGACGCCATGACGCTGCGTCCGCTGATCGCGGAACTTCCGCAGCGGGAACGCCAGATCCTGGTATGGCGGTATTTCGCGAATATGACCCAGGTCCAGATCGCCGAACGACTCGATATCTCGCAGATGCAGGTATCGCGAATCCTCGCCAAAACGCTGCGGACACTGCGCGAACAAGCCCTGGCCGAACCCGAGGACACCGCTTCGATCACCACAGCAGCCTGATCCGCGGCGCCGAACCCGCTGCGCGAGATCCTGCTGGCAGCAGTTCGCCGGTGATTCGGCCGGGATATCGGTGGTCTCTGCTGCGCCCTGGTCTCGTATCGCGCCATGACGGATCGTTTCGAGAATCGTTGTTTCGTTTCCTGAGACGATCCCGGCAGCTCGGGTAGCTCAGAGATCTGCCCCGTGGCAGACGGGAAGTATGCAGTTCGAACACCGCTTCGGATGTGCTCCGGGTGGGATCGGTGCCTCTGCGGGTCTACTGCTGGGAAACATTCGACTACAGTGGGTCGATGACCGACGATCCCGTCCCGAGCGCACAGATCCATCGCGATACCGGCGACCCGGCGCCGGTGCAGCGCGAGGTCATCGGCGATCCGCCCACCGGCGGCGATCTGGAGGCCGCCATCGCGCGCCAGGTCCGGGCATTGCGCAAGGCGAGCGGGTTGTCGGTCGGTGAGATGGCGGTGAAGGTCGGCATCTCCAAAGCCATGCTGTCCAAGATCGAGAATGCGCAGACCTCGTGCAGCCTGTCCACGCTGGCGCGGCTGGCCGCCGGGCTCGACGTGCCGGTGACCTCGCTGTTCCGGGATGCCGACATCATCCGTGAGGCGGTGTACGTGGCGGCGGGGCAGGGTGCGGTGATCGTGGGCCGCGGCACCCGGATCGGTCATCATTACGAACTGCTCGGCTCCCTGCGCGGACAGCACAAACGCCTGGAGCCGGTGCTGGTGACGCTGACCAGCGCCAGTGAGGTGTTCCCGCGTTTCCAGCACGCGGGCACCGAACTCATCTACATGCTCGAGGGTGTGATGGTCTACGGTCACGGGTCCGCGGAATACACACTGCGGCCGGGGGATTCGCTGCTCCTCGACGGTGAGGGCATCCACGGGCCCAATGATCTGGTGCGGCTGCCGATCCGGTTTCTCGCGGTGACCGCGTATCCGGACAACCACGAGGAGATATGAGAAAGGACCGGCTCCGCCGGGAGCCGGTCCTTCGACTCCGTCCGGCTAATCGGCCATCTCGGTCCGTGCCGCGCCCGCGGTGATCGATTCGGCGGCGGCCACGGCCTCCGCCGGTGCGACCGGTGCCGAGGTCACGGTGACCACCTCCATCACGTAGGCGCTCTCTCCGTGTACCGACGCGTCCAGCCCGTCCTCTTCGCTCGCCGCGGGAACCCGCAGCCCCATGGTCATATCGATGATCTTCGCGAGGACGAAGGTGACCGTGAACGTGAAGGCCAGTACGGCCAGTACGGCGACGATCTGCCGCCACAGCACATCGACACCGCCGCCGTAGAAGAGCCCGGCCACGCCGTTGGGTGCGGCGGGATCGGCGAGCAGTCCGATGAGGATCGTGCCGAGCACACCGCCCACCAGGTGGATACCCACGACATCGAGTGAATCGTCCACGCCGAACCGATATTTGAGCGATACCGCGTAGCAGCAGAGCATACCGGCGGCGGCGCCGACGACGAGCGCGCCGACCGGGGAGACGGCACCGCAGGCCGGAGTGATACCGACGAGCGCCGCGATCAGCCCGGAACTCGCACCCAGTGAGGTCGCGCGACCGGCCCGCAGTTTCTCCACGATCAGCCAGCCGCACACCCCGGCGCAGGCGGCGGCGACGGTATTGAGCACCACGACGGCGGCACTGTTACCGGCCGCCAGCGCGGAACCGCCGTTGAACCCGAACCAGCCGAAGAACAGGATTCCCGCACCGAGCGCGGTGAGCGGCAGGTTGTGCGGACGCGGCGCATGCGGGAACACGCCCCGTTTGCCGAGTACCAGCACCAGGGCCAGGGCGGCTACGCCCGCGTTGATGTGCACCGCGGTGCCACCGGCGAAGTCGACAGCGCCCAGGGTGTTGGCGATCCAGCCGCCGAGTACCGAGCCGTCCGCGGAATCGAAGGCGAAAACCCAGTGGGCGACCGGGAAGTACACCACCGTCGCCCACAGGCCGGCGAACAGCATCCAGGCGCCGAACTTCATCCGGTCGGCTACCGCGCCGGAGATCAGGGCCACCGTGATCGCCGCGAACAGCAACTGGAAACCGGAGACCAGTGCGGGCGGTAGTCCGGGCTCGGCGGGGGCGGTCAGCAGATCCGTGGATCCGAGATATTCCAGCGGGTTACCGAGTAGTCCGGCGCCGCCCAGGGAGTTGCCCAGTACGGCCGAGTATCCGAACAGAATCCACAGCACGCCGACCACGGCGAATGCGCCGAAGGTCATCATGGCCATATTGAGCGTGTTCTTGATGCTGACCATACCGCCGTAGAACATGGCGAGTCCGGGCACCATCAGGCTCACAGCGGTGAAGGCCGCGAGTATCCACGCGGTATCGGCCGCGGCGATCGCTTCTGTCATTTCTTCCTCGCCTTCGTATGCTTCCGGGACCTCTGCTGTATCGCATGAGTGGACCGGTTCGTCTATCAGTAGACGATGGCTCGCATTGCCGGAGATTGTTCGCGGGTGACTTCTCTGTTAACTCCGCTGTCCGACGTCGCCGGTGTCGCTCGTGATGATCTTGTTCTTCCTTCGCTCTTCGGGGGCATCCGGGCTTCGGCGAAGTCATCCGGTACTGACCGTGCCGTAACAGTGCCGTCATATGCGTGCCGTTTCATGACAAAGGACAAAAAATAATCTCAGGAAACAGCAGTGAGGATGCCGGTGCATGAAACCCACAGCTATGTGATCGTCGGCGGAGGATTGGAAGGTCTCGCCATCGCCTGGTCGCTGGCCGAACGCGGCGAGACCGATGTTCTGGTGCTGGAACGCGGCACCCTCTGCTCGGGTATGACCGGTAAGTCCAGCGGCGTCGTGCGCTGCCATTACGGTGTCCCATCGCTGGCCGCCATGGCCTGGTACGGCGTCGATGTCTTCACCCGGGCCGCCGAGACCTTCGGTGACGATATGGGTTTCCAGCAGTGCGGATACGCCGTCGGAGTGGGCGCGGACAATATCGGCCCGTTGCACGCGAATGTGGCCATGATGCAGGAGCTCGGTATCCGGGTCGAGCTCATCGGCCACGACGAGATGGCCGGACTCTGGCCGGGCCTGTACCTCGACGATTTCGCCGCCTTCGCCTACGAACCGCTCGGCGGACGTGGCGAGGCGTACCTGGCCGGTATGGCATTCGCG
>NZ_JBSGIP010000061.1:0-24069 GCF_053605105.1 Nocardia sp. NPDC003963
TCCTTGTCCCGGAGCATATGAGCTGGTCAGCCACCATAAACTTGGTGCGCCCGAAGGGATTCGAACCCCTAACCTTCTGATCCGTAGTCAGATGCTCTATCCGTTGAGCTACGGGCGCATACGCGTATTCAGTTGTCGCCCGGTTTCCCGGGCGTGGCGGAGGCGAGAGGATTTGAACCTCCGGTCCCCGTGAAGGGACAACTCATTAGCAGTGAGTCCCATTCGGCCGCTCTGGCACGCCTCCTGGAGCCTTCTCTTCGAGGGCACCGGTCCTTTCGAACCGCCGAGCAAGAAGGCTACCCGAGCCTGTAGGAAAACTGCAAAACGGCTGGTTGATCAGCGTAGGTGGCTGTCGAACCAGTCGAAGATGCGGGTTCGGGAGTCCACCAGTTCGTCGGTGTAATCTTCGTCACCCGACCGGGTGTCGGCCCGGTGCAGCAGTCCGGGATAGGTGACCACGAGGCTGGCGACGGCGGCTCGGGCGGTGGCGTCGCGGAGCGAGTCGACGTCGTCGGCGGAGGTGCTGGGTTCGGCGCCGAACAGACCCAGCCACGGTGCCTGGAGGCGGGGGGCGGCGGTGATCAGTGCCTCGGCCTGGTCGGTGATGGGGGCGGTGATACCGGTGGCGCCGACACTCACCGCGGCGCCGACGGGGCGGTTGGTGGCCACCAGGAAGGTGGCCGTGCCGGCCGTATCGAAACCGAGTACACCGATACAGTCCGGGAAGACGCCACGGTGGGTGAGCCAGTCGAAGCAGGCGTCGAAATCTTCGAAGAGTTCGGCGCCGTACACCCCGGCCGGTGACGCGGTGGTGCGGTGGAAGAGGTTCGGTGCGACCACCAGCCAGCCCTCGCCCGCGAGGGCGCGCATGAACTCCAGCAATGATCCGGTGAACTCCCGGGACTCGTGCAACAGCACGATTCCGCCCCGGGCGAAACCTTCCGGTTCGATAACTGTGATGGGCACATGTTCGTCGGCTTTCGGGCTGATGGCAGCCCCTGTCGGCGCTCCGTCGTGTCCGTTCGCTTCCGGTTCGCCGCGCCGCAGCAGCGCGATATCGTCATAAGTGCCCGACATGTTCCCAGCGTAGGGCGATATTGCGGGGGTGGGGAGAATTAGCAGTTGAGCAGCCCGAACGTGGCTCGATCGAGACCGGAACTAAGCTCGTTACGTGACCGCGCACATTCGGCCGGACCTCGATTCCATTCCGGCGTACGTTCCCGGCCGCAGCCATCCCGGCGCGGTCAAGCTGGCGAGCAACGAGACCACCATCGGTCCGCTGCCCGCCGCGAGCAAAGCCATCGCCGAGGCGGTGGAACTGGCCAACCGTTATCCGGACAATCAGTCCGGCGAACTCCGGGCGGCGCTCGCGGAGTTCCTCGGCGTCGAGCCGGCGAATATCGCCGTCGGCTGCGGGAGCGTGGCGCTGTGCCAGGAGTTGGTCCAGATCACCTGCGCGGATCCGGCCGACGAGGTGCTCTACGCGTGGCGCTCGTTCGAGGCGTATCCGATCATCACCCAGGTCGGCAACGCGACCGCGGTGACCGTGCCGCTGACCGATCACGTGCACGATCTGGACGCGTTGGCCGCCGCGGTCACCGACCGGACCCGGCTGGTGTTCGTCTGCAATCCCAACAACCCGACCGGTACCGCGGTCGGCAGAGCCGAACTGGAGCGGTTCCTGGACCGGGTGCCCGGCAATGTCCTGGTCGCGCTGGACGAGGCGTACTACGAGTACCTGCGGATGACACCCGGTGATCACCCGGACGGGGTGGAGCTGGCCCGTAATCGGCCGAATGTGGTTGTCCTGCGTACCTTCTCGAAGGCATACGGGTTGGCCGGACTCCGGGTGGGGTACGCGGTCGGTGCCCCGGAGGTGATCGCGGCGCTGCTCAAGGTGCATATTCCGTTCAGCGTGAGCCGGGTCGCGCAGGCCGCGGCGATCGCCTCGCTGGAGGCCCGCCACGAACTGCTCGACCGCACCGGGGCGGTTGTCGCCGAACGCGAGCGGATGCGCACCGCGCTGCTGGCGGCGGGCTATGGGGTGCCGGCGAGCGAATCGAACTTCCTGTGGATAACCCTGGGCGCGGCGACCGTCGATTTCGCTGAGGCGAGCGCGGCGGCCGGGGTGATCATCCGGCCCTTCGCCGGTGAGGGCGTGCGGGTGACCGCGGGGGATCCGCACGAGAACGACCTGTTCCTGGATTTCGCGACCGATCCGGGCACCGCGGCACGATTCGCCGGCGGCGAGTGATCCCGCGGATCAGTCGATATCCAGCCCGCCGGCGATAGTGGGCCAGGAGGTGACCAGTTCGTCGGCCCAGTACGGCCACGAATGGGTTCCGTCCGGGCGGAAGTGGGCGGTGTAGTCGATCCCGAGAGTGTCGAGGCGCTGGGCCAGGCGGCGGGTGCAGAAATCGGTGGCGGCCTCCAGCGGGCCGCCCATCACCACGCTGGTGGGGGTCTCCGGGTTGTCCAGGGTGTCGTGGATACCGGGACGGCCACTGCCCACCGACAGGTACAGCGCCTTACCGCGTAGCGCGGCGGCGTGCAGGGTCACATCGTGGGCCAGCCAGGCCGGATCCTCGGGGGCGCCGAACATGTTCTCCGGATCGCCCTTGTAGGTCGAGACCACGACGCGGGCCTGCGCCTGGCCGAGGTCGGTCCCGGTCGAGAAACATCCGCTGTGCGCGCCGACGGCCGAGTACAGGTCGGGTCTGCGGATGGCGAGCATCATCGCCGCCTCGGCGCCCATGGAGGTGCCGATCACGGCGTTGCGGCCGTTACCCGAGAACTGGGCGTCCAGCAGTGGGGGCAGTTCCTCGGTGAGGAAGGTTTCCCATTTGTTGACGCCGAGCACCGGGTCGGGGCGTTGCCAGTCGGTGTAGAAGCTGGCGGGCCCGCCGACGGTGAACACCACATTGACCGGTTTGTCGGCGAAGAACTGGGCGGCGTTGCCGCGGTCGAGCCAGTTGTTGCTGTCGGGTTGGGTGCTGCGGCCGTCGAGCATGTAGACGGTGGGACGCGGGGCGCTGCGATCCGCGGGGAGCAGCACGAGAACCTGGACTGTGCGATGCATGGCCGGTGAGTCCACGAACACCCGCAGCAGGCGTTCGTTCACGGGCTGGACACCGATGATCGCGGCATGCGGGGCGGGGACGGGTTCGGCTTTCTCCACCGGCCCGGGGTCCTCGGCGGAACCGGTATCGGGCCGCGCGGGTGCGGTGTGTAACGGGCCGGGATCGGCGGCCGCGGCGCCGGGCAGGATCGCACCGGACAGGGCGAAAGCGCCCGACACCACGGTGGCCAGACCGACACGAAACCTCATGGCGCTCATCCTGCCAGAACCGCAGGCTCGGTCCGCGGACCTGAATGCACCACTGAGAAGTGTCTTGACCAGCGGTTTCTATGCCTTTGTCGCTGAATGACTCTCGTTCGGCGGTGTTCGACTCGCGGTGCGGGACCGGAATGCCGCGGTGTTATTTCTCACCCGCGCCGGCAACATCCGGTTTCCGTCCGTGTGGGCGGGCGTCGTGACCTGTGAGGTCGGTGGAATACGCGGAGTAATCTCCCTTCGGGAGCCGGACCGGATGGAGAGAGGACCTCGTGACGGGCGCGCGGATGGTTGGGCTTTTCGCCGGGATCGGAGGGCTGGAACTCGGGTTGGCGTCGCACGGCTGGCATTCGACGCTGCTCTGTGAGATCGACCCCGGCGCGCGGGCGGTACTGGCGGCACGGTTTCCCGACGCCGAACTGCACACCGATATCACCCGGCTGCGCGCGCTTCCACCGGATACCGAACTGGTCGCGGCGGGTTTTCCGTGCCAGGACCTGTCGCAGGCGGGCCGGACCGCGGGTATCACCGGCACCCGGTCGAGCCTGGTCGATCATGTGTTCCGGTTGGTCCGGCGGAAACGTGGCCCGCGCTGGCTGCTGATCGAGAATGTCCCCTTCATGCTGCAACTCGGCCGGGGCGCGGCAATGCGGCATATCACCGCGGCGCTCGACGAACTCGGCTACACCTGGGCCTATCGGGTGGTGGACGCCCGGGCTTTCGGGTTGCCGCAGCGCCGTAACCGGGTGCTCATGCTGGCCTCACGTACCGAGGATCCGCGGACGGTGTTGTTCGCCGACGATGCCGGCCCGCGTCTGCTCGGGTCCACCGAACACGACCCGTGCGGGTTCTACTGGACCGAAGGGGTGCGCGGGCTGGGCTGGGTGGTCAATGCCGTCCCGACGCTCAAGGGCGGGTCGGGGCTGGGGATAGCCAGTCCGCCGGCGGTCCGGTTGCCGTCGGGGGAGATTGTCACGCCGGGGATCACCGATGGCGAGCGGCTCCAGGGCTTCGCCGCGGGGTGGACCGAACCGGCGCTGAGCACGCCCGGGTTCCGGCCGGGGCAGCGCTGGAAACTGGTGGGCAATGCGGTGAGTGTGCGGATGGCGGCGTGGGTGGGATCGCGGTTGGGTGAACCGGCCGAACCGATACCGGGCCATATCCCGCTACCACCGGGTAGTCCGTGGCCGGGCGCGGCGTGGGGGCGCGCGGGGGCCGCGTACGAGGTACCGATTTCGCCCTGGCCCGTGCACAGACCCTACGAGGACCTGCGGTTCTTCCTCGGCGACACTCAATTGCTCTCGGCGCGGGCGACCGCCGGTTTCCTGCGCCGTACCGGGATGGGATCACTGCGGTTCCCGGCCGGTTTCCTCGACGATGTGCAGGCCCATCTGGATCGGATGGGCGGCTGGGCGGCATGACCGGCGAGCCTCCGGTACCGAGTTCCCGGCGACCGTCCACCGATCCGGCGACCAGCGCGCGGATGTCGCGGCAGCGGCGTGCGCACACCGCCCCGGAGCTGGCCCTGCGCCGCGAACTGCATCGGCGCGGGCTGCGCTATTTCGTGGACCGCGCGCCCCTGCGCGGACAGCGCCGCCGCGCGGATCTCGTTTTCCCGCGGCGGCGGATCGCGGTGTACGTCGACGGCTGTTTCTGGCATCGGTGCCCCGAACACGCCACCGATCCGAAGAACAACGCCGCGTGGTGGGCGGAGAAACTGGCCGGCAATGTCGCCCGGGACCGGGCCACCGATTCCGCGTTGCGGGCGGCGGGCTGGCAGGTCGTCCGGATCTGGGAACACGAGGACCCGGTACTGGCCGCCGACCGGGTGCAGTCGGTCCTGGACGCCGGGCAAGGGCCGGAAACCACTGGGACGTAGCCGTATCGCGGACGTAGGGTCGAGTTCGTGCCCAGCGATTTCATCGAACTGCTCACCGCACGGATGCAGGCGGTAAACGACGCCACCCGCGAACTCCTCGCCACCGTCGACACTGTGGACGCGGCGGCCGTCGCCGCCGCCTCGGCGCTGCCGGGCTGGACTCGCGGTCATGTCCTGACCCATCTGTCCCGCAATGCCGACAGCCTGGTCAACCTGCTGCTCTGGGCGCATACCGGAGTGGAGACACCGCAGTACGCCAGTGCGGCCCTGCGGGATTCCGATATCGCGGCGGGTGCCCCGCGCTCACCGGCCGAACAGCGGGCAGATCTGGTGGAGTCGGCCGACCGGCTGTCCGGGATGGCGGGGCTGCTCACCGCCGAACAGTGGCGGGTGGAGGTCCGCACCAGACAGGGCACCCCGATCGAGGCCACCCGGATTCCGTGGATGCGGCTGCAGGAGGTGCTGATCCATCATGTGGATCTGGACGCCGGTTACACCCCCGCGCGGTGGCCCGCCGATTTCGTGGCGGAACTGCTCGCCGAGGCCGCGGTCGATCTGGGTGGGCGTCCGGGGGTGCGGCCGTTCGGGATCGAGGCGACCGATTCCGGTTTCACGGCGATCATCGGGGCGGGTGAGCCCGAACAGGTGGTAGCGGGGCCGGCCGCGGCACTGCTGGCCTGGTTGCTCGGCCGCGGGGCGGACGAAGCGCTGACGCGCCCGCTGCCGGACCTGCCCGCCTGGCGCTGAGATCGGCCCGGGACCGGGACGAGAACGGCCGGCGTCCGAGGGGGACGCCGGCCGTTCGTTCGGTTGGTGCCGGATCAGACTCCGGCGGTTTCGGATTCGACCGCGGGGGCCTTCGAACGCTGCTGGAGTTCGCGCAGCTTCGTCCCCTCCACATCGATATCCGGCAGGATCCGGTCCAGCCAGGCCGGCATCCACCAGGCCCATTTGCCCAGCAGCGCCAGCAGCGACGGGATCAGCACCATCCGGACCAGGAAGGCGTCGAAGAACACGCCCGCTGCCAGGGCGAAGCCCATGGACTTGGAGGTGATGTCCGGCGAGAGCATGAAGCCGCCGAATACCGAGATCATGATGATCGCGGCGGCGCTGACCACGCGGGCACCGTGGTGGTATCCGCTGACCATCGCCTCCTTCGGATCCTTGCCGTGCACGTATTCCTCGCGCATCCGGGTCACCAGGAAGACCTGGTAATCCATGGCCAGACCGAACACCAGCCCGATCAGCACGATGGGCAGGAAGCTGATGATCGGATGGGTGTCCTTCACCAGGCCAAAGGCGCCCTCCTGGAAGATCAGCACCGTGACGCCGAAGGTCGCGGCCATGGACAGCAGGAAGCCCAGTGCGGCGGTGAGCGGTACCAGAACGGACCGGAACACCAGCAGCAGCAGGACGAACGCGGCCGCGGCGACGATCGCCAGATACGGGATGATGCTGGCCAGCAGGACATGGTTGACGTCGGCGTAGATGGCGGTCTGACCGGTGACGCCGTACTCCATGCCGTACTGCGCTTTCAGCGCGGCCTCGGCATCGCGGGCGTGCTCGACCAGATCCTGGGTTTCGGCGCTGTTCGGTCCGGAATCGGGCACCACCTGGAACAGTGCGGCCTGTCCGTCCTCGCTGGGTTGCGCGATACTCAGGTAGTCGACGCCCTCGTAGCCCGCCAGTTCGTCGCGCAGCGCGGTCAACGCGGCGTCGCGCTGATCCTGCGGGGTCTCCGAGAGATCGACCGCCACCACGAGCGCGCCGTTCTTGCCCTCGCCGAAGCCTTCGGTCTGCAGTTCGTAGGCCTTACGCACCGACGAGTCCTCGGGCATGCTGTCACCGCCGGGCAGGCCCAGGTTCAGCTGGGTGGCCGGGGCGGCGAGCGCGCCCAGCACGATGGCGCTGACCACCAGTGTCAACACCGGAACCCGGGCGATGAGCCGGGCGAAGCGCATCCCGTTGGTGACCGAATCGTCGTCCTCGGGGTCGTGCTTGGCCACCAGCGGCAGTTTCGGTTTGAACAGGAAACGGCCGAGCGCGCCGAGCAGCGCGGGCATCAGGGTGATGGCGGCGAGTACCGCGAACCCGGCCGCGATGGCCCCGCCGATCCCCATCATGGTGAGGAAGCCGATCCCGACCACCGACAGGCCGAGCAGTGCGATCACGACGGTGAGACCGGCGAACACCACGGCCGAACCGGCGGTGCCGACCGCGACACCCGCGGCCTCCTCCGGTGAATCCTGTACCACCAGTTCGTGTTTGTAGCGGGAGACGATGAACAGCGCGTAGTCGATCGAGAGCGCCAGACCGATCATGGAGGCCAGTATCGGGGTGAAGGTCGGGACCTCGGTCAGCGAGGTGCCGGTCAGGATGAGTGCGCCCGCGCAGGCCACACCGACGATTCCGGTGACGATCGGGACGAACGCCGCCACGATCGCGCCGAAGGCGATGATCATGACCACCAGCGCGACCCCGATACCGATCAGCTCGGCCTGGCCGGATTCGGCCTGGGTCTGTGCGATGGCGCCGGTGAGTTCCACCGTGAGCCCGGCATTGCGGGCCTCCTGGGCGATCGCCTCGGCGGCCTGCCGGTTCTCCTCGGTGATATCGGAGAAGGTCGGCATCGTGAACTTCACGTCGAGCACGGCGACCGATTCCGGATTGTTCTCGTTGAGCACGTTCAGCGGGGCGCCGCCGCACAGCCCTTTGAATTCCGGCGAGCTCTGCCCGTCGAGGCAGTTCGGTTCCGGTGTCGGCGGAGCGGAGCCGGGGGCGAGTTCGGCCGCGGCTTGTGCCTGCTCCTTCGCGGCTTCCTGGCTGGCCGGCATCATCGAGGTGGTCGTGACCGGGTTGACGGCCGGCTCGGTGTGGTCGACGATGTCCAGTTCGTTCAGCCGCTGGACCAGCGCGTCGAGGGCGGCCATATTCGGCTCGTCGGTGAGTTTGCCGTTCTGGGCCGCGACCACGTAGGTGCCGTTGATGGCGTCGATGCTGAACATCGAGGCCAGCTGCGGCATATGTTCCTCGAGAATCGCGGTGGCCCGCTCCGACGGTAGTCCCGGCATCTCGAAGCTGTCCTGGAACGGTTTGGACAGCGAGGCCGCGGCCCCACCGAGCAGTACCAGGATGAGTGCCCAGATGGGCAGCACTATCCATTTCCGGCGGAAAGCGAACTTTCCCCATCTGTACAGGAATACGGACACGAGGGATTTCTCCTAGCGAGGCCGGGGCAGTTTGGTCATATGCGCTGTGACGAACGAACGGCCGACGTCGCTATCGCGGACCGGGGCTGCTCGGGCGCTCTCGCGTGCCCGGAGCCGGTGTATCCGCCTACACGGTGGACGTCAGATGTATCTACCGTACGGTAGGTAGGCTACCGGTAGGTTAAGTGGAGAACCAATCTCTACTTCCGGTGCCGAGCGGACCCGTCACCGGGAGAACGAGAAGGGGCCGAGCATGGCGAATCGCAGAACTGGCGAACACGTTACCGCAGGTCGAGACACCAAGCGGGCTATCCTGGACGCCGCCGTGCCCCTGTTCGTGGCCAAGGGTTTCGAGGAGACGAGCCTGCGCGAGATCGCGGATGCGGTCGGAATCACAAAGCCGTCGCTCTACTATCACTACGCCTCGAAGCTCGAACTGCTCGTGGCGATCGTCAATCCGCTCCTCGACGATCTGCGCGCGCTCGCCGAGGAAGTGGAGCGGATCGACCCCGGCACCGAAGCCCGCCGGACCGTGCTCCAGACCTATATCCGGACCATGATCCGGCACCGCGACGCGGGCGAGATGATGTTGCGCAACGCCGTCCCCATCATCAATGCGCTGGCCGACCAGTACCCGGTGATCGTCGACGCCAACAAAGCACTGCGGAACTGGCTCGCCGGACCCGACCCGGACGCGGTCCGGCTGCTACGGGCGAGCGCGGCCATGGAAATCCTGGCCGTCGCGCTGATTTCGAACGAGATAGTCCAGGACACGGGCGATGATGTGGTGGAGGCGACGTTGCTGGACGCGGCGATCGCGGCTCTGCAACCCGACGCCGACTAGGTTTGTCGGGTCATCGTGCCCGGGCACAGCGAAAGGTCAGGTCAGTCGTGCACATCACCGCCAAGGTGGATCATGCCGTGCGGACACTGCTCGAGATCACGGCATCCGATCAGGCTGTCGCGGTGAAGGCGGAATCCATCGCGGCGGCCCAGCAGATCCCGCCCAAAGTGCTCGAGAGCGTACTGGCCGAATTGCGCCGGGCCGGGCTGGTGACCAGCCGGCGCGGTCCCGACGGCGGTTACCGGCTGGCCCGCCCGGCGGCCGATATCTCGATCGCCGACATCATCCGCGCGCTCGAGGGCCCACTCGCCTCGGTACGCGGACTCCGGCCCGAGGATGTGCAGTACACGGGCGTTGCCGAACCACTGCAACAGGTGTGGATCGCGCTGCGGGTGAACCTGCGCGCCGTACTGGAGAACGTGACCCTGGCCGATATGGCGACGAACGGGCTCCCAGAATTCATCGGGACGCTGACCAGCGATCCCGGCGCCTGGGCCCGGCGGGAGCCGCACCTCCCGGGCCCGGGAAAAATCACGGGGCGCCCCACCGGCTCGGACGGTAGCGTTCGGTCATCATGTTGATCCGACTGCTCCGTGGTTTCCTCGGCCCGTACCGGAAACAGCTGACCGGGATCGTGGTACTCCAGCTGATCTCGGTGATCGCGATGCTGTACCTGCCGAGCCTGAACGCCGACCTCATCGACGAGGGCGTCACCAAGGGCGATATCGGCTACATCTGGACGGCCGGGCTGCGCATGCTGCTGGTGTCCGGTGTGCAGATCATCGCCTCCGCGTCCTCGGTGTTCCTGGCCGCGCAGGCCGCCATGAGCGCGGGCCGGGACCTGCGCGGGGCCCTGCTGCACCGGGTGGGTACCTTCTCGGCCCGCGAGGTCGGGATGTACGGCGCGCCCTCGCTGATCACCCGCAACACCAACGATGTCCAGCAGGTCCAGTTGCTCATCGTCATGGCCGCGACCGTGGCGGTGATGGCGCCGATCATGTGTGTCGGCGGCATCGTGATGGCCCTGCGCGAGGATTTCGGGCTGTCCTGGCTGCTGCTGATCGCGGTACCGGCCCTGGCACTGAGTATGGGCCTCATCATCGCCCGGATGGTCCCCGCCTTCCGGCAGATGCAGACCAGGCTCGACGAGGTCAACCGGGTGCTGCGCGAGCAGATCACCGGTATCCGCGTGGTCCGCGCGTTCGTCCGCGAACCGCTGGAGACCTGGCGGTTCGGGGTGGCCAACACCGATCTCACCGATATCTCGCTGCGGGTCGGCCGGTTGATGGCGCTGATGTTCCCGACAGTCATGCTGATCAGCAACGTGACCTCGGTGGCGGTGATCTGGTTCGGTGGTAAGGCCATCGACGCGGGCGAGATGCAGATCGGTTCGCTGACCGCGCTGCTCTCCTACATCATGCAGATCCTGATGGCCGTCATGATGGCCTCGTTCCTGGCCATGATGGCACCGCGCGCGGCGGTCTCGGCCGACCGGATCTCCTCGGTACTCGATACCGAATCGTCGGTCCGTTCACCGGACCAGCCGAAACCGTTCCACAGCGACCCCGCCGAGGTGCGCGTGCGCGATGCCGCGTTCAGCTTCCCGGGTGCGGAGAAACCGGTGCTGTGCCGGATCGATTTCGCGGTGCGGCCCGGCGAGACCACGGCCGTCGTGGGCTCCACCGGTTCCGGTAAGACCACCCTGCTGAACCTGATCCCGCGCCTCATGGACGTCACCGAAGGGTCGGTCGAGATCGGCGGCACCGATATCCGTGACCTCGAACTGGCCGAATTGCGGTCACAGATCGGCCTGGTACCGCAGAAGGCATACCTGTTCTCGGGCACGGTGGCGAGCAACCTGCGCTACGGCGATCCGGACGCTACGGACGAACAACTCTGGCGCTGCCTCGAGATCGCCCAGGCCGCCGATTTCGTCCGGGCCATGCCGCAGGGCCTCGAGACGCCGGTCGCGCAGGGCGGGACGACGGTTTCGGGCGGTCAACGGCAGCGGCTCGCCATCGCGCGGGCGCTGGTCCGGCAACCTCGGATCTACCTGTTCGACGATTCCTTCTCCGCCTTGGATGTGGCCACCGATGCCCGGTTGCGCGCGGCGCTGCGCCCGGCGACCCGGGACGCGGCGGTGATCATCGTGGCCCAGCGGATCACCACCATTCGCGACGCCGATCAGATCGTGGTCCTCGAAGACGGTGAGATGGCGGGGATCGGCACGCACGAGGAACTACTGCGCGATTGCGCGGAGTACCAGGAGATCGTCGAGTCCCAGCTGAGTGTGGAGGAAGCCCGATGAGGCGATCCCTCCGCCTTCGCTACGGCCTCCGCCGGACCGCATGTACTCGCATACAGGGAGGCGCCTTCGGGCGGTTCCGCCACCTCGGCTGCGATCTTCGCGGGTCGCGTGTATTCGTTTCGGAGGAGGTTCGATGAGGCCGGGTACGCCTACGGGAGCGCCGGATGCCAAACCGAAATCCTTCAAGCCGTCGTTGAAACGGCTGGTGGGACGGCTGGCCCCGGAGCGGGTGCTGGTGGGCGTGATCATCGGGCTGGGCATCGTGTCGGTGGTGCTGAACATCGCGGGTCCGTACCTGCTCGGCCAGGCCACGAACCTCATCTTCGACGGTGTGGTCGGCCGGCAACTGCCCGCGGACAAGAGCAAAGCGGAGGCGATCGACTGGCTGCGCGCCCAGGGCCAGGACACCATGGCCGACATGCTGTCCGGGATGAATGTCGTACCCGGTGCCGGTATCGACTTCGACCAGGTCGGCCGGGTGCTGACCATAGTGCTCGTGCTCTACCTGGGCGCGGCCCTGTTCGGCTGGTTGCAGGCCTTCCTGCTCAACGATGTGATCAACCGCGTCATCAAGCGGCTGCGTTCCGATGTCGAGGACAAGATCCACCGGCTGCCGCTGAGCTATTTCGATTCCGCGCCCCGCGGGGATGTGCTCAGCCGGGTCACCAACGATGTGGACAATGTGTCGCAGAGCCTGCAGCAGACGATGAGCCAGTTGCTCATCTCGGTGCTGTCGGTGATCGGCATTCTCGGGATGATGTTCTGGATCTCCTGGCTGCTGGCCTTGGTCGCGCTGCTGACGGTGCCCGCGGTGATCGTGGTGACCGCGCAGATCGCCAAACGGTCCAAACCGCATTTCGTCGACCAGTGGAAGTACACCGGTCTGGTGAACGCCCAGGTCGAGGAGGCCTACACCGGGCACGAGGTCGTCACCGCGTTCGGCCGTAGCAAACAGGTCGGCGCCGAGTTCGACGAGCGCAACGATCATCTGTTCGAATCCAGTTTCAAGGCCCAGTTCATCTCCGGGCTGATCATGCCCTCGTCGATGTTCCTCGGGAACGTGAACTATGTGCTGGTCGCGCTGATCGGCGGGCTGCGGGTGGCCTCGGGCCAGCTGTCGCTGGGTGAGGTGCAGGCGTTCATCCAGTACTCACGGCAGTTCAGCCAGCCGCTGACCCAGATCGGCGCGATGGCCAACCTGTTGCAGTCGGGCGTCGCCTCGGCGGAGCGGATCTTCGAGATCCTCGACGCCCCCGAACAGAGCTCGGATCCGGCGAAGGAGATTGTCCGCCCGCCCGAACGCGGCCGGGTCGAATTCGCCGATGTGTCCTTCCGGTACGAACCGGAGACGCCGATCATCGAGCATCTCTCGCTGGTCGCCGAACCGGGGCATGTGGTCGCGATCGTCGGACCGACCGGTGCGGGCAAGACGACCCTGGTGAACCTGCTGCTGCGGTTCTACGAACTCGACTCCGGCGCCATCACCATCGACGGTATCGATATCACCGCGCTGAGCCGGGAACAGCTGCGTTCGCGGATCGGGATGGTGCTACAGGACACCTGGCTTTTCAAGGGCACCATCCGGGAGAACATCTCCTACGGCGATCCGAGCGCGAGCGACGACGATATCCTCGCCGCCGCGCGCGCTGCCTACGTGGACCGCTTCGTGCACGCGCTGCCGGACGGCTACGACACGGTGATCGACGAAGAAGGAACCGGCGTCAGTGCCGGTGAGAAACAGCTGATCACCATCGCCCGCGCCTTCCTGTCCAAACCGGCGATCCTGGTGCTGGACGAAGCCACGAGCTCGGTCGATACCCGCACCGAACTGCTGGTCCAGCAGGCCACCGCGGAACTGCGCCGCGACCGCACGAGCTTCGTCATCGCGCACCGGTTGTCGACTATCCGCGACGCCGACCTGATCGTGGTGATGGAGGCGGGCCGGATCGTGGAGACCGGAACACACGAGAATCTCCTCGAGCAGCAGGGCGCGTACTACCGCCTCTACAACGCGCAGTTCGCGGCGGCCGCGGTCGAAGCCTGAACCGGCCCGAGCGAGTCGGGCCCGGAGGAGGTGGTGCGATACCTCCGCCTGCGCTCCGGTCTCCGCGTCGGTTGGTGTGCCGATCGCGGGGCCCTCGCTCATGCCCGATGGATACTGCCTGAGAGGATGTCGGCCGTGTCGGATGGCGTCGGTTTCTCGTTCAGTGTCGGTACCCGCCTCGAGGGGCGGCACGGCCGCACCGGTGTGCTGCGGACCCCGCACGGAACCGTCGCGACCCCCGCGTTCGTCCCGGTGGGGACCAAGGCGACCGTGAAGGCGGTCCTCCCGGAGGCGATGAAGGAGTTGGGGGCGCAGGCGCTACTGGCCAACGCCTACCACCTGTACCTGCAGCCCGGCCCGGATATCGTCGACGAGGCCGGTGGCCTGGCGGCCTTCATGAACTGGCCCGGTCCGACCTTCACCGACAGCGGCGGTTTCCAGGTGATGTCGCTGGGTGTGGGGTTCAAGAAGGTCCTGGCCATGGAGACCGTCGATGTGCGCAGCGACGACGTCATCGCCAAGGGTAAGGAGCGCCTGGCCACCGTGGACGACGACGGAGTGACCTTCCGATCGCATCTGAACGGGTCGAGGCACCGTTTCACACCTGAGGTCTCGATGGGTATCCAGCATCAGCTGGGCGCCGACATCATGTTCGCGTTCGACGAACTCACCACCTTGATGAACACGCGCGGCTACCAGGAGAAATCGGTTCAGCGCACGCACGCGTGGGCACAGCGGTGCATCGATGAGCACGAGCGGCTGACCGCCGAGCGCGCGCACCGGCCGTACCAGGCGTTGTTCGCCGTCGTCCAGGGCGCGCAGTACGAAGATCTGCGGCGCAAAGCTTCCCGGGAGCTGGCCGAGATCCGAGGTGCGGGGGGCACCGGTTTCGACGGGTACGGAATCGGCGGTGCGCTGGAGAAACACGCGCTCGGCACGATCGTCGGCTGGTGCTGCGACGAACTACCGGAGGACAAGCCCCGGCATATGCTCGGGATCAGCGAACCCGAGGATATGTTCGCCGCGATCGAGGCGGGCGCGGACACCTTCGACTGCGTGAACCCGTCCCGGGTGGGGCGCAACGGCGGGATCTATGTGGAGGCCGGCCGGTTCAATATCGACACCCTCCGGTTCAAACGGGATTTCACCCCGATCGACGAGACCTGCGACTGCTACACCTGCGCGAACTACACCCGCGCCTATATCCACCACCTGTTCAAGGCCAAGGAGATGCTGGCCTCGACACTGTGCACGATCCACAACGAACGGTTCACCATCCGGCTGGTGGACCGTATCCGGGCCAGTATCGACGGTGGGTACTTCGACGAGTTCCGTGCCGAGGCGCTCGGGCGCTGGCAAGGCAGGATCAAAACCCCCTGAGCGTGGGTCATCCGTTGTCCCCGGCACGGAGACCGAGGACAACGGTCCCGGTCAGGAGCGCAGCGGGGCGGCCGTGCTCGGTGCGTAGGTCGGTTCGTGTTTCTTCAGCCACGCGATCACCCGGTAGGTCACCGGCATGACCAGGATCTCGCACAGGGTCTTCCACAGGAACCCGACGATCACATAGTTGAAGAACTGGCCCCAGCTGTCGATCCCGATCGCTGTCGCCGCGATCGAACAGAAGATGAGCGTATCGGCGAGTTCGCCGACCACCGTCGAGCCGATGAGCCGGGCCCACAGATACTTCTCCCGAGTCCGTTCCTTGATCAGTACGAGGGTCGCGGAGTTGAGCAGCTGGCCGACCACATAACCGGCGAGTCCGGCCAGCACCAGTTGCGGTGTGGTGCCGATGACGGTCCGGAAGGCATCCTGGTTCTCGTAGAACACTGCCGCGGGCAATCGGATCGCTACGGCGAAACAGATAACGGTGAGCAGCAGTGCGGCGAAACCATAGAAGACAGCGTGCCGGGTGGCACGGAATCCGTAGACCTCGCTGAGGACGTCACCGATGATGTAGGCGAGGGGGAACAGGAAGAACGCGGCATCGGTGGTTATCGGCAGGATCTCCAGTGGTCCGAGGGTCAGCGAACTGCCGGAGAAGAACTGCACCCCCTTGGTCGCGCAGATGTTGGAGATGATCAGTGTTGCGGTGAACAGTGCGACGATCGGTGTGTAGTACCCCCGCGCCACCGGTGCGAACGCCGCATGTGCGGGCGCGGGGTGTCCAGACCGGCCGGGTAAGGGGGTTTCTATCGAATCTTCCACCCGACTATCAAATCAAACTCTCGAATAGGCTGTACTCATGACGAATCCCGGTGAATCCGACGAGTGGTGGAAACAGTACGGGGGGTCGGGCGTCTCATCGGACCCCGCTGCCGCGCAGCACCCGTCCGGACCGTCCAGCTATCCGTCGGCACCGCAGTACCCTTCCACTCCGGCAGCCGGTCCCACACCGCCGCCCGCGCAACCGTCCTACGGGACTCCGCCCCCGGCCACTCCCTACCCGGCGACACCGCCCCATTCGCCCTACGGCGCGGCAGGAGCCGGCTATCCGGCGAACTACCAGCCCTACGGCTACCCGGCCAATCGCGGTACCAACGGCCTGGCCATCGCCTCACTGGTCACGTCGCTGGCCGGTTTCGTGACCTGTGGTGCCACCTCGATCGTCGGGATCATCCTCGGCGCGATCTCGCTCAACCAGATCAAGGACAGCGGTCAGGAGGGGCGCGGGATGGCGCTCGCCGGGATCTGGATCGGGGTGGGTCTCATCGTGCTGGGGCTGCTCTGGTTCGTGGTGATGATCGTCGCGGGTGTCGCCGGCGCCTGACCCGGCCGGCGGGGCTCAGGCTGTGACGACCTGGGTGCCGCCCGCGAGTTTGTCGTGCCAGCCCTGCCTGTTCGGGTTCTTGTCCAGGGTCGCGGCCATGTAGAGCATGAGAGCGGCCCCGCCCACCCAGCCCAGGCAGGGCACGATCAGAACCGCCAGATAGATATTGCGTTTCAGCGAGACGAGCGGGGGGACGGTAGGCGCCCCGTCCGGTGCCACGACCTTGAGGCCGAGGATCTTCTTGCCCAGGGTGGCGCCGGTCTTCCACTCCATCAGTACGTAGTACACGAGGGTGACCGCGAAGATGATCGCGTAGCTGACCGAAGGTCCGGTGAGGCCGGTCAGATTCGGCATGAGTACGAAATTCAGCAGCAGCGCGAGCGGGAGCGCGATGATGAGGTTGTCGATCAGCCGGGCGGCGAAACGCGGCCACAGATTGCCCGGTACACCGAACGTGGGCTGGTACTGCCCGTACTGCTGACCCCCGTACTGCGCCTGCGGGAATACCGTCTGCTGGTAGCGGGGGGCCGGCTCGGCGGCGGGTGGGGCCTGCTGCTGCCCGTAGGGCTGTGCCGGTACACCCTGCTGGTGGTAGGGCTGGGCCTGCGGAGCGTACGGATCGGGCTGCGGGGGGTACTGCTCCTGCTGCGGAATGTACTGCCCGGGCGGCGGATACTGCGGGGGCTGCCCGTACGGCTGCCCGCCCTGGGGGTGGTTGCTGGGGTCGTACCCGCCACTGGTCATCTCGCCTGCCTGAACTCGAATCCGAAGACCTGGTCGCAGGCCAGGTTACGGATAGCGGCCCGAGACCACCAAGCTGCCGGGATCGAGCACCCAGGGTTCGCGGGGGAGCCGGTCGGGGTCGAAACCGGCGAGCAGTTCACCGGGGCCGCGGCCCGTGCGGCCGAGCGAGCCGGCCAGGAGTCCCACCACCTGCTCCACGGTGTCGCCGTGGGCCAGCCGATCGGCCAGGGTGACCGCGCCGTCGCGTTTGGCGAGCCGCTTGCCCTCGGTATTGAGTACCAGCGGAACATGCGCGTATTCGGGCACCGGGAGATCGAGCAGGGTGGCCAGGTAGGCCTGCCGGGGAGTGGACGGGAGCAGATCGTCACCGCGAACCACCTGGTCCACCCCGTGTTCGGCATCGTCGACCACGACCGTCAGGTTGTAGGCGGGGATTCCGTCGCCGCGGCGCAGTACCAGATCGTCGACCGGACCCCGGTACCGGCCGTGCAGGCGATCGGTGATCTCGAAATCCGTACGAGTCGAACGCAATCGCAGGGCCGCGGGTCTCCCGGCGGCGCGGCGTCGCGCGCGTTCGGCGGGGGTGAGTTCGCGGCAGGTGCCGGGATAGGCGCCCTGCGGTCCGTGTGGTGCGGCGGCGGCCTGCTGAATTTCCCTTCTGGTGCAGAAACATTCGTAGGTCAGTCCGGCGTCGGTGAGCCGCTCCACCGCCGCGGCGTAGTGGCCGAGGCGGTCGGTTTGACGGGTCACCGGCCCGTCCCAGTCCAGACCGATGGCGGCGAGGTCGGCGAGTTGGCGTTGCTCGGCGCCGGGGCGTACCCGGTCCAGGTCGTCGACGCGCAGCACGAACCGGCGCCCGCTGCCGCGGGCGAAGAGCCAGGCCAGCAGCGCGGTGCGCAGATTGCCCAGGTGCAGGTCTCCCGACGGGCTGGGCGCGTACCGGCCGGCCGGGGACGTGGAAGGTGTCGGCGGCATCCGGCTCATGGTAGGCCGCGGCGCAGCCGGGGCATGAGTGCGGACACGGCGATCTCCGGTGGCTCGGTTCGCGCGCCGTCGTCGGTATCCGATCCGGATCCGGCCGGTCCGGTGAGCTCGGCCAGCAGGGTTTCGGCATGGGCGATCAGACCGGGGCCGTCGAGGTCGTAGGGGAGTTCGTCCGCCGTGTATCCGGCGGCGGCCGGATCGAAGGTCCGCAGCCGCTGCACGGCGCGTACGAGCAGCGTGCGCGCGCCTTTGGGGTTACCGCGTTGGATATGGGTGAGGCCGACTGCGTACTGCGCGAGACCTTGCCATAACATGCGTTCGGCGTTCGGGCCGTTCTTCCAGACCGACTCCAGTACTTCGTGCGCGTTGAAGGCGAGCCCCTGGTCCAGCAGTTGCTGGGCGTAGGTGAGGGCTTCGGCGGGTTCGAGGTCCAGGTCGTCGGGTATTCGCGGTACGCCGGGTTCGCCCGGCGGCAGCGGGCGCCCCAGTCGGTCCCGGGGCCTGGCGTTGGCGGCTCGCCCCAGCTCGTCTCGATCGCGTTCGGGCATGACGTCATCATCCCGCCGCGGCACGATCGCCGTTGCGGTAGGGGTATTGACAAAAGTTTTAGAGGCGATCACATAACAATCACTTTCGGCTATTAGTGAGCGTGCGCGTTTTTTGAGCAAAATCGTCCTTATAAGTCTGCAATTACGCAGCAATAGGGCATCTTAGCAGGATTGGCAAAAGCGTTGTCCCAGTTGGCAAGATAGCGGCAAATCCGGTGTGAACCTGCTATTGTTCCGGGTGCGGGGTCCCCTTACTAGGGGTTTTGGTCACCGCGTCAGATGTGTTCGCGGAAGTGCGAGTCCGATCCTGGCAATCCGGATATTTGCTCGCTACTGCGCGTGCATCGGTGTATTCGGTGTCCTCACCGGATACCAGCTAGTCAGGAACTATGCAGGAATCGAATATCATTATCGACGCAGCGAAGGAGTGCAGTGCCGTGAAGGTGGATATGACGGGTGCTGTGTGGCGGAAGAGTTCATACAGCGGCCCGGACGGGAACTGCGTGGAGGTCGCATTTCTCGTAGACGGCAACGTGGCGGTCCGTGATACGAAGGATCACGGACGCGGGCCGGTCCTGGCCTTTGCGCCGGGCGACTGGGCCGAGTTCCTGTCCGGAGTGTCGGCGGGAGATGTCCGCGGCGCCTGACGGTTTTCCCGATATCAGGCAAGGTGGCCCCGGGTCGGTTCGGCCCGGGGCCTTTGCCTGTGCGAGCAATCGCGACACCACGCGTTCCTTCGCCTCCGCTCCGGCCGTGCGCGCTCTACGTTCCTTCGCCTCCGCTCCGGCCGTGCGCGCTCTGCGTTCCTTCGCCTCCGCTCCGGCCGTGCGCGCTCTGCGTACCTCCGCCTCCGCTCCGGCCGCGTGCGTCCTGCGTGCCGCGGCGTTTGCTGCGGCCGGGTGCGCGCACACTGCGGATGAGTTCGGCTCGGCAGCATCCATTAGGGTCGGCCGGTGATCCCGCTGGCACCACCGGACGCGACCATGTACTGGCTGTCGCGGCGAACCCGCAACGACCAGTTCCTCCTCTACTGCTTCGCGGAATCCGATTGGGAAACCGAACGCCTGCGCGACGCGATCGCGCAGCGGTGCGCCGTGATCCCCGAACTGTGCGTTCGATTGTCTGCCGACCCCACCGGCCTTTCGTATCCGGTATGGGCGCCGGCCGCGCCGCATCCCGGGCGGATCGTGACGCACCGGCTCGATCGGCCGGACTGGCCGGGCCTGCTCGAAGCCCTCGGCCCACTGCTGGGCACCGGGGTGGACGCGGCGGAATCGCCCTGGCGGTTGCATCTCTTCCGCGGTATCCGGGACAGTCCGGTATCCGATGCGCTGGTGACCGTGGTGGTCCTGCAGATATCGCACGCACTGGTGGACGGCCGTGGCGCGTCCCGGATCGCGCGTGCCCTGTTCACCGGCGACCCGGATCCCACGATCGCACCGGCCGCGCGGACCGTGCCGCGATCCCGGATCGCGCTGCGCGCGCTGCGCGGAGGCCTGGCGCTGCCGCCGGATATGGCGCGAACCTTACGACGCGGGCTCGCCGCCGGGCGGGCCCGGACCGAGCTCGCGGAGCTGACCGCGGCGGGAAAGGTCCCGCCGGCCGCGCCCGGATATCCGCCCGGTCCGCTCAATCTGCCGGACGAGATCGCGGGTCGTGTGGTGCGGATGCTGGTGTTCCCCGCGCGGGATTTCCGGCTGCCCGGCCGCAGCGTCACCGTGGTGGGCCTGACGGCCGTCTCCTTCGCACTGGAACGCTATCTGCGTGGCCGCGGTGACGAGGTCACCCGGATGGGTGCTCAAGTGCCGATGGCGGTACCGCCGCGGCCCGGCGTGCGCAACAACTACCGCAGCCTCGGCGTGGATCTGGCGATCGGGGAGAACGATCCGGTGCGGCGCGCCGCGGCGATCGCGGCGGATCTCGCCGCCCGGCGGATACGGGCGCGGCATCCACTCCTGGACGCGCAGGACGCGGTGACCGCGGTACTGCCGCCGGTGTTGCTGCGGCGGGACGTCCGGAACTATCCGATCGATACCGTTCCCGCGGAGATCACCGGTCAGACTGTGGTCTCCAGTGTGAACCGCGGTCCGGCGGATCTGATCTTCGGCGGGGCCCCCGTCCGCTTCACCGGCGGCTTCCCGGCTCTCGGCGCAGTGATGCATATCACCCACGGCATCCACGGTCTGGGTGAGACGGTCACGCTGTCGCTGCACGCCGATTCCGCGGTCCTACCCGATCCGGACGTTTATGCCGGTCACCTGCGGGCCGCACTGCGGGATATCCGGCGGGCCGGCTGAGCGGGTATACCGGGCGGTTCGTCAGTTCGGGTCGATCTCCAGCTCTTCGCGGGTGGCGCCGATGAGTTCGCGCTCGGCCGCGCGGACCTCGCCGAGCAGCTGGTTCTTGTGGTCGCGTGCCGCGCGGATCTCCTCGGCCGGGGCATCCTGCAGCTTCTTGCGCTGCAGCGTGAGCGCGGCCAGCAGTGCGTCGGAGAGCGTATCGGCCAGCCGCCGCCACTGCTTGTAGTGCTGATCCGAACCCACCAGGCGAAGCACATTGGCTCGTTCCGAACCGTCCTCGAGATCGTGGATCAGATCACCGATGAGCTCATCGGTCCACTCCTCGTCCCGGCGCAGTGCCTGACAGAGCCGGCCCGACATGCCCAGTGAATCGGCGATCGTGGCTACCACGGTGCCGCGGCGCCAGTTCTCACCGGCCTGCCCGAGGGCCACCGCATGCGCGGATTCCACCTGATGATGGGCGGCGTCGAGCTGCAGCCGGGTCGTATCGACCTGGCGTTTCGCACTGTCGTTCTGTTGCTGGGCCGCCGCGGCCAGCGTACGTTGAGCGCGCTCGTCGGCAGCGATGACCGCGTCCCGGTTCGTCCGGTTGTTGACCAGCACCGCGATCACGGCCACCCCGCCGAGGACGAGCGAACCGAGCAGCGGCAGCCACGACTGCCACCAAGCCGGGGAACTCTGAACGACTTCGATCACCTGGGGATCCACGGCGCCCATCATGGCACCGTCGGCGCGAGCAGGCGCGACGGCCGTCACAATTGGGTGATCAGCGCGGCAAACTGCTGGATATCTTGCAGGGTAACGGTATTCGTGCTATGAATCCTGCCCCGCCGCCGGTCCCGGGCCCGCTGCCGGACGGGGATGAGCGGGCGTTTTCACGATGCGGCGGGCCAGCAGGTATGCTGCTCGGCGGAGGATTCGCCTAGTGGCCTATGGCGCTCGCCTGGAACGCGGGTTGGGTTAACAGCCCTCGCGGGTTCGAATCCCGCATCCTCCGCAGCCGAATCCGCCGGTGGGTCCATCCCACCGGCGGATTCTGTACTCACGGCGGTCGGGCGGCCGCTATTTGCGTAGTTCGTCCAGGACTCTGCTCACCTGGTCCCGGCAGATCCGGTCCACCGTGGACCGGTCCACGGTGCCGTCATAGGTGATGTACAGATTCACCTTCACCGAGGCGTTACCGGCCTTGGCCGCGACCGTGTAGTCCAGGGTCTGGAAGGACGAGTAATCGGTGACCTGGGACGCGTAGTAGGCCTCGTCGCCCAGCCCGGTCACCGCACCGGAGGCGTAGTCGGTGCCGGTGGTCGCGGTATCGGATTTCTTCCAGTCGGCATAGCCGTAGGAGCCGTATTTGCTGTCGAAGGCGACGTCGAGGGCGAGGCGGGCACTGTTGGAATCGATGCCCTCGTTGTTCACCTGGCAATTGAGCGACCCGCCGCCGTAGCTCTCCGGGGCGTTCTCCTGATGGGACGTTTCGTCCAGGTCGGTGGCCCACTGGTCCAGGACCGAGGCATCGACGAGGTCGCAGGCGTTGGTGACGTTCTCCATGGTGTAGTCGCCGTCCACCGGGTCGGAGCCCGATTCGGAGTTCACCAGCGCGATACCCCCGATCCCGCAGATGAGCAGGATCACGAAAACCACGGCACCCACGATGATCAGTGCGGTTTTGTTGTTCGACCGCGACCGGGCGGCCGCGGCCGCCCCGTACCCGGTGGGACCGGGGAACGTGGGCTGCCCGGACGGCCAGGCGGGACCGGGAGGATAGGGCGGCTGTCCAGCCGCGTACTGCTGTCCGCTCGAATGATGCTGCTGGCCGCTCGAATACTGCTGTTGCCCGCCGGGGGGATATTGCTGACCGCTCGGGTACTGCTGCTGTTGCTGACCGCTGGAGTAGGGCTGTTGCCCGCTCGGGTACTGCTGCCGGCCGCTCGCGTACGGCGGTGCCGCATTCGGGTTCTGATCGCTCGGGAACTGCGCGGCCGCGTTCGGGTTCACCATCGTCGGATCCGCGCCCGCCCCGCCGCCCGGACCCGGTTCACCGGCCCCACCGCCCGGCGTCTCCCACCACTTCGTCTGTTCCGCGCGCTCGTGCTCCGGCGGATTGTCCTTGGTCATCCTCGCCATCCCCTCGTGTGGTGAGGGAATATCCCCCGCCGACTCAGAAGAATGGTAGCGAGCCGGGGACCCGCCGGTACCCGTCCTGGGGGAGCGTTACCGCCCCCTGCGGCGGGGGTTCGCGAGTAGCCGCTACACTGGCCGACGGATCCCGCGCGGCGCGCATCCTGTGAACTCCCCCAGGGCCGGAAGGCAGCAAGGGTCAACGGGCTCTGCCGGGTGCGCGGGGTCCCCTTAATTTCTTTCCTGTCCCATGCGATGTGCGGTCGGCTGTCCATGGTTCGGCGACCGTTGAGCACCTACAGTGACCTGAGCCCATCCAGGCCGGTCGGAGTGCGTCGCAGCGTAGATCTTCCACCTCGTCCCCGATTGTCGTTGGGGCCGTTCGGTTCCCGAGCGAGGCAGCGGCCGGCTCCGCGAGACCGGCCGTCGGAGATCTGTGACCGTCGAGTACCCGCGGTGCCGGGTGAGGCACCCCGCTCGATGCTCTCGTCGATCATCCGGGCAGCGCGGTTCGCGCGGCCGGACCGGTAGATCGCGCCGCGTTCGACCTGGAAGTAAGTCGTGAACGGCGACCTCGTCGTAGACCCCCGGCCCGCCGCAGTGCGCCGGACCGGCCGATGCACACCGCAGTGTCCGCTTTCCGGATGGCTGCCAAACTGGGCGGGCCCCTTCGTTCTGGTTCCCGAGCGCCCGCAGCGCCCGACCGCTTGCAACCCGCCGCCCGAAGGCCACCGACTGTCGCGCACTCGCAGTGACAGGTGAGCCCGACCCGTCCCACCCGAACCACCCCCAGCACCCACCTTCCACCCACCCCGGCCGGTCCACCTCAGCAGGCGGGGCCCGCCCCGGTTCTGGAGCGACAGAGCGAAGGAGCGCAGCGACTGAGCGCCGGAGTGAAGAACCGGGGTTGATAGGGCCCCGCCCCCGCCCCGCCGAAGGCGGGGCGGATAAACACAGCCCAACACCTCCCGGTCGCCCCGCCCGCCCGGG
>NZ_JBSGIP010000062.1:0-23984 GCF_053605105.1 Nocardia sp. NPDC003963
CGCAGGTGGGGCCCGCCCCGGTTCTGGAGCGACAGAGCGAAGGAGCGAAGCGACTGAGCGGCGGAGTGAAGAACCGGGGTTAATAGGGCCCCACCCGCGACGCCGGAGGCGGCGCCATAAACACGGCCCCCACCCGCGACGCCGGAGGCGGCGCCATAAACACAGCCCCCACCCCGCGACGCCGAAGGCGGCGCCTAGAATTACAGCGTGGTCCTCTTCTTCGAGATTCTGCTGATCGCCGTATCGATCCTCATCGGATGGTTCGGTCTGTACGTCTTCTACCGGCTGTTCACCGAATCATGAGTGATCTCGCGAGCGAAGGTTCCGATCCGGCCGAGCGAGCGAGCGACAACAGCAACGGAAAGCCTCCGGCCGACAGCCACGGGCAGAACGGTCACGGCCGTTCGACCGAGTCTCCGTCATCGCTGAGTGGCGATCAGGCGGTGGCCGATGCGGCCGAGCGCGCCAAGGCTACCGGTGCCCGCAATATCCCGGTACTCCCGGACCTCCCGCTTCCCGAGGACACGGCGAATCTGCGCCTCGGCCCGGACCTGAATCCGGCCATGTTGGCGCTGCTGCCGATGGTCGGCGTCTGGCGAGGTGAGGGCGAGGGCAACAACCCCGAGCGTGGGGACTATCGCTTCGGACAGCAGATCGTGGTCTCGCACGACGGCGGCGACTATCTGAGCTGGGATTCGCGCTCCTGGTTCGTCGAATCCGACGGGAGCTACGGCGGGCCCGATCTGCGCGAGAGCGGGTTCTGGCGGGTCGGCGTCGACAGCAACGACGAGGTTCTGGAATTGCTGCTGACCCACAGCACCGGAATTGTCGAACTGTTCTACGGCACCGCCTTGACCCAGGCATCCTGGGAGCTGGCCACCGATGTGGTGATCCGTAGTCAGACCGGCGCCGTCGTGGGTGGCGCCAAACGCCTGTACGGGATCGTCGAAGGCGGCGATCTGGCCTATGTGGAAGAGCGTGTGGTGGCCGACGGCCCGCTGCAACCGCGTCTTTCCGCACGGCTGCAGCGCTATATCGGCTGATCCGAAGACCACGTGCCGAGAGTGCCGACCGCCGGGAGCGGCCCGGTCCCGGCGGGGATTTCCGGTCCGGACACAGAACGACCCCCGAGCCGTATCGGCGCGGGCCCCGGTGTGAACACCGGTGGTTTCGCGGCCGATCCCGATCGGACCGATCGGGGACTCGGGGGCCGGGTGGCTACCGTGGATTCGCTGAGCGCCGAAGCGATCGGAATCCAGGGGACAGCCGGCTACAGCGTCAGCTGGTAGCCACCTCACGCGTCCTGAGAATTTCCATTCTTGGGATCACCTCCTTCCTTGTGTAACTCCGAACTTAGCGACCACCCGCAGTGCTCGGCAACGGAATTTCGTCGAGGGCGTAACGGGTGGTTACGCCGTCGGCGAAAGCGGCTCGTACCTGGCCGGATTCATCGACGGTGATCACCAGTCCGGCGCGGTGCCCGGCCGGGAGCTGATGTGTGACGACTACCACATCGCGATCGGCGGCGACCAGGCCGCTGTCGATATCGAGCAGCGCGCGCAGGAGTTGCGCACCGTTTTCGGCGTCGAGATGTTCGGTCGGTTCGTCCAGCAGGAGCGCGCGGGCCGGTGAGACCAGCGCTCGGGCGAGCAGGATCCGGCGGCGCTGGCCTCCGGAGACGGCGGCGGCACCGCCGGGGAGGTCGGTGTGCACGCCGTCGGGCAGCGCGTCCAGCCAGTCCCCCAGGCCGACTGCGCGCAACGCGGACTCGGCGGTTTCGGCGTCGAGATCGCCGCGGGCGACCCGCAGGTTCTCCAGAACGCTGGTGCCGAACAGATGGGCGTCCTCGGCGAAGAACCGCACCTGCTCGTCCGGCTGATCGAAAAGCCCGGCCCAGGCCATCAAAAGGGTGGTTTTACCGGCGCCGCTGGGTCCGACCACGACCACGCGCGGTGCCTGCGGGCGTTCCGGGATCTGCCACTGTCCGTCGCCCACCCAGCCGATCACGACTCCGTCGGCGCGACCGTCGGCGTAGGGGAACGGATGCGGGTAGCCGCCGGTACCGAAGCGCCGCCGGGTATCGGCCGGCGCGGATTCGGCGCCGCGGGCCGGGATCCGGTCGTCCTGATCGACCGGATCCGGACGGTGATCCGGGGATACCGCACGCAGGCGGTGCAGCGCGGCCCGCGCGACGGTGAGAGTCTGCGCGGCGGCCGGGAGCGGGCCGGTCGCCTCGAAGGTCGACAGCGGCAGCAGGACCAGAACGGTGAGCGCCATCGGTGTCATCGCGCCCGGCGCGCCACCGTCGGGGCCGTAGACGATGATCCCGATCAGCAGCGCGGCCAGCACGGTCACTCCGGTCGCGAGTGGGATCGCGGCCGCGGCCCAGGCGTTCCGGCCGGCGGCCCGGTCCTCGGCGGCCAGCGCGCGCTGATTGGCGGCGGCCGCGGTGCCCATCGCCGATACGAGCTTTCCGGCGACCCGCAGTTCGGCGGCATGATCGAGCACGGTGAGCGCGTGCGCGGCGAATTCGGCCCGATCCGCCCGCGCCGAACGCTCGGCGGCCGCCGCGGCCCGGGCCGAGAGCCAGGGCGCGACGATCCCGGCGAACGCCAGCGCCGCGGCCAGCACCGCCGCGGCCGGTACCGAGATGAAGGCCAGCAATGCGACCGCCGCGACCGCCAGCACCGATGCGACCGCGATAGGGACGAACGTCCGGACGACTACGGCGCCGAGATCGTCGATATCGGTACCGACCCGCACCAACACATCGCCGCGGCGCAACCGGCCCGGTACCCCGGGCCCACCCGGTGCGGTGGGCGCGGTGGGTTTACCGGCTCCCCGGGCGATATCCGGGATATCGGCCCGGCGCGTCAGCCACAGCGGAGCCCGGGCCAGCGCCCGGTACACCGAGGTGCGGGCCGCGGTCATCGAGCGCAGGGCGACATCATGGGTGGCCAGGCGTTCCAGGTACCGGCAGACACCACGCGAGATACCCAGCGCCCGCACCGCCACCACAGCGACAGTGAGATCCAGTACCGGCGGCATCTGCCAGGCCCGGGCGATCAGCCAGGCGGCGAGCGCGGCCAGTCCCAGCGCGCTGCCCAGTGCCAGCACACCCCAGCCGATCGAGATCGCCAGCCGCCGGCGCGGGATCTCCAGCAGTTCCCACATCTGCCGGGTATCGCGCGACAGCAGCCGGAAGCGAGCCCAGCGGCGGCCCGCGCGGGCCCGGAAGTGCGGCGGACGAATGGTTTCGGTTCGAGAGCTCATCGCGATATTCGGGGGGAGGTCGTCGGTACCGCGACGATATCGTCGGCTGCGGACAGTAGGGCCGGACGGTGGGCGACCACGACCACCGTCGCGCCGGTACGCGCCAGTGTGGTGAGTGCCGCGGCCACCGTGACTTCGCTGTCGGGATCCAGGTGAGCGGTCGGTTCGTCCAGCAACAGGATCGGGCGGTCCGCGGCCAGTACCCGGGTCAGCGCGAGCCGCTGCCGTTGGCCGAGGGACAGTCCGATCCCCCCGGACCCGACCACGGTATCCCATCCGGCCGGCAGGGCCTCGAGCACGGCATCGAAACCGGTTACGGCACAGGCGGCGTCCAGTTCGCTGAGCACCCGGGCCGCGCCCCGGCGCGACGGCCCGGACACGGTCGCGCCGAGCAGTTCGAGATTGTCCCGCAATGTCCCGGGCACGAGTACCGGCCGCTGCGGGAGCCAGGCCAGCCGCGACCACCACTGTTCGGCGGGAATCTCCCGGATATCGACACCGTCGGCGAGTACCGATCCGCGGGTGGGTTCGATCAGCCCCAGAACGGCCTGCAGCGCGGTCGATTTCCCGCAACCGTTGGGTCCGGTCAGCGCGGTGATGGCGCCCGGGCGGAAGACGGCGTGCAGGCCGTCCGGTGCGGCTCCGTCCCTGGAATCGACTGTCAGGTCACGGAGTTCGATCACGCCCGCACCCGGAGAGTCGTCGGCGCGCAGACCCGCCGCGGGTACCGGATTCGGCTGCGTTCGGCTCGTAGCGGTCCGGGCCGTCCGGCTCGCGGTCCCCGGCACCGGCACCGGATCGGACCGTAAGGGCGAGAGGGCATCCCGGCCCGGATCCACGGCGGCGACCCGCGGACGTTCGGCGGCTGCCACGCTCACCCGCTCCCGGCCCGCGTCGTCGTCGGCCCCCGGGTCCAGGACCGCGAAAGCCCGATCCGCCGCGGCCATTCCGTCCTGGGCGGCATGGAAACGCTCGCCCACCGTGCGCAGCGGCAGGTACACCTCCGGGGCGAGAACCAGGGCCACGATCCCGGCGTAGAGGCTCATATCGCCGTGCACCAGCCGCATACCGATCGCCACCGCGATCAGCGCGACCGACAATGTGGCCAGGAGTTCGAGCACCATCGAGGACAGGAAGGCGAGCCGCAGCGCGCTCATGGTGCGCCGGTGCAGTGTTTCGCCCAGTTCGCGGACGCGGCCGCTCATCGTCCGGCCGGGGGTGTCGACCAGCGCCCCGGTCTCCCGGCCGAGGGCACGCAGGGTGGGCATCCCGGCGAACAGGTCCAGGAGTTGATCCGAGAGCCGGGTGGTGGCCGCCAGCGTCTCCCCGGCGCGCCCTTCGGTGAGCAGGCCGATGAGGACCATGAAGAGCGGGATGAGCGGCAGCGTGATCACCACGATGACCGCCGAAGTGAGATCGTGGATCGCGATCACCACCAGGACGACCGGTGGCACGAGCACCGCGAGCAGCAGCGCGGGTACGTACCCGGTGAGGTAGGCGCGCAGGCCGTTGAGGCCGCTGCCCACCACGACCGCGAGTTCCGTACGCCTCGACTCCAGTTCCCGGGGTGGGAGTCCGGCACCCGCGGCGAGGACGGACTCTTCGAGTTCGGCGACGACCCGGGCGCCGGCCCGGTGCGCGATGCGCGACTGCCACCACGCGGCCAGTACCCGCCCGCCGAGTGCGACCGCGAGGAATACCAGTTCCGCGGTCCACGAACCCAGCGAGCGGCGGGCGGGATCGGTGATCACCCCGGCCAGCACCCGTCCCAGCAGCACCGCCGCACCCGCGATGCTCACCGTGGTCACCAGTGAAAGGGCAACGCTCAGTGCGAGATAGCGTCGCGCCGAACGCGCATACCGCCACAGGCGTGGGTCCACGGGCGGGCGGGCCATGGGGTCACTCCTCGATCACAACGCGGGGTGTAAGTCCGATTCCGGGTGGGATGTGCTCGACACTAATGCGTTTGCGGAACACCCAGTAGGTCCAGGCCTGATATCCCAGCACCACCGGTGTCACGATCACCGCTGCCCAGCTCATCACCTTCAGCGTGTACGGGGTAGACGAAGCGTTGTCGACGGTCAGGTTGAACGCCGGGTCGATGGTGGAGGGCAGCACATCCGGGAACAGTGCCCCGAAAAGCAACGCGGAGGCGGCGAGCACGGTGAGCGCGGTCCCGGCGAAGGACCAGCCGTCCCGTCCGGCCAGCAGTGCCGCCGCGCCACCGAGCAGACCGAACACCGCCAGCACCACCAGGATCCAGGTCCAGCCGGTCCCGTAGGCGAGTTGGGTCCACAGACCGAAGCCGCCGACCACCAGCGCTGTCGGCACCAGCAGCAGCCGAGCGATACGGTGCGCGTCGTCGCGGACCTCTCCGGCGGTCTTGAGCGCCAGGAACACCGCACCGTGCAGGGCGAAGAGCAGCCCGGTGGTGAGTCCGCCCAGCAGGGCGTACGGGCCGAACAGTTCACCGAAGGCACCGGTGAACTGTTTGTCCGCGTCCAGCGGGACCCCGCGCACGATATTGGCGAACACCCAGCCCCAGGCCAGCGCGGGTACCCAGGAACCGATCCCGATCCCGATATCGCAGCGGGCCCGCCAGCGCGGATCGTCGATCTTGCCCCGGTATTCGATCGCGCAGACCCGCAGGATCAACGCGACCAGGAGCAGCAGCAGGGCGAAGTAGAAACCGGAGAACATGCTCGCGTACCACTCGGGAAAGGCGGCGAACAACGCACCACCGGCGGTGATGAGCCAGACTTCGTTACCGTCCCACACCGGGCCGATGGTGTTGAGCACCACCCGGCGGCGAGTGTCCGCGGTGAGCGCGTCGGACCCGGAAGAGGCAGCTTGCGTACCCCTGTTCGGGCCGCGCTCACCGCGGGTGGACGAGAATCCCCGGCCCAGGATCGGCATGAGCATGCCGACTCCGAAATCGAAGCCCTCGAGGACGAAGTACCCCGTGAAGAGCACCGCGATCAGTACGAACCAGAATTCCTGCAGTCCCATGCCCGGCTCCTAGTAGGCGAACGAAAGCTGTTCGGCGGCAGGTTTTTCCGCTGACCCGTCGGTGGGTTCACCCGGTGGCCGCTCCGGACCCTCGAGCACATACCGCCGCATCAGGTAGAACCAGACGACGGCGAGCAACCCGTAGACCACGGTGAAGGTGATCAGCGAGATCCACACCGTTGCCGCGGAGTGGTCGGATACACCCTGCTGCACCATCAGCCGCAGATCCTGATCGCCGGTCGGATTGGGCACCACGACCCAGGGCTGACGACCCATCTCGGTGAACACCCAGCCGGCCGCGTTGGCCAGGAACGGGGTGGGGATGGCGAGCAGGCTCAACCAGGAGAACCAGCGCTGCCCGGGTACCCGGCCGCGCCGGGTAACCCAGAATCCGGCGAACACCAGCAGCGCGGATCCGGCGGCGAGGCCGATCATGGCGCGGAACGACCAGTAGGTGACGAAGAGATTGGGCCGGTAGTCACCGGGTCCGAACTTCTCGTTGAAGGCCTGCTGGAGATCGACGACACCCTCCAGTTCCACCCCGGTGAACTTGCCTTCGGCCAGCCAGGGCAGCACGAAGGGCACTTCGAGCACATGTGTCACGCTGTCGCAGTTGTTGTGTGTGCCGACAGTGAGGATCGAGAAATCCGGGTCGACCTCGGTGTGGCACAGTGATTCCGCCGAGGCCATCTTCATCGGTTGCTGCTCGAACATCAGCTTGCCCTGGACATCGCCGGTGTACACCAGCGCGATTCCGGAGATCACCACCACCAGCAGCGAGACCCGCGCCGCCGGCCGCCACATGGTGCGGGCTTCGGCGAGTTGGTCGGCGTCTCCGCTGCGGGCACGGCGCACCATCCACCAGCCGGCGATCCCGGCGACGAAGGTACCGGCGGTGAGGAACGATCCCGCCACCACATGTGGGAACGCGGCCAGTGCGGTGTTGTTGGTGAGCAGTTCGACGATGCTGGTCAATTCGGCCCGCCCGGTCTCCGGGTTGTACCGCGCACCGACCGGATGCTGCATGAAGGAATTGGCCGCGATGATGAAGTACGCGGAGGCATTGACGCCGATCGCCACCATCCAGATGGTTGCCAGATGGACGAGTTTCGGCAGCCGGGACCAGCCGAATATCCAGAGCCCGATGAAGGTGGACTCCATGAAGAAGGC
This sequence comes from Nocardia sp. NPDC003963, assembly GCF_053605105.1. Lineage (NCBI taxonomy): Bacteria > Bacillati > Actinomycetota > Actinomycetes > Mycobacteriales > Nocardiaceae > Nocardia > Nocardia sp. NPDC003963. Next base: position 7,453 of record NZ_JBSGIP010000062.1, read on the forward strand.
GACCAGGCCTTCCAGGGCCAGGGGTGCGCCGAAGACGTCACCGACGAATCTCGAGTACTCGCTCCAGTTCATCCCGAACTGGAATTCCTGCACGATTCCGGTGGCGACGCCGAGCGCGAAATTGATGAGGAACAGTTTCCCGAAGAATTTCGTGAGCCGGTACCAGTGCTCCTTGCCGGTGACGACCCAGGCCGTCTGCATTCCCGCGACGAGCGGCGCCAGTCCGATCGTCAGCGGTACGAACAAGAAGTGGTAGACGGTCGTGATGCCGAACTGCCATCGCGAGACATCCAAGGCGTCCACACCGGGCCTCCTGTTACTACGACGTGTCGTAGAGACAGACTACGCGCCACCCAGGGCTGATCAATGTGTCGGCGGACACGACATGCCGAGCGATACCTACACGATCCGGCTACGGTTCCGGTCACATTCGACTCGACCCGGTCACCCGGACGCGGGCGAGATCACCAATCGGCGATGGTCCCGGCCCGGTCGATACCCCGGTCGACCATCTCGATGATCTCCGAAGCGGACTCCGACGCCGACATCCGTACGCCGTCAAGCGAATTCACGCGTGCGGCGAGGGTCACACTGCTGAGCATCCAGATGCTGTCGCAATCGAACAGGTCGGCGGTGAACAACGGTTCGTAGCGGCAGTCGTAACCGCGGCGTTCGGCCTCGGCGTACAACGCCCGCTGGGTGACCCCCGGCAGCACACCGTTCTTCGCCGGCGGAGTGATCAATTGCTTGCCGCGGGCGATCACCACCGTCGACCGCGGCCCCTCCAGTACGCGATGTTCGGTACTGGTGAAGATGACATCGTCGGCACCCATCCGCGCGGCGAACCGCAGTGCGGCCATATTGGTCGCGTAGGAAAGGGTTTTCGCGCCCAGCAGTTGCCAGGGTGCCGCCTGGGCGAGGTCGATCGAGATACCCCGGGTCAACGTGACCACCGCGACACCCTCGGTTCTCGCCGCGGCCACCCGCTCCGCCAGATCGGTGACCATGACGAAAGTCGTGGGGACCGGGACCGCCTCGGAGAGCTCACCCGACCGCAGACCCGCCTTGGGACTGCCGAGCGCGCTCTCCCGCCCACGGGTCAGCACCAGGCGCATGACCCCCTCTTCTTCGCTACCCCACTCCTTGGCCGCGGTTTCGACAGCGTTCCGCCAGCGCGCCAGATCGGGTTCGGGTAGATCGAGCGCCTTGGCGGAGCGGCGCAGCCGGGCGAGATGGAAATCGAGCGCGCAGACCGTGCCACCGCGGACCAGAGCCGTTTCGAAAATCCCGTCGCCCCGCAGGACGCCGATATCGTCGGCATACAGCAACGGCTGGTCCGCGTCGCGGACCTCGCCGTCGAGTGTTACTAGAACTCGATCCACCATGCGCACGAGCGTAGGCCAACACCGCCCGCCATGGCGGACAGAAAGCCGGGCAGCTCGGACAATGTCTCGTGGATGCCGCATTCGGATACCGCGGTGACCGTTCGGGGACCATTATTCGGATCACGCCGATTCCGCTGATCCGGTAGCGCGATTCGAGCGGGATATCGGCACACCACGCACGGCTGGAGCGCTTACGAAAGTACGCGGCGCAGGTATGACCGAAGCGAACACGGAGATCCGCAGAACACGCATGCCGAAGCGAATTCGGAAGTACGCAGGGCGCGCACGGCCGTAGCGGATGTGGAGGTACGCCGAGCGCGCACGGCTGGAGCGAACGCGGAGGTACGCCGAGTGCGCACGGCTGGAGCGAACGCGGAGGTACGCCGAGTGCGCACGGCTGGAGCGAACGCGGAGGTACGCCTATGGTCGGGCAATGGCGCAACGAACGGATATCGACCCGGGCGTGGTGCGTGCCGCGGTCACGGCGATCCGGGATTGGCTGCTGGACGAATCCCGTCCGGCGCCGGAGCGGGCCGAGCTGGCCGCAGCGGTCCGCGGGACCGCGCGAGCGCTGGCCGCGGCCGCTCCCGGACATTCGGTCGAGGTGCGGGTCCCGCCCTTCGTCGCGGTGCAGTGCATCGAAGGCCCCCGGCACACCCGCGGCACACCGCCCAACGTCGTGGAGACCGATCCGCGGACCTGGCTGCTGCTGGCGACCGGATTACAAGATCTCGCGGCGGCCGTCGCCGCGGGCACGGTGGAGGCCTCCGGTAGCCGGGCCCCGGAGATCGGCCGATGGCTGCCACTGGTCCCCGTACGCTCCGGCGACGACCGGTCGTAGGCCGAATCGCCAGGTCAACCCCCCGCTGATGCGCGAGGAGGCGATCAGCTCCTAGAGTGGAAGCCGTGTCCGTGCTCGCCGCACCCAGCCCTGTCCTCGCTGTACCGGGAGCCGTCGCGGCCCCGCCCGGTTCGCCGGACGAGTCCGTCCCCTGGCATTACGGTGACCCGCTGGGCGAGCAACGCGCTGCCGTCGAGCGGGTGGCGATCGTGGATCGATCCCACCGTTTCGTGCTCACGATCACCGGCGCCGAACGGCTCAGCTGGTTGCACACCATCACCAGCCAGCACATCGCCGAACTGGGCGAAGGCCGTTCCGCGGAGAATCTGGACCTCGATCTCAACGGCCGGGTCCTGCACCATTTCGTCCTGACCGAACTGGACGCGACGGTATGGATCGATACCGAAGCCGACCGGGGTCCGGGATTGCTGGACTTTCTCACCAAAATGGTGTTCTGGGCCGATGCCCGGCCGTCGGCGGCGGCCGATCACGCGGTACTCGGCCTGATCGGCCCGCGCACCCAGACACTGATCGGCGCGCTCGGTATCGACCGGCTGCCCGATACCTACGAGGCACTCGCGCTACCCGGCGGCGGATTCCTGCGCAGGATGCCCTGGCCGACCGGCGACTCCTTCGATCTGATCCTGCCGCGCGACCAGCTCATGTCACGCTGGAGCGAACTCACCGGAGCCGGTGCCGAGCCGGCCGGGTCGTGGGCCTACGAGGCCCTGCGCGTGGCCGCCGTCCGGCCGCGGATCGGACTCGACACCGACGACCGCACCATTCCGCACGAGGTCAACTGGATCGGCGGGCCGGCCGAGCACGGAGCCGTCCACCTGGACAAGGGTTGCTACCGCGGCCAGGAGACCGTTGCCCGGGTACACAACCTGGGCAAACCCCCACGGCGTCTGGTCCTGCTGCACCTCGACGGTTCCGCCGACGAACGACCCGCCCCGGGCGAACCGATCACCGCGGGCGGCCGCGCGGTCGGTGTCCTCGGTACGACGATCGACCACTACGAGCTCGGCCCCATCGCCCTGGCTCTGGTCAAACGATCGATTCCCGCCGACACCCAGCTCACCGTGGGGAGTACGGCCGCGGCGATCGACCCGGATTCGGTGATCGCCGACGATATCCCGCAGGCCGGCCGCCGTGCCGTCGAACGGCTCCGTGGCCGCTGACCGGTACCCGACGATGAGCCGAGAAGAGAACGTCATGCGGGTCGGCGCCACCGGCCGGGTGCTCGCCGCCTGCGTCGTGCACGCCGATCTGCAGGTGCCGGGCCGGGTCGGGCGCAGCGCCATCGACAAACGGCCGGTACCTGGACGAGTGCGGGCCGGGCGGCTCGGCCTCGACGGCGACCATGTGTGCAACACCCGCGACCACGGCGGCGTTCATCAGGCGGTGTACGGCTATGCCGAAGAGGACGCGCGGACGTGGTCGGCCGAACTGGGACGTCCCCTCGATCCCGGCTGGTTCGGGGAGAACCTGCGGATCTCCGGCCTTCCGCTCAGCGACGCGGTACTCGGCGCCCGCTGCCGCGTGGGCAGCGCGTTGTTCGAGGTCAGCGCGCCCCGGGTACCGTGCGCCACCTTCGGGCACTGGGCCGGCGAACGGCAGTGGGTGCGCCGCTTCACGCTGCGGGCTAACACCGGGTGCTATTTCCGGGTCATCACCGAAGGCGAGGTGGGCGCCGGCGACCCGGTCGAGGTCGTTCACGTACCCGACCACGGCATCACCGTCCGCGATGTGTTCACCGGTAGCGATCCCGAACGGCTCGAATACCTGCTCACCGCCGAACCCACTGTCTCCGACGAGATCCGCGCACAGGTGGCCCGGCACACCGGACGCCGCGCGGCCACCGCGGTGCACGAGCCGGCCCCGGAACAGGAGGCGACCGGATGAGCGTCGATCTGGTCGAGGTGGTGCGCTCGGGATTCCGGGAATGCGTGCACCGGGGCTCGGTGGTGATCCTCGGACCCGACGGCGAGCCGACCTTCGAAACCGGCTCGGTACATCTGCCGATCTACCCGCGATCCACCAATAAACCGCTGCAGGCGCTGACCCTGCTGAAGCTCGGATTCACGCCGGTCGACGATGCGGAGCTGGCCATCGCGACCGCTTCGCACACCGGTGAACCCGGACACGTCGAACTGGTCGAGCGCCTGCTGAACCGTTTCGGATTCGGCGAAGCCGATCTAATCTGCCCACCCGATCTGCCCGGCGACGAACAGACCCGGGCCGGGGTGCTGTACCGCGGCGAGAAACCCGCCGCGCGATATATGAACTGCTCCGGCAAACACGCGGCCATGCTGGCGGTCTGCGCGGTGAACGACTGGCCGGTCACCGGTTACGCCGAAGCCACTCATCCGCTACAGCAGGCGATCCTGGCCCAGATCATCGACATCACCGGTGAGCCGGAAACCGATCTCGGCATCGACGGCTGCGGGCTGCCCATCGTCCCGGTATCGCTCACGAATCTGGCGCGCGCCTTCGCAACCCTGGCCACCGCTCCCGACAGCACACCCGAACGCCGGATCGCCACCGCCCTGCGCGCGCATCCCTGGGTGATCTCCGGCACCAACGGCCCCGATCTGCTGACGATGAACGCGGTCCCGGAACTGATCTGCAAGATCGGCGCCGACGGTGTACACGCGGGAGCACTACCGGACGGCCGTGCCTTCGCCTACAAGATCGACGACGGCGCCGACCGCGCCAGAATCCCGCTGACCATGGCAGTCCTGCAGCGTATGGGTGTCGCCTGGTCGGATGAGCTGGCGGCCCTGGCGGCCCCGCCCGTTCTGGGCGGCGGAACCCGGGTGGGTGTGATCCGCGCCATACCCGGTGCCGTCACGGCTGGCGACTGAGCGGCGAAACATCGGCAAACCGGGCGGTCGATCCGCCGGATAGCCGACTCGTGGAAGCGCGACGGCCGGACACGCGCTAAAGTGTCTGTCAGGAAGATATTAATTCGAACGGGGCCGCCACCAATCCCCAGGCCGCCCCGCTGTGACGCGAGGGGGTCAGCCATGGGCCGTGGCCGGGCTAAGGCAAAGCAGACCAAGGTTGCACGGGAGCTGAAGTACAGCTCTCCGTCGACCGACTTCTCGAGCCTTCAGCGCGAGCTTTCCGGTAGTGACAACGCCCATCGTGGTGGTGTCCTCTCGGACGAGCACGACGCGGACGACTCGTTGCCCAAATGGGACGACGAAGACAATTACGACGACTGGCGCCGCTGACCGGATACATACGCTCGGGGGAGGCTGTAGGGCCTCCCCTTTGGCCGTTGACGCCGGTTCGCGCCGTTTCCCGCTGAGTAACCCGGCGGTGGACGACGTGAACCGGCGACCCGGTCCGGAGCGCAGTATCCGATCACGGCACCGGCGCCGAACGAGCAGGTGGCCCACCGGGCCCGCCTATCCGCTCAGTCGGCGCCAGCGGCTCACGTGCCCGGATACGACCCGGGTGGGTATTCGACCTCCGGTGTACAACCGGCGAACGAATACGATCATGCGCCGGAACACACCGCGGAAATACAACGGCCGGATCGTCTTCACACAGAAGACGATCCGGCCGTCGCGGTATCCGTCGGATCAGAAACGCGGATGGTCGCCCAGCAGAACCGCACGCGGGGCATCCGCGTCCTTGGCTTTCTTCACGCTGCCCAGCGTCCAGCATTCGATATGGCGGGCGGTCAGCACCGCCAGCGCGCGATCGACATCCTCGGGCGCCACCACGGCGACCATTCCGACGCCCATATTGAACGTCTTCTCCATCTCCACCCGCTCCACCCGGCCGCGCTGCGCGATCATCTTGAAAACCGGTGCCGGATTCCAGGTCCCGCGATCGAGTTCGGCCACCAGCCCCGCGGGCAACACCCGGGCAAGGTTCGCGGCCAGACCGCCACCGGTGATATGCGAGAAGGTCCGCACATCGGTCTCGGCGATCAAGGCCAGGCAATCCTTGGCATAGATCCGGGTCGGCTCCAGCAACTCCTCACCGAGCGTGCGGCCGAACTCCTCCACATGCCCCGTCAGCGCCATCCGATCGATCTCCAGCAGCACCTTGCGCGCCAGGCTGTAGCCGTTGGAATGCAACCCCGACGAACCCATGGCGATCACCACATCCCCCGGACGCACCCGATCGGGCCCGAGTAGATCATCGGCCTCGACCACCCCGACCCCGGTCGCCGACAGATCGTAATCCTGCGCACCCATCATCCCCGGATGCTCGGCCGTCTCACCACCGAGCAACGCACACCCGGCACGCACACAACCCTCAGCGATACCGGCCACCAGCTCGGCCACCCGCTCCGGCACCACCTTGCCGACCGCGATGTAGTCCTGCAGGAACAGCGGCTCGGCCCCACAGACCACCAGATCATCGACGACCATCGCCACCAGGTCCAGACCCACGGTGTCGTGCTTGTCCAGCGCCTGCGCCACCGCGATCTTCGTCCCGACCCCGTCGGTCGACGAAGCCAGCAGCGGCTCCCGATAGTTCTTCTTCAGCGCGAACAATCCGGCGAAACCACCGATCCCGCCCTGCACCTCGGGGCGGCTCGCCTTGCGCGCCAGCGGGGCGAACAACTCGACAGCCCGGTCACCGGCCTCGATATCCACTCCAGCTGCGGCATAGGACGCACCGGCACCGGTGGGGTTCTGCTCAGTCATTGTCGGGGAAAGCTCCAAACCGAATTCGCGGATAATTGCCTGCTCAGAGTTTATGGCGTCGCCTCCGACAGCGGGGGGCCGGGCTGTGTTTATTTTTGCGGCGCCTCCGGCGCCGCGGGGGCGGGGCCCTATTAACCCCGGTTCTTCACTCCTTCGCTCAGTCGCTGCGCTCCTTCACTACGTCGCTCCAGAACCGGGGCGGGCCCCGCCACTGAGGTGGACCATCCGGAGGAGAGGTGAGTTCCGTGGAACGCGCAACCACGACCACCCAGGAGGCCGGCCGGCCGACTCGGCTACCGCAAAGAACACACAGCCCAGGACCGGATCCGATGCGACCGGGACGACGCATACCACCACAACTCACCCGAGCACGCCCTCACCCACACGAGCAGGAACGCTTGGCACCCTCACGAGCCGGCTTCACATCGATTCGCCGCGGGGTACGGACCACGCCCGGCACAGATGAACCGGTGCGTCACACAGCCGATACCGAGAACCCGACCTCGTCGATACCGGCCGGCACCCGCGGGCCTCCGCTCCCCTCAGGGACGGCTGAGGGCACTCGCGTTGGCGTTCTCGGTGAGTACCCGGGACTGGGAGCGGCCGCCGAATTCCAGCAGGTTCTTGCCGATCGCGGCCTCGGTGGGCAGCGGGATCGGGTAGTCCCCGTCGAAACAGGCACAGCACAGGCGGGTGCGGGGCTGCTCGGTGGCGGCGACCATACCGTCGATCGAGATGTAGCCCAGGGTGTCCGCACCGATGGAGCGGCGTACACCCTCCACCATGTCGTGCATCGCGTCCGGGTCCGTGGGCAGGCCGTCGGGGTCGGTACCCGCGTTGTTGGCGACCAGTTCGGCCCGGGAGGCGAAATCGATACCGTAGAAGCACGGCCATTTCACCGGCGGGGAGGCGATCCGGACATGGATTTCCAGGGCGCCGGCCTCGCGCAGCATCCGGATGAGCGCGCGCTGAGTGTTGCCTCGGACGATCGAATCGTCCACCACGATGAGGCGTTTGCCACGGATCACTTCGCGTAGCGGGTTGAGCTTCAACCTGATGCCGAGTTGGCGGATGGTCTGGCTGGGCTGGATGAAGGTGCGGCCGACGTAGGCGTTCTTCATCAGGCCCTGGCCGTAGGGCACGCCGGATCCCTGCGCGTAGCCGACCGCGGCGGGGGTGCCGGATTCGGGGACCGGGATGACCAGGTCGGCGTCGATCGGGTGTTCGGCGGCGAGCCGGCGGCCGATATCGACGCGGGTGGCGTGGATCGAGCGCCCCGAGATGGCGCTGTCGGGGCGGGCCAGGTACACGTACTCGAAAACGCAGCCCTTGGGTTCGGGATTGGCGAAGCGCGAGGAGCGCACACCGTCGGCGTCGATCGCGAGCAATTCACCCGGTTCGATCTCGCGGACGAAGGAGGCGCCGACGATATCGAGGGCGGCGGTTTCGCTGGCGACCACCCAGCCACGTTCCAACCGGCCCAGCACCAGCGGGCGGACGCCGTGCGGATCGCGGGCGGCGTAGAGAGTGTGCTCGTCCATGAAGGTCAGGCAGAAGGCGCCGCGGACCGTGGGCAGCAACTCCATGGCGGCCTGTTCGATACTCGAATCCGCGGAGGCGTGCGCCAGCAGCGCGGTCATCACATCGGAATCGGAGGTCGCCGAGACCGCTCCGGGGCGGCCGGGCCCGCCGACCAGGCCCAGTTCACGTGCCCGTTCGGCCAGTTCGGCGGTATTGACCAGATTGCCGTTGTGGCCGAGTGCGAGTCCGGAACCGACTGCGGTGGTGCGGAAGATCGGCTGGGCGTTCTCCCAGGTGGTGGCTCCGGTGGTGGAGTAGCGGCAGTGGCCGACGGCGACGTGGCCGGGCATGGCGGCCAGAGTCTGCTCGTCGAACACCTGGCTGACCAGTCCGAGGTCCTTGAAGACCAGGACCTGTGAGCCGTCGGAGACCGCGATGCCCGCGGCTTCCTGCCCGCGGTGTTGCAGGGCGTAGAGGCCGTAGTAGGTGAGTTTGGCCACGTCCTCCCCGGGAGCCCAGACTCCGAAGACTCCGCATTCCTCGCGGGGCGGATTCTCGGTCTCGTCGGTTGCGGTGGGATTGCTGACAGCCGGTTGGTCGGCGTGGGTCACCGTGCGCTCCCTGGTAGGGCGGGTGTGGGGGCACTCGACATTCTACGGGTGTGTTGCGCTCGCGCGTCACCGGATCAGCACTCCGGCAGCAAGCGCCGGATCGGGGCCTGTCACCGGGGGCGGGGACCGGCTGCGTAGCGGCCCAGCAAACCGTCATATCCAGTTAACCCCCCTTTCACCTGCTGAAACAGTGAGGGGACGGTCCGGCGAAGGCGCCCTACCGGGGCATCGGAGCGATCCGCGGGGTCGACGAGCCATAAGCCTCGTGCGCCTCCCGGCGCAACGTGGGCGATATCACCCGGTACGGCACCGCCTGCACGGCCGGCGCGCACCGCTCATCTCGGACGGCCGAGCGGGCGCCCCCCGGGTGGCAGATAACTGTCCACCTCGGCGCCGAGGTCCTTGGCGGCGGTGGCGATATCGGCCGGCGAGAGCCGGGCCGTGACGACGAAGGGTGAGCCCGCGGTGGCCCGCCGGTTCCAGGGTGGGGAGAACTCCAGATCCAACCCGATCGCCAGCTCGATCTCACCGCCGGCGCGAGTGGCTGTGAAACCCAGATTCGGTTCGGTGAATGCCAGCCGGGCCGGCCCGTCGATCGGTGCACCGCTAGGTCCGGCCTCGGCGGCGATCCGGCGTAGCCAATCGGCCAGATCGACCGTGTCGTCCAGACTCAATGCCTGCCAGCGGAAAGACCAGTTTCCCTCGGGGCAGTTCGCGGTGCCGGCGATCACCAGCCAGCTGTACCGGATTCGCGGATCGATATGGTCCGGAAACTGGTATCCGGCAATGGTGAGTTCCACACCGTATCCATCGCTGTCGATCAATCTCACCGGCGAAGTCTGTCATCATCGGGGCAATCGCGCCCGGAGTCGGCGCCGACAGCGCGGTTCTGCTCGCGAAAGCCGAGGCGTGGCGGCGTTCTCGACAGCGGCGGCAGTCGTCGCGAAGGGGCCGGCCCCACGCTTTCCGCGTACGCGAGGTCCCGTCCGGCCGTGGTTTCAGCGGCCCCCGCGGCGGGACAGCACAGCACCGCCGGCATTGACCGCCCAGTGCAGCAGCGCGGGCGCGGTGGCACTTCCCGTGTACCGGCGGAGGGCGCCGAAGAGCAGGCCGGAAATACCGGTGAACGCAACGGTCCCCACGATGTTGTCGCCCGCGGCACGGGCGGGGTGAATATGCCAGAGCCCGAAGACCGAAGCACCGGCGAGCGCACCCACCCGGCACCCGAACTCCCTGTCCAGCAGGGGGTCCAGCGTGCCCCGGAAGATCAGTTCCTCGGTGTAGACGGTGCCGAGAGGAATATGGACAGCGACCCATTCCGCGGTGCTCACATCCGGGGCCCGATCCGCGGAGTCGCCGAGTGCCCGGCGCACCGGCGGTACGAGCAGTGCCGCCGCACAACCCGCGGCGACAACTCCCGCGCAAGCGACGCCGTAGCGGAGGCCGCGCCCGGAGATCCAGTTCGGACGGCCGTCGAAGGCCAGTGCGTATCCGGTGGCAGCGACCATATTCGCCGCGGTGCGGCCACGCCGATCGAGCGCGAGACGAGGCAGCAGCCAGTTGTTCCAGAGCAGCGGCGCGGCCACCGCGACCGGTATCCGGGCTTTCACTTCACCATCCGCTCATAGGCTTCATATGCTTCGATCTCGAGTCTGATCCGCTCGGCCAGTTCGGGGTTCCAGCCCGGCGGGCGGATCACCGCCGCCCAGCCGTCCAGTACCAGGCTGCCGTACCGGTGGCCGTGTCCGTCCCGGACGCCCTGCGCATTGGTGAGATCCGCGCTGACCTGCCAGAAAGTGACCAGTGGTACCCAGCGCATCCGCGGCGAGACATCGGGCCCGCGCGGTTCGGACAACCAATCCGGCTGGGAGAAGAGGAGATCCGGAGACCACCAGACGATCGGGTCGGAGGCGTGTTGCAGATAGGCGATCCGCGGTGCCCGCCATTCCACACCGGGGCGGGCCAGATCCTCTCGGTCGCCGGCGAAACGGATCACCAGGCCGTCCGCGTAGACCGGTTCGGTCTCCAGCGATCCCGGGTCACGCCTGCTCACGAACTGCTGCCAGAGACGGTTGGAGTTCGGCGGACCCACCCACAGGGCGCCGTCCACCTTCTCGCGCAGATCGGCCAGCCCGTCGAACGCGCCCTCGGATCCCTGGGAGCCGAGACTCTCTCCGTACACGAGCAGCTTCGGCCGGTTCTCGACCGGCCGGGTGAGCAGATGGCGGTACACCGCGTCGAACAGTTCCCGGCCCGAGGCAGCGACCTTGTCACGGTCGGCCAGGAACGACAGTGCGCTGGGCAGATACGAGTACTGGGTGGCCACGATCGCCGAATCGCCGCCGTACAGGTATTCGATGGCGTTGGCGGCCATGGAGTTCACCCAGCCGGTACCGGTGGTGGTGACCACCACCAGCGCCTCGCGATCGAAGGCACCGGTCCGCTCCAGTTCGGCGACCGCCAGATCGGCCTGGCTCATCTCGGTGCCCTCGACCGATTCCAGGCCGACATAGGCGCGGATCGGTTCCGCGGCGGGCCGGCCGGTGACCCAGGAGATGCGCTGGGCGCTGGGACCGTGCGAGACGAACCAGCGGCCCTCGAATCCGAGAGTGTCCCAGGGAGCCAGCGATTCCGGGCTGCCCGAGCGTTCGGGAAGGCTGGGTTGCACGGCGTATTCGGAGGTGTGGTCGTTGCGCACGCTGAACGCCGAGTTGGCGGCGGCGAAGAAGGCACGGGAGGCGACCCCGTTGAACAGTGTCACCACCAGCAGGACCAGCACCAGGAAACCGGCCGAGGGAGCCAGCTCGCGCGGGATCTTCACCCAGCGGTTCAACTGGCGGGCCAGATAGAGGATGAGTTCACGTGCGGTGCGGTAGCAGGCCACCACGAGTACCCCGACCGTGACGCTGAGGCCGCCGGTGCGCAGATACGCGGGCGTCGTGGTGCCCTCCATCCCCATCAGCGCGGTGATCTCGCGCTGCCAATGCGCCGACTGCACCAGCAGGTAGCCCGCGCTCAACGCGGCCGTGATCAACACGGCCGATTTCAGCGCGTACCGGGTCCAGGTGGGCGGGGACGGGATCCGGGTGAGCCGGGGCCGCACCCACAAGCGGAACAGCCATTCCAGCAGACAGCCCACGCCGTATCCGATGGCGGCGTTGATCCCGCTGATCAGGCCCTGGAACATCCAGTCGCGCGGAAGCAGCGACGGGGAGAGCGACAGCGCGAAGAAAACCGTCGCCACCACCAGACCCACATAGTTCAGGTCGATGATCTGTTCGGTCCGCCGGACCGCGGCGACACCCCGCCGCCGCCATCTGGTCACGGAATCGGCGGTTTCCAGCACTTGTCCAGTATGGCTGCCACGACCGGCGCCGGCGGGTGGCCCGGGTCACCCCCGGCGCGCCAGTCGTGGCCGGGAGTCAGGCGTGGCCGCCGAACAGGGCGGGCAGGGTGCCCTCGTGCGCGGCCCGCAGTTCGGCCGTGGTGATCGAGAACTGGCCCTGGATCTCGACCGAATCCGACCCCTGGTCGACCACACCGATACGGACCCAGGGCAGCTCCCGCGCGGTGCACATCCGGGTGAAACGGGTCTCCTCCGAGCGCGGCACCGCGACCAGTACGCGGCCCGCCGATTCGGAGAACAGCATGACGAACGGATCGGCGTCCTCGGGCAACAGGATCCGGCAGCCGGTCTCACCGGCCAGCGCGGCCTCGACGACGGTCTGCGCCAGCCCACCTTCGGACAGATCGTGGGCGGCACTGATCATGCCGTCGCGCGAACCCGCGGTGAGCACATCGGCGAGCAGTTTCTCGCGGGCGAAGTCGACCTGCGGGGGCAGCCCGCCCAGATGACCGTGCGCCACCTGCGACCAGACCGAACCGCCGAATTCGTCGCGGGTATCGCCGAGCAGGATCAGCGTCTCCCCCGGCTCCAGACCGAGCCCGGTGGGGATGCGGCGGTGGACATCGTCGATAACACCCAGCACACCGACCACCGGAGTGGGGAGGATGGCGTTCTCCCCGGTCTGGTTGTAGAAGCTGACGTTGCCGCCGGTCACCGGGATACCGAGTTCGACACAACCGTCGGCCAGACCGCGCACGGCCTGCTGGAACTGCCACATCACGCCGGGGTCCTCCGGCGATCCGAAGTTCAGGCAGTTGGTCACCGCTTTCGGGGTCGCCCCGGTGCTGGCCACATTGCGGTACGCCTCGGCCAGGGCCAGGCGCGCGCCGGTGTACGGGTCGAGCTTGGTGTAGTGGCCGGACGCGTCGGTGGCCAGCGCGATACCGCGGCCGGTCGCCTCGTCGATGCGGATCATGCCGGCGTCGGCCTGCTCGGCGAGCACGGTGTTACCGCGGACGTAGCGGTCGTACTGTTCGGTGATCCAGCGGCGGCTGCACAGCTGCGGGCTGGCGATCATCTTCAGCAGGGTTTCGCGCAGTTCCTCGGCGGTTTTGGGCCGGGGCAGGTTGTCCGGGGTGTCGGCGTTGAGCGCGTCCTGGTCGGCGGGCCGCTGTACCGGGCGCTCGTACACGGGACCCTCGTGCGCGACCGTACGCGGCGGTACATCCACCACGGTCTCGCCGTGCCAGGTGACCTCCAGCCGCTCACCGTCGGTCACCTCACCGATCACGGTGGCGAGCACATCCCATTTCGCGCAGACCGCGAGGAAGGCGTCCACGTTCTCGGGGGTCACCACCGCGCACATCCGCTCCTGCGATTCACTCGACAGGACCTCCGCGGGGGTCATATCGGCCGCCCGCAGCGGTACCCGGTCGAGTTCGATGCGCATACCGCCGTCCCCCGCGGCGGCGAGTTCGGAAGTCGCGCAGGACAGCCCGGCACCGCCGAGATCCTGGATACCCACGACCAGACCGGCGTGGTAGAGCTCCAGACAGCATTCGATCAGGACCTTCTCGGTGAACGGATCGCCCACCTGGACACTCGGCAGCTTCTTGCGTCCGGTGCCGGAATCGTCCCCGGAGAAGGTGTCCGAGGCGAGCACGGAAACGCCACCGATACCGTCGAGCCCGGTGCGCGCGCCGAAGAGGATGATCTTGTTCCCGGCGCCGGAGGCGAAGGCCAGGTGCAGGTCCTCCACCCGCATGACTCCCGCACACAGCGCGTTGACCAGTGGATTTCCCTGATACGACGCATCGAAGACGGTCTCGCCGCCGATATTGGGCAGACCCAGGGAGTTCCCGTAACCACCGACCCCGCGCACCACACCGTCCAGCACCCGGCGAGTGTCGGGGGCATCGGCGGCACCGAAACGCAGCTGGTCCATCACCGCGATCGGACGGGCGCCCATGGCCATGATGTCGCGGACGATCCCGCCGACACCGGTGGCCGCACCCTGATAAGGCTCGACGTAGGACGGGTGGTTGTGACTCTCCACCTTGAAGGTGACCGCCCAGCCGTCGCCGATATCGACCACCCCGGCGTTCTCGCCGATACCGGCGAGCATGGCCGAACGCATCTCCTCGGTGGTCGTCTCACCGAAGTAGCGCAGATGCACCTTCGAGGATTTGTAGGAACAGTGCTCGCTCCACATCACCGAATACATGGCGAGCTCGGCATCGGTGGGCCGGCGCCCCAGAATATCCCTGATCCGGGCGTATTCGTCGTCCTTGAGGCCGAGCTCGGCGTACGGCTGCGGCGTATCCGGGGTGGTGGCGGCGGTGGCGACCGTATCGACCTGGTCAGTCACGGGGTACCAGGATCCTTTCGTAGGTTGGCGCGCCGACGCGCGCGGGCTCCGGCCCTCCGGTCTCCCACCGCGTCGCGGCAGGTGGCATCGATGCCGCGGTTCGGTCGGAACGAGGGCCTCGACGGCGGGGCCCCGACAGAGTTGATCCAGCACGAATCCTACGTCCACCTGCGCCGCACCGATTACCGGCCCCATCGCCGGAAATCCCCTGGCCGGTGGTTCGCCCCGAACCACCGGGCCCGGACCTACGGAGCGAGGAAGGCCGCCAGCGCCGCCGCGTAGGCGGTGATATCCGCCGCGCCCATCAGCTCCCGCGCCGAATGCATGGCCAGCTGCGGCGCACCGACGTCCACCGTCGGCATACCGGTGCGGGCCGCGGTCATCGGACCGATGGTGGAACCGCACGGCAGATCGGCGCGGTGCACATACCGCTGCATCGGCACCCCCGCCCGGTCACATGCCAGGGCGAACGCCCCCGCGCCGACGGCGTCGGTGGCATAGCGCAGATTCTGGTTGACCTTCAGCACCGGTCCGCCGTTGATCCGGATCCCGTGCGAGGGTTCGTGCCGCTCCGGATAGTTCGGATGGGTGGCGTGGGCCATATCCCCGGACGCGCACACCGACCCCGCCACCGCGGCCAGGAAATCGGCCCGGCCGCCACCTCGGGCCAGCACGATTCGCTCCAGAACCGTCGGCAGCAACTCGGACTGCGCGCCCCGATCGGACTGGCTACCGACCTCCTCGTGGTCGAAAG
Organism: Nocardia sp. NPDC003963; assembly: GCF_053605105.1. Taxonomy (NCBI): domain Bacteria; kingdom Bacillati; phylum Actinomycetota; class Actinomycetes; order Mycobacteriales; family Nocardiaceae; genus Nocardia; species Nocardia sp. NPDC003963. The sequence goes on from NZ_JBSGIP010000062.1 coordinate 22,952, forward strand.
CAGCGAACACCGGGACAGCCGCGCCCGGGTTCTCGACCGCCGCGCGGAACGCGTGCAGACCCGCGTAGCAGGTGCCCTGATTGTCCAGGCGGGGTGCGCTGATCAGATCCCGGCCGGCACCGATCACCCGGCTCGGAGCCAGATCGTGGGTCATGAGTTCCCAGCCCAGTACGGCGCCCGGATCGACCCCGGCGTGCTCGGCCACATAGTCCAGGAACGAGACGGGTTCGCTGCCCACACCCCAGATCGCGTTCACATGCCGCTGCGGATCCAGCGTCACCCCGCGCCGGTCCTCGGACAGATGGATGGCCAATTGCGGAACCCGCAGAATCGGTTCGTCGATCCGCACCAGCCGCTCGGCCAGCCCGGTCCCCTCCCGCACACTCAGCCGGCCCGAGATCCCCAGTTCACGATCCAGCCACGAGTTCAGCCACGCGCCGCCGTACGGCTCCAGCCGAACCAGCTGCCAGCCCGCCACCGTCAGATCGGGATGCTGTTTGACCCGCAGATTCGGACTGTCGGTATGCGCACCCACCACCCGGAACGGCCCGGCCTGGTCCGGATCGGCCCAAGCGACGAGGGACCCCCCGCGCACGACGTAGTACCGCCCCCCGGCAGCGGGCCACGGCTGCGTCTCGTCGAGACGAACGAACCCCTGCCCATCCAGCTCCTCGGCGATCGTCCGACACACATGGAAGGGCGAGGGAGACCCGTCGATGAACTCACACAACCCGGCGGCCGAAGCCGCGACAGCAGAACTCGGCATGATCCGACAGTAAGCGCGCACGCGAACCGAGGAACCCCCGACCCGGACGGCTCGCATGCCGACCCGACCACCGCATGCCGACGCAACCCGCGTGAGTCGAGTCTTACGAGACACCGCGAAGGGTTGAGGCCCGTCCCGCCGTTCAGGCCTCGAAGCGCATGCGCCGAAGGCGCGAGTCTCGAGGCCGAAATGGTCGACGCGATACAGGACAGCACCGACGACCCGGCGCTGACCGCGCCGGACCCCGTGGCACTCAGCGAAGACAGC